>CANRKK010000004.1 GCA_947631195.1 uncultured Clostridia bacterium
TTTGGGAAACGGCAGAACGATATGAATTGCTCCGCAATTTAAGATAATCACAACAAACATTAAAGCGTGTCATTTCGCGCGAGGGCTTTGCCCGCTGCTCTGCCGAGGGCTCCCTTTGGGAAACGGCAGAACGATATGAATTGCTCCGCAATTTAAGATAATCACAACAAACATTAAAGCGTGTCATTTCGAACGATATGAGACCCGCTGAAAGCGGGCGATTGAGCGAGAGAATCCCCCCGTGGACTGGTCGATGCAGGATAACAAGGTAACTTAAAAAATTTTTTGGGCGACCCGAGCGTTAATTCCTCAACTTGCGTTAGCCATACATTCCGCTTAACGCTACAAACCGTTTCAACTTACAAAGCGGCGGGCGCAAAAGTTTGCGCCCGCCGCTATAAATATTGTACCTCATCACGTGGCTTCTTCCCCTTGGGGGGGAGCTCCCGCGAAGCGGGTGATGGGAGGGAATAGCATACTTTTCCCACAAACAAAAAAGGGTTTTGAGCGCAATCGCCCAAAACCCGCGTTTTATTATACTTAATTACTTTGTCATTGCCTCTTGAACGGCAACCGCAACGGCAACCGTCGCGCCTACCATGGGGTTATTGCCCATGCCGATAAGTCCCATCATCTCAACGTGTGCGGGAACGGAGGAGGAGCCTGCAAACTGCGCGTCGGAGTGCATGCGGCCCATCGTATCGGTCATGCCGTAGCTCGAAGGACCCGCCGCCATGTTGTCGGGGTGCAGCGTTCTGCCCGTGCCGCCGCCCGAAGCAACCGAAAAGTACTTAACGCCGTTCTCGTTGCACCACTTCTTATAGGTGCCCGCAACGGGGTGCTGGAAGCGGGTGGGGTTGGTGGAGTTGCCCGTAATCGAAACGGAAACGTTCTCCATCTTCATAATTGCAACGCCTTCGGGCACGTTGTCTGCGCCGTAGCACTTAACCTTTGCGCGGGGACCGTCGGAAAAGGCCACGCTGTCCACAACCTTAACGGTCTCGGTGTAGGGGTCAAATTCCGTCCTCACATAGGTAAAGCCGTTTATTCTCGAAATGATATACGCTGCGTCCTTGCCAAGGCCGTTCAAAATAACGCGCAGGGGCTTGGTGCGCACCTTGTTTGCGTTTTCGGCAATTTTGATTGCACCCTCGGCGGCGGCAAAGGATTCGTGTCCCGCAAGGAAGCAGAAGCAATCGGTCTCTTCGGAGAGGAGCATGCTGCCCAAATTGCCATGGCCCAAACCAACCTTTCTGTTTTCCGCAACCGACCCGGGGATGCAGAAGCTCTGCAAGCCTACGCCGACCATCTTTGCTGCGTCCGCAGCCTTTTTGCTGTTGGTTTTTATTGCGATAGCCGCGCCCACGGTGTACGCCCAAACGGCGTTTTCAAAGCAGATAGGCTGCGTGCCGCGCACTATTTTATCAACGTCGATACCCTTTGCAAGGGTTATATCTTTACATTCTTCTATGGAATTAATGCCGTATTCTTTCAAAACGCCCAAAATTTTGCTTTCGCGTCTTTCATAATTTTCAAAAAGAGCCATACTTAGTCAACCTCCTTATCTGTTCTGGGGTCGATATGCTTAACCGCTCCGGCTTCTTTGGAATATCTGCCGTAAGTGCCTATCGCCTTTTCGTACGCTTCGTTGGGGGAAAGCCCTTTCTTGATAAAGTCCGTCATCTTGCCGAGGGAAACAAACTTATAGCCGCACACCTCGCTGTTTTTGTCAAGGGCGATGGCAATGACGTAGCCTTCGGCCATTTCAAGGTATCTCACGCCCTTCAGTTTGGTGCCGTACATCGTGCCCACCTGCGAGCGCAGTCCCTTGCCGAGGTCCTCGAGCCCCGCGCCTACCGCAAGGCCGTCCTCGGAGAACGCCGACTGCGACCTGCCGTAAACTATCTGCAAGAAGAGTTCGCGCATGGCAGTGTTTATTGCGTCGCACACGAGGTCTGTGTTGAGGGCTTCCAGAATGGTTTTGCCGGGCAGTATTTCCGCCGCCATAGCTGCGGAGTGCGTCATGCCGGAGCAGCCTATGGTCTCAACAAGAGCTTCTTCGATTATACCGTCCTTAATGTTTAAAGACAGTTTGCATGCGCCCTGTTGGGGTGCGCACCAGCCGATACCGTGGGTAAAGCCCTTGATATCTTTGATTTCCTTTGCCTGAACCCAAAGTCCTTCTTCGGGAATGGGGGCGGGGCCGTGCTCAAATCTGCCGGAGACGCCCTTGGCAACGCAAATCATATTTTCAACGTCTTTTGAATATTGCATTACAATTCCTCCGATTTTTAATTTTTACCGCTCACAATTATAACACACCTTGCGTGCCATTTCAATTATCGCGGGCTATTTTTTCAAAAAAATTTGTTACCGTATCAATATTTTTGTTTACGGTCGCCCGAAATGTTGTATAATTATAGTGAAAGCCGCAATCGCGGCCGGCTATCTGCCAAAGGGAGAACGCCATGCTTTGTCAACGTTGCAAACAGAAAATAGCAACCATAAACTTTGTGGAAATCATCGATGGCACAAAGTATGAAAGTCATTTTTGCAAAGATTGCTACGTCGAAGTGACGGGCGACTTCACCGAAAACGACGGCAGCGTGTTCTGGACCAATCTCTACGGCGACGGCGGTTTGGAGGAGTCTCTTGCCTGCCCGGTCTGCGGCACGCGGTACGGCGACTACAGGCGCACGGGGCTTTTGGGCTGCGCAAGCTGCTACGATATTTTCAAAGAGCAGTTGCTCCCCACAATCCGCAATATTCACGGCAAGGACACCCACATTGGCACGGCGGCCCTCAACAACGACGAATACGGACTGCTCCGCAAGCTCAAATCCCTTCAGGAAAAGCTGGAAGAGGCCGTAAAGGCAAGGCGCTATACCGAAGCCAACCTGTTGAATAAGCAGATTAAAGACATAAACAAAAAATTGTACGGGGAGCACTACGAAGATGACTGATTTATCCAAAATAGTTGTTTCCACAAGGGTGCGGCTTGCAAGAAATATCGAAGGCTACGTTTTCCCGCTCAGGTTGCAGGGCGAAAAGCACGCGCGGGAAATTGTCCGCCTCGTCACAAGCGGCCTTTCGCGGGTGGACGGCTTTCAGGACGACCAGTTTAAGGTCTACTATATGAGCGCGATATCCGACGGCGAAGCGCAGATGCTGATGGAAAACCACCTGATTTCCCCCAACCTTATAAAGAATAAGCGAATCTCTGCGGCGGTCATCAACAACGACGAAAGCATATCTATAATGATAAACGAGGAGGACCACCTCCGCGAGCAGTGCATACTCAAGGGAATGGAGCTGGAAACGGCCTATCACACTATGGCGCAGATAGACGCCCGCCTGTCCAATTCTATGAAATTCGCCTTTGACGAGCAGCTCGGCTATCTCACCGCCTGCCCCACAAATCTCGGCACGGGGCTCAGGGCATCGGTAATGGCCTTTCTGCCCGCCCTGACCATAAACGGGTTGATGCCCAAAATATACCGCTCTATTTCCCGTCTCGGGCTGACCTTGCGCGGAGTCTACGGCGAGGGCAGCGAGGCGGAGGGATATATGTACCAGATAAGCAACGAGGTCACGTTGGGCGTCACCGAAAGGGAAATTTTAAAACAGGTAAGCGACGTCGTGACAAAGGTTGCCGAGCTGGAGGAGGCCGAACGTCTCAACATTAAAAAGGGCGATTCTTCCCTCGACGTAAAGGACGGCTGTCTGAGAGCCCTCGGCGTGCTCACCAGCTGTGCAAAACTTTCCACCAACGAACTTTTAAAGCTGTCGGCAAGCGTAAAATTCGGCGCCTGCCTCGGCTATATAAATATCCCCGACGTGTCGGCGATAGACGATCTCGTAGTCAAAATGCGCCCCGCAAATATCAACGCCGCAGCCGGCAAGGAGCTTTCTTCCCTCGCCCGCGACGAATACAGGGCGGATTACGTAACAAAACACATAAAACAGATGATGCAGGGAGGTAATTAATTATGGAATATTCATATCTCAACCATTTTACCGACAATCTTCAGCAGGTTTTTTCCGTCGCCGAGGAGGCGGCCAAGGTATATAATTCCACGTATATCGGCAGCGAACACATTGTCTTTGCGATGCTCAATTGTCCCGATTGCACGGCATACAAGGTGTTGACCTCCTGCCACGTTTCCGAGCCCGAATTCAGGGAGTTTTTTGCCCGTTCCATCGATTTCAGCTCAAATATCCGCGGCTACACCCCTCGGACAAAACATATGATAGAGCGCGCTTTGGAACTTTCCGTGGATATCAACGGCGAGGATTCCCTTGCGGGCACGGAGCACATGCTTTTGGCGGTAATGTCCCAGACGGACTGTCTGGCGATGCGCATTTTGCGCGCCATAGGCGTAAGCGTAACCGCGCTTGCGGGCAAGATAGAGCTTGCCATCACGGGCAGTTTAAGCGACGACGATTCAAGCGCCGGCGACCCGTTTTCAAGTTTCGGCAATCTGTATAATTCCCACGGCAACGCACAGGCGCCCAAGCCCCAGCAGAGCGAGTCCAAGCGCACTTCCCCCGCGCTTGACGAGTCCGTATTGAACTACGGCACCGACTTGACCCAAAAGGCGCGCGAGGGCAAAATCGACCCCGTGATAGGGCGCAAAAACGAAATAGACAAGATAATTCAGGTTTTGTCCCGCCGCACCAAAAACAACCCCGTGCTGATAGGCGAGCCGGGCGTCGGCAAATCGGCGGTAGTGGAGGGCCTTGCGCAGGCAATAGTAAAAAACACCGTGCCCGATCTTTTAAAGGACAAAATAGTATTTTCCCTCGATCTTGCAGGCATGGTTGCGGGTTCAAAATACCGCGGCGACTTTGAAGAGCGGCTCAAAAACGCGATAGAGTCCATCAGGCGCAACGGCAACGTCATATTGTTTATCGATGAAATCCACCAGCTCGTGGGCGCGGGTTCCTCATCGGACAGCAATATGGACGCGGCCAATATCTTAAAGCCCATGCTTGCCCGCGGCGAACTGCAGACTATCGGCGCAACCACCATAGAAGAATACAGAAAATACATCGAAAAAGACGCGGCCCTCGAACGCCGCTTCACTCCCGTGCAGGTGGAGGAGCCCTCGGTTGAGGACACGATCGAAATTTTGCGCGGCCTGCGCGACAAGTACGAAGCGCACCACAAGGTAGTTATCACCGACGAGGCGATAATCGCCGCCGCAACCCTCTCCGACAGATATATAACCGACAGATTTTTGCCCGACAAGGCCATAGACCTCATAGACGAGGCCGCCTCTCGCGCGCGTTTGAACAGCCTCAACTGCCCCGACGAAGTAAAGGAGTTGGAGGAAAAGTTAAAGCGGCTCACCCTCGAAAAGAACAAGGCGGCCAAGGGCGAAAACTACGCGCAGGCCCAAAAACTGATGGAAGAAATGAACGGCGTGCAGGACGAGATCAACAGGCTCAAGGCAGAGTGGAAGGGCGAAAAACAGACCACGTCCCCCACGATAGGCTCCAACGAAATCGCCGATATAGTCAGCGGCTGGACGGGCGTGCCCGTGGTTAAACTCACCGAGCAGGAGAGCGAAAAACTTTTGCACCTCGAGGAAAACCTGCACAAGAGAATAGTCGGGCAGGACGAGGCGGTGTCGGCCGTTGCAAGGGCTATCCGCCGCGCCCGCGCGGGTTTGAACGAACCCAACCGCCCCATAGGCTCCTTCATATTCGTCGGTCCTACGGGCGTGGGCAAAACCGACCTCGCCAAGGCGCTTGCCGAAGCCATGTTCGGCGACGAACGTCTTATGATAAGGCTCGACATGTCCGAGTTTATGGAAAAGCACTCCGTTTCCAAACTTATCGGCGCGCCTCCGGGATATATCGGCTTCGACGACAACAGCGGCGGGCAGCTCTCCGAAAAGGTCAGAAGAAAGCCCTACAGCGTAGTGTTGTTCGACGAAGTGGAAAAGGCCCACCCCGACGTGTTCAACGTGCTGCTCCAGATCCTCGACGACGGCAGGCTCACCGACAGTAAGGGCAGGACGGTCAACTTTAAAAACACGATAATCATAATGACCTCCAACGTCGGCGCGGGGCAGATCAAAAAGATGTCCAACTTCGGCTTCAGTTCCTCAACGGAAGAAGAGGGCGGCTACGAGAACATGAAGGAAAACATCAACGAGGCCCTGCGCGAACAGTTCAAACCCGAATTCCTCAACAGGATCGACGACATAATAATCTTCCGCAAACTCACCAAGGAGGAGGCGGGCAAGATCTGTTACAAGATAATCGACGGCCTTGCCGAAAGGTTAAAGGGCAGGAACATCAAACTTGAAATTTCAAGCGAGGCCATGGACGTAATCCTCAACGAGGGCTACTCCGAAATTTTCGGCGCCCGTCCCTTGAAGCGCACCATACAAAAGCGCATAGAGGATAGGCTCTCCGACGAAATTCTGGCAAACCACATTCTCCCGGGCGAAACGGTGACGGTGGACGTGGCCGACGGCGAGCTGGTGTTCAAATCGGAAAAAACTTAATACGTATTGAGTTTTTAAGGCGTTCTACCAACGGTAGAGCGCCTGATTTTTTCGGTAGAGCGCCCCAATCGGCTCTCCACGCGCGGTTTTTCAAAACGTAGAGCCGCCGCGCGCAACAGTAGGTTTATTTTTTGCCGCGCCGCGCTATAATTAAAATATGCGAGGTGACAAAATGAAACAAGCGTCGGTGATAACCGTTACAAATTCAAAGGGCAAAACGCACGTTTTCCCCGTGTTTTACACCAAGGGCGAGGAGATATTCAACGCCGTGTCGCACATAGTGGGCGGCGCGTTCGGTTTAACTGCCCTGATCGTCGGGCTGATTTTTTCTTGGCCGTCGGGCGTAAAAACGGCGGCGGTGGCCGTTTTCGGGATAAGCATAATAGTGCTGTACACGATGAGCGCCCTCTATCATTTTTTGCCAAACGGCAGGGCAAAGGCGGTGTTCAGAATTTTCGATCACTGCACGATTTTTTTGCTGATTGCGGGCACGTACACGCCCTTCTGCCTCATACCGCTCGGCGGCACGCCCTTTTGCGTGCCCATACTTGCGGCCGAGTGGGGGCTGGCCGTCCTCGGCATAACGGGCAACGCGATAGCCATGGAAAACAAGGTGATAAAGGGGCTCTCTATGGCCTGCTATTTTGTCATGGGCTGGCTAATACTGATAGCCTTTGCGCCGCTGTACGCCAATCTCACGGCGGCAAGTTTTTGGCTCCTGGTTGCGGGCGGGGTCGCCTACACGTCGGGCATAATATTCTATGCGTTCGGCAAGCGCGTAAAATATTTCCATTCCGTATGGCACCTGTTCGACCTTGCGGGCACCGCGCTGCAATTTGCTTCCATATTAATTATGATTATATAATTCCTTTTCTTTGACTTTGCCGTCCGCGGGTGATATAATTTGTATATTCACGGCAGAGGAGGCGGCAATGAAAAACAGCGCACTTTCGGTTTTAAAGAAAATTATAGACGGCATACTCGCGGGTATGCTCATTTCATTGGGCGGGGCGGTATTTTTGGCGTGCTACAATCCCGAGCTCCCCTATATGCGCTGCGTGGGCGCGCTGCTGTTTACGCTCGCCCTCGTCTGCATCTGCATGCGCGGCTATTCGCTCTACACGGGCAAGATAGGCCTCGTCCCCGAAAAGCACTCCAAAGAGGATATCTCGGTACTGCTTTTGTCCCTTTTGGGCAACGCCATAGGCACGATAGCTTTCGGATATCTCATAGGCTGGGTTTTGCCCAACATAAAGGAGACGGCTACAACGCTCTGCCTTTCAAAACTTACACAGGGCTACGGTTTCGGGCTGCTGCGCGCCGTGCTCTGCGGCATATTGGTGTATCTTTCGGTGGATATCTACCGCAACAACAAAACGGCTCTCGGCATACTTTTGTGTATCCCCGCGTTTATTTTGAGCGGCTACGAGCACTCCATCGCCGATATCTTCTATTTTGCCGCGGGCAACGTCGTATCCTGGCAGGCGCTCGGCTATCTTGTAATGATTATTTTGGGCAACTCCATAGGCGGACTGCTTATTCCCGTGCTGCAGCTCGTCCGTCCCAAACAGCAAAACGGAGACGGCGGCGGCCAATCAAAGTGACTTAACAAAAAAACCGCGGGCGGCAATTTGCCGCCCGTTTAACGTGTCATCCGAAAAAGCTCACCGCGCCCTTAAACACCGCGTATGCAACTTTTTGTTGGTAGGAGGGGGAGGACAACAGCTTTTCGTCCTCGCCGTTCGTCAAAAAGCCGCACTCTACTATAACCGAGGGATTATCCGTGCATTTGAGCATATAATAGTCTCCCGGCAGGGCCGAGCTCTTTTTGACGCACTCTTCCATATCGTTGAGCGAAGCCTGGATACACTCCGCCAAAATTTTTCCCGTTTCGCTCTGCGGGTCATAAAAGGTCTGGCCGCCCCTGCGGCTTTCGAGGGGACAGGAGTTCTGGTGGACGGAAATAACCATGTCCGCGCCGCTTTCCTCTATTATCTGTTTGCGCTTTTTCATATCCCGCATCTTAAAGCCGCTCGTGGGCAGTCCGTACAGTCCGCCGTTGGACGTCCTCGTCATAACTACTTTAAATCCCGCTTCGGAAAAATATCCCTTAAGCTGTTTTGCGACTGCAAGGTTGACGTCGCTCTCTTTGATTTTGGTTTCCTTTCCCAAAACTCCCGCGTCGACCCCGCCGTGGCCCGCGTCTATCACGATCACCCTGCCGCTGTTTGTCGCCGAGGCGGAGGCGGCAAGCGCGCCCGCGCACAGGCCAAGCGCTATTCCTGCTATGATAATAGCTATAACGGTGATAATTACACTCTTTTTAAATACTATTAATTTCACGCTATATACTATGGAATAATTGATTTTTTTATTACAAAGGGTTATAATTATCTATGGAAAAAGCTATGATTGAATTCTTCGAGCCGCTGTCACAGGACAAGGCGGACAATTTAAGCCCCGTAACTCTCGCTTTTGTGGGCGACGCGGTCTATTCCCTGTACGTCCGCCAGAAGTTTGCGCTCGCCGCCGACTATCCCGCGGGCGAGTTGCAAAAGATGACGGTTGCAGAAGTTTCGGCCCACGGACAGAACGGACTGCTGCACAGGCTCGCGGGGAAGTTCACCCCGCACGAGGAGGAAATTTTCAGGCGCGGGCGCAACGCAAAAAAGCCCTCGCACAGCAAAAACGCCGACCTTGCCGAATACAACAATTCCACGGGATTGGAGGCGGTGATAGGCTGGCTGTATCTCACGGGGCAGCGGGACAGGCTGATAAATCTTCTGGCGGTGACCGAATGAAAACCGAAGGCAGAAACGCCGTTTTGGAACTTCTCAAAACGGATAAAAATATAGATAAGATCCTCATGGAAAAGGGCGCGCAGGGCTCTCTGGGCAGAATTTTTGCCGAGGCCCGCAAAAAAAATATCCGCGTTCAGTTCGTCGATAAGAGGGCGCTCGACAGGGAGAGCGCGGAAGGCAGACATCAGGGAGTTATAGCCTTTTCCTCCGGCTACGAATATTCCACGGTGGAGGACATAGTTGCGGCCAATCCCGCAAACGGCCTGATAATTCTCTGCGACGGCATAGAGGACGTGCACAATCTCGGCTCTGTCATAAGGGTGGCGGAGTGCGTCGGCGCAAACGGCGTGGTTATTCCCCAAAACAACTCGGCGGCCGTAACCGAAGCGGTGATAAGAATTTCTGCGGGCGCGGCCAACCACGTAAAGGTTGCAAGGGTGCCCTCTCTCAACAAAGCCATAGACGATTTAAAGGCGGGCGGCTATTGGATCTACGCTCTCGAAGCGGACGGCACAGACATATACGGCGCCGAACTTTCGGGCAACATCGCGCTCGTTATCGGCGGGGAGGACAGCGGAGTCAGGCGGCTCACCCGCGAAAAGTGCGACTTTACGCTCTCTCTGCCCCTCAGGGGCAAGGTCAATTCCCTTAACGCCTCGGTGGCCTTGGGGATTGCCGCATACGAGGTTCTGAGAAGAAGATGAACGAGGAGCAACTAATACTTTCCGCCCGCAGCGGCGACAAGGCGGCCATAAGCGAACTTTTGAATAAGTACGCCCCGCTCGTAAAGTCCGTCTCGGCAGGTTTTTTTATAAGCGGAGCCACGGACGAGGACCTCTTTCAGGAGGGCATGGTGGGGCTGTACTCCGCGATAGGCGGATATAACCCGTCGGTCAACGTCACCTTTTCCACGTATGCGTACAGGTGCGTGCGCAACGCCGTCATAGACGCGGTAAAAAAGAGCCTCGGGGCAAAGTACTCGGCTCTCAACAATTTTGTGCCGATAGTGGAGATATCCGACGTCCGCGCCCTCTCGGACCCCGAAGACGAACTCATCCGCCGCGAGCAGAGGGGCGAGTTTTTGCAGAAGATATCGGGCGTCTTGTCGGCCTTTGAATTTAAAGTGACGGTAATGTATTTGGACGGGCTGTCCTGCGCCGAAATTGCGCGGACGCTCAACAAAACGGCAAAATCGGTAGGCAACGCCCTCACTCGGTCAAAAAACAAATTGCAAAAATCCTATTATACGGAGCAGAACTAAATGGCATATCTTGCTTTTTACAGAACATTCCGTCCCACGTCCTTCGATACGGTCGTCCGTCAGGAACACATAGTCCGTATTCTCAAAAACCAGATTGAGAGCGGCAAGATTGGTCACGCATACCTGTTTTGCGGGCCGCGCGGCACGGGCAAAACCACCCTTGCCAAAATTTTTGCGCGCGCAATCAACTGCGAAAATCCCCAAAACGGCTCGCCGTGCGGGGTGTGCCCCACGTGCAGGGCGTTGGCGGAGGGGAGCAACCTTGACATTTCCGAAATAGACGCGGCCTCAAACAACGGCGTCGACGAAATGCGCGACCTACGCGAAAAGGTGCAATATCCCCCCGTGGCGGGCAAATACAAAGTCTATATCATAGACGAGGTCCACATGCTCACCCAGTCGGCTTTTAACGCTGTTTTAAAGACCTTGGAGGAGCCGCCCCGCCACGCAGTGTTTATACTCGCCACAACCGAGCCCCAAAAGATCCCCGCAACCATAATGTCGAGGTGCATGAGGTTTGATTTCAAGCTGATTCCCCAAAAGGATCTGGAGGAGCTCATAAAGTCCGTCCTTATCAAAACGGGCAAGGAGTTCGAGGAGGAGGCCGTTTCGGCAATCGCAAGGGCGGGCGCGGGCAGCGCGCGCGACAGCTTGTCCATAGCCGACATGTGCGCTTCCTATTCCGAAGGCAAGCTGACGTACAGGGACGTTGCCGACGTTTTGGGCTCGGCGGATTTTTTGAAAATAGCCGAAATTTGCCGCTATATTCTCTCGGAGGACAGTCAAAATGCGCTCACCGCGGTAGAAAATATACTTTCAACGGGCAAGAGCGTCGGCGTTTTGGCAAAGGATCTGCTCGCCTTTTTAAATAATATTGCGATAGTAAAGGTCTGCCGCACCGCGCGGGAGATAATAAACCTGCCCGACGAAACGTACTCGGCCATTGCGGAAATAGCAAAGCTCTGCGACGGGCACAAACTTCTGCGCGTAACCGAAATTCTGGCGCAGGCCGAATCGGACATGAGATTTTCCACAAGCGGCAGAATCACTCTCGAAACGGCCGTGCTCAAGTGTTCCCTTCCGCAGGAGGACTACAACATAGACGCCCTCATAGGCAAGATAGCCGCGCTTGAAAAACAGGTTGCGGAAATAAAGTCAAATCCCCCCGCGTTTGCCCCCGCAAAAGATAGGGCGGCAGAACAACCCGTTCCTCCCGCCGTTAAGGCGGAGCCCGTAAAGCAGGCTATGGTCGAGGATGACGAGGCCTCCCCGTTTGACGGGCCGCAGCAGAAAAAACCTTCGGAGGCGGTGCAGCCCGTCATCTGGGAGCAGGTTCCCGCGGCGGCTCCGTCGTCGGGACATCTTAGCGAGAACGACAAGCGCACTATTTTCGCAAAGGTAATCAAAAGCCTGCGCACCACCCATAAAAACGCGGTGCTCTTCACCCTCTGCATGGATCTGATAACCGAATTCGAGGGCGACAAACTTATTTTTATAACCGACAACGAATCTGTCTACAAGGCGCTCAACCGCACCGAAAACTATAATTTTATCGGCGGCGTTGTGGCGGAGTTCGGCGTGACGGAGTATGAAATCCGCTACAGACCCAAGGGCGAAAGCGACTTTGACAAGGCGCTCGGCGAGCTGAAAAACAACTTCGGCGGCGCCGACATAACAATAAAATAGATTTTTCAAAATATTTTTCGGAGGTCAGGATAAATGGCAGCATTCAGAGGTGGCGGCGGCATGGGCAACATGCAAAATATGATCCGCGAAGCCCAAAAGATGCAGGAACAGATGCAGGAGGCCGACAAGGAGCTCGAGGAGCTTGAAGTCGTCGGGCTGTCCGGCGGCGGCGAAGAGGGCGACGAAACGGTAGTCGTGTACATGAACGGCAAAAAAATAATAAACGGCATAGAGTTCGGTAGCAAGCTCTCCGAAATGATAGATATCACCGACGGGGACGACGTTGAAATGCTCGAAGATCTCATCATGGCCGCAATTTTGGACGGCTACAAGAAGGCGGACGCCGAATACGAGGCAAAAATGGGCCCCTTTGCAAAGGCGGGCGGCGGGATTCTCCGCTGATACAGGAGCAGAATGGACGTATTTATCGAACCGATAGGCAAGCTGATAAACCAATTTTCAAAGCTGCCGGGCGTCGGCAAAAAGACCGCGCAACGCTACGCATACAAGATAATAAGCATGAGCGAGGCCGAAGCGCGCGAGTTTGCGGCGTGCATAGTCAACTGCAAACAGAGAGTAAAATACTGCAAGATCTGCGGCAACTTCACCGAAAACGACGTGTGCGATATCTGCCGTTCGCGCGATAAGAGCACGATCTGCGTGGTAAAGGAGCCCAAGGACGTCATCGCCATGGAAAAATTACACGAATACAAGGGCGTGTATCACGTTCTTCACGGCGTAATTTCCCCCATGGACGGCGTGGGCCCCAACGATATCCGCATAAAGGAGCTGCTGGCGCGCCTCGACGACGGCGTAAAGGAAGTAATAATGGCCACCAATCCCGACGTTGAGGGCGAGGCAACGGCAATGTATATAGCGCGGCTGATAAAGCCTCTCGGCGTAAACGTCACCCGCCTTGCGCACGGCATACCCGTGGGCGGCGAACTCGAATATACCGACGAGGTCACGCTCTCCCGCGCCCTCATCGAGAGAAAACAAATTTAAGGAGCAACTATGAACGTCTCTGTTTTGGGATGCGGCCGCTGGGGTTCGTTTATAGCGTGGTATCAGGCCACCGTACTGAAAAACAAAGTTATATCGTGGGGCCCCGAGGGGGACTATTCCTACGAGGTTTTAAAAAACGAGGGCAAAAACGAGTATGTGACCCTCGATAAATCCATAGAGCTAACCTGCGACTTGCAGCGCGCCGTAACCGCGGCCGACGTTATAATAATTTCCATATCTTCGCAGGGCCTGCGCGGATTTATGCAAAAGGTAACAAAATATCCCGTGGAAGATAAAATTTTCGTGCTCTGCATGAAGGGCATAGAGGAGGCCACGGGCAAGCGGCTCTCGGAAGTTTTGACAGAGAGCGGCATAAAACAGGACAAAATAGCGGTGTGGGTCGGCCCCGGTCACATACAGGCGTTCACCAAGGGCATACCCAACTGCATGGTTATAGACAGTTACAGCGAAGACCTAAAACGCTTTATCGCCGACAGTTTCAAGTCTAATCTGATCCGTTTTTACTACGGCAACGACATAATAGGCTCCGAAATCGGCGCGGCGGCCAAAAACGTGTTGGGCATTGCCGCGGGCGTGCTCGACGGCAGCGGCTACGTCAGTTTAAAGGGCCCCCTTATGGCGAGGGGCGCCTACGAAGTGGGCAAACTCATAAAGGCTATGGGCGGAAACTTTACCTCTGCCTACGGGCTGGCCCATCTCGGCGACTACGAAACGACCCTGTTTTCGGAGTACTCGCACAACAGAAAATACGGCGAGATGATGGCCCACGGCGCGCGTTTTGAAAAACTTGCCGAGGGAGTTATGACGGCAAAGGCCATGAAGGAGTTGGGGGACAGATACAATCTGGAACTTCCCATAACCAACGCGGTTTACGAGGCGTGTTTTTTATCCCACGCCTTCGAGTCGGGCGACGGCGCCGCAAACTGTATGAAAATAATACTTAAGCTGTTTGAACGCAGCACCAAGAGCGAATTTTAAATACTTGATATAAGGACTTATATGCTGAGAGAAGATTTAAGAAACGTAGCGATTATCGCACATGTAGACCACGGCAAAACGACCCTTGTGGACGCAATGCTCAAACAGAGCCATACCTTCCGCGAAAACCAGGCGGTTGAGGAGAGGGTTATGGACAGCAACGATTTGGAGCGCGAGCGCGGCATAACCATACTTGCGAAAAACACGTCGGTACACTATAAGGGAGTAAAAATCAACATAGTCGACACCCCGGGGCACGCCGATTTTTCGGGCGAAGTGGAAAGGGTGATGATGATGGTAAACGGCGTGCTCGTTCTGGTTGACGCCGCCGAGGGCCCCATGCCACAGACCCGCTTCGTCGTCCAAAAGGCGCTTGAAATGGGCCACAGGTTAATAATTGTAGTCAACAAAATCGACCGCCCCGACGCCCGTCTCAACGAGGTGCAGGACGAAATTTTGGAACTTTTGCTCGATTTAAATGCCTCCGACGACCAGTTTTCCAGCCCCGTGGTATGGTGTTCGGGCAGGGACGGCACGGCCACTTTGGACATAAACAAGCCGGGCACTGACCTTTCGCCGCTTTTCGATACCATTTTGGAACATATCCAACCCATGGAGGCGGATATAGAGGGCCCCGCCCAGCTTCTCTGTTCGTCCATAGACTACAACGACTACGTCGGCAGGATAGGCATAGGCAGGATAGAGCGCGGCGTCGTAAAGCAGGGCCAGCAGGTGGTTGTTGCCAACTACAACAACATACAGCAGCGCACCCCCGGTAAAATAGTTAATTTATATCAGATCGAGGGCCTCACCCGCGTTCCCTGCGAAGAGGCAAAAGCGGGCGACATAGTATGTTTTTCGGGCCTTGAAAAGATAAATATCGGCGACACGATCTGCGCGCCCGAGTGCGTGGAGCCCCACAAATTCGTAAAGATTACCGAGCCCACCGTGGAAATGACTTTCTCGGTTAACGATTCCCCGTTTGCGGGCAAAGACGGCAAATACGTCACCACCCGCCACCTGCACGACAGGCTTTTCCGCGAACTTTTAAAGGACGTGTCTTTGAGGGTGGAGGAAACGGGCAGCCCCGACAGCTACCGCGTGTGCGGCAGGGGAGAGATGCACCTTTCAATTCTTATCGAAAGCATGCGCAGGGAGGGCTATGAATTTCAGGTCTCCACGCCCAAAGTACTTTATAAGGAAATAGACGGCGTACGCTACGAACCCATGGAGAGGCTGATAATCGACGTCCCCGACGAGAGCGCGGGCGCCGTATTCCAGAGCATGGGCAACCGCAAGGGCGAACTTCTCCACATGAGCGCCGTCGGCAGCCGCACGCGGTTGGAATTTATAATTCCCGCCAGGGGCCTTTTCGGTTACAAGTCGGAATTTTTGACCTCCACCAAGGGCGAGGGCGTGATGAACAGCGTATTTTTCGAATACCAGCCCTACAAAGGTGAAATTTCCCGCCGCAACACAGGCTCTTTGGTTGCCTTCGAAACGGGCGAATCGGTAACCTACGGCCTCTATAACGCGCAGGGCAGGGGCACGCTGTTTATCGGCGCGGGCACCCCCGTATATGAGGGAATGGTTATAGGCGAGTCCCCCAAGAGCGACGACATCAACGTGAACGTATGCAAGACCAAGCACCTTACCAACACGCGTTCCTCCTCCAGCGACGAGGCCCTGCGGCTCATAACTCCCAAAAAGATGAGCCTTGAAGAATGTCTTGAATTTATCGGCGACGACGAGCTTCTGGAAGTGACGCCCAAAAACATACGCATCCGCAAGCGCATACTCGACAGCGAGCTCCGCGCAAAGGCGCGCGCCAAAGAAAAAAAGCAATAGACGGCATAACTTGCAGCCGCAAATAATAAAATATACCACTCCGCAAGGGGCGGTATTTTTTTAAGGAGAATAAAATGGAAGGCCATAATTTAACCATAGAGGGCTGCAAGCGCATAACCGCGACCGACATAATAAGCGTGGACAGTTTTTCGGACAAACAGATAGTTTTAAGCTATGCGAACGGCAGGATAGTGGTGCAGGGCAGCGGCATGAAAATAGTCAATTTTTCCAAGAGTTCGGGGGCCTTTTCGGCCGCGGGCGACATTTACGGCGCGCGCTACCTCCAAAAGGGCACAAGCCTCAGGCAAAAACTGTTTAAATAATGCAGGTCTATATTTTTATAGTGTGCATGTTCACGGGCGTGACAAGCGGCGTGGCGTACGATATTTTATACATAGTCCGCTGCGCCGTCTGCGGCCCCGACAAGTCGGCATACACCCTAAAGGACAAGATATTTTTGATAATCTGCGACCTCATCTACTGCATTGTTTTTGCCGCGGGCTTTATATTTATCTCCGTCGTATGCGATTTGGGCAGGTTCAGGCTGTTTATGTTCATAGGCTGCGCCCTCGGCGCCCTCATATATTTAAAAAGTTTACACATAATTGTTGCATTTTTCGTAAGCAAAGTGTATAATATTATCACGGCGAAAAAGGAGAATAAAAAGTGACGGCAGAAAAGCGCAACCGCATAATGGCGGCTGCAACCGTAACAACTATTATATTGATTGTTATTCTTGCGGCAATTGTTGTGTATCAGCTTGTCGTTCTTTCTTCCGTTCTCCGCAGGCGCCGCGAAATCGAACAGGAAATAGTCTACTACAACGAGCAGGCCAAAACCGAGCAGGAACACCTCGACTATCTTCAGTCGGAGTGGTTTTTGCAGGACAAGCTCCTCGAATACGGCTATCACAGACCTTAAAGTTTATGAAAATTTCAGCTATCGACGTAGGTTCAAATTCCGTCCGCCTTGCCCTGATTGCGGACGGAAAAACTTTATATAAACGCCATTCAACCACCCGCCTCGGGGAGGGGCTTGCGAATTCGGGCAAGCTGCAGGCGGAGGCGATCGAGCGCACGGCGCAGGCAATCGCCGCGTTTGTGCGGGACGCAAAGGCGGAAAACTCGACACGTCTCTACGTTTTTGCCACGGCCGCCGTCCGTTCGTCCTCTAACAAACAGGACTTTTTAAACAGAGTCAAACAGCTCTGCGGGGTTGACGTCGACGTAGTCAGCGGCCAAATGGAGGCCCGCCTCGGCATATTGGGCGCTCTCCGCGGCAGGGACGGCGGAATTATAGACGTCGGCGGGGCCAGCACCGAAGTTACCGTACAGAGGGGCGGCAAAACTCTCTATTCCCACAGCGCGGACATAGGCACCGTGCGCCTGCACGATCTGGCGGGCAGGGATTTCAACAAACTATACAGGGCCGCCGAAGAAAAGGTAAAGGAATACGGCGATTTTTCCGCCGCTGATTTTGATATGTACGCCATAGGCGGCACCGCAACCACGCTTGCCGCGGTAAAGCAAAAACTCGAGGTTTACGACCCCGCTAAAACGGACGGCACCGTGCTTTACGCCGATGAAATTTTAAAAACGGCGCAGTACGTCCTCGCCTTATCGGTGGAGGAGTGCATGAAAATAACGGGCATGGAGCCCCGCCGCGCCGACATAATAGGCGGCGGTTTTCTCCTCACATATCTCGTCATGCGCCGCTTCGGCATAGACAAAGTCACCGTCTCCGAAAGCGACAATTTAGAGGGTTACGTGATGCTCAAAGAGGGGAACGCATGAAAAATCTCGTTCTGAAAATAGTTTCCTATATTCTTTGGGTCTTGTGCACTGCGGGCGTGATAGGTTACATCTTTTATACCTGCTACGTCATTCACAGTTACGGCACGGCCGACATCTGGCTTTTTCTTTTATTTTTTGTGCTGTCGGCCTTGACCGCTTCGGGCGTACACGAACTCGGCCACTTTGTTTTCGGGCTGTTTTCGGGCATGCGCGCAAAACTTACCGTACGGTCTTTTTTGCCCTTGGTGCGCGCCCCGAGCGTGGAAATCGTCCCCCAAAGGGAGGACAAATTAAAATCCCGCCTCATAGTAACCGCCCTCGGCGGCGTGCTTTTCAACTTTATTTTTATAGTTTTGGGGCTGGTTGCGCTTTTCGTGCCTCAGGTCCCCATCTGGATATCCCCCATAGCCATATGGCACTTGTCGATATTTTTCGATAACGTCCTACCCGTCACCTACGGAACGGGCAAAACGGACGGGCTTGTAATTGCAGAGCTTGCCCGCAACTCTCCCGAAGCCCAAGTCATGCTCGCAGTGCTGGTCGCGCAGGCGCATATTTTAAGCGGCAAGCCTATAGAGGAGTTAGACAGGTCTGTGCTCTTCGACCTGCCCCAGATAATGGAGGACGACCCCGCGTTCATCTCCCTGACGGAACTCCGCGCCGAATATTGCGAAGCGGTCGGGGACGGGGAAAACGCCGCGGCGTACAGGGCGAGGGCAGAGCAGCTTAAGGGGGAATATTCCGCTTAACTTATTCTGTACAGCCTGCCGAAGCAGTGCGGGCAAATCCTTCCCCAGATTTCGGCCTGCGTTTTGCACACGTGGTTTCCGCACGTTCCGCACTCAAAAAATTTATCCGCAAAATCAAATTCTGCCGCGTTGGCGCATAAGTGCTTTTTCATAAAAAAAGTATGCGCAAACGGCGGTTTTTTAATGCAAATTTTTGCTCAAATTCTTGCGTTATTTCTAATAATATGGTATAATAATTAAAATAAAATATTTTTTGTTCGGGAGATAAAAAATGCCTGAAAAAGTTCAATCAAATTACGACGCCAATTCCCTGCGCGCCTTAAAGGGTCTCGAGCCCGTGCGCGAGCATCCCGGGATGTATATCGGCCCCACCGACGAAAAGGGTCTGCACTGCCTCGTGCGCGAGGTCATCGACAACTCTATCGACGAGGCTCTTGCAGGCTATTGCGACCGTATCGACGTAAGCATAAATGCGGACGGCTCCTGCACCGTAAAGGATAACGGCAGGGGAATTCCCACGGGAATAAACGAGGAGGAGGGCATAAGCGGCGTAGAGCTTGCCTTGACCAACCTCAATGCGGGCGGCAAGTTCGGCGGCGGCAACAAGGGCGGCGGCTACAAAATATCTTCGGGCCTGCACGGCGTGGGCGTATCCTGCGTAAACGCGCTCTCGGACTATCTCGTTGCCGAAGTGTGCCAGAACGGCCATATCCACCGCCAGAGCTATAAGTGCGGCATACCCGACGCGCCCCTTGCGATAGTCGGCGACACCGGGGAAACGGGCACAACGATAACTTTCCACCCCGATAAAACTATACTCGAAACGACCGAGTTCAACTACGACACCCTCAAAACCCTCCTTAGGGAACTCTCCTATCTCAACAAGGGTTTGACGCTCACGTTGACCGATTACCGCGGCGAAAAGGAGCGTCACGACAGCTTCTGCTACGAGGGCGGCGTAGTCCACTTTATAGAGGACATAAACAAGGGCAAGGAAGTTCTGTTCGAAAAGCCCGTCTACTTTGAAGATTCCGAGGGCGACGACAGGTTCCTTGAAGTCGCCATACAGTATAACGACAGCTATGTGGAGCAGATTTTCCCCTTCTCCAACAATATCCGCCAGCCGGACGGCGGCACCCACCTCGACGGCTTCAAGGCGGCTTTAACAAAGGTAATAAACGACTGCGGCCACCGCCTCAATATTTTAAAGGAGACCGAAAAGCTCTCGGGCGACGACGTGCGCGAGGGCATAACCGCCGTAGTATCCGTAAAGATTGCCGACGCGCAGTACGAGAGCCAGACAAAGGCCAAGCTGTGCTCAACCTACGTCAGGGGCTTTGTGTATAAGGCCGTGTGCGAAAAGTTCGGCACCTATCTCGAGGAGCACCCCGCCGAAACCAAGGAGCTGATAATGCGCTGCATAACGGCGCAGAGAGCGAGGGAGGCGGCCCGTCTCGCGCGCGAGGAAACTCACCGCAAGGGCGTTTTGGAGAGCACCAAGCTCCCCGGCAAACTTGCCGACTGTTCGGACAAGCGGCCCGAGCTGTGTGAAATTTATATCGTCGAGGGCGACTCGGCGGGCGGCACGGCAAAGCAGGGGCGCGACAGAAGATTTCAGGCGATCCTGCCCCTCCGCGGCAAAATACTCAACGTTGAAAAGGTCCGCATAAACCGCGTTTTGGAAAACGAAGAGATAAAGGCCATGATAACGGCTTTCGGCTGCGGCATACAGGAAAACTTCGACGAGAGCAAGCTCCGCTACGACAGAATAATAATAATGACCGATGCCGACGTGGACGGGTCCCACATAAGAATACTTTTGTTAACATTCTTTTTCCGTTATATGCGGCCGCTCGTGGAAAACGGCCACGTATACGCCGCCCAGCCGCCCCTCTATAAGGTTTCGGCCAAGGGCATGGAGGACAAATATCTCTACGACGACAAGGCGCTCGAAGATTTCAGAAACACGTTCGAAGGCAAGTTCGAACTTCAACGCTATAAGGGCCTCGGAGAGATGAACAAGGAACAGCTGTGGGAAACTACAATGGACCCCGCCAAGCGTACGCTTGTCCGCATAAACGTGGAGGACGCGGTTGAAGCCGATAAAACGTTTGCCCTCTTGATGGGCGAACAACCCGAACTCCGCCGCCAATTCATAGAGGAAAATGCAAAGCTCGTTGAGGAGCTGGACGTTTAAGGAGTAGAATATGGCAAAGAAAGAAACAAGCCCCGAGCTTACAGAAGAATTCAGAAAAACTCTGCAGATGACCAAACTTTTGGACGTAGAGGTGGACGAGGAACTCAAAAAGTCCTTCATAGCCTACGCCATGGCCGTAAACGTCTCCCGCGCCATACCCGACGTGCGCGACGGCTTAAAGCCCGTCCACAGGCGCATACTCTACTCGATGCACGAACTCGGGTTATATTCCGACAAGGCGTTCCGTAAGTGCGCGCGTATAGTCGGCGATTGCTTAGGTAAATATCACCCCCACGGCGACAGCTCGGTATATGACGCTCTCGTCCGTCTTGCGCAGGACTTTTCGATAAACGAACCTTTGGTGGAGGGGCACGGCAACTTCGGCTCCGTGGACGGCGATCCCCCCGCGGCTATGAGATATACCGAAGCCCGCCTCTCCAAAATAGCTTCCGAAATGCTCCGCGATCTGGACAAGGAGACGGTGGACTTCTATCCCACTTTCGACGACACGGGCATGCAGCCCTCGGTGCTTCCGTCAAGATTCCCCAATATGCTTGTAAACGGGTCTGACGGCATAGCCGTGGGCATGGCAACCAATATCCCGCCCCACAACCTCGGCGAGGTCTGCGACGGCGTCATAGCCCTCATAGACAACCCCGAAATCACGGTGGACGAACTCATGCAGTACGTCACGGCCCCCGACTTCCCCACGGGCGCTTTGATTCTCGGCAGAAGCGGCATCAAAAAGGCATACCGCACGGGTCGCGGCAATATAGTCATCCGTTCCCGCTGCGAAATAGAGGAGTACCAGAGCGGCAACCAAACCCGCACCCGCATAATAGTAAGCGAAATTCCCTATCAGGTAAACAAGGCGAAGCTCATCGAAAGCATAGCCGATTTGGTTAAAAACAAGCGCATAGAGGGCATCTCCGACATCCGCGAGGAGTCCGACCGCGACGGCATGCGCATAGTTATAGAGATTAAAAAAGACGCCAACGCGCAGGTCGTTTTAAACACGCTGTACAAGCACACCAACCTGCAGGTGTCCGACGGGATAATAATGCTCGCCCTCGTGGACGGCACGCCCCGCATCTTGAATTTAAAGGAGTGCCTGTACTACTATCTTGAGCATCAGAAGGACATAATCGTCCGCAGAACAAAGTTCGACCTGCAAAAAACCGAGGAGCGCGCCCATATTCTCCGCGGCCTCGTGATAGCGCAGGCGAGCATAGAGGAGGTCGTGGAGGTCTGCCGCAACGCCGTAGACAAAACGGACTGCGTGCAAAAGCTCACCGCAAACTTCGAGCTGGACGAAAGGCAGGCAACGGCCGTCGCCGAACTCCGCCTGTACAGAATTTCCCACCTCGAGGTTGATAAAATCACCGACGAGCTTGCCTCTCTTGAAACGCAGATTGAGGACTTCAAGGACATTTTGGCGCACGAGGAGCGCGTGCTCGAGATAATCAAAAACGACCTTATCGAAATCAAACGCAAGTATCCGGGCGCGAGGAAGACGGAAATTTCCACCGATTTCACGGGCGACATCGAGGACGCGGACCTCATTCCCGTTGAGCAGGTCGTAATTTCCATGACCCACACGGGCTATGTAAAGAGGCTCCCCGTTGCCGAATACCGCGCGCAAAACCGCGGCGGCATGGGCATAACCGCCCACCGTCCCAAGGACGAGGACTTTGTCGAAAAGATGTTCACCTGCTCCTCGCACGACGACTTGCTGTTGTTTTCTTCCTTCGGCAAGGTGTATCGCATAAAGGCCTTTGAAATTCCCGAAGCGGCGCGCACCGCACGCGGCAGGGCCGTTGTAAACCTTGTGCAGATAGGGCAGGACGAAAAAATAACCACGATAATTCCCGTAAGCGCGTCCGACGGTTATATCGCGTTTGCAACTTCGGGCGGGCTCATCAAAAAGACAAAACTTCAAGAGTTCGAGCACATAAACAAGAACGGCAAAATCGCAATCCGCCTCAACGAGGGCGACTCGCTCATCTCCGTGCAGTTCACCACGGGCTCGGACGAACTCATGATAGCCTCGCGTTCGGGCAAATGCATACGTTTCTCCGAGGACAACGTTCGCTCCATGGGCAGGGACACTTCGGGCGTCCGCGCGATGAAGCTCGACGGCGACGATAAGCTGGTAGATATGCTTGTTGTTGACGAAACGAAGAGCCTGATAACCGTAACTTCCAACGGCTACGGCAAGCGTTCCTCCCTCGACGACTATCGCGTTCAGGGCAGGGCAGGCAAGGGCATTTTGGCGGGCAAGTTCACCGAAGATACGGGCTACCTTGTCAACCTCAAGCAAGTTTCCGACGGCGACGACATAATGATTATTTCCGAGGGCGGCACGATAATCCGCATGCACGCCGATTCCATCTCGAAGATAGGCAGAGCCACGCGCGGCGTGCGCCTCATGAAATTAAAGGACGGCGCAGTTGCCACCGTAGCCGTAACCGAGCGCGACGATGAGGCCGAAACGGCCGCTCCCGAACAGCAGTCCGGCGAATCGCAGGACGAAGAGCAACGGGAAGACGAGTAAAATATCGCAACCCGATAAATTTAACCGTTATTCAGCCCGCAGGAGTTTGCCTGCGGGCGCATTTTATGTTATACTATCCGTGAAATGAATTTAGTTTTTTTTGATATCGAATGTGCGGGCGTCCATAAAACATATGCCAAAATCTGTGCGTTCGGCTATGTTGTCTGCGACCAAAATTTCAATATACTCAAAAAAGAGGATATCCTTATCAACCCCAAGGGCAAATTCGAGCTGACCGACAGAAAGGGGGAAAAGGGTATAGTTCTGCCCTATGAATACGGGGAATTCAAGCGTCACCCCTCATTTCCGCACGTCTACGGCCAAATCAAAGCGCTTTTGGAGGACAAGAACAACCTTGTGTTCGGCCACGCCGTTTTAAACGACGTAAAGTATCTCAACCTCGAAACCCGCCGCTTCAGGCTGCCTTCCTTTGAATTTGCCTTTCAGGACAGCCAGCTGCTGTTCATGACCCATATAAACGACTTTTCCCGCCAATTCGGTCTGGAGTATATAGCGGGTGCGCTCGGCGTTGAATTTACGCCCCACCGCGCCGCCGACGACGCCTATGCCACGATGCGCATAGTGGAGGCCCTCTGCAAGGAGGAACACTGCACCGTCACCGAACTTCCCGCCCTTTTAAACGTGGTACAGGGCAAAATATCGCGCTATCAGATAACCCGCCCGCAGTCCAAGGGCTTCAAGCGCTACAATATGGAAAAGCAGGCGGCAAAAAACGAGCGCGCCCAAAAGCGCATACAGTTCTATAACAATTTGTCGCGCAAAAGAGTCAACAGGTCGGGTGGAGTTTTGAAGGGCAAAACCATAACGTTTTCCCGCGCGATAGAGGACGACATCTCGAATTCCATTCCGCTTGTGGATAAAATCTATTCGCTCGGCGGGAAATATTCCTCAAAGCTGGACAACTGCACTCTCTACGTTTCGGCCGCGGACGATACCACGGCGCGCACCAAGTCTGCCGACGAGCGGTCCATAAAGCACATTACCGTAGAGGAGCTGGAGGCTATAATAAATGCTTAGCCTGCCCGCCGAATTTTTGGAGAGAATGAAGTTGCAGCTCGGCGCGGAATACGGCGATTTTCTGCAGAGCTATGATAGCCCCGCCCAAAGGGCCGTCCGCGTCAATACTCTCAAAATATCCGTTGAAAATTTCAAAAAAATAACGCCGTTTGCGCTCTCGCCCACGCCGTGGGAGCAGAGCGGATTTTTTGTTGAGGGCGAGGGTTTGGGCAAAACAGTCCTCCACGCAGCGGGCGCGTACTACGTTCAGGAACCGTCCGCAATGGCCGCCGTGCCGCCGCTTGAAATAACGGAGGGCGAGCGCGTATTGGATCTTTGTTCGGCTCCGGGCGGCAAGGGCACGCAGATAGCGCAATACATGCAGGGCAAGGGCGTCCTCGTTTTAAACGAGCCCGTTCCCTCGCGCCGCGATATTTTGGCGCAGAACGTCGAACGCCTCGGCATAAAAAACGCAGCGATCACCTGCGCCGAGCCCGCCTTTCTTGCAGGTATATTTGAAAATTACTTCGATAAAATTCTCGTCGACGCGCCCTGTTCGGGTGAGGGAATGTTCAAAAAGGAACCCAATGCAATCCCCGAATGGTCCTTGTCCAACGTTGAAATGTGCGCCGCGCGCCAAAGACAGATTTTGGAGGCGGCCGATAAAATGCTCTGCGGGGGAGGGCGGCTCGTCTATTCCACATGCACCTTTTCCGCGCAGGAAGACGAGGAGCAGATAGACAACTTTTTAAAAGCCCACCCCGGGTATAAATTGCTTGACATGCGCAAACTTCTGCCCCACAAAATACGGGGCGAAGGGCACTTTTACGCCGTGCTGCAAAAGACGGACGGCCCCCGCGCCGACGGTTTTCACAAACTGACCCCGTCCGTTCCCAAAAAATGCGACTTGCGCGCATACAGGGAGTGGGAGAGCGCAACCCTCAAAACCGCCTCAAATAATCTTATTCTTGACGGCGACGCGCTCTTCGGCTTTGCGGACGGAGCCGAGGATCTGATCTCGGCCTTTCCGCGGCAGGACAGGTGGCGCATAAAACAGCTGCTCTTTCTGGGCAGGCTTGATTCCAAATCGCCGTTCACGCCCGGTCACGCGCTCGCAACGCGGCTGACCCCAAAAGAGGCCAATTCGGTGGAGGTGGACGAAAAGACTGCGCTGTCCTATCTGCGCGGACTGACGTTCGGTTGCCCCGAAGAGCTCAAAGGCTGGTATCTGGCGACGTACGCGGGCTTGCCGCTCGGCTGGTGCAAGGCGGTCAACGGCGTTGCAAAAAACCATCTGCCGAAGGGCCTCAGAATTTAATAAAAACAAATCCCCGCTCGTATGAGCGGGGATTATTTACTTTTGCAAACTATCAGTCCTTATTTTCGTCGTCTGCAGGCTGATCGGGTTCCTCTGCGGGTTCCTCTGTAGGTTGCTCCGCGGGCTCTTCCTCAGGCTCCTCTGCAGGTTCTTCCGTAGGTTCTTCTGCGGGCTGTTCGTCGGTTTCCTCTACGGGCGCGGTCTTTACGAGTTTGAGCTTTTTTATATAGCGCTCGCGCTGCTTGTAGTTATTTTTTTGGATGTTTTTCTGTCCGCGCGTCTTCGCAATTTTCTTCCAAAGGCCTCTCGCAAGGATTGCCAACAGGGCAAACAGAAGGACAACTACAAGTATTATCGAGGTTATAAGCAACCAGCCCGACTCGCCCGTCGTATTGGTATCTGTGGTATCGGGTTCGGAATCGTCGGGAGCGGAGGTGTCGATGTCCACCGTCTGGTCTATCGCCGAGTAGTCAAAGAACAGATTGTATGACAGCGACTCTTCGTCGTACGATTTAAAGTAAACCAACGTCTCCGAATTGGAGCTTGCCGTGTAATCGTAGCCCGTTTGTCCCGTTTCCGCAATCTCCGCGTTGAAGGGCACAAACTGCGCCGAGTCATACCAGCTGAACGTGTAGTATTGGGCGGCGTAGCCGCTGTCCGCACCCGCGTTTTTAAGGGCCGTCTCTATTTCGCTCTGCGAATATCCCAATTCGTCAACAATCGCTTTAAGACCGTTAATGTTCAGTTCGCTCGCGTCTTTAAGTTTTGTTGCGTCCTTGGCCGCTATCAACTCTATATATGCGTTCTTGATTGCCGTTTCATATTCGGAAAGCACGTTCGAATAATTGCTCTCGGTAATGCTGAACGAGCTGTAATCGAACGCAACCGCGCCCTCGGCGGCGGAGTTTTCACCCGTTTCGCCGCGCTTGCCGCTCCAGAGCTCGAGCCTGTAATTCTTCTCCTCGTTGCCGGTATGGATAACAAAGTTCACCGTTACCCACTTGCCGCCGGTAGGTCCTATTTCAACCGAATATTCGGGCTTAACTTCGGGCGCGGAATATCTTGCGTACTGCGTGTCGAAGTTCTTAACCTGCTGTCCGCGTTCGCCGTTGACAAGGTAGTAGTAGGATTCGGTGGAGCCGTCGTATTCATACACCCTCGTCGTGTCGACGCAGAGGTAGTGGTCTGCAAGTTTTGTATGCGCGGCGTCGCTGTAATACAGTTCACCTTCCTGCAGTTTGTCGTAGCTTACGATCTCGCCGTTTGAATTATAGAATGTATTGGTCTCGAATTTAGGATACTTAAATACGGGCGTAAGGTTATAGAGGTTTGCATAAACGCCGTCGCTTCCGTCGTACAAGCCGTCGTCCCTCAAGGTGTAAACTATTGCGGCGCGGTGTTCGGAGTCGGACCAATCTTCGTCAAACTGCTCGCTGAGCACGTTGCCGTCGTCGTCATAGTAGAAGGAGTAGGTGGGCATATCGAAGTCCATCACCTTATGGCTTGCGTCGTCAACGAGATAAACGTATGCCGTTGCGCCGTCGGAAACCATAACTTTCACGCTTACGGTCTTATAACTGCTCGAGGAAACGCTCTGCGTGCTGCCGATAAAGCCGTAGTTCACCGCTTTGGCAATGGAGTAATAGGTTTCGTCCTCGCTCCATTCCGTAGCCTGCACGTAGTTGCCGCCCTCGTCCTTTATAAAGTATTGGGAAAGATGTTCCTTGATATAGTCGTCCGTCTCCGTAACTCTGTCGTAGTATTCGCGGAGGCTGTTCACTATAATCAGCGGCTGATAGCAATCCTTGCCGAAAACGTCGTTCCAGTTGGTTGCACCGGCAACAAAGCTGCTCAAAATCTTGCCTTTCAAGGTCTCGTCATAGCTGTCAAAGCCGTCCCTGTTGATAAGGCCCGCTATGCCGTCTTTAACATTGTTCTGCTTGTCAAAATCATTGCCGAACGTCTTGTCGGTAACATAGCTGCTGCCGCCGTTCACGCCATAGTAGTTTGACGGCGTGCCCACGCCCTTCTTGACGTTGCTCATTCTCGTCGCGTCGTCAAAGGGAGTATAGCTCTTTTCGCCTTCCTTTTCAAAGGTCAGCTTCTTTGCGTAAGTATTTTCGGAAACAAGTTTATAAACGTCCTCGTCGACGTCGAGAGACTGGATATTCGCCATCGCAACCCAGCCGTCCTTGTAAGAGGTGGCGGCGGTGGAGACTATATCCGTGTTGCCGAAGCTGAAAGTAAGGTAGAAGTCTTTGGCTTCGTCGAGTTGGTTTTCCACATAGAAGAAGCACTGTACCCAGCCGTTATAAATATCTTTTTCGTCGCCGACGTCCGTAGTTACGGAGGTGGTGTCAAGCGTTATCGTTGCAACGTGTTCGTCGTCGCTTCCGTCAACTAGTTTTACGGTGGCGGCGGTGGAGCCCTTCATGTCCGAGGTTTTAACCCAGAACGAAATGATTTTATAGCTCGTCCCGTCCGCGCTGTCCTTTGCGTTTACCGTAAAGGCGTTGCCGCTCGTTGCGTTTTCAAGTTTTGCTGTGTATGCCGCGCCGTATCTCGAAAGAATCAGCAACATGCTCGCATGGTTGTCGAGTGAAAATTCTTTCAACGCTTCAAGTCCCTGTGCCCCCGTAAGAGCTTCGTTTAACTCGTTGGAGAGGTCTGCAAACTTGTGCGTGCCGTCGTCCGTTCCGTTGAAGTCGGAAGCGGAGAACTTGTCGTTGATGCCGTACACGCCGATTACGTCGTTGAAAGTGGGCCTGCCGCCCTCATACTTCAATGCGTCGGGCAGGGTGTAGGTTTTGTCGTCCGTCTTTGTAAAGCCGTTGAATTTTGCGCCGTCTGTTTCCGCCGAAGCATAGGTTTTTTCTTTCTGTTCGGTGGTGGTGAGGGCCGCGCTCAGCGATACCGATCCGCCGTTGAACGCTATGGGCTGTTTTTGGGTGCTTGTCGCGGTGTAGTTTTCCGAAGCGAGGTCAACGAGATAATAGAAATTTGTGGAAAATCTCTCATCCGAAACCACGCGCTCGCCGCTCTTATAGTCCACGGTCGCGTCTGCGTAAAAGATTTTGCTTTCTGTCTCGCTCGTAAGCGCGCAATATGCGGGCGTGCCGCTGTCGAGCCCGAGCTTGTCCTTGTTGGCGGGATAGGTGCTCACGTCGTTGCCTTCGGAGTCCTTGCCCTCGAGATCGATAAACTTCTTAACCTGCACGTCGTCAAAGAAGGCGTAGCCCGTAACCTTTTTGTTGGTTTCGCTGTCCCCGAGTCCGAGATTTATCGCAATGGAGCTGTCTGCAAAGTCGCAACCGTTTACGTAGATGGTGTACTTGAGCCAACCGTTGCTTTCAACGCTTGAATCGAGGGCGGGGTTGTCGTTTATGATTTTTTCGGTGTTTATCGCCTTAATTCTGAACGAATCGATGGAGGTGGAGGCAACGGTCTGCGTAACCTCGATGTACGCGCCCCTGTCCTGGTCGTCTATCTGCAGGTAGCCCTTGTCATACTTCAGGTCGGAAGTTTTAACCCAAACGGAAATTTCCGCCGCGGTATTTTTTTCAAGGGTGATCGTCTGGGAGGTGTAGTGCTGCTCCAATCCGTTGTACTTGGTGTTGGTGGGATAGTTGTGCAGCATCAGCACGTTGCCCGTGGGCTCGGTCTTGTCCTCGTCGAGGAAATAATTGCCGTCGTCGTCAAGGTAGACCTTTGTGTCGCCCAACTTGCCCGCCGCCTCGTCGTATTTGCCGAGGTGCGTTTCGGGATTGTATATGGTTGCATAGCGGACCGATTGGGTGTAATCCTCGTCAAAGTAGTAGTCCCCGCTGTCGCTGTCAAAATACACGGTCTGCCCGCGGAACTTATAGCCGCTTTCGCTGTCGCCCTCTATGCCGAGGAAATCTTTATAGGAGCGGTCGGAAAGTTTGCCGCGCAGGATAAGCCCGTCTTTCGCGTAGCCGTCCTCGTCGTCGCCGATATTGCTTTCGGACAGCGCCGCAACGTAGGGATCCACGTAGGGGATATCGCCCGAGTCCATTCCGTTGTAGTCTATATGGTTGTCCTCATAGTTGGCGTCGCCGGGTTTAAGGTCGTTGTTTGCGTCCAACGTGTCCTTCAGGCCTTTGTCCGACATGGCTTCCCATGCCTTGGCGGAAGTGTTTATAATTCCCGACATTGCGCCGGAGCTGTCCCCCGAGCGCGACCAGCTGTTCACGTTTCTTATAAGATGAACCGCATTTTCGGGGACGTCGAAAAATTCAAAGTCGCCGTTTTTAAGAAGTTGGGTATCTTCTCTCTTCGGGGTTGAGGTGGCATCGTCCGGGGTAGTTGTGGGTGCGCATGCCGCGGCGAGGCCGGTGCATGTTACGGCAACCGCGCAAAGTGCCGCAATAGCCGATTTCCTGAATTTGGTAAAATGTCTTTTTCTCATAATGTTACACCTGAAAAAAATTTCGTACCATATCATTTTAATATAATTTGCCTTTATAAGCAAGCAATTACGGCTCAAATAAACGCAAAAATATTATTATTTTTCCATAAATTGCAAAAACTTAAATAAAAATACGCGCCCGGATAAAAAATTATCTATGATTATTAACTCCAAAAATTTAAAAAGCGCCTTCGCGGGTTTCCTCATGGGTTCCATAAACGGACTTTTCGGCGGCGGAGGCGGAATGGTTGCCGTTCCCGTCCTCAAAAACATGCTCGGCTACGACGAAAAGCGTTCCCACGCAACGGCAATCCTCATAATTGCGCCCGTGTGCGCCCTTTCGGCATTGGTTTACGTCATCGGCGGCAGTTTCAGGGCGGACGTGGTGATACCCGCGGCCATAGGATCGGTCGCGGGCGGCTATATCGGCGCAAAACTTCTGGGCGTTCTGCCGGGCGTCGCGGTAAACATAGTGTTCATCGCGCTCATGTTTGCCGCGGGCGTGAGGATGCTGTTTTGAGCTTTATTATTTTTCTTTTTATAGGTTTTGTTTCGGGCCTTCTCGGCGGCATGGGGATGGGCGGCGGCACGATAATGATCCCCGCGCTCACGATATTCGCGGGCGTCGAGCAGCACATCGCGCAGGCCGCAAATCTCATTGCCTTTTTGCCGATGGCTGCGGTCAGTCTCTCCGTCCATAAAAAGGGCGGGCTCGTGCGCGGCGGGGAGTTGGGTTTTATCATCGTGCCCGCGCTTGCAGCTTCCGTCCTCGGCGGCGTGGCGGCTTCCTTTCTCCCCGGGGAGATACTCAAAAAATTTTTCGGCGTTTTTTTGATAATTCTTGCGGTAAAGGGACTGTTTACTCTCAAATTCAGTCTTTCGAAATAAGTTTTTTCAGCGGCGCCAAAGTGTACATTTTCATAAGATAGGCGGCCCCCGCGGTGAACAGCAATATCAGCGGCCCGCCTACGGCTATCTGGGCGAGCGGCGGCATAAAGTTGCGCAAAATTCCTTCCAAAAGCCCGCCGAACAGGCAGGAGACGGCAACGACAGCCGCGCTCCTCAAAACGATGCGCCCCACGTTCAGCCCCGCGCATTTCTTTTTCAATAGTCTCAGGTTGAGTACCGCCGATATGATATTGCTCAGCCCCAATCCGCAAACGTAGCTGTAAACGCCTATAAAGGGAGTCAGAACGACAATGCTCAGCAGCGTCGCCGCCGCGCCTATGCAAAAATACAGCAGAGTCTTTTTTTCGCAGTTCATCGAGTTAAGCACAGTGTTAGTTATCATCGATACGCACATAGGCAGCACCAAAAACGAACTGACGGTGACGATTTCTCCGCACAGAGGGCTCGAATACAAAAAGTCGCTTATCGCGCCGCCCAGCGCGAACAGCTCGGGAATTACCAGCGCCGCAATGAATACTGCCGCGTTTACGGCTTTTTCCACGTCCTGCACTACGGCCCGCCCGTTTCCCCTGTAATAATTTTCCGAAAGTTCGGGCGCCACCACAACGGCGATCGAGCCTATCGCCGACGAGGGTATGAACAGCATCGGGACGGCCATTCCCACGGCCACTCCGTAAAGGCTCATCGCCTCCGAATTTCCCATTCCGCCCGCAATCAGCAGCGCGGGCAGCAGGAATGCCACCGCGGAATTTAAAAGCGAAGCCGAAGTGCGCATGGCGGTTATCGGCGCCGAGGAGGCTATAAGCGGCTTTAACCGCCCCTTGGGGCTCACAAATTTCCCGCCTGTCGCAACGTACCAGCCTATCGAAACGGCAAAGGAGAACACATAGGAAATTATCACGGCTATCACCGCGTATTTTGCGCCGAGCACGGGGTCTGTGACTCCCGAAATCAGTATCACGCCGCATATGACCATCACGGCGTCCTCCAGCAGCTCTATAACCGAATAGGGCAAAAATTGCTTGTTCCCCCAAAACGACCCGCGGATAACCGAATATACCGAGGTGAGCGCCAGCCCGGGGAGCAAAATAATAAATATATCCGCGCAGCGCCCGTCCGAAAACAGCAACCCGAGGTTCCCGCGGCACAAAAACAGTATAACGGCCACGGGCACGGTTATAAACAGCGTGCATAATATCCCCGCCGTCACCGCCGAATGTTTGCCGCGCACGTCGTTTTCCGCCGCGCTCTTTGCCATAAGACGGGAAACGGTAACGGGCACCCCGCTCGAAGCTGCCGTCAAAAAAACGGCAAACACCGTCAAACAAATCTGATAAATTCCCAGACCCTCGGCGCCTATGGCCCGCGTGAGCACTATTTTGTATAAAAAGCTCAGCCCCTTTTCTATTGTGGAAAACACGGTAACCTGGGCGGCCGATTTGTAAATATTATTCTTCATCAAAATATTTTACAATTTTTTGCCGCCGTTTTAGAACATTTTGCTCGATTTGCGCATATGCTGATAAAAAAATCCGTAAAGGAGGCGCCATGCAACTCCAACCAGGCGTAGGCAAATTTTACCGCGTAAAGAGCGGACAATCGCAAAGGGAAGTGGAAAAATTTTTGTCGTGCCCCGCAAACGGCTGTTTTGCGGGCGCGGTAATCCCCGTTTCCTGCTGCGCCGTCCACACCGTGCGCCCGTTTGAAACCTATTTTATACTGTCGCAACAATACGGCGTAGAGGAGGAGACGCTCAAACAGTTCAACGGCAACCGCCCGTGTTGCCCGTCCAACAAAATTTATATCCCGTCCCGCGGTAAATCACCCCTAAGCGGGTAGAAGCATATAATAAAATATAGCCGCGCCTCTCCGCGCGGAAAATATAACGGAGGTCAAAAATGTCATTTTTTTCCAATAATTTTCATTCGGATAAGTGCCCGGGCGCAATATCCGGGAATCCGTTGAACGGCATGTGCGAAAAAGTTTGCATTCAGGCACAGAAGATTTTTGATGCCTGCATCAAGCAGATTCAGATTGAAAACTTAACCCTGACCCTCACGGATCCCACGCCCGCAAACCCTACATATCCGCTCACGTTCATAAGCGCCAGATCGCTCTCGTCGGTGGGCAATATAACAAATATCGATATCGACAGGCTGGGCGACAAGCCCGGCTGCGCGAGAGTGCAGGCAACGGTTTCCATTCCCGTCGAAGTGCTCTACACCGACGCAAACGGAGTGGAGGGTTCGGCAACTTCGGCAATAACGGTAACGCAGGACGTTCTTCTGTCCGTGCCCGCCCCGTCTATAATGCCTTATAGGATAACGGCAGAGACGTCGGCGGTATGCGCGCAGGCAACGTTCAACGAAAACGGCACGTTCACAACCAACGGCTGCATAACGGTAATACTCAAAGTAGTGGTGGACGTCCAGCTCCTCGTTCCCAGCTACGGCTATTGCGCCATTCCCCCCGCGCAGGACTACTCGCAGGAAGTATGTCAGGGCTTCTTCGAATTGCCGCTTTATCCCCAGCAACGCAACTGTTCCTGCCAATAATAGCTGTAAGGGCGGATAAAACAGCTTATGTACGATCGGCTTAAATAACCTGTCGGTCGGCAAACAAATACAGGCTTTCTCCCGATTTTTGTGGAGAAAGCCACTATTTTATACTGTTTATATAGTACTATGTCACACATAAATGCCTATTTTTACGCCATTTTTGCAAATTTTGTTTATTTTTAATTACCGATTTAAAACACTTTAATTTTTTGCCGTTGTGTGTTAAAATATAGTTATGAACGTGTTTTCCATAAGCGACCTTCACATTTCGGCTGACAATCAAAAGCCCATGAACGTCTTTGGCGCAGGGTGGGAAAACCACTTGCAAAAAATAAAATCCGACTGGGCAAAGCGGGTCGGGGACGGGGATATCGTGCTCATATGCGGCGATATCAGCTGGGGGCTGGCCCTTGACGAAGGGCTGAGGGATCTGCAGTCCCTCAAAGATTTGCCGGGCAAAAAAATTTTTATACGCGGCAACCACGATTATTGGTGGAACGGCATCACCAAGCTCAGGCGTTCGGCCCCCGACGAAAGTTTCGTCTTTTTGCAAAACGACTGCATAAAGGCGGGCAACGTCGTCGTCTGCGGCTCCCGCGGCTGGACTTGTCCGGGCAGTGCCGACTACACCCCCGCGGACGAAAAGTTGTACCTCCGCGAGGCTGAGCGCTTTAAGCTGTGCTTTAGGGAAGTTGAAAAGGTGAGGGAAGAGGGCGACGAGCTCGTTGCCATGATTCACTATCCGCCCTTTTCGCAAAAGTCTCCCGAAACGCTGTTTACCGAAATGTTCAGGGAACACAACGTCCAAAAGGTGGTGTTCGGGCACATTCACGGTGAAACCTATTTCCCCTACCGCACGGTAAAGGACGGCATAGAATATATCCTTACCTCCTGCGACAAGGTTGGTTTTACCCTCCAAAAAATTATATAAATGGGCGGCGCTGCGCTTTACTTTGCCTATATCCTGTGTTATAATGGTAAAAACTTAAGGATAGGTGGGCAAAAAGGGTTTTGCCGCTTTTTTTCTGCCAATCAAAAGGGAGCCAAATGCTTAAAGACAAAGATTTGCTCGGATTGCAACATTTGTCGGCAGATGAGATAAACCTCATTCTCGACGGGGCCGTTGCAACCAAAAAGTTTTTAGAAGGCGACAGAAAGTGTTCTGAAGTTTTAAAGGGCAGGACGCTCGTAACGCTGTTTTACGAAAACAGCACCAGAACGCGCACGTCGTTCGAGCTTGCGGCAAAGTATCTCGGCGCAAACGTGGTAAACATCTCCGTCGCCACAAGCTCGGTTCAAAAGGGCGAAACGCTTGTCGACACGGGCAAAACGCTCGATTCCATGAAAGTGGACTTCATTGCCATCCGCCATCCGATGGCGGGCGCGCCCGCGCTTCTTGCAAAAAACGTCGCCGCGTCGGTTATTAACGGCGGGGACGGCATGCACGAACATCCCACGCAGGCCCTGCTCGATATTTTTACGCTTAAGGAACGCTACGGCAAAATTGAGGGGCTCAAGGTGGCAATTTTGGGCGATATCAAGCACAGCCGCGTGGCTCTGAGCAATTTGTTCGGGCTTACGAAATTGGGCGCGGAAACGTATATGTACGCACCCGGTACGATGCTCCCCAAAGATATCGCGGCTCTCGGCGCTCACGTCGCAAACTCGCGCGAGGAGGCCGTGGAAGGCGCCGACGCGGTAATGGGCCTCAGGATTCAGCTTGAAAGAATGAACGGCGGACTGTTCCCGTCGGCGGGCGAATACGCAAAATACTTCGGCATAGACGACGGATTGATGAAATATGCAAAAAAAGGCGCGATAATTCTGCATCCCGGGCCCGTAAACAGGGGAGTGGAGCTTCCGCCCGCGCTCATAGACGGCGAAACGAGCTTTATCAACCGTCAGGTAACGAACGGCCTTGCCGTCAGAATGAGCATACTTAAACTTCTTGACGGCTACAGGGGGGTCCGCCTATGAAACTGCTTATAAAAAACGGCACGCTTGTGACGCCGCAAGGCGAAATCAGGGCCGATTTGCTTATAAACGACGGCAAAATCGCCGCAATCGGGGCATTATCCGAAAGCGGCTGCAAAATTATTGACGCCTCGGGCAAGCACGTTCTTCCCGGGCTCATAGATATCCACGTCCATCTCCGCGAACCGGGCTACGAGGGCAAGGAGGACATCAAAAGCGGCAGCGAGGCGGCCGTAAAGGGCGGCGTAACGCAGGTGTGCTGCATGCCCAACACCAATCCCGTGTGCGACAACGCGGTGGTTGCAACCTATATAAAGGCCCGCGCGAAGGAAGTCAATCTCTGCAAAATTCACCCGATAGGCGCGATAACCAAGGGCGAGCAGGGCGAAACGCTGGCCGACATAGGCAAAATGAAGTCTGCGGGCGTGGTTGCGCTGAGCGACGACGGCAAATCGGTGATGAATTCCTATATTATGCGCCTTGCCATGGAGTACGCAAACAGCTTTGGGCTGAAGTGTCTTTGCCACTGCGAGGACGCAAATCTCGTCGACGGCGGAGTGGTAAACGAGGGCTATAATTCCACGCTCACGGGGCTCAAAGGCAGTCTGCGCGCCGCCGAGGACATAATGATTTCCCGCGAAATCGCCCTGTCCGAAAGCCTTGATATCCCCGTGCACATTTGCCACGTTTCAACCTATTCGGGCGTGGAGATTATCCGCAGCGCAAAGGCGCGCGGCGTAAAAGTTACTGCCGAAACGTGCCCGCACTACTTTATATTGACCGACGACGTTATAGCGGACTACGACACGTTTACCAAGGTAAATCCGCCTCTCCGCGAACGGCGCGACGTCGAAGAAATCATCCGCGGCCTGCAGGACGGCACGCTGGACTGCATAGTGACCGACCACGCGCCGCACGCACTAAAGGACAAGCAGACCGAATACAATCTCGCCGCGTCCGGCATAAGCGGCATAGAGACGAGCCTTGCTTTAAGCTACACCTATCTTGTTAAGACGGGCAAGCTGACTCTCTGCGGCCTTGCCGAAAAAATGTGCTCCGCCCCCGCAAAAATTCTCGGTTTGGAGGGAGGGGAACTCAGGGAAGGCGCGCCCGCCGATATTGTAATAGCAGACTTAGAAAAGAGTTATACTATCGACGGCAACGCGTTCGTCTCCAAGGGTAAAAACACTCCGTTCAACGGCTACAAAGTGAACGGCGTTGTGGAATATACCATTGTTGACGGCGAAATAAAATATTGTAAATAGGAGCGGCGCAAAACGCCGCTCTACGCGTAAAAAAATAAATATTGTGAGGATGTAAATGATTGATTCGTTGATCAATAAAATCATTGAAATACAAAACCCTGCCTGCGTGGGGCTGGACACGGATTTTTCCTATCTTCCCGAGGAAATGAGGGGAGATACCGCGACTTTCGGCGGCGCGGCGCAAAAGATTGTGGAATTCAACAGGAACATAATCGACAGCGTGTGCGACGTCGTCCCCGCCGTCAAGGTGCAGGTCGCCTACTATGAAATGTACAGTTGCGAGGGCATGAACGCCTTTTATCAAACGATAAAATATGCCCGTGCCAAGGGTCTTACGGTGATAGCCGACTGCAAGCGCAACGACATAGGCTCCACCGCGGGGTGCTATTCCAAGGCATACCTCGGCAATACGCAGGTGGGCGGCGCAAATTTGCAGGCATTTCCCTCCGACATGCTCACCGTGAACGGCTACCTCGGCTACGACGGCATAAAGCCCTTTGTTGACGACATAAAGAACCGCGACAAGTCCGTTTTCGTGCTTGTAAAAACTTCCAATCCGTCGAGCGGCGAACTGCAAAATCTCATGCTCGCCAACGGCAAATACATCTATGAGCAGATGGGCGCGCTTGTTTCGGAGTGGGGCAAGGACCTGATCGGCAAATACGGCTATTCGGAAGTGGGAGCCGTCGTCGGGGCGACCCATCCAGAAGAGGCCGCGCGCTTGAGAGAGCAGATGCCCCACACCTTCTTTTTGATTCCCGGTTACGGGGCGCAGGGGGGAAGCGCGCAAATGCTTAAAGTCTGCTTTGACAAACGGGGCTTGGGCGGCATTGTCAACTCCTCGCGCGGCATACTCTGCGCCTATAAAAAACAGGAATACAGCGGCATGACATATTATGAAGCGGCCCGCGCGGCCTGCCTCGACATGCGCCGCGATCTGCAAAATGCAATAGGAAAGTTCGGCGCATGAAAGACTTGCTTGCAACGGTAAAGAGCAATAAAAAGATTGCCGAAAATATTTATATGATGACCCTCGTCCTGCCCGAAAGCGTGGGGCAGATGCACGGCGGGCAGTTTGTAAACCTCTCCACGGGCAACGGGGCGCACCTGTTGCGCCGTCCGCTCGGCGTGTGCATGTGCGAAGGCGACGAAGTTTCGGTTTGCTATCAGGTCAAGGGCAAGGGCACAAAATACTTAACCGAGGTGGAGGCGGGCAGAAAGTTGCAGGTTTTGCTGCCGTTGGGCAATTGGTTCGATTTGGACGGCTGCAAAAACGTTGCCGTTATAGGAGGCGGCGTGGGGATATTCCCGCTCGTCGCCACTATCCGCGAACATTTCCAAACCAAAAACTTTTATTCGTATATCGGTTTCAGAAATATAGACGCCGTGTGCCTCTACAACGAGCTTGCAAAGAGCAAAAAACTTACCATAACCACCGACGACGGTAGCTACGGCGAAAAGGGCAACGCCGTCGGGGCATACCTGCGGGACGCGGCAAACATAAATCCCGACATAATAATCTCCTGCGGGCCGCCCGTAATGCTAAGGGTGCTTAAGCAAAAACTTAAAGAGGCGGGCATAACTACTCCCTGTTTCGTTTCTTTGGAGGAGAGAATGGGCTGCGGAATGGGCGCGTGTCTGGTTTGCGTCTGCAAAACGGCTTCGGGCGAAAACGCCCGCGTCTGCCGCGACGGCCCCGTATTCGATATCAACGAGGTGCAACTCTGATGGCAAATTTACAGGTTGAAATCTGCGGCGTCAAGTTCAAAAATCCCGTGATAGCCGCAAGCGGCACGTTCGGTTTCGGCCGCGAATACAATTTGTTATACGATATTTCCGTGCTCGGCGGCGTGTCCACAAAGGGAACGACGTTGGAAGCGCGCTCGGGCAATCCCACTCCGCGCATAGCCGAGGGTTCGTCGGTTATTTTAAACTCCGTCGGCCTGCAAAATCCGGGCGTGGAGCATTTTATAAAATACGATTTACCTTTTTTAAAGAGTAAGGGGATTGTGGTTATAGCCAACGTCGCGGGCAAAACGCTGGGGGACTACGGCAACATCTGTTCCCGCCTCGACGGTCTCGTCGACATGATAGAGCTGAATATTTCCTGCCCCAACGTTCACGCGGGCGGAATGGCTCTCGGAGTCAGACCCCAAAACATCTTTGAGGTTACAAAACTTGCCAAATCAAACCTTGCAAAAACGCCTTTGATAGTAAAACTTTCACCCAACGTCGAGAGCATTGCGGCCAACGCAAAGGCGGCCGAGGACGGCGGCGCGGACTGCATATCGCTGATAAACACTCTCACGGGAATGGTTATAGATATCGAGCGCCGCAGGCCGGTGCTTGCCAACAATACGGGCGGCGTTTCGGGCGCGGGCATAAAACCGATAGCGGTAAAAATGGTGTATGACGCGGCGCATGCCGTAAAGATCCCCGTTATCGGCATGGGCGGTATAACGAGCGGCGAGGACGCCATAGAGTTTATGATGGCGGGGGCGCGCGCGGTGCAGGTGGGAACGGCAAATTTTTCCGACGGCAACGCAATGCCCAAAATCATCGCGGGAGTCAACGCGTGGCTCGATAGTCACAACATAAATGACGTAAACGAAATTGTGGATACACTGACTTTAAATTGAGGAGAAATTATGACTTACAAGCAGCAATTCATTAAATTTATGGTAGAAAACGGCGTTCTCAAATTCGGCGAGTTCACCTTAAAGAGCGGCAGAAAAGCGCCCTATTTTATCAACACGGGCAACTATAAATCGGGCGCGCAGCTGGCAAAACTCGGCGAATACTATGCGCAGTGTATCGCGGAGAACGGTTTGCGGGCCCAAACGCTCGTCGGCCCCGCCTACAAGGGCATACCTCTCGCCGTCACCACGGCGGTCGCGCTCTATAACAACCACGGGATAGATATGGACTACACTTTCGACAGAAAGGAAATAAAGGACCACGGCGAGGGCGGCCTGTTCGTGGGCAAGCAGCTTTCGGACGGCGAAAAGGTGATAATCATCGAGGACGTAATGACTTCGGGCAAAGCCCTCCGCGAAATGCTGCCCAAGCTCGCGGCGGCGGCAAACGTGGAAGTTGCGGGCATGGTGATTTCCGTCGACAGAATGGAAAGGGGGCTGGAGAGCAATCTCTCCGCCGTTCAGGAGGTCTATAGGGAGTTCGGCGTAAAAGTTTACTCCATAGTCACTATGTCGGACATAATAGAGGCCATAGAAAACGGCGTTATAGAGGGCGCGGAATATCTTCAGAAGATGAAAGAATACCGCAAAATTTACGGCGTAGGTTAAACTGAAAAACTTAAACGCGGGGCGCGGATTTCAAAATCCGCGCCCCGCGTTTTCACGTACGTCCGTTAAAGTTTTTTAAAGACGTATCCTTTCTTTTTAAAGTGCCGTATAACCTCTTTGAGTGCGTTTGCCGTTTCGGTTTTGTCGGTGGCGTCGTGCGCCAGCATAACTATTCTTTTTGGGTTAGAGACGGTGTTCAGCGCGGCCGTGTACAGCTTGCCTGCCGTAACGTCTTTAATTTCACTGTCCATAAAGGACGCGTTCCAATCCACAACCGTGTAGCCATTTTTTTTGACCGTTTCTATAAATTCGGGCTTCACCGAAAAGCTACCGCCGGGGAAGCGGTAGAGGTGGGTGTAGCTGCCCGTAACGCTGCAAATCACCTCGTTGCATTTTTCTATATCGTTTAAAAGCGCCGACGGCGAAGCATAGATATCGTTGTAAATATGCGAATAGGAGTGCACGCCCAGTGAGTGCCCCTCGTCAAAAATTCTCTTCAGCAGGTCTCTGCGTTTTTCGGCTTGCGTTCCCACTACAAAAAAGGTGGCTGGCACCTTTTCCTGTTTCAGAATGTCTAAAATCACGGGCGTTACCCTGTCGCTCGGCCCGTCGTCAAAGGTAAGATATATGTTTTTCTGTTCTTCGGCAAAAGTGGTTACGGCGGACGGGTGCGAAAAATAATTTTCCACGAGCGCCACAAAAAACGCCAACACAAGCGCCACTGCCGCAAGCGCAGGTAATTTTCTGTTCATAACGTTATTATGAGCAAAAAAACGGAGTTTTAATAAAATTTTTCCAAATTCAATATATATTTACATTGATTATAAAGTCCGCGATGGCAATCTGCAATTTCCTCATGCTTTTTGAAAAGATATATTCCGCGCCCGCCGCATTACACTCGGCTATAAGCCTGTCTATCCCGCCCGTAAAACAGTTTGAGCGGTTTGCCCTTTTCAGCCCGTCCAGACCCGACTGCACGTCCTTCAAAACTCCCGCCGCCGAGGCTTGGTCAATCTCGCCCGTGTCGAGGCTGTTTGCGCAGCGGTAACACAGTTCCGACAGGGAATTCAATGTGTTCAGATTACCTTCATACAGCTCTCTGCGCTGTTTAGAAACGGAAGATTTCACAAAGTAATTTCCCGCGGTCACCGTCAGAACCGAACAGTTCAGCCCCCGCCGCAACAGGCTGTTTTTAACCGTTTTAGCCTCGTTTTCGGTGTAGTAACAGGCAACGGTAACGTAGTAATTCCCGCCGTACTCCAACACGTAGCCCGCGCCGCCGTAACTTGTGACGGTATCCGAAATAGCGTCTGCCGAAATTGCGTTGTCCCGTATGCTGTAACACACAAAATAGTAATCGCGCGCAAACGCCAAAGCCGTCCCGCGGCTCGCCGCGGCGCATATTATAACGGCCGCCGTAACTGCAAAAACGGCCGCAACGGATATCGCAAACGCCCTGTTACCCATAAAATAAATATATGCGCGCCCGCGGCGTTATATGGCTTTATAAAGGTTGACTAAAACAAAGCGGCGGGATATAATAAATTAGTGGAGGCGGACTTTGGATAACACGGCGCAGACGGAAGAACCTGAAAAATTTAACAGCGGCCCGGCGGATTTTGCGTTGCAGGTGGAGGAAGGAATAAGGAAAAGATTTTCCAAAAAACTTTTCTCTAAATTTGCCAAGGCGATAGTCGAATACGGGCTTGTAAAGGAGGGGGATAAAATCGCCGTCTGTATATCCGGCGGCAAGGACTCCATGCTCATGGCAAAGCTGTTTCAGGAGCTCAAACGTCACAACAAATTTCCCTTTGAACTCGTGTTCCTCGTCATGGATCCGGGTTACGCGCCCGAAAACCGCAAACTCATCGAAAGCAACGCCCAACTTTTGAATATCCCCATAACCGTTTTCGGATCGGACATTTTCGATAACGTAATCCACATAGAAAAATCCCCCTGCTATATCTGCGCCCGCATGCGCAGGGGCCATTTATACAGCAAGGCCAAAGAACTCGGCTGCAACAAAATCGCCCTCGGCCATCACTATGACGACGTCATAGAAACCATTTTGATGGGCATGCTCTACGGCGGGCAGATGCAAACCATGATGCCCCGCGTAAACAGCGCCAATTTTGAGGGCATGCAGCTCATCCGCCCCATGTATCTCATACGCGAAAAGGACATAAAGGCGTGGAGGGATTGTTACGGGTTGCATTTTTTGCAGTGCGCCTGCAAGTTCACGGCAAACAGCGCGGTTGAGCCCGCAATTTCAAAGCGGCAAAAGGTAAAGGAGCTCATTGCCCGCCTTGCCAAAGAGGACCCGGGAATAGAGCAAAATATCTTCAAAAGCGCCGAAAATGTAAATTTATCCACGATAATTTCCTATAAGGATAAGAGCGGAATAGTCCACCGATATTCGGACGACGACCAAAATCCCTGATAAAAAATTTACGAACGTGCAAAAAACGCTTGCAAAAATTAATTATTCTGTTATAATGATATAGTCAATAATCGCTACTGTGGCTCAGCTGGTAGAGCAGCTGATTCGTAATCAGCAGGTCGCCGGTTCGAATCCGGCCAGTAGCTCCAAAACGGGCATTGCCAATTTATGGCAATGCCCGTTTTGTTACTGTAAAGAAGCGAACCGTTGTTCGCGCGAGGGCTTTGCCCGAAGCTTTGCCGAGGGTTCCCTCTGGGAAACGGCAAAATCCGGTTGATTGTTTTAAGTAATGCTCGTTTTGTTACTGTAAAGAAGCAAACCGTTGTTCGCGCGAGGCGCAAAGCGCCGAAGCTTTGCCGAGGGTTCCCTCTGGGAAACGGCAAAATCCGGCAGAATGTTTTAAGGTAATGCCTGTGTTCGCGCGAGGGCTTTCCCCGAAGCTTTGCCGAGGGCTCCCTTTGGGAAACGGCAAAATCCGGTCGATTGTTTTAAGCAATGCCCGTTTTGTTACTGTAAAGAAGCGAACCGTTGTTCGCGCGAGGCGCAAAGCGCCGAAGCTTTGCCGAGGGTTCCCTCTGGGAAACGGCAAAATCCGGCCGAATGTCTTATGGTAATGCCTGTGTTCGCGCGAGGGCTTTGCCGAGGTTCGGCGGTGACGATTTGGCGCCCAAATTTGGATTTTTCGGCAAACCGACGCCGTAAATTATACAAAAATTCCAAATCTGTTTAAAATTTCACTAAAAAAGTCCGTAAAAGTATAGTTTTACGGACAGACTGTAAAAAGTCGAATTTTTATATTTTTACGTCTAAAATTATATCATATTGCCTCCCGAATACGCAAGTTTTTGAAGTACGAAAATGTATACTTTTACGGACTGTGGAGGAAGTATGAAAATACGGCACAAAACAGTGCTTGCAATAGTTGCGGTTTGCTCATGCATATGTATGTTTTGCATAGGTTTTGCAAACTGGAGCATGGGCACGCCGAGTTCCACGGTAACGGGCACGATTTCGGCAGAGGACGTAAAAAACTACATAGAATTTGTATCGGTCAGCGGCCTTGAATATGCCCCCGACGGCTTTATTGACAGCAACGGTGATACTTCTTATGCAGCTACGCTTATCGTTACATACAGATTTTATCGAGGACGTATTTATCAAGCATTAACTAATCCAACGGCAACTGTTTCGATTACATTGCAATATGCGGATACATCGGAACAGGTTAAGGATAATATTTTTGCAGAAGGCACCAATTTTGTTAAGGCAGAAGTTGCGTCCGGTACCGCGCTTAATCCGAATTCTACAGTTAATGGCACGGCTTGCATACTAACTTTTTCTCTTAACTTAGCCGCTGCCTCCGAAGAGAGTTATACTGAAATTACAGCAACATTCAATTTTAATTTAGGCGAAGAAACCAACTATCAAAAGTACATATACGGCGACGGCGGGAAAAAATTCCCCGGGTTTAAGATAATGGCTTCAATAACGGGGGTTGACGGATGAGAACTTCCAAATTCACCCTTATAATGCTTACGGCGTTGTTTATAATTTTGATGGTGTGCGTGGGGTTGGCGGCCTGGGTTATTAAAACCACATGGCAGCCTTACGACCCTGATTTTGGTGAACCCGTATATATAAGCCGCATTGTTGAGGCAAATTATAATGAAAGTGGTATAAATTTAGGTAGTTCTGATACATATAAGGCCGCCGACGGTAGCTATCAATTCAAATTTTACAGAAAAAACGGTGACGAAGTAATAGATGGAGAAGAAAAAGTTATCGAACCGACCGTTACGGTTACCACGCCGAACGTAAACGATAAATCTTTAGAAGGCAACTTAAAAGATGGCGGCACTTACAATATAAGCGGCGTCAGCGTCAGTATAAAATCAAAGTATCGTATCGTAGGCACCGTTGCAAATCCGAATGTGCCCGAATCCTTTGAATTGTTAACAAAGTCCAACTATATCTATCAGGGCAGTACAACCGATAGCACAACAACATATACTTTTACAAATTTAATTTTTAAGTATAAGACGGTGCAAGTTGGTGATGATTGGTACACCATAGAGGACGCGCTGAATAATGCAATAAGCGGTCAAACAGCAACTGTAAAAGTAAATACGTCGTTTGCGGGGGCAGACAAAAACATTGATATCGGCCCTAAGATACCTAATCAAACCAACAAAAAAATCAGCGTGGCCGAACTGGCCGGTTATAGCGGTAACAACAACTACTACACCGTAAAAAGCGGTGTAACTTTGTTGGTACCGTATAACGGAACCGATAATGGAAGTGGTTCAGATGGAAACCAGCTTTCTTATACCACCAGCACATCAGCAACTGCGCAAACTGGCTACGTTACACTTTTTGTTTCGAATAATTTAACAGTAAATGGCATCTTGAAAGTAAATGCGCTTGTCAATATTGGTAGTACTGATGCACATTCATCATCCGTTCATGGAGCTGATTATGGGCAGCTTGATATTGCCAAAAATGCAGAAGTTGCTTTTAAAAATGCGGCACAATTTTGGTGTATTGGTTTTGCGAGCGGAGAAGGAAATATTACTATAGAATCCGGTGCAACGGTGTACGAGCTATTGAATTTAACAGGGTGGCGTGGTGGAAGCATTTCATTAAAAATGGCAACTAGGCTTACACCTTTTCCATTTAATCAATATTCGGTAACAGGGATTGAGGCGCGCACAAAATTTGAATACGGGTCGCACTATAAAATTTTTGCCAGCATGACCCTTAGTAGTCGCAAATATGAGAATGAAGTATTATTCTTGTCAAATGATACCAGTGCTTTTTTACAGTTAAAAGAATCAAGTTCAATAGTTAAATGGATAGATACTACACGGGAGAAAGGCAGAATACATTTTGAAATATATGGTAAAATAAGTTTTAACAATTTAAGTGTAGAAATTACAGGCACGCAGGCTTCCACGAATGGTCGCCAAGTGCCCATCCCAGGGAATTTTGCAATTGAACTAAAAAAAGATTCGGATGTAACTATTTCAGATAATGTCTCATTGAAACTTTTGCCAGGGGCTCAATTACATATAGCTCCAAAAGCAAAATTGACGTTGCAAAATGGTGCTAGTGCATATTCCTATGGCGGAAAAAAAGTTGATTATACCGAAGGCAAAAAACAGTGGGATGATGGAACCGGAAAACCGTATCCAAGCGGTAATCAAAAAGATGCATATCGTTTCGATGCTGGAGATTTAAATTTTTATAATGCTACAACGCCGGCAAAAATTATTGTCGGGGGGCAAGTAGATGTTCAGGCGGGTACAATTTTTGAAGGTGATGTTTATGGTGAAGAGAGTGAGGAAGGAAACGGAACGCTAAACATCAAAGGCACAGTTTCAGGACAACAAATTTCAGAATACATGTCAGACGGTACTCTTTCAGTTAATACTTATAAATCTACTATTACAAGTTGCGGTATAAATGCAGATGATACTTATTTTGAGCTAAATACTAACACTATCTATACCTATCAAAACGGCAAGTGGTCTGTTTCTACCAAAACCATAAAATATACGGTAATTTATGATTATAATGACGGGATTACAGAACACAGAAGAGAAGAAGTAACGGTTCATGTTCCCGAAACATCGACTGAGGTAACAATATCGCAAGTGGATACACCGAATCCCGTGCGCGATTTCTACACCTTTGAAGGCTGGTATACTGAGGCTGCCTGCGAAAACTTGTTGTCGGAAAATCCTTTAAGCGTAAAAGACGGTGATGAAATTACAGTTTACGCTAAATGGTCTCCTATACAATATACCGTCAAGTATGTAATATCGGGAGCGGACGGCGCAACTAATACCAATCCCGCAACGTGGACTGTAAAGGGCGGAACAATCACGCTTGCCGCCGCAACGCACGGCAACGAAGCTTTGGAGTTCAAGGGCTGGTTCTCGGATTCCCAATACAGAAACTCTATAACCGAGATTTCAGAAGCAAACGCCAAAGATTTAATTACAGGCGACGGCGAGATAACGATATACGGTTACTTTGAGGACGCCGCGAAGGAATATGATTATGAGTTTAGTTTGGATAGCGGTACGACAGGATACACAGGTCTTACAACTCCCAACTCCGGTACAATAAAATTAGGCGAAACGCTTGGCGACAAATTCCCGACCAATAATGATGAGTTCACTAAATATGATTATGATGTGGATAGGCAATATTATTTTGACGGTTGGACGGCCAACGGTAACCCTATTGCAGCCGATACTGTAATTGACAGCACATATTTAACAGACGGCACGCTTGTAATCAAGGCTAACTGGAAGGTAAAGGTGAAGTTGACAGTAACGGTAAGCGCATCGGGGAAAGAAGGTGGTTTCTTGGGCATTGGAGCTCAAAAAACAACTGCACAATGTACAGTGTTTGTCGATAATAAAGCCGTGAAAGAGGATTTAACAGTAACTAGTGAGGAAAACGATACCGTGTTTAGTAAGACTTATGTATGTTATCTCAAGCCTGGGCAGGAATTTACCGTACAAGTTGCATCGTCTACAAGTTGGGGTCGGACTACTTGGTATGGTAAAATAACTAGCGGTGGTGGTTTTGATGTAGGAAACAGTGGGTACACCGCAACAGGTCAGGCAACGGAAGAACAAACAGAAATTAACATTACCGTGTTGAACAAAGCTTAACCAAATCTTTTGTTGACTTATCCCAACCAAACACAAAACAGCGCGCGGCCGTTCGGCCGCGCGCTACATTTTATAACGGAGAAAGTTAAGCCGTGTCATTTCGAGTCGAAGGGAGACGCGCTTGCGCGCGACCGAGCGAGAGAATCCCACGGTGGCTGCTCTTGGCTGTTTGAAACGCCGCCTTAACCGACCTCGACCTGCCCACGAGGGGATTACCTCGCTTACCGCTTCGCTCACGCGCGGAATGACACGTTTCATCAAGCGCAGCACATATTTAAAAGCGCGCGGCCGAATGGCCGCGCGCTACGTTTTTACAAAAATTTTCTTATTTCTTTCAGTTGTCTGTCCTGCAATTCAATAAGCCGCTTGGCAAAATCCTTTGCGCGCCCGTCCGCGCCGCCGTATTGGTTAAGGTACTTATTCAAAGATTTTATCCCCATATTGCAGCCGTCGGTAATAAGGTCGGCAATTGTTTGGTCGGTGTCGTTCATGGCCATAGTAAAGTCCGTTTTCAGTTTGGCCATGCCCTTTGCCATTGGGTTCGGGTCCTTGCCTTCGTCGTGATAGGAGTGCAAAACCCCCTGTATTTCATTCTGCAGTTGTGCGTATTCCCGCTGATAATCGTCAAGCATTTTGCCGAATTCCGCGCTCTTTACATGGTCTTTAACTTCGTCTATTGCCGAAATTCCCATCCGGATTCCCGCGTCACATTCGCGCAAAAGCTCTATCGTGTCGTGTTCAATCATAATTCCCTCCGTACAAAGAGTATATGGAATTATTTATTTTTTATCAAAGCTCGCGGCGGCGGTTATAATAAACTGGGTCAATGCCTTGCTTGCGTATTTGTTTTTCTTTTTGGCGATGGCAAGCGTTCTCTTTGCGTGCGGCGATGAAATGCGGAAGTAAACGGCGTTTTTCAGCGGCGCGGCGTCTATCAGCGTGTCGGGCACAAACGCCATTCCCAGCCCCTTGCAGGAGAGTGTGTAGGAGGTCATAAGCTGGTCGAGCATCAGTGCAACGTTGGGACGGATTGCGCTTTCGGCAAACATTTTCACGGCCCGCTCATTCATGTCGTTGCCCTTTTTCAAAAGTATGAACGGCTCCCCGCCGAGCGCGGAAATTTCTATCGACGGAGCCCTGTTTTCCCTGCCGTGCCTTATGTCGCCGTCCGTCAGCGCATAATTTGCATATTTTTGCGCCTGCGGCGAATCCTTTGCCGCCGAAAGATAAATTTTTTCTTCGCGTAAGGGGGTTATATCGAACAGCGCGCCGTCGAAATCATAGTCTATAACCGCGTCGACCCCGCCCGAAAGAGCCAGCCTTTTCAGCTCTTCCGAGTTGGACTCCACAAGATTTAACGCTATCCCGGGGAATCGCGCCGAGTAATTTTTAACTATCTCGGGTATCACGCAAGAAGACACAAAGTTGGTGCCGCCCGCCGTAACTTCGCCCGTTCTCAGCCCGTTTATGTCGTCTATGCGCTCTTTCAGCCCCGTCATAACGGCGTAGATCTGTTCGGCAGCCTCTATGTATATCCGCCCGGCCTCGGTAAGCGATATCGGGGAAGTGCTCCTGTCAAAAATCTCCGCACCCAATTCGCTTTCGACTTTTTTAACCGAGGCCGAAAGCGCAGGCTGCGACACGAACAGTTTTTGCGCCGCCTTAGTAAAACTCTTTTCCTTATATATTTCATAAATATAGTCCATCGCCGAATACATACCGCACCTCATAAATTAAATTTATAACATTTATCTTGTAATATATATTTGATTATAACATAGCGCGGGTATATAATCAAGACGGTAAGGAGAAAAACATGAAAAAAGAATTCAGGTGTGAAAAGGACTCCGTCGGCCAGATGTTTGTCGACGACGAGGCGTACTACGGCATCCAGACTTTAAGGGCAAAGGAAAATTTTGGTATAACGGGCACAAAACATTGCTTTGCGTTCGTAAAAAACATAGTGCTCATCAAAAAGGCGGCGGCGAAAGTAAATCTCGAATACGGAATTTTGGAAAGGGATAAGGCCGAGGCGATTATCGCGGCCTGCGACGAGATTTTGCGCGGCAAGCACAAAAAGGACTTTATCGTCGACGCCGTGCAGGGCGGGGCGGGCACGTCCGCAAACATGAACGTAAACGAGGTTATCGCCAACATTGCCATCGAACGGCTCGGCGGCAAGAGGGGGGACTACGCAAAGATAAGCCCCAACGACCATGTAAATATGGAGCAGTCGACCAACGACGTAATCCCGACTGCGGGGAAGCTCACCGTTTTGTCCTTGGTTGCCGAGCTTATTCCCGAACTGAAGCGGCTTGAAAGCGCGCTTAAAGACAAATCGCGGGAGTTTGACGGCATACTCAAAATGGGCAGAACGCAGCTTCAGGACGCGGTGCCCATGCGTTTGGGGCAGGCCTTCCGCGCGTTTGCCACGGCGATCGGCAGGTCTACCGCCCGCATAGAAAAATCGTTGGACGAGATGCGCGTCATAAATCTCGGGGCCACGGCGATAGGCACCGCAATCAACGCGAAGGAGGCGTATTTCAGCCACATAACGGAGGAATTGTCCTTGCTTACGGGCGAAAATTTGAGCCGCGCGGAAGATCTCTTCGACGGCACGCAGAACGTCGACGGGTTTGTTGCGGTGTCGGGCGCGTTAAAGGCGCTTGCCGTAAATCTTTCAAAAATGTGCAACGATTTAAGGCTTATGTCAAGCGGTCCGAGGACGGGTTTGGGCGAGATAATACTGCCTGCGCGCCAGAACGGATCCTCCATTATGCCGGGGAAAATCAATCCCGTGATTCCCGAAGTGGTAAATCAGGTCGCCTTCCTCGTGATAGGCCACGACGTGACCATAACGATGGCCGCGGAGGCGGGCCAGCTTGAACTCAACGCTTTCGAGCCTGTTATTTTTTATCAGTTGTTCGAATCTGTCAACACGCTTACGGGCGCGGTAAAAACGCTCACCGATAATTGCGTGGTGGGCATCGAAGCCAACAGGGAGAGGTGCGCCGAATGGGTCAACAGAAGCGTGGGCATAGTCACGGCGCTCAATCCCTATATAGGTTATTTAAAGGCCGCCGAAATTGCAAAGGAGTCCTTAAAAACGGGTGAACCGATAAAGTCAATCGTTTTGAGGGAAGGGCTGATGGACGAGCAAAAACTTAACGAAGTGCTCGACCCGCTCGTATTGACCGAGCCCTGCGGCGGCAACCGCCACCAAAACTAAAAACTTACAAAAGGCCATATATGCGTTCCGAAAGTCACTGCGGGGCGCATATTTTTATTTTGCGGTTTGGTATAAAGTAAAATTTTATGTGTAAATTTATCGTGATTTGTTAAAACATATAAATTGGGGTGAATTTTCTGTTTACAATCCGTTTAATTTACGGTATAATTTATTTTGTATAATTATAATTATTTGTAAATATATAAGCGGCACATCATGAAACGGAAGAAAAAGATGTACGCAAGAAAGGTCAAGCTGATTGTCACGCTTTCTGTAGTGACTGCTGTGATGCTTGCGCTCATAATAACAAATTTTTTTATTCCCGTTATATATTTTACGGCATACGTTCACTTTAAAAAGGATGTAAATCCCGCGGGCATTATGCGCATACGCTATATCGACGTGGGCTTCGGCGACTGCACCCTGTGCGAATTGCCCGACGGCAAAACCATGCTTATCGACGGCGGCGTAGGTACATATTCAAACGTGTATAAACTGCTCGATATCCTCAACGGGAGCGGGATAGACAGGATAGATTATCTTTTTTGCACTTCCGTGAAAAGCGAACACTGCGGCGCGCTTGCCGAAATCGCAAAGTACAAAGAAATAAAAACGGCTTATATCCCGCTTGTTACCAACGATAATCTCACCGACGAATATGCCGCGTTCAAGTCGGAACTTACAAGGCGCGGAACGGAACTGCGCATTGCCGACTTCGGGGAGGGCAAGTACAGCGCGGAGTACGGATATTTCTTTATGGTCATGTCTCCGAGCGCAGCCGAGTTGCCCGAGTGCGAGTATAACGCCATGAACGAGATCCCGAACGAATATAACATAAACAGCGCTTCGGTTGTGCTGTGGCTGCAATACGCGGGGCGCGCGTTTATGTTTTTGAGCGACGCTTCGGCCTATGTGCAGTCGGGAATGGCAGGTCTCATACGTTTACAACAAAACAAATTTATCGTGGACGGCAACAACGTCACGCTGTCACGGTGCACCGTGTTAAAGGCGCCCAACCATTGCGCCGAGGGCTACACCGATACTTATTTGTACGATATCGTACAGCCCGAAGCAGCCGTGTTGTCCGTGGGCAAAAACGCAAAATCCTGTCCCTCCAATACCGATATAGCCAACCTGCAGCTGTATGTGGGCAACAAGCTGTATCGCACTGATATCCACGGCACGGTCACGGCAACCGTGTCCTCAACAAACTACTCGATTTCAAAGGAGAAATAATAGATATGGAGCTTGTTACGGCGGGCGAGTCCCACGGAAAAACTCTGACGGGCATAATCGAAGGCATGCCCTCCAATCTCAAAATAGATATAGGACAGATCGACGGCTATCTTGCGCTACGGCAGAGCGGTTACGGCAGGGGCGCGCGCCAAAAAATCGAGAGCGATAAGATAGAAATTTTGAGCGGCGTGAGGAATTTGACAACGCTCGGCAGTCCGATAGCTTTTGCCGTCATAAACAACGATTATAAAAATTGGCGCAACGTCATGGCTCCCGAGGGCTGCGATACGGGGCTTAAAACGCTCACCCGCGTGCGGCCGGGGCATGCCGATTTAACGGGCATGATAAAGTACGGGCAGACCGACGCCCGCAACGTGCTGGAGCGCGCAAGCGCAAGGGAAACGGCAGTGCGCGTGGCGGGCGGGAGCATTATGAGGCAGTATCTCGCCGCGCTCGGCGTTTATATATCGGGCTATGTGAGGAGCGTTTGCGGAATAAAGGACGAAAATAATTATCGTTTCGAGGAGCTTGAAAGCGCAAAATCCCAGCCTCTGTTTATGCTGGACGGGGAAAAGCAGCGGGCGGCTATGGAGCTTATAGACGAGCTCAAAAAGGCGGGGGACACCGCGGGCGGCGTCATAGAAATACGCGTCAAGGGTTTAAAGAGCGGTTTCGGCAGCTGCATGCAGTATTCCGCAAAGCTCGACGCAGTTTTGTGCGGGGCGATGATGAGCGTGCAGGCGATAAAGGGCGTCGAAGTGGGGCTCGGCTTTGAGGCGGCAAACCTCCGCGGCAGCGCGGTGCACGACGCAATTTATTTCGATAAAAATTTCTACCGCAAAACAAACAACGCGGGCGGAATAGAGGGGGGTATGTCCAACGGCGGGGAAATAGTTCTCCGCGCCGCAATGAAGCCTATCCCCACGCTAATGCGCGGTTTGGACACGGTGGATTATATAACCAAAGAACCGGCGACGGCGGCGGGCGAAAGGAGCGACGTCGCGGCGGTATGCGCGGCAGAAATCGTGCTTGAAAGCGTAGTCGCAACCGCCCTCGCGGGGGTGGTGTCGCAGCGGTTGGGCGGCGACAATATGGACGAGATAAAGGAGAGGTACGATCGGCTTAAACAGGTATGAGAGATATAACTATAGAGTTGTTGCAGCAAAAAAGCACGATACATTGCGGCGCGGGCACGTTTGAAAAATATGCCGCAGGTTTTGACCAAAAAAACGTGTTTGTAGTCACCGATTCCAACGTTTTTGCGTGGTATCGCTACGATATCTGGCGCATGTTCGGCGACAAAGTGCCCGTGTATATAATTCCAGCGGGCGAGCCGAGCAAAAATCTGCGCTATCTCACCGCCGTCTTGAGGGAGATGCTCAACCACAACATGAAGCGTTCCTGCACCGTGGTGGCTTTCGGCGGCGGAGTAGTGGGCGATTTGGCGGGGCTTGCCGCGTCGTTATATATGCGCGGCGTGCATTTTGTGCAGATACCCACAACCCTTTTGGCGCAGGTTGACAGTTCGGTGGGCGGGAAAACGGCTATTGACTTCGACGGCGTAAAAAATATAATCGGCAGTTTTTACCAGCCCGAAACGGTTATTGCCGACCCGCGTTTTTTAAGCACGCTGCCCGAAAGGGAGATAAGGTGCGGCTTGGGCGAAATAATAAAGTACGGCGCGCTCAACCGCGGAATATACGGTCTTCTTCAGACAAACATAAACAATCTTAAATTTCCCGCCTTTCTCGAGGAGATAACCTATCACTGCATCAAGCATAAGGCGGAAGTGGTGGCGGCGGACGAGCACGATTTGAACGGCGTGCGCAAAACGCTGAATTTAGGTCATACCACGGGCCACGCGCTGGAACTGTACTACCGCAAAAAATCCCACGGCGAATTTGTATTGATCGGCATGTATTATGAGCTGTATATTGCCGAAAAGCTCGGCGCGTGCTCCAAAAGATATGCCTCCGCGCTCAGGAATATGATCGCGGCGGTAATACCAAAAATGCCCTTTTACGACGATATAGCGCAGGCTGCCGAAATGGCCAAATACGACAAAAAGAACGTCGGGTGGGACGTTTCACTGGTAGTCCCCGCGGACGAGGGCGAAACAACCGAACTCATATTGCCTTTGGAACAATATTCTAAGCTGCTTGCCGAATGTTCGGCAATGATAAAGGAGGGGCAATGAAAGAACTTAAACTGGCTGTAATCGGCAAGGATGTGTCGGCCTCGCAGAGTCCCGAAATCCACAATTTTATTGCGGGCAAAATGGGCAACAAAATCACCTATGCAAAAATCTCCCTGCCCGAGAGCAGTTTTGAAGATGAAATAGAGGGCGTGATAGCAAGTTTTGACGGCTTTAACGTCACGATCCCGTATAAAATTTCCGTAATTCCCCATCTGAAAAAAGTTGCGGGCGACGCGGCCGTATTCGGGGCCGTAAACACGGTTACGTCGTGCGATTTGTGCGGCTACAACACGGATGGCATGGGCTTTATGATGTCCCTTCATTGCAACGGCGTTGACGTGGGCAATACCGCGGCGCTTGTTCTGGGAGCGGGCGGCGCAGGCAGAAGCGTTGCCAAAAAGCTCCTCGACGCGGGTGCAAAAGTCAGCGTATATGACAGGGTGTACGCAAATGCCTGCCGTTTGGCGCGGGAATTTGAGGGAGTGGAACCGCTGGAAAGCATCAAAACACAACCCTACTTTCTCATCGTAAACGCAACCGGCGTGGGCATGCACAATTCGGTAGGGACGTCGCCCGCGGACAGGGAGCTGATATCCCTCTGCAACGTCGCGGCGGACCTCATCTACTTTCCCAAAAAAAGCAGATTTCTGGAGATAGCCGAAGGTTGCGGCAAAAAGATCATAAACGGCGAAGGCATGCTGTTTTATCAGGCGTATTTTTCCGAGTGCATATACTGCGGGGAATCGCCCGACGGCGCCCAAGCGGTAAAACTATTCAACGAATATATAGAGGAAAAGACAAAATGAAATTTCTTTTTATCAACGGCGTAAATCTCAACATGACGGGAATAAGGGAAAAGGGAGTTTACGGCCTGCAGACCCTTGAGGAAATCAACGCCGAAATAGCCGCCCGTTTCAGCGGCGACGAGTGCGAATTTTATCAAAGCAATTCCGAAGGCGATATTTGCTCCAAATTGCACGCGGCTTCCTGCGACGGCATAATTTTAAATGCGGGCGCATATACCCACTACAGCTATGCCATACGCGACGCAATCGCTTCCATCTCAATTCCCGTCGTGGAGGTGCATATGTCCAACGTCCACTCGCGCGAAGAATTCCGCAGGACGTCCGTAATTTCACCCGTATGCAAGGGGGTAATAGCGGGCTTCGGCAAAAACAGCTATATTCTTGCCGCCGAGAGCTTTAAGCTATGAATATTGTTCTTGCGGGGATGCCCGGCTGCGGCAAATCGACGGTCGGCGGAGCGCTTTCAAAGATGCTCAAACGGGAACTTCTCGATACCGACGCGCTCATTGTTGAAAAACACGGCGATATTTCCGCTATTTTTGCAACGTACGGCGAGGAGTATTTCCGTAAATTGGAGCGGGAGGCGGTTGAATTTGCGGCGGCGCAGCGTGACGTCGTAATTTCCACGGGCGGAGGATGCCTTGCCGACGCACAAAACGTTGCCGTACTGCGCAAAAACGGAAAAATAATTTATTTAAAAACCGAAATTCGGGAACTTTTGAGGCGACTGGACGGAGACGATACCCGCCCGCTTTTGGCGGGCGACGCCGAGGCCAATTTAAAAAATTTATACGCGCGCCGCGCTTTAAGCTATGAGCGGGCCGCCGATTTTACCGTTCGGACGGACGGTCTCATGCCCGAACAGATTGCCGAAAAAATCACGGAGCTATTAAAATGAAAACAGCGCTTATAACGGGAGGCACAAAGGGAATAGGCAAGGCGATAGCGTTCGCCTTTTTGCAAAGGGGGTACGAGGTGGTGCTCAACTACGATTCTGACGAGCCCGCCGCCCTCGCCGCGCAGGAAGAATTCAACATAATGGGCTATTGCCCGCTGCTACTCCGCGCCGACGTTTCGGACGAGCGGCAGGTTGCGGAAATGCTGGGTGAATTCTTTTCGATATACGGCAGGCTGGACGTGCTCGTAAACAACGCAGGTATTTCCCGCGTGAATATAATACAGAACACAACCGCGGAGGAGTGGGACAAAATTTTCGGCGTAAATATTCGCGGAGCCTTTCTGTGTTGCCGCGAGGCGGTGGACAAAATGATAGGCCGCGGCGGCAGCATAATAAATATTGCCTCCATCTGGGGCGAAGTGGGCGCGAGTTGCGAGGTGGCCTATTCTGCCTCCAAAGGCGCGCTGATAGCCTTCACCAAGGCGCTCGCCAAGGAGCTTGCACCCTCCAAAATCCGCGTCAACTGCGTGTCCCCGGGCGTGATAAACACCGAGATGAATTCACATCTATCCTCCGCCGAAATGGACGATTTGGTTGACAGAATACCGCTCGGCAGGCTCGGCCGTCCCGAAGACGTCGCGGACGCCTGCGTATTTCTTGCCGAAACGCCCTACGTTACGGGGGAAATTTTGTCGGTGGGCGGCGGTTTTGCAAAGTAATTCTGTAAAAATATAAATAATTTTTTTATAAAAAAAGGAAAAACGGAAAATTTTTCGTAAAACAATTAAGATGGAAGATAAAGCAGATTTAAAAGAACGCACATATGCCATAGAGGAGGTTTTTTTATCGCCCTTCGCATGCAAATCCAACTGTTCGCGCGGCAGGCTCAGGGATGAGAAACCGTGCAGTATGCGCACGGACTTCCAGCGCGACAGGGACAGGATTATTTATTGCAAGTCTTTCAGAAGATTAAAAAATAAAACGCAGGTGTTCTTTTCGCCCGAAGGCGACCACTACATAACGCGCCTGACGCATACTCTCGACGTTGCGCAGATAGCCCGCAGCATTGCGCGCGCGCTTGCGTTGAACGAGGATTTGACCGAGGCTATTGCGCTGGGGCACGACCTCGGGCACACCCCTTTCGGGCACAGCGGCGAAAGAATTTTAAACAAGTTGTCGCCCACGGGTTTTAAACATAACGAACAGTCCCTGCGCGTAGCGGACGTTCTGGAAAAGGACGGCAGGGGACTAAACCTCACCTACGAGGTGCGCGACGGCATCTTGAACCATCCCAAAAACGGCAAGCCCGCAACTTTGGAGGGAATGTGTGTCTCCATTGCGGATAGGGTCGCCTATATCAACCACGATTTGGACGACGCCGTCCGCGCGGGGCTTTTGACGGAAAACGACGTGCCCAAAGATATCCGTTCGGTGCTGGGCAGCGGCTCGCGCGAGCGCATAAACAGGGCGATTTATTCCGTTTACGAAACGAGCAGAGGTCAAAATTTTGTTAAAATGGGAGACGAGATAGAGGAGGCAAGCGAGGCGTTCCGCACGTTTATGTTCCAAAACGTATATTATTCGGGCACGGCCAAGCGCGAGGAGCAAAAGGCCGAGAGGATGCTGACGATAATGTACGAGTACTACATAAAAAACATCGACCAATTGCCCGACACGTACACAAAACTTCTCCAAAGGTTTTCCCCCGAACAGGTTGTGTGCGATTATATTTCATCCATGACCGACAGGTATGCCATATATACGTTCAACAGGATATATGTGCCCAGGGGCTGGAGCTTTATAGACGAAAACAATTAAAATGGCAGATACGTTTGCTGAGTTTATCACAACTCTTAAAGAAAAACTGAATATAGTGGACGTGGTTGCGGGTTACATAGGGCTTGAAAAGCGCGGCACGAGTTATTGGGCGTGCTGTCCCTTCCATCATGAAAAAACGCCCTCCTTTGCAGTCAGCGAGCCCGACCAGTTTTATCATTGTTTCGGCTGCGGCGAGTCGGGCGACATAATCAAGTTCGTAAAGGAAATGGAAAACATTGACTTTATGGACGCGGTAAAACTGCTTGCCGAGCGCGCCAAACTTACCGTCCCGCAAAGCGGATACGATAACCAAAGGACGGTCGAACAAAAGAGAAAGCGGGATACGTTGCTTAAAATTTTGAACGACACCGCGCATTTTTATTTGGACAACCTCAATTCCGGAAAAGCGGACGAGCATATAGAATATATATTAAAGAGGCAGATTCCGTCGGGCATAGTCCGCACGTTCGGGCTGGGCGCGTCGCTCAATTTCACCGACTTGCCCGCCTATCTTTTAAGAAAGGGATATAACAAGCAGGATATGCTCGACAGCGGAGTAATAAATTCCATCGACGGCAAACTCGTCGATTCGCAGGGCGGCAGGCTGATATTCCCCATCATCAACGCCATGGGCGAAGTGATTGCTTTTGGCGGCAGGGCACTTAAAAAGGTGGATTTTGGCAAATATAAAAATACTAAGGATACCATTGTCTTTAACAAAAGTAAAAACCTGTACAACATCAATCTTCTAAAAAAACTCAAAACGTCCCAAACTATCAGGGAAGTGATAATGGTAGAGGGCTATATGGATACCATTTCTCTCTATCAGGCGGGATTCAAAAATGTAGTCGCCAGCATGGGGACTTCGCTCACGCAGGACCAGGCGCGGCTCATCAAACGATATACCGACAACGTGCTGATAAGTTACGACGGGGACGCGGCGGGGCAAAAGGCAAATCTGCGCGGGCTTGAAATTTTAAAAAACGAGGGTCTGAACGTAAAAGTCGTGCCGCTCGTGGACAATCTCGACCCCGACGACGTGATAAAACAGCTCGGCGCCGAGGGCTACAGGGGCTGCCTGAACAGGGCAATGCCGCTGATAGATTTCAAAATCCATGCGCTCGAAAGCCAATACGATCTCACCAAAAGCGAAGAAAAGCGCCGCTTTGTGGCCGAGGCTATAAAGGTAATAAAAACGGCGGACAGCGCCACCGAACAGGAAGATTTGCTTAAGGCTCTGCGCGACGTCTCGGGAATAACTTACGAGTCTTTGAAGCGGGATTTGAATTCCGTGCCCGCGGAAAAGCGCGCCGAACCGCAAAACGTCGCCGAGCGTAAGGACACGGCAACCGTTTCGGAACGGGCTTCCCGCTATGTCGTTGCGGCCTATCTGTTCGGGGCCAGGTTTGCCGCCGAAGTGCCGATAAACGATATCGTATTTGAAAACGACGTACATTCGATAATCGCCAATTATATCCGTTCCAAACAGATAATGGAGGAGCGCGTTCAGCCTGCGGAATTGTTCGAGTTCTTTGAGGAGAACAGCCCCGAATACGGCGAACTGTGCCACATACTCGACTATTCCGACGGCAACCGTTTCAATGGCGAAGTGGCCGAAAAATATTTTTTCGACTGCATAAAGAGGCTTAAAACGGATGAAATAGACAGGCAAATAGCCCGTTTGAAAACATTGATCGAAAAGGAGCAGGACAGCGCGGCCCGCTTGCGGCTGGCGCAGTCCATGCAACAACTTATACAAACAAAAAGGAAAATTAAAAGCGGAGATAAGCAATGAATCTATCCGACCAGAAATTGTATGAAATTTTAAAACAGATAATCGACACTTACGGCGCAAAGGGTTCGATAACCACCAACAGCCTGTGCGATATCATGGAAAAGTATGAAACCACCCCCGCCCAGATGGACTTTGTGTACAAATCTATCGCGGAGGCGGGCATACAGATAATCGACGAGGCCGAGCGCGACAAGGAACTCTATGAACAGGCGCTGTCCGATATAGGTCTCGACGACCCCGTCAAGATGTATTTGAAGGATATAGGCAGGGTGCCCCTTCTTTCCGCCGAAGACGAAATCGAACTCGCCCGCAGGATGCAGGAGGGGGACGACGAGGCGAAAAAGAAACTGTCCGAAGCCAATTTAAGACTCGTCGTTTCAATCGCAAAGCGCTATGTGGGGCGCGGCATGCTCTTTCTGGATCTGATTCAGGAAGGCAATCTCGGGCTGATGAAGGCGGTTGAAAAATTCGATTATCAAAAGGGTTTTAAGTTTTCTACGTATGCGACGTGGTGGATAAGGCAGGCGATAACGAGGGCGATAGCCGACCAGGCGCGCACGATAAGAATACCCGTGCATATGGTTGAAACCATAAATAAACTCACGCGCGTATCGCGTATTCTATTGCAGAAGTACGGCAGGGACCCCACCGCGGCGGAAATCGCCAAAGAAATGGGAATCAGCGAGGAGCGCGTGCGCGAAATTCAAAAGATAGCGCAGGACCCCGTCTCTCTCGAAACGCCTATTGGAGAGGAAGAGGACAGCCATTTGGGCGATTTTATCGAGGATGAAACCACGGTTACGCCGTCGGACAGCGTATCTACGACGATGCTGAAAGAAACTTTGCTCGGCGTTTTGAACAGCCTCACCCCCCGCGAGGAGAAAGTGCTGAGACTGCGCTACGGCGTGGACGACGGCAGGCCCAGAACGCTCGAGGAAGTCGGCAAAGAATTTAATGTAACGAGGGAGCGTATCCGCCAGATAGAGGCAAAGGCTTTGAGAAAACTCAGGCATCCTTCGCGGTCAAAGCACCTTAAAGATTTCCTCGATACCTGATGGGCAGGATCGATAAACTTTGCAAGTATCTTTCGCCCTGCGCGTCTTTTGCCGATATAGGCTGCGACCACGGCTATTGCACGCAGTATATGCTTAAAAACAACCTTTGCCAAAGTGCGGTTGTTTCGGACGTCAGCGAAAAATGCCTGCAAAAAGCCGAGCGGCTTTTAAAAAATTATATCGAAGCAGGCAAATGCAAACCGGTGTGTTGCTACGGCCTCGAAAAAATCGAGCCGTCAACCGACCTCGTTTTGATTGCCGGCATGGGCGGAGAGGAGATAATTTCCATACTCAAATCCGCCTATATCCCCGAAAATTTTGTTCTGCAGCCTATGCGCAACGTGCGCAAGCTCCGCGAGTATCTCTTGCAGAGCGGGGCGGCAATCACACGCGACGACGTCTTTGAAAGCGGCGGAAAGTACTATTTTGTAATCTGCGGCAGGCGGAACGGACGCGGCCTTACATATTCGGGAGCCCGTTTGGAGTTCGGCTACGGCGACCCCGCCGGGGACCTCGGCGGTTATCTTATGGAGGAACTTGCCAAAAAGCGCGGCTATTTAACCCGCGACCCCGGCCCCGGCCAACGCGCCGCCATTATACAAGACATAAAATCGATTGAGGAGTTTTTAAAGGGTGAAATCAGTTGAACTTTTGCACCTTTTGGAGTGCGTAGGACCGTTGTCCGTATCCGAAGATTTTTGCAAAAAGTGCCACGCCTACGACAACAGCGGCATACTTGTGGACAGCGGGGAGGAAATCAACGGCATATTGTTTTCCCTCGATTTATCGCAAAACAGCCTTAACAGGGCCAAAGAACTGGGCTTTAACGCAATTGTAACCCATCACCCCGCAATTTTCGGGCCGCTCAGTTCCGTATCGGTCTGCGATTATAAGAGCAAACTTATCGCCGAGTGCATAAGAAGCGGCATAACGGTGATATCCATGCACCTTAATTTTGACGCGGCGCCCGAGGGAATAGACTACTACATGATGCGCGGGCTCGGCGGCAGCGCGGGCAAAACGTCTGTAAAACTCGAGGGCGGCGCATACGGCAGGGTGTACGACGTAGAACCCGATAAGCTCTGCAACTACGTGGAGTATATAAAGGCCAATTTCAATTCAAAGCGGGTGATTTATTACGGCGACGCCGACAAGAAAGTTGCGCGCGCGGCTTCCTTTTGCGGGGCAGGCTGCGACGATTCGGCGATAGATTTTGCCGACGGGGAAAATGCGGACGTATTCATATCTTCCGATTTAAAACACCACCAGATATCCGCCCTTCTCGCGCGCGGCATAGCCGTCGTGATCGTCACGCACTATGCTGCCGAAAATTACGGATTCAATAAAATTTATAATAAATTAATCGAGGAACTCAATGTCCCCGCCGCGTTTTATTGCGACGAGAGCATGTTGTGAGTTCCGCAGGAGTACTATATGACCTATGTTGAACAACTTTTAAAGTATCAGGACGAAGACGAAAAGCTCTTGAAGGTTGAGCGCGAACTTGCCGGCTCGCAGGAGAGAAAAAATCTCGCGCAGGCCGTCAATTTTGTAACCAAGGCCACCGAAAGACTCGAAGCGCTTGACGGCAAGGCGCTGTCCCTTTCGCTTACGCTCGAACAGCTCAACAAAAAATACGCCGAAGTTGCCGAAGTCCTTGCCGAGTTCGAAAATCTCGACGAGCTCTTGGAGGGAGGGGCCGATATCGCCTTCTATAAGAAGAATCTTGCCCAGATTTCCGACAAGCTGAAAACAATCAAGCAGGAAGTTGCCAATTTAACCAAGTCGATAAAGGAGTCCAACGAGGAATTCCAAACCCTTTACACCAAGTACCGCGCGATGCAAAAGCAGGGCAAAGAGTTTCAGGAAGCGTACGAAAAGCTCAAGTCCGAAAAGCGCGCCGAAAGCGAAGTGATAAAAAAGGAGCTTGAAAAACTCGCGGCGGATATCGCCCCCGAGGTAATGCAGCGCTACCAATCCAAACGCAGCGAACGCATATTCCCCATTCTGTGCCCCGAAAAAGCGGGCAGATGTTCCAAATGCGGCTCGGAACTTTCCCTTGCCGACAAGGAAAAATTGCTATCTGGCAAAGTCGTCGAGTGCGATAACTGCCACAGATTCATATACAAACTGTAACGGCCGTATTGTGCAATATGCACAAATATGCATACTTTTTCTTGACAACAAACCGATTTTATGTTAAATTAATATAACCCAAACGGGTACTATTATCACGGCGGAAAAGCTGTAAACAATAGGGGAAAAAGAGAGGTTGGCGGCGATAAATTTCCGCCAACCTTATCTTATGTATTGACATATTTTTACGGCGGTAGTAAAATCAATTTAGTTTGCGAGGCATAGCTATGAGCGTTTTCCGCGGTAAAAATTTAATAGTTTTCGGCGACAGCATAATGTACGGCTCGGGCAACGGCGGAGTAGGAGTTGGCGAATATCTGGCAAAAGATATGGGCTTTTCAATAAAAAAATATTGCGTCGGCGGCGCGCGCGTGGGATATTATCCGGGCAAAAACTGGATGGTTGAGCAGGTCCGCGCGGCGGTAAACGACGGCGCAACGGCCGATTATATAATTTTTGACGGCTTTACCAACGATTGCAACACCACGAACGGAAAAGATTGCGACGTCCCCTTGGGCGAGATTACTCCGGGGTTTGAAAATTTTGATATCTTTTCGCTTAAACCGCAGGGCACAACCTTTTCAAATTGCTTTGAAACCATAGTTCACGCCCTCAAAAAATATTTCCCGCAGGCCAAAATGCTGTTTGTCCGCCCGCACAGAATGGGCAGACGTGATGAATACTTGCAGCGGCTATACGGCGAACGCGCCGCGGAACTCTGCAAAAAGTGGGGGATCGCCGTTGCGGATATCTATTCGCTCAGCGACTTAAACACTTTCGACCCCGAAATGCGTGACAAATATACCAACGATTCTTATGGCTGGGGCAGGGGGGACGCAACGCACCCCAACGCCGCAGGCTACACCCAAAAATATATGCCGGTTATAGAGGAGGTAATAAAATCATTATGAAAGTATTGCTTTTAAACGGCAGCCCGAACAAAAACGGCTGCACTTACACCGCCCTGAGCATAGTTGCAAAGGAGCTCAACTCACAGGGCGTGGAGACTGAAATAGTCTGGCTCGGCAAGGACGCAATCCGCGGCTGCGACGGTTGCCGCGCCTGCAAAAAACTCGGCAGATGCGTATATGGCGACGACCCCGTCAACGCTATCGGCGAAAAAATCAAAGCGGCCGACGGCTATGTCTTTGGGGCTCCCGTGCACTATTCTTCGCCCAACGGAGCAACTATTGCGGCCATGGACCGACTTTTTATGGCCTACGGAATGTATATGCGATACAAGCCCGCTGCCTCGGTAATTTCCGCCCGCCGCGCCGGCACTACCGCCTCATACGACGTAATAAATAAATATTTTGGCATAAATAGCATGCTGCAGGTCCCCTCAACCTATTGGAATATGGTTCACGGCTCGGTTGCCGACGAAGTTTTAAAGGACGAGGAGGGCGTTACAATCATGCGCGCCATAGGCAGCAATATGGCGTGGCTTTTGAAATTGCTTGACAAAGTTAAGGGCACCGAGCTTGAAAAGCCCGTCATAATCCCCAAAGCCCAAACAAATTTTATAAGATAAGCTGTTTTGGTTTAAACTTTTTGGTTCCCGGCGTCGTTTGGCGCCGGATTTTTTTATTTTTGCCAAAAAATTTCACTAAAAAAGTCCGTAAAAGTATAGTTTTACGGACAGACTGTAAAAAGTCGAATTTTTATATTTTTACGCCTAAAATTATATCATATTGCCTCCCGAATAAGCAAGTTTTTGAAGCACGAAAATGTATACTTTTACGGACTGTGGAGGAAGTATGAAAATACGGCACAAAACAGTGCTTGCAATAGCTGCGGTTTGCTCCTGCCTTTCTATGTTTTGCATAGGTTTCTCAAACTGGAGTATCGGTGCGGAAGGTCCGATAGTAACGGGCAATATCTCCGCCGAGGACGTAATGGAAAGTTCATACTACATTGCGTATGCAACAACAAGTGATAATGTCCCTTTCAAATTCGACACGGACGGGTTTATTATAGATGGCAGTGAGCGTTCATTATCCACAACATTCTCCGTCACATACAACTTGTACCCCGGGCATATATCTAAGTTGGCGCCGCAGAAAGCGACGGTTACAGTGTCGCTCGGGTTGCCGAAGGAAGAGGGAAGCGATAATTTCCTCAAGAAAGATTATATCACCACAGTCCAGGTTACTTATGACGGGACAGAACAGACGGGGTTCGAATTCGGCAGGAACGATGCCACCAATACATACGACGTTTCTTATAGTATTGACACATCTTCGTTTCAACCCTCAGACAATAGTTCCGTTCCGATAACGGTCACTTACACGATAGAATTTTCCGATATAGGCAAATATAAGCAGTACGTCGTCAATGCGTTCGGCGGGGAAAATGGCAATAAGCTCAACGGTACGACTTCCACGCTGGGCTTGATTTTCAGCGCTTCCGTTATGGACGGAGGTGTCAAATCATGAAACGTTTTCGCTCGATGATCGTTGTATTGGCGTGCCTTGCCGTCATTATGTTGGGTTGCGTGGCGGCCGCCACATGGATTGTTGCCGCGCCCGCACACACCGTTTACCCCGAAACAGAGATATGTTTGCACGTAGAGGGCGGCGGATTGGATGAACTTGAGCCTTTTGTGAAACCATATACTGACAATTTAACAGGCTCAGGCTTGGGTTCAAGTGCCATTGTAAGTACGGAAAAGCTCGTCAAGGTATTCGACCAGTTTAAAAGGGAGTATACTGTTGATTTGAATAGTAGCGGCCTGTCTGATGGTGCAACTGATTTGCAGGGAGAAGTGTTGGCTGGTAGTACATACATCGCAACATACAATATTAACGAAGCTACTATTAAAAATGTAGAAAACGGTGAAATTTTAAAATCTACAGAATTTCACTGGGCTGATAACAAAACACCAACTATTCAACGACTGATAAAATACCAGACAGTTTGGATTGGGTCGGGTACTATTAGAGAATATGCCAATCAAACACTCTATACGATTGAAGATGCGTTGAATACAGCCACGAATAGTCAAACCGTGGTCGTAGAACATAACACGTCTTTTGCTACCGCAGACGTTGCAAAGGCCGCAGAATACGATAAATTAGAAAACGCGTACAATGTCCGCGGTACTCTTCTCGTGCCCTATGGCGCAAGCGCAAGCGGCTATAAATCAATTTCTACCGGCCCTAATATGTCTTTGGGCAATGCTTCAGACAGAAAAGCAACAAATACCGTTACGGACAACTCCTCGAATCCAAACCGTACAAATGGTTATTCCAAACTTGTTGTTCCCTCCAACACTACTCTCATGGTGACTGGTACGTTGATAGTTAATGCTGTGTTGTCTATTCGTGATGCGGCAACAACCTATGTAAACGCGGGTAATTACGGAGAGTTAGAGGTGGGAAGCGAGGCAAAAATTGTCCTACAAAATAAATCCACATTTTACGGATTGGGTTTTACTTCCGGCGAAGGCAGCATTGAAGTACAAAATGGCGCAACGCTGCATGAACCGATGAATGCGACTGGATTCAAGGGACACAATCCAACGCGTGGCGACGGTGAGATTGCATTTCCCATAAATCAATTTACACTTGCAAGTATTGCCTGTATTACAACATTTGAATATGGTGCCCAATATCTTGGAAGCGCATATGTTGGTTTAGGTACACCTGCTTACGGTGCAGATGCAAATTTATTAGGAAATAAATCTGATTCTTTCATTCAACTGTTCAACGGGGCTAAACTTACAAAATCTGTCAACACCGCAAACGGAAAAATCACTTTTGCGCTTGAAGGTGATGTTTCCATAAACAATCTTGATATTGCAAAAGTATCCGTAGGTAACATTTCGTTCAACCTTCAAACATCTGGTTTTCAAATCCCTCTTGCGGGGCATTTTGCAATTGCTATCAAATCAGGCACATTGACTATTCCTGATGGTGTGCAGATCAAACTGCTACCGGGTGCGGATTTAACTGTTGAAAAAGATGCGACCTTGGATATTAAAAGTGGTGGTGCGTTATATGCTTACGGTGAAGATAATACAACGATAGAAAAGTATACGCAATTCAAAGACGGTATAAAAGCTTATCCCGTGACAGGTGCAGGTGGTACTGCCGAAGTTTACAAATCTGCAGTAAAATTGGATTATGATGCCACTAAACCGGCCACTATGTGTATTGAAGGCACATTGAATGTCGTAGGAAATGCAACGTTTGGAACTGAAATTGCCGGTGTCGAGGGTGGAAAATTACACATAGAGGAAGGCGCAAAATTTAAAGGAACCATCAACGAAGGCGACTCGGTGGATACGGGCACCAAATCCTATCAAGTATCTTTTGATTCTTTTGGTTTAAATGAGGAAACCGAAGCAACTCCTTTGGGCGTCGGAGATTGGAATTATATAGAAGGTCGATGGGTCGGTAACTATTATCAGGTTATTTATAATGCCAACGGCGGTACGCTCACCGGGGAGGAAACCGAACTTTATAAGCATGCGGAAACTTTAATAAAAACTACAAATCCTACCCGCGATTACTTCACTTTTACCGGTTGGTATTACGATGAAGCATGTGAAAGCAAGGCAGAAGTATTGTCGCAAGAGGCAGGAGATGTCGTTACCCTTTATGCGGGTTGGGATCCGATTAAATATTCAATTGAATTCAAAGTCGGGTATTTGAGCGATTTTGATCATACTGCCGTGACGATTCCGGCCGAAGAAAGGACATGGTCATATGGCGAAACGCTTGATAGCTTGCCGCAACCTTTTTGGGACGAGACGAGTTTGGCTGGATTGGTCTTCAGTGGGTGGTGCGTCAAGGAAAATTATACCGTGCCGTTCACTTCTATTAACAATGACACTATCAAAGATTTCACAATAGAAAATGGCAAGATTATCATATATGGCTCACTAAGGTTGGATAACGAGTTTGCCGTAACATTTATTAGTGAACATACTTTCTACACGGCGGAAAATGAAGAACAGCATAAGCTAAATTCGCTTTATGCACATGGCGATCTCCCTAACGACGTCACTGGCGAATATGGCCAGGCGGTTTCGCGGATAGATGAAGCTTCTAAGGTCATAACAGATAAAGTCAAGGACGACAACACGCACGAATATTATTTCAACGGCTGGTATGCAATTGTAAATGGTGAACGCCAAGTTGTTGATGCAAGTACGCCTATTCAAAGGGAATGGTTGACGGATGGAACGCTTACACTTCATGCTGATTGGGTGCAAAAACCGCAAATACATGTAGATCTGTTCGATAACTATAATCATAAGTCAACTAATGTTGTAATTGCACCTACAGGAGGAACAAAATTCACTGTACAAAACTCTGTAGAGGGAGGTTATAATTATTATTACTATTATCCTGCGGGTACATCAATAGATGTTACGATGACTGGACGTACCGGTTTAGCTAGTGATTTTAAAACGACAACGTACCCCGACATTTATATCAATATAAACACCACGAGGCACGCTACTGCCAAAGATAAAGACACGAGACTTAGTTCTACTTTCTCTATGCCAGATACTGGTACGGTATTGATTTATCTACATTCTAATGGCGGTACTATACCGTGTATTGTCGAAGGCACGCTCATTACAATGGCTGACGGTACGCAGAAACCCGTTGAGGATTTGCAAATCGGAGATATGGTACTCGTATTCAACCACGAAACGGGTAGGTACGAATCGTGTGCGCTGTGGTCGAATGTTCACGCGGGAAATGAAGCCGAATGGAGCTTAGTGACCTATCTCAAATTCTCTGACGGTACAGAACTTGGCATCATTAACGAGCATGCATTGTTCGATAAGACACTTAATCGCTATGTTTACCTCAATGCGGAGAACCCCGCGGAGTATTTCGGTCACAAGTTCGTCACGGTGCAGGACGTAAACGGCGAATATGTGAGCGGCGAAGTGACGCTTGTCGGATTCGAGAACAGGGAAGAATTTGTACGAGTATTCTCGCCCGTCTCGCTCTTCCATATGAACGTCGTCACAAACGGCTTGCTCTCTATGACCGCATGGCCGACGAACAGCGAAGGCTTCGAAAACTATTTCGCATTCGACGAAGATATGAAGTATGACGAAGAGGCAATGCAGGCGGATATTGAGAAGTATGGTTTGTACACCTACGAGGATTTCAAAGACCTTATGACGGAAGACCTCTTCAACGCACTGCCTTGGAAGTACTTCAAGATTGCTGTCGGCAAAGGCATGATGACGTGGGAAGATATTCTCTATACAATTGAATGGATTTACACTACAGGACAAATTCAACTGGATTAACACAACCAAAGCGCGCGGCCATTCGGCCGCGCGCACTTTTTACAACAAACTTAAAATTTAACAGCGCGCGGCCGTTCGGCCGCGCGCACTCACTTTTTTATATACTTTACACCGTTTCAACGTTGATCAAATTGGAATTCCCGCTCTTGCCGTTGGGCGTGCCCCCCGTCAGAACTATTTTGTCGCCTTTTTGCACAAGCCCCGTGTCGATGGCGGCGCGCTTCGCGTAGTGGAACAGCACGTCAACCGAATAAAACTCTTCGCTCATAACGGGTATAACGCCCCAGCTCAGGGCAAGTTTTCTGTATGCGCGTTCGTCCGTAGTCATTCCTATTATATCTATCATGGGGCGGAATCTTGAAACGGTCCTTGCCGTGCCGCCCGTCCTCGTGCATACGACAATAACTTTGGCGTCTATGTCCTGCGCAAGGGTGCATGCCGAGTGGGAGAGCGCCTCCGAAAGGTTTTTAATATGGTATGCGCTGTCGTCTATGTGCGCTATGTAATTTGTGTTGGATTCGGCCTGCTGCGCTATTTTGGCCATTGCGCGCACCGCTTGCACGGGATATGCGCCCGCCGCCGTTTCCCCCGAAAGCATAATGGCCGAGGACCCGTCGTACACGGCGTTTGCCACGTCCGATATCTCCGCACGGGTGGGACGGGGCTGCTTTATCATCGATTCAAGCATTTCCGTCGCCGTCACGCTGCGTTTGCCGCGGATACGGCAGGCGTTTATAATCTTCTTTTGTATGCCGGGCAGTTCTTCAAAGGGCACTTCCACGCCGAGGTCGCCGCGCGCAACCATAATGCCGTCCGAAACGTCCAAAATTTCTTCAAGATTGTTTACGCCCGCGCGGCTCTCGATTTTTGCGATTATTTCGATTTCCTTTTCGGGCGAGCCGCACATTTTAAGCCAGTTTCTCACGTCTATAACGTCTTGCGCCTTTGAAACGAAGGAGAGGGCTATAAAATCCACGCCCTGTTCAACGCCGAATTTTATGTCCGATTTGTCCTGTTCGGAGAGGTAAACCATGTCGAGCTGTTTGTCGGGGAAAAACATACTTTTTCTGTTTGACAGTTCGCCGCCGATCAGCGTTTTGCATATGACGTCGGGTTTTTCAACGCGCACTACCTCAAACACCATAAGCCCGTTATTGAGCAATATTTTGTCGCCGGGCAGCATCTGGTCGCACAGCCCTTCAAACGTGACTGCAACGCGGTTTTTATCGCCTACGATATCCTCCGTGGTAAAAGTGAATGTGTCACCGTCTTTCAGGTTGATTTTGCCCTCGGCAAAAGTTTTGATTCTGAATTCGGGCCCTTTGGTGTCCAAAATAATGGGCAGAGGCACGTTTTTGCGCTCTCTCAGTCTCTTTATCATGGCAATCTTTTGTGCGTGTTCCTCATGGGTGCCGTGTGAAAAGTTAAGCCTTGCAACGTTCATGCCGGCGTCTATCATTTCGGAAAGTACAACCTCGTTGTCGCTTGCGGGACCGAGCGTGCAGATAATCTTTGTTTTTTTCATAATTTACCCCTTGTTTATTTTCTTACGGATATATTTTAAAGTAAATTGCCGCAAAAATCAATATACAACCGAAAAATAGTTGTGCTAAATTTAAAAAAGGTGCTAAAATATTTTTGGTTTGAGTTAATCATACGGTCGCGGGCCGCGAAAGCGGCGTGAGGAAAGTCCGAGCATCCCAGGGCAAGGGTGCCTGCTAACGGCAGGTGGAGGCGACTTTAAGGAAAGTGAACAGAAATACACCGCCGCGCATTTTTGCGCGGTAAGGGCGGAATGGCGAGGTAAGAGCTCACCGTTGTTTCGGTAACGAAGCAAGCCAATTAAACCCCACCCGATGCAAGATTGGGACGTATGCTCGCTTAAATGCGGAGACTGCCCGTCTGCATACGTCCGTTAATATCGCTTGAGCGCATGGGCGACTGTGCGCGTAGATAGATGACCGTACACGACAGAACTCGGCTTACAGATTAATCTCAAACCAAAACAGGGCGGCGGCGCGAATTTCGCGCCGCCGCCCTTTAAGCAGTCTTTTAATCGATTGGTGCAAGTTTTGCCGTAAAGTGGCGGAGGATAGGGGGTTCCTCAACAATCTTATAGCCCTTTATGCTTGCCGCGCGCTCTTTGATATTTATGAGCGCGTCTGCAATCACGTCGAGGTGCGACTGGGTGTAGACTCTGCGGGGAATGGCAAGCCTTGTAAACTCAAATTCCGCCTCAAGTTGTTTGCCCGTATCGGGGTCGTTGCCGAGCATGTACGAACCGATATCGCATGCTCGTATGCCCGCTTCGAGATACAGTTCTATGGCAAGGGCCTGCGCCGGGAATTGATAGTAGAGGATGTGGGGGAGTAGCTTTTTGGCGTCCACAAACACCGCGTGCCCGCCGACGGGGCTTTGGAAAGGTATGCCTGCTTCCTCTAAGCGGCCCGCAAGGTATTGCATTTGGCCTATGCGGTATTGCAGGTAATGTTCGTCTATGCCCTCCTTGAGGCCTATCGCAAGCGCCTCTATATCGCGCCCGGACATTCCGCCGTATGTAACAAATCCTTCAAATGAAATCGTGCGCTGTTTAACAAGCTCAAAAATTTCCTTGTCGCGGCAACCGATAAGTCCGCCCATATTCGCAATGGCGTCCTTTTTGGAGCTCATGGTAAAGCAATCTACATCCTCGAACGTCGCCTTGACTATATCCTGTATGGAGCTGTTTTTAAATTCCGCCTCGCGCTGTTTAACGAAGTACGAGTTTTCGGCGTATCGCGCGGCGTCGATCATAAATTTAATGCCGTGCTTATGGGCAATTTCCCTCGTCTTGCGGATATTTTCAACAGAAACGGGTTGGCCGCCCGCCGAGTTGTTTGTAATGGTCATTATGATTACGCCTATATTTTCCGCGCCGAGTTCGGCTATGTACTTTTCCAGACGCTCACAGTCCATATTGCCCTTAAAGTCATAATACTTGGCCGTATCCAACGCTTCGGGGACAACGCAGTCTATGGCGCGGGCGCCTGCCAATTCAACGTGCGCGCGGGTTGTGTCAAAGTGCATATTGGAGATAGCATATTTTTTACCCTGCAGGAGAATGGGGAGAAGAACTTTTTCGGCCGCCCTGCCCTGATGCACAAGCTGCACGTAGGGAAGCCCGAAAATTTTGTGCGCGGCGTCCTGAACTTTATAATAGCAGTCCGCGCCCGCGTATGATTCGTCGCCGAGCATAACGCCCGCCCACTGGCCGGAGCTCATAGCGCCCGTGCCGCTGTCCGTAAGGAGGTCGATGTACACATCGCGCGAAGCAAGCGCAAATACATTGTAGTTGGCTTCCGCAATCTTTTTTTCGCGTTCTTCTCTCGTGAGGATTTTAAGAGGTTCAACGCTTTTGATTCTGAAAGGTTCCGGGAAGTAAATCTGTTTCATAAATTTCCGTCCTTATAATATTATTTCATTAAATATTTTAATATCTAATCCCGATAAAGTCAATATGTAATTTAAAATTCAACACGTTTTTGCATTTGTTGCATTTCTGGCGGGGTTTAACTGCGAAAAGGTTTTTCTCTTTCAGATAACGTCTTGACAAAACAGGCGGCAACATTTATAATGATAAAAAATTATTTTCAGTAATTCGATAAAATTCTGAAAAAAATTATAGAATTTATACAGTGGAGTTTATCGTGATAGGGAAAGTTTTTGACAGAATAGCGGCAATGCAGGACAAATATACAAAGACGGAAAAGAAATTGGTGCAGGGATTGAGCAATATAGACCCACAGCGTCTTATCTATCTTTCTATTACAGAACTTGCAGCCGAACTCAATGTTGCGGAGGCTACGGTTGCGCGGTTTTGCCGCAAAATCGGCTATTCGGGATTTCAGGATTTTAAACTCAGCTTAAGCCGCGAGCAAGGCACCGAGCAGAATGTGACTACAAGTATAGAGCGGCGCATCGCGAATAAAATGCGCGACGCCATAGAACATACCTCACAGGGGCTTGACTATGACAAGTGTCTTGAAATTGCCGATAACATAATAAACGCAAAAAAAGTGTGCGCGTTCGGCGTCGGCAATTCCTATATCCCCGCGGTGGAAATGGGGCACAGTTTTGCCCGTATCGGCATCAATATCGTTGTGACGGCAGACGCGCATATACAGTCTATTTTCGTGGGCAATATGAATAAGGGGGACGTCCTTGTTCTTTTCAGTGTTTCGGGTAGCACCAAAGATATTATAGACGTTGCCGCCATTGCGCGCCAAAAGGGCGTAACCATCGTCGTTATAACGGGTTACGAGCGTTCGCCTCTCGCCAAATTTGCCGATTATATATTGCTTACCGCTATTCACGAAGAGGTATATGAGGGCGGTTCTCTCACTACAATTGTTTCCATAACTTATATAGTCGACGTGCTGTTCAGCGCCATACACAATAAGTTGGGGCCTTCGGCTTCCGAACGCATGAGAAGTTCGGCCGATTCCGTTTCCAATAAGGCGATGTGAGGTAGGTATGCTACAGGGTAAACAGACGGACCGTCTTACGGCAAAGGTAATGCGACTGGGCGAAGTTTACGGGCGTTACTTGATTGAAAGTGAAATAAATTTCGATGTCTATATTACGGAAAATTCCGCAACGCGCCCCGTGAAAACGGGCGATAGTTGGGGCGGGGAATTTTGTTGCGCGGATTTCTCGTTTACGGTTCCCAAACTTGAACACGGCAAAAGATATCGCCTTGTTGCCGAAACGGGTGCGGTGGAACATCTCGTGTCGGTAAACGGTAAGAAGATCGGGCTGATCGACTATGTCGAAAACGCTTTCGAACCTATGTTCCGCGAACACAGGTATCTTCTTTTGGACGGACTTAACGAGGGCGACAAAGTAAACGTGCAGGGGTATTATTCGCATACGATCCCCGGAACGATGCCGTACGACACCGCCAAAACGTTTGCGCTTGACGGACATTATCCCGACCGGCGGTTTAAAAAAATCACGCTTGTAACTTTTTATGAAAAATTATATGATTTTCTTCTTTGCCTTAAATTCCTCGGGTCGTGCTACCGCACCGGCGGGGAATGGGAGAGGGCTCGCATAGACAAAGTGTGTGAAAAGCTGTTTTGCGTCTTGCCTATTATGGATAAACGGCCTTCTGAAAGCGAGCTTGGCGAAGCGATAAAACTTATCGGCGAATACGGGGAAAATCTTAAAAACGATATACCGTATGTGGGACTTATCGGCCACAGTCATCTCGATACCGCGTGGCTATGGACGTTGGAAGAAACGAGAAGAAAACTTTTACGCACTGTCTCCAACGCCGTGACGCTCTTAAAGCGTTATGACGATTACCGTTTTTTCCTTTCCACCGTGTTATATTTAAAATGGCTTGAAGAGGACGATAAGGAACTGTTCGCCGAGGTAAAAAAACTGATCGCCGAAGGCAGGATAGAGGTGAACGGCGGCGCGTGGGTGGAGTGCGACTGCAATCTTATCGGCGCAGAAGCCTTATGCCGTCAATTTTTGCGGGGCATACGCTATACAAGGGAAAAGTTCGGATATTCAGCCGACGTTTTTTGGCTCCCCGATACGTTCGGATATTCTGCCGCTTTGCCCCAGATTTTAAATCTTGCGGGAATTAAAAGTTTTCTCACTACCAAATTGAGCTGGAACGATACCAACGTTTTCCCCTACGAAAGTTTCCGCTGGAAAGGCATGGACGGGAGCGAGGTTACGGTGCATTTCAATTCCACGCATACTTCTGCGGATACGGAAAGCGTCGCCGCGCGTTTAAAAAATGTCAAAGACAAGCACATCGGCGGCTGCGTGCTTATGGCATACGGATACGGAGACGGCGGGGGCGGACCCTCCGACGAAATGGTGCAGGGCGCGCTCAATACAATTAAAACGTGCAGTTTTGCAAAGGTGGAACACACTACCGTCTCGGATTTTATGCAGAGGCTCTCCCGCGAGGAATTGCCTCTATACTACGGCGAGCTGTATCTCGAATTGCACCGCGGCACGTTTACCTCCGTACACGATTTAAAACTTTTAAACAGAAGGCTTGGAGAAGCGCTCCACGATCTGGAATTGATTTCCGTATTTGAAGATAACCGCGGCAACAAGGAAATTTCCGACAAATTATACGATATATATCTACTTAATTCTTTCCATGATATTTTACCGGGTACGTGTATCGAACAGGCTACAGACGAGGCGCTTACGTTGCAACGCAATGCGCTTGAAGAAGCCGAAAATACCATGTGCAAAGGGGATAGCGGCGTCTATTTCAACACGCTTGCATTTGGCAGAACCGAACTTTTGCCCTGCACCGACGGGCAGAAATATGTTGATTTAAACGGCGACGAGGTTTGCCTTGCGCCGTTCGATTTTCAGGCTTTCGGCTATGCGCAACGCTCCGGCAAAAAATATAAAATCACGGCCGGACAAAATACGGTACGCACGGAGGACCTTTGCGTTACGTTCGGCGGCGGGAAAATAGTTTCGCTTGTTTTCCGCGGGCGGGAGTACTGCGCGGGCGGTTTCAACATCATAACGTATGCCGAAAACGCTCCGCTCATATATGACAATTGGGATATCGACGCGGATTACGTATTAAAAAAGAAAGAGGCCGTTTGCACGGAGTGTAAAATAGTTTCGCAAGGCAAATACTTCGCCGTCCTGCGCGTAAAGTACTGTATAACCGACAACAGTTCGCTTATAACCGATATAACCGTGCGCGCCGACAGTCCGCAGATAGAGTTTGACAACGTACTCACTGCGGGGGACGACCACATCATAATCAAAGCGGAGTTTGATACTTCCCTGTTTTCGCCGCACTATTCCTGCGAAACGCAGTTCGGACATATCGAGAGGAACGCCTATCCTTCCGCGGTTTCCGACAACGCAAAATTCGAAGTTTGCTCACATAAATGGACGGATATTTCCGAAAACGACTGCGGTCTTTCGCTTTTAAGCGACGTAAAATACGGCGTCTCCTGCAACGGCGGCAGATTGGGACTTACGCTTCACAAGGGCGGGACGCACCCCGATTCCCGCGCGGACAAAGGGGTGCACCGTTTCCGCTATGCGCTGTATCCTCACGAAGGCCCCCTCGGAGCCGACACGGTTCGGCGAGGCTACTCGTTCAATTACCGCCCGCGTCTTACCGATAACCCCGGTCTAAAACCGCCTTTTGAATTTGACGGCGGCAACTCGGTTATGCTCGAAACGGTCAAATTCGGCGAGGACGGAGGCACGGTATTGCGGCTTTACGAATGTCTCGGCGCAACTTCCCGTGCCGCGTTAAAGGCCCGCGGCAAGGAAATATACGTATGCAATCTTTTGGAAGACGTTTTGTCCAAAGCGGGGGAAGTTCTCGAGTTTTCACCGTTTGAAATTAAAACGGTTTTGCTCAAATAATTATTTTTAAATAAACTGTCAGAGCTTAAAAGTCGGCTTTCACGGCCGGCTTTTTTATTTTCCCGCAAACCAAAATTTAAAAACATTTTCAAAAATAATAAAAAATTTTGAAAATAATTTTAAAATATCCTTGACATACGGATTTGACGGTGTTAGAATGAAAATGTAAATATGAAAGAATTTATAATTTTTTGTTAAAAACAGGCGGGTTGGCAAATATATATGATTACAACTAACAAATTATCAAGAGGACTAATAGTATCGTGTCAGGCCGTTTGCGGCGAACCGCTTTACGGATATGGGATTATGCATTTATTTGCGCGTGCGGCCAAGGCGGGCGGAGCATGCGGCATACGCGCGCTTGCCGACGACATTTATTCGATCAAAAAGGAGACGGGCCTGCCGGTTATAGGGCTTGTAAAGAGGGAGTATGCCGACAGTGAAATATATATAACGGCCACGAAAGCGGAGGCGGACGAACTTTTAAATTCCGAGTGCGACGTTATATGCATGGACGCAACGTTCAGAAAGAGACCAAATGGCGAAACGCTCGAAGGTCTTTATAGCTACGTTCGCGAAAGATGCGGCAACAGAGAGATTATGGCGGACGTCTCCACTCTCGAAGAAGCGTTAAACGCGGAATCGATGGGCTTTGATTATATTTCCACAACTCTCCGCGGCTATACGGAATATACGGCGGGGCGTCGTCTCCCCGACATTGATTTTATCGCCGAGTGCAAAAGGGAGTTAAAAAAGGCCAAATTGATTGCCGAGGGCGGAATTTTCGAAGTGTCGCACATGGAAAAAATTTCAAAAATAAATCCGTACGCCGTAGTGGTGGGGTCGGCTATTACCCGTCCCAATGTTATAACGGAAAGGCTTTCGGGGGCGCTGAAACTTGTCAATGGAAACTAAAATTCTCTATCTCCCGCTGGACGAGCGCCCCTGCAATTATGATTTTGCCAAAAGGATAGCCGACTGTTCGGGGAAAATCGAGCTTTTAAGGCCGGATTTATCGGCGATGGGCCGCAAAAAAATCCCCGCGGATTTTAAAAAAATACGTGAATTTCTTGTCGGCAGAGCGCGGGAAGCGCAAGTTTGTATTCTGTCGCTCGATGCGTTGCTGTACGGCGGGATAGTCCCCTCACGGTTACATTCGATAAATTTGGAAGAGTTGCGGGCACGGCTGCGCGTGGTCGATGAAATCAAGGCGGCCAATCCGTCTATAAAGATATATGCCTTTGCGCTTATTATGCGCTGTCCGTCCTATTCAAGCGCGGACGAAGAACCCGATTATTATGAAACCTGCGGCAGGGAGATCTTTCTTACGGGACAGGCAAAACACAAGAGAGAGTTGGGGCTGTTGGGCGAAGAGGATGCCGAAAAGTTATTAAACGAATATTCGGAAAAGACGGGGGAGTACCTTGCCGATTTTGAAAACAGGCGCAAAATAAACTTGTCGATGCTTGTTGAAATTTTAAAAAAGGCGGGGGACAAGATAGATTTTATCGTTATCCCGCAGGACGATTCCTCGCCTTACGGCTACACCGCGCGGGACAGGGAAGCTCTGTTTGAGATAATTAAGGCAAACAACCTTCAACAAGTTGCAGCATATCCGGGTGCGGACGAAGTGGGAATGACTCTTTTAAGCCGCGCGATAACGGAGATCGAGGGCAAAAAACCGAAGATAAAATGCGTATATGCAACCGAAGAAGCGCGCAGTTTGATTCCCCTGTACGAGGACAGAGAGCTGGAAAAAACTCTGCTTTCCCAAATAGATACGGCCGGGTGCGAACTTTCGGGCGGAGAAGCGGACATAACGCTCTATCTGAATTATCCCGCATATTCCCCGCAGGAAGTCAACGGCAATACGGACGACGGATATAAAAAGAGAAATATGCCCCTGTTTATCCAAAAGATAGCAAACGGCATTAAAGAGGGCGGGGTCGTGGCGGTTGCCGACGGAGCGTTTTGCAACGGCGGAGACGTTGAATTTATTGAGGCGCTTTCCCAAAAGGCCGATCTGTTCGGACTTTCGTCATATGCAGGCTGGAACACTTCGTCGAATACGATCGGCACGGCGATATGCCAGGCGGTTTCTGTGTTTTTCTACGGCAAAAACGAGGCGCAAAACAAATTTCTTGCCGAAAGATTTTATGAAGATATAGGTTACTGCGCCCATACGCGCGCCTTTATGTGCAAAGAAGTTTTGCCCGCTCTCGGTCTGGGATATTTTGACGCGGGGGATTCCTGCGGAAAAGTTGCGGCGCTTGTAAAAGAAGAAACGAACGCGTTTATAAAAAAGTTACTTCCAAAAGTTGCTTCGCGTTACGTTATAGACAAATGTTTTATGCCTTGGGCACGGATGTTCGAGGTGGGATTAACGGTAAAGAAGAGGGACGACGCGTGAAAACGGTGGCAATATGGCACAGACCCAACGATACCGGCGAAGAAACGGACTTAAACGGTTTAAAAAGGGTTTTGTACAAGTTTTGTTTGGCGGGAATAAATCTGGTGTTTTTGGAAAGTTTTTACCACGGCGCCGCGATTTATCGTTCCAAATACGTTCCGTATAACCCTTCGTTAAAAGTTTTCCGCTACGGATCCTATCCCGATTATCTGTCGGCATTCGTTACGGAAGCGGGCAAATTGGGCATAGAAGTGCACGCGTGGGTCGAAGATTTTTATATAGGCGTAAAGGACAGCGTTTTCACCCGCCGCTATCGGGAATGGATTTTAAAAACCAAGGACGGCGGCATAAGGCAAACCGAAGGCGACGGCTTTTTGTTCCTCGACCCCGCAAACGCCGAAGTACGGGAGTTTCTGTTAAAGATATATCTCGAACTGCTGGGCAAGCACCCTTTAGTAAAGGGATTAAATCTCGACTATATCCGCTATCCCGTATCTTCCGAAAGTGACGACGCGGGGTACACAAAAGCGGCGCTGGCCGCGTTCGGCGAACAATACGGCGCGACCCCCGCGGAAGATTACAAAAATTGGATAAAATTCCGTGCAGACGCGGTTACGGCATTTGTTAAAAGCGTCAAAGAGGAAGTCAAGCCAAAGTTTCCCGATATAAAGATTTCAACGGCCGTTTTCCCCGAAAGGGAGCTTTCGTACGAAACCAAAAAGCAAGATTTTGCCGAGTGGCTTAAACAGGGATATTTGGACTTCGTAACGCCGATGGCCTATTATGACGACTTGGACAAACTAAAGGAAACTTTGACCGAAATGATAGGTTTTTGCAAAGAAACGCCCTGTTTTGCCGGGCTTTCGTGCACATATCACGGCCTTTCCGAAAAGGACGTTTTGGCGCAAATCGATCTGAGCTTGTCGCTCGGCGCGCAGGGCGTCGTATTCTTCGGTTCCAAATCCATTTTGGAAAACACGGGATATCTGCTTATTTTAAACAAAAAATTCTGCATCTGAAATTAAAAAAGTTAAAGGGACGTCCCTTTAGTGCGTTGTGAACAACGCACTAACAACAATTAACGGCAAATAAAAAATCGGGAGAAGGACATGTCAAAAACAAGAAAAATTACAATTTTAACTTTCTTGCTTATATTGGTGTGCTGCCTTGCGGCGGGAATCATAACCGCGGTTTCCGGCACGGCGGCATATGCAGAAGCGGCAAGATCCGTCAGCGTAAAAGGTATAACCGTAAATAACGGAACAAAGTCCGTTACCGCATATTCCGACCCTGTGGAATTTACCGAAAGCGTTTCGGGCTCGTCCCTCAACGACCAGGGCGTCGAGTTCGTGACGGTCGGCGCGCAGGACAGCGTCATATATACCGCCTTATATCCCAAAACGACTACGGGACGTACGGGCAGCGTGACGGAATTCACTTGCGAAGCTGAAAAAACTTATTTCAAGGTCACCGAAATCAATTCTTCGGGCGACGGCTCGACATATATTCCCGTGGGAGGCTTTGTCTTGTCTGTGCCTTCCTCAAACGCGGATTTTGCCGCCGTAGGCGATACAGTGACGCTCGGCGGAACAAAAATAAAAATAGCGGACAAAGCGGTCGAATCGGAAACGGGCAACCGCGTAGCGGTGGATAACACCAACACAAACCGTTCGGGCAATATGATAGTTTACTACGATTACCAGTTCGGTCAAAAGACGGGCACGAATATCTTCGGCACGGAAATGACCTGCACGTACGACTTTGAGGAAAACTCGTTTAAAGTCGTGTCGTTCCGCGCTTTCGGCGAGGGCGACGACGCAGGTTCGGACATTCCCGACAACAGTTTTGTTTTGAGCGCGTACGGCCCCGGCTACCGCGGCCAGCTTGTCGAAAACGAGCTGTTCAAGCGCGGCGATAAAGTAAAAATGGTCGGCTTCGATTTCATTCGCTTCGGCGGCACGGTTACGGGAACGTTCGATTTCATCAACCCTACCAAAGAGAGCAATCCGAAAGGAATGGAAACTCCCGATTCACCCTTCCCCGCATACCGCGGTGAAAACCAAACTATCATATACACCTACGGCTGGAGCTATAACGGCGCAGCGGGGACGGGCACCAATACTTACGGATTCGAGGCCGCCGTGGATGAAAACGGCGTGGTGGTGGAGCTCAACGTCAACGTATCGAAAATCCCCGAAAACGGCTATGTCATCTCGGGGCACGGGCTCGGCAGGGATTTTATACGCTCGAACATAGTCCTCGGCGCAACGGTGGAATACGACGTTTCAACCAAAACATACACGGCCAACACCACCCTTAACAGCTATTATGAAAACCTCGTTCTGGAAGCAAATTCGGCAATAAAGGCGGCGCAGGAGAAGGTAGACAGGTTATTCGACGTGGACGGCGAAACCATAGCGGAGCTTTCCAAGCAGGTCGAAGATAAACTTGCCGAGCTCAAAGCAGTAAAAGAGACGATAGAAAGCGGCGACGGTCTGTCTGAGGACAATCGCCTCAACATGTTGATGAACTATAACAATTTCCAGATTCAGATAGAAAATCTCTATCACAGAATTTCCACACTTTCGCTCGAGGGCAAAGCGGTGGCCGCCCACGCGGTATGGCACAGACCCACCGAAAAGACCTATGCCGACCTTAAAAGCACCGTGGAAATGTATGCGGAGACTGGCATCAATCTCGTGTTTGTGGAAACGCTCTACAACGGCTATTCCACATACCGTACAAAATATTCCGATTTATTCCCCTACAACGTAAATCTCGGCAGCAGCTACGTTGCCGAAGACGGCACGCGGTACGACGATTATTTAAAAGCATTTGTTGCGGTTTGCAACGAGTACGACATTGAAGTCCACGCCTGGGTCGAAAACTTCTATGTCGGCACGCAAAATTCCGTGCCCGTGGTAAAAAATTATCCCGAGTGGATAATGTATAACGACCCTGCCGCAAACGTCGGATATGAATATGTCCAGCGCAACGAAGGCGGACCTTATATATTCATAGACCCCGCAAATGAAGAAGTGTGCGACGCACTGATCGATTATTATAAGGACTTGATGGAAACCGTTCCCGAAATCGCGGGACTTAACCTCGACTATATCCGTTACCCCGTTTCCAACCGCAATGAAGACACGGGTTATACGATAGCCGCCATGCAGGGCTTTGCCGCGCAAAAGGGCATGACCTTTACAGAGGCGCAAAAAACCGACAGAAAGAAGATGGCAAGCAAATTCAGCCAGCTTTTCGACAGCAGATACCGCACGCAGGCAGAGGCCGATAAAAACTATGACGACTGGGTGACGTACAGAACGAATATAATCACGTCCTACGTCAAGCGCATCAAGACGGAAGTCAAGGATGAATACAACAAAATCCTCTCAACCGCCGTATTTTCTTCGATTTCCGAATCCCTGCTCAGCAAAAAACAGGATTGGAAGCAGTGGTTTTCGAACGGTTGGATAGACATTGCAACGCCGATGGCCTATTACAATTCTTCGGCGGACGTACTCACTAACGTAAACGTTATGATACAGGCCGCGGGCAACAACTGTTATTACTACGCAGGGCTTGCATCCTCTTACAGCGGCTTGCCCGCATACCGCAACACCGACCAGATAGAAGCGGCGTACTCGGCGGGCGCGAACGGCTATGTAATATTCTGCTCCACGCAGATAATCGGCCACGAGGACGTCCAGCAGGTTTTAAGGGAGGGCGCAAATTCCAAAAAAGCCGTACTTCCGCACGCGTCTACCGCCAAGGTGCTCAAAGCGTATTTTGACGATATAATTGACAAAGCCGAAAGAATTTATATACCGAAAGGCGGTATGACCCAAGCCAAATTCGAGGCGTTAAAGTCTGAATTTTCAAAAATTTCCGCAATGGAAACTTCGGGCGCGGCCAATATCCAGAAGATACGTTCGGCGCTTGCCGCAATGTACGAATACGGCGCTATCTCGGCCTATGCTTCGGGCTATTCCGGGCAGCGCATCACAGAGGAGTTGAAAGAGCTTGACGGCCTGCTCGATACAAAAATTTCACTCGAACTGATAAGTTCGGGCGAATGGAATCCCGAAGAGACTCCGTCCCGTCCCTCGCTTTCGGGCGGCACAAAACCCACGGAACCGTCGGGTTCGGGGGATTCTTCCGGGGACAACACGGGTAACTCGGGCGATACAAAGCCCGTTAAGCCCGAAAACAACGATTTAACGGTTATTATTTCTTGTTCGGTGATAGGGGGTGTCGTCGTTCTGGCAGCCGCGGCGGCAATAATTATCATAGTAATCAAGAAAAATAAAAATAAAAATTTATAAATATCAGGAGGAAAAATTATGAACAAAAAGCTACTTTTGGCATTGATGTTATCGGGTGCGATAGCGTTGACAGTGGGCGTCGGTTGCGGAAATAACCAAGGCGGTGGGGGAAGTACCACTCCGCCCGAACAAACTACTCCCGGCCCCGACGAAGGCGGGGACAAACAGCATACCGCTCCCGTTATAACGGTTAATCCCAAAACGATAGAGATTTTTGCGGGCGATGAAATCGATCTTATGCTCGGTGTAAGCGCGGTCGACGACGAAGGCAATAGCGTTCAGGTTATAATATCCGATGACGACGACTTTGACGCAACGTCACCCGAAGAGGGAGAATATACTATAACTTATTCGGCGACGGCTTTTGAGCTTACGTCAACGGCAACCAGAACCATAATCGTACAAAAAGAACTTGCCCCCTTGACGCTTGAAACGCGCACTGCGTTTGAAAAACCGGGCAAATGGGAAAGGGGCACAACAATAAATTTCAAACACAACGAATATCACGAAGTCACCGCAGATTCCGAATTTGAAAGAATGAGCGGCGTATTCCACAACCAATCCGACAAGGACGTTTATGTAACTGTCGGCGGTGGCGGCGGTATCGTTGCCATACTCGATAAAAACGGCGTGGTAATCGAAGGCAGGGACGGCGCAAACGGTAAACTTGTAAACGCCGAAAATCCCTCTCGTACGTCGTCTACCGCAACTTCGTTTGAATATAACGGCGAAACGATACAGGTAGCCTCGTCATATACCACAAAGGGCATGAAGATCCCTGCAGGCGGTTTCGCAGTGGTAATCCAAAGCGGATATCTCGGCGCCGACTTCGATTCCGACGGCAGAGCGTTTATGGACAACGTTGTAATTCACGAATACGGCAACGTGGTTCGCCTTCAATGGAGCGACGCGGCAGCGGGTGACTATCTTACCGAATATGTAAACCAGGCTCCCAAGGTTTCCGGCAATACCGATATACCCGTAACGCTCGGCGATACTACTTTTGACCTTGAAACGGCCGTAAAGGCAGGCATTAAAGTAACCGACGATAACGGAACGTTTGAAACAGACGATGATAAAACGCTTGACAACGCTACGATACAAATAACGGATAACGGCGGTTTCGACATCAATAAGGAGGGCAACTATGTAATTACCCTTTCCGTTTCCGACGGCACGCTTACAACTACTTTCAAACGCACGGTAAATGTCGTAAATGATACCGTAAAAGTTTCGATAGGATCGGGAACAGAGTACACTTTCTCTGCAAAGCAGATTTCCACAAATGAGGAACTTACCAGTATAGGTACTTACGCGTTTATAATCTACGACTATTCATACAAGTCAACCCATCCCACGTTGGGCTTTAGCAACAACTACGGCGCAGCATATATCATAGACAGATACGGCAGGATAGCCCGCACTTACGACGGCGCTAACGGCACATACAGTGACAAGGATAACAGTAATAAGGGCGGCGTAGTAACTCCGCAGACATATCTGACGCTGGCTTACGAATCTCTGCAGGAAGGCGAAACGGTAGTTATCGCTCCCCATGACGGCGGTGTAAACAGCGCAACAAATGGTTCAAGATGGATCTTTGTGCAACTTGCTAACCGTACCGCAATAGGACAGGAATTCCATTTCACGGGCCTCGAGTTTGAAAAAATGGGCATTACCGTTAAAATAGGCACCAAATCTTTCTTTGTTGAGCCTAAACTTTACGGCGGGGAAAACCAACAGATATCTAATCCTGCCCAATATCAGATGATCGTTTACACCAAGGCATACGGTTCCACCAATCCTTGCACGGGCTGGGGCTATGGCGCGGCGATAGTGTTCGATTCCGAAGGCAAACTGATAAAAGTTTACGACGGAGCTAACGCTCAGTATTGGGAAAACGGCGCAAAACAAGATACTAAACCCGATGGATTCAGTGCGACGACTTATGCACAGACGGCATATGAAAACCTTCAGGAGGGCGAAAAGCTCATAGTATTCCCTAATTGTAGCGTAAACGGCAATGCAGCCAGGGCTTGGGCTCTCGGTTTACGCAACGCGAACGATTTCGGCCAGGTATTGACTATAACCGATACAACGGATCCTGCTTAAACGGCAGAATAAAAATTTTAACCGAAACAAGGCTTGCCCCGCTAAAAAGCGGCGGGGCAGCCGTAAACTCGGGGGTATGCAATGAAAAAGATTTTTTTGGCGGCTGTTTTAACTTTTTTAATGTTGCCTGCGGTTTCCGCTTCGGGCGCCGCATTTGCCGATATCGCCGCCACCCAAAATTATTCGCTTACGGCAGGCGACGGATTCAAGTACGCAGAGAGTACTTTTACCGACGGCGGCAATCAACAGGCCATGTTTTACGGCGAATACAAACCGTCGCAGACAAGCCGATACGAGTTTGTTATACATAGTATAAGGGACGGCTACAAGACCACCGTTACAAACGTTATGGACATAGCCGAGGATTATGAAAAATCGACGGGCCGCAAAGTAATTTTTGCCACAAACGGCGATTACTTCGACCTTGTCAGCGGAAACAATATGGACTCGTACGTGAACGACGGAATTGTCATAAGCAAGGGCGCGCATGCCACCAAGCACTGTATGGGCTTCGATAATAACGGCAAAGTTGTTGTCGGCAGACTCACCGAAGCGCAAAAGAGGCTGTGCGTGGAAAAGGACGGCGAAGAAAGGCGGCTTTTCAATATCGATAAAGTCAATTCCGAACCCGCCGACGGCGAAATAGCAATTTATAATACAACGGGCACATACACCGTCAAGGGCGCGGGCAAGTATATAATAAACACCGACAGCGTAAATCTCGGGCAATATCCCGTCTGGGGAGAATCCCACAGAATGACGGTCGGCACGGCAGTTAACGACGATCCTTTCACGTTGAGGACGGGCCAGTTTGCAATAGTCGTAAAAAGCGACGAAAACGCGCAGTACTTCTTTGACAATATCGTTTACGGCGTTAAATGCAGTCTTGTCGAAGTTCCCGACGGGGATTTCAAAGATTGCAATTGGGTTATCGGCGGCTACGACATTTTGGTGGACAACGGGGAAGTGAACACAAAGACCCATACCGACAACGACGGTTCGGGCAACGCCCCCAGAACATTTATGGGCTTTAAGGAGGACGGCACGGGATTTTTGTGCGTGATAGACGGCAGACAATCCCCCTACAGCTCAGGCGTTTCCGTAGGGCGCGAGGCTGCAATAGCCAAGGAATTAGGAGCAAAGTTTGCTCTCGAGCTCGACGGCGGCGGATCCTCCACGGTAATTTTAAGGGTGGACGACAAACTTACGTTGAGGAACAGACCCTCCGACCCGGGCAACGTTATGCGCAAAGTTTCAAACGCCGTGCTGCTTGTGGAAAAACCCGCGGCGGGCGGAGAGGAGGCGGGCGGAGAGCAGCAAACTCCCGATACGCCCTCAACCGGAACCCCATCTACTCCCGATAATCCCGGTACTGCGGGCGGCGGCACAAATAACAATAAAGACATAATAATTATCGTAATTTCCGCATGCGTTGGCGGCGCGTTGCTTGTTGCGGCAATTGTGGTTGCGGTAAAAATAATCAAAAAGAGGAGTAAAAATGAAAAAGATCTATAAAGTAGTGAGCGCTGCGCTGCTGACCGTTGCGGTTGCCGTTTCCGTAGCGTTTGCAGGTTGCGGCAAAGATGTAAACGGAAGCATAGATATGGACATTGACCTGTCGCAAAAACCCGAATTAAGCATACTGATGCCTTCGTCCGGGTTCCCCATAGAGCAGGTTAATTCCGACAGCAACGCAAAGGTTATAGAGCAGGTGACGGGCTATAAAGCGCGGTACACGCAGCTTCCTTCCGCCGACGCTTCCAAAACGCTGAATAACGAGCTTATGGACAAGCGGCATTACAATGCGATGAAACTTACCAAAAGCCAGTTCGCCGACCTCGTAAAGGACGATATGCTTGTTGATATTACCGAAGCGTTGCCCGTGTTCGGTCCCGATTTGCTGGAGAATATTTCACAGGAATCGTGGGACGTCGTAACCGTCGACGGCAAGATTTACGGGATACCCGAGCGCGCGTCCAGCGACAATATCGAAAACCCGATAGTATTCAACAACGATTTGCTGTTGAAAAACAATCTCGATCTTCCCACAACGCTTGCCGAGTTTGAAAACGTTTTAAAGGTCCTCACCGAAAAATTGGGCAGACCCGCCATGACGTTCGATAAATACACGCCGCTCGTATTCGCGGTTTCCGCGGCGTTCGGCATTTATTCCGAATGGCAGGAATATACCGTAAACGGCAATGCGCAAGTGCTTTACTACATGAACGCGCCCCGCTATAAGGAGTACGTCGACTATATGAACAGCTTATATAAAAAGGGTTATATAAGCCAGGTGGTGGGCACCAATACCTTTACCGACGTGCTTAACGATTTTACGGCCGAAAAGGCAGGCTGCATGGCATGTTCTATCTGGAACGTAACGGCAATAGTGAGCGGCTTGCAGGCCAACGGCAAAATAACTGCCACGGAAGCGGCGGGCACGCTTGAAAACAACCTTGCATATCTCCGCGCGCTGAAAGAAAACGACGGTTCGCAGGAAAAGGTTTACCGCTCAAGCGGCTACACTTATATAACTGCGATACCTTTCTACGAAGCTAAAGACGCAGGTTACGCGCTTGACTGGATGAATTCCAAAATCAAGGATACCGACGAAGAACATAACTTCCGTTCCATTGTGCTCGGTGAAGAAAACGTGCATTGGATGCAGAACGCAAACGGGGACTATCTTCCCATCGCCGCGAATTTTGCGGAAAAGGATACAGCAAGTTATTATCTTACCGGCAGTAACGAAAAGAAATACACCGCCTATTGGACGGCGAGGGTAAGAAAGCAGCCCGAACTCTTCCGCGCATGGTCTACTCTGATGAGAAACGCCGACGAAGTGGGCGTATATAACGTAGTTGATTTTACTCCGCCCATAACGGAATACAATTCCAAACGTTCTGCGATTGAAGAATACGCACAGGACCAGTTCTATGTGATGCTTAAGGACGGTTCGGGAAATATTGCGCAGTATCTTGAAAAACTCAACGGCCAAAACGGCTGCAAATCGGCTACGGACGCTATCAACGAATGGTATAAAACATATAAACACAAATAAGGGAGGGCTCTATGTCCGCAAACAACAAAGCTGTTAAAAACAATCTGGCGTTAAGGCAGGGACTGAGGAACTTCCGTTCGGGCGTAAGAAAGAACAAATCGCTTATTCCCTTTCTTATCCCCGCAATGGTTTTTGCGTTGGTCTTTTCCTATTTGCCGATGATAGGTATTTTAATAGCATTCAAGGACAATCCGAATTTCGGGCGGTACGACGTCTTTGAGGCGTTTTCCCGCGCGAGCTGGACTTTGGATAATTTCAGAATACTTTTTTCCGACCCGGAAATTTTGAAGTATATCGGAAACACTATGATTATCTCTGTAATGAAAATCGTCATTCTGTTCCCGTTGCCGATAATTCTCGCGGTTATGATATCCGAAGTCAAAAACAAGACCTTTTCCAAAATTATTCAGGGCATGGTATTTTTGCCGCACTTTTTGTCGTGGGTGGTCATAACGGGCATTTTCAATAACCTTTTGGATCTTTACGGCCCTATCAACAATATGATAACCTCGATGGGCGGCGATTCCATATACTTTATGGGCGAGGCCGGCTGGTTCAGGCCGCTTGTTGTAATCCTTTCGGGCTGGAAAGAGATAGGTTACAGTTCCATAGTTTACGTTTCGGCCATCACCGCAATAGATTCCTCTCTCTACGAGGCGGCGCAAATAGACGGCGCAAGCAAGCTGAAACAGATCTGGAAGATAACTATCCCGCAGATTTTACCTACGATAATAGTAATGCTTATAATCCGTATAGGCTATCTTATGGACGCAGGGTTTGAGCAGGTTTATACGATGCTTAACCCTTACACGCGCGAAACGGGTGAAATTATCGGCACATATGTATATCGTCTGGGCCTTGGCACAGGCACCCGCGATTACGGTCTTTCCACCGCAGTGGGACTGTTTAACGGTGTGATCTCGCTTATCCTCATACTCGGGGCAAACTTTATTTCAAAGAAGAAATTCGGAACGGGGATATGGTAATATGAAAAAAATTAAAATATCGAAGTCACGTTATAAAATAAAGGAAAGCCCTGTCTTTCACGCGGTCAATTATGTATTGCTTACGATAATCGGACTGTTATGCCTTTTGCCCTTCTTAAACGTCATCGCAATGGCGTTATCCACGGCGAATTTAAAGGTGGACTTCTGGCCGCGCGGCTTTACGTGGTTTAACTTTGCTACGGTATTTAAGGACGTAAACTTTTTCCGCGCTCTCGGCATTTCCATTCTTGTAACCGCATTCGGCACGGCGCTGTCCGTATTATGCATGTATATGGCGGCGTACGTTCTCTCCAAACAGGATTTCCCGTTGAGAAAAGGCGTTATGATATTCTTTATCATAGTGATGATTTTCAGCGGAGGTATGGTGCCTAACTACATCGTTGTCAATTCGCTCGGACTTACAAGGACGGTATGGTCCATGATTTTCCCGTCGGTGGTTCAGGTTTACAATCTTATTCTTATCAAGAGCTACCTTGAAGGCCTGCCCAAGGAACTTGAAGAGTCGGCCAAAATTGACGGCGCAAGCAATTTGAGAATAATGTTCAAAGTCATTCTTCCCGTTTCAAAGCCGTGTATAGCAAGCGTGTGCCTGTTTACGGCGGTTACGCTCTGGAATAACTACACCAACGCGCTTATGTATCTCGGCACGGAGGAGAGTTTGTATCCTCTTTCGCTGTATATCTTAAACCATATACATAGCACGCCCGACCCCATAAACTTCACGCAGGTGGATATTCAAAAGAGCAATATCGAATCGGCAATGATTTTGGTGAGCATACTTCCCATTTTGATAGCTTATCCTTTTGTGCTTAAATTCTTTGCAAAGGGCGTTACGGTAGGTAGCGTAAAAGGTTAAATGATTTTATCGGTGGATTTGGGGGCAACCAACATAAAAGCCGCCCTCTTTGATGAAAATCTGAACAAAATCGGCAAAACGCAATCCGTCCCGACGCGCGCTTGCATGGGCAAGGACGGAATAGTTTCCGCACTTAAAAATGCGGTAAACTTATTTGACGGACAGGCGTCCGTTCTCGCCGTTTCCTCTGCGGGCGACGTGGACGTGAAAACGTCGCGCATAACTTACGCAACGGACAACCTGCCCGGCATGACGGGTTTTGACTTCGTTCGGTTTGGGGAGCAATTGTCCCTCACGGCATATGCCGTAAACGACGCGCAGGCCGCGCTTTTGGGTGAAGTTTATTGCGGCGCAGGCAGAGAATATAAGGATAAAAGCATAGTTATGCTCACCTTGGGCTCGGGCGTCGGCGGAGCATATTTCCGCGGCGGAAAAATAATAGCCGATGAAAGCAATATGTTCGGCAGATACGGGCATTTGACTCTGCATGACGGCGGAAGACGTTGCACCTGCGGGAAGTACGGCTGTGTTGAAACCTATCTTTCGGGAAGGGCCGTTCATCTGTCCGCGGCGCAACTGGGCATCGACGGGGAGGATATTTTCGAAAAATATCTGAACGGCAGCCCCCGCCATGCGGAGTTCGTAAACGGGCTTGCGGGCGAATTGAAACTCGCGCTCGGAGCGATTGAAAAAATCAGTCCGTTTGACGTGTGCATTATAGGAGGCGGCGCCGCGGATTGGATGGGCGCGGCATTTGAAAAAATAGCAAAGGGTACGGGATATCCCGTAGTTAAAGCCCAATTGGGCAATGACGCAGGGCTGTACGGCGCGTGCGTGAACCTGAAATCCATGCGGGGTGAACTATGAAAACGTTGCATGCCGACATTGTAGTTTGCGGGGCAAGTTTAGGCGGCACGCTTGCGGCTTATTCTGCGGCGCGAAGCGGTAAAAACGTTATACTTTTCGAACGCACGGACTGGATAGGCGGCCAGCTTACGTCGCAGGCTGTTCCGCCCGACGAGCATCCGTGGATAGAATACGGCGGTTGTACCGAAAGTTACAGGGCCTACCGCAACGCCGTGAGAAGGCATTATATCGAAAGCGATGAATTTTTAAGCGAAATTAAGGCCGAAAAGTTATTTTGTCCCGCAGACTCGCAGGTGAGTTTTATATCCCATCCGCCCAAGCTCGCCCTTAAAATTTTAAAGGAAATGTTGGAGCCGTTTGAACGTGCGGGAAACCTTAAAATAATTTTAAACGCCGAACTTTGCGGATGCGATTGCAGTGACGGAATAATCCGTTCGGTGATTTATAAAACGGCAGAAGACGACATAACGGCTTTGGGCAAGCTGTTTATTGACGGGACCGACGCGGGCGATTTACTGCCGCTGAGCGGTATAGAATACTGTACCGGAGCGGAGTCCAAGGAGCAGACAGGCGAAAAACATGCGCCCGCCGCCGCCCGTCCCCAAGATATGCAAGCGGTTGTATATACCGCCGCCATCGAAAACCGCATAAAGGGCGATTATGTAATAGCCAAGCCCGAAAATTACGACTATTTCAAAAAGCTGAAAGCGCCTTACGGCGACTGCCCCGTATATTCGATGTACGGGCCCGATTCGTCCACGGGCAGAGCCAAACTTTTCGGGATGTTTTCCTGCGAATACTCTGCGGACGGACAAGAGCTTTTCCCCTTGTATGAATACAGAAGAATTGTGCGTGCGGATAATTTCCGTCAGGGCGTTCCCTATGACGTAACCCTTGTAAATTGGCCGCAAAACGATTTCTTTTTGGGGAACTTGTTCGATTGCGAAAACGCGCAGGAGAACGACTATCTTGCAAAACAGCTAACTTTGGGGTTTATATATTGGCTGCAAACGGAAGCGCCGCGCGCCGACGGCGGCAAAGGCTATCCGTATTTCCGGTTAAGCGGGGAACATCTCGGCACGGCAGACGGACTCTCCAAAGCGCCCTATATAAGGGAATCCCGCAGAATTATTCCGCAATTCAAAATAACGGAGGATATGGTGATAAAAGGGGCCGACCCCGTTTTCTACGACAGCGTGGGCGTGGGCAGCTATGCCATAGATTTGCATATAACGACCCAATCGCATACATTTTTTTACGAACCTACCGAAAGGTTTACAATTCCGCTCGGCGCGCTTATAACCAAAAAACGCACAAATTATATTCCGGCCTGCAAAAATATCGGCACGTCGCACCTTACAAACGGATGTTACCGTCTGCACCCCATAGAGTGGAATATAGGCGAAGTTGCAGGTTATCTTGCGGCTTATTCTCTGGACGAGGGCTGCGAGATTGCGGAAGTAAGAGAGGACCCCGTCCGTCTTAAAAAATTCAGGGAGATATTGAAAGAGAACGGTATCCCGCTCGATTGGAGCGGTTGCGATATAGAAAAAATTTCAATTAAAGGCAAAGCCAAGGCAAGGCGCTAAGACGCGTTACGTATAGAGGAAATGGTTTTGGGAAAATGAAAATTAAAGTTGTTGAAAATTATGAAGAAATGAGCAAAGAAGCGGCTAAAATTTTAGCCGACGCAGTAAAAAATGCCGTAAACCCCGTATTGGGGCTTGCTACCGGCAGTACTCCGGTTGGCGTATATCGCGAACTTATCGGAATGTACCGCGACGGCGAAGTAAGTTTTAAAAACGTAACTACGGCAAATTTAGACGAATACGTAGGTTTGGGCGCGGAAAACCCGCAAAGCTACGTTTCGTTTATGAAAAGCAATCTTTTCGATTACATAGATATAGATCCGTCCAACACTTATATTCCCGACGGCAAAGCCAATGACGTGCAAAGCGAGTGTGAAAGATATACAAAATTGCTTGGGAATATTCCGCGGACGGTCCAGCTTTTGGGGCTTGGCAGTAACGGGCACATAGGCTTTAACGAACCGGGCACGCCGTTTGCGCGCCATACGCACATTGCCGAACTTACCCAAAACACGGTCAGCGACAATTCAAGATTTTTCGGCAGTATAGACGAGGTCCCCCGCAGAGCAATTACAATGGGAATTGCGGATATTATAAATGCCGAAACGGTTTTACTTCTTGCAAGCGGGAAAAACAAGGCCCGCGCGGCTTACGACATGATAAAGGGGGAAGTAAGCGAAGAATGTCCCGCAAGCATTTTGCAACGGCACAAAAACGCCGTCATAATACTCGATAAAGAGGCGGCCTGGTTACTTTGATGAAAGTTTTTAAAAATGCAAAAATTTATATCCGTAAAAAGGGTATAATCGATACAAATATTGCTTTCGGCGAAAGGATCGTCTCAATAGGCGGAGAGGTTGACGGCGAAGAAATACCTTTGCCCGAAAATTCTCTGGTGTTGCCGGCGTTTATCGATATTCATGTCCACGGCGCGGGCGGCGCAGACTTCATGGACGGAACGGTTGCCGCATTTAAAAAGATAGATGAAACGCTTTCCCGCGAAGGTACGGCGCGCTATCTTGCAACTACGATGACGCAGGCGGCAGAGCAAATAAAAAAGGCGCTTTTAGCCGCGGCGGAATTCAAAGGCGAAAATAACGGACTTATCGGCGTGCACCTCGAGGGCCCATTCATATCCCCCGATAAAGTCGGCGCACAGGACGGTAAATACGCGGCGGCCCCGGATTTTGATTTGTTCGGGCAGTTCGAAGATTGTGCGCGGGGCTGCATAAAAACGGTCACGCTGGCGCCTGAAACCGCGGGCGCGGAAGAATTTATCAAATTTTTAAAAAAAAGAAACGTGTCCGTTTCGGTGGGCCACAGTTGCGCCACAAACGGCGAGGTCGTTTCCGCCATATCTTGGGGTGCGAATAAAATAACCCATACGTTCAACGCACAGTCCGGTATTCACCACCGTGAAATAGGAGTTGCGGGCAGCGCGCTTTTATACGACGGACTGTACACGGAACTCATTGCCGACGGCATACACGTATCTTATCCCGCAATAAAACTTTTAATAAAATGTAAACCGGCGGATAAAATTATCCTGATAACGGACGCTATTCGCGCCAAGGGTACAGAGGTATGCGAGAGTGAACTCGGCGGGCAAAAAGTTTATATCCGTAACGGACAGGCAAAACTTGCCGACGGCACGCTTGCGGGGAGCGTTTTAAAAATGAACGAGGCGGTTAAAAACCTTGTTGAAAATGCGGGCGTCAACCTCGGGCAAGCGGTTGATTTTGCAAGTTACAATCCCGCAAAATATCTGGGATTGAAGGACTGCGGCAGCATCGCCTGCGGGAATTTGGCAGATTTTTGTGTAACGGACAGTAGTTTAAACGTGTTATATACCGTGCGCAACGGTGAAATAATATACAAAAAATGATAAGGAGTAATTATGGCAAACCTGAGGCTTAATCATATATACAAGGTCTATCCCAACGGGCTGAAAGCAGTGAACGACTTTACCATGGATATAGACGATAAAGAGTTTATTGTTTTTGTCGGACCTTCGGGATGCGGCAAATCCACCACGCTGAGAATGATAGCGGGGCTTGAAGAGATAACCGCGGGGGAACTTTATATAGGGGATAAACTTGTCAACTGCGTAGAACCCAAAAACAGAGATATTGCAATGGTGTTCCAGAACTACGCGCTATATCCGCATATGACGATATATGAAAATATAGCGTTCGGACTAAGAATACGTAAGCTGCCAAAGGAAGAAATCGATAAAAAGGTGCGCGAGGCGGCGGAAATCCTCGGTATTACCGAATACCTTAAAAAGAAGCCGAGAGAAATGTCGGGCGGGCAACGGCAACGCGTCGCTTTGGGGCGGGCAATAGTCAGAGAACCCAAAGTTTTCCTTTTGGACGAGCCTTTGTCAAACCTCGACGCAAAACTCCGCACGCAGATGCGCAGTGAAATAGCCAAGTTGCACGCAAAGCTGCAAACCACGTTTATCTACGTCACGCACGACCAGGTAGAGGCGATGACTATGGGCACGCGGATCGTCGTTATGAAGGACGGCTATATCCAGCAAATAGATACGCCCAGAAATCTTTACAGCTATCCCTGCAATAAATTTGTGGCGGGATTTATAGGCACGCCGCAGATGAATTTTTATAACGGCACTATCAAACTTGAGGGCGACAGCGTGCGCATAAAATTCGACGATACCGAAGTGGAAGTAACGGCGCCATACAAAAATTTTGCAAAGGCGGACGTAAGATATTTAGACGGCAAAAGACCCGTCGTGTTCGGAATACGTTCGGAACATATTTCTGTTGATCCAAACGAGTATCCCTGCAAAGCAAAGTGCCGCGTTTCCTATACCGAGGATTTGGGCATCGACAGTCAGGTATATGCCGATTTCAATTTGCAGGGCGCCGACACGATAACCGAAAGCCCGACGAAAGTAATAGTAAGGGCGCCCGCCGCCATCTACTATCGTCCCGGTGAAATAATAGAAGTATCGTTTGATATGTCGCAATTGCATATCTTCGACGCCGAAACCGAAAAATCCATTGCGCCTCGAATACCCGAAGAAGCCGTTGCGGAAGCCGAAGTCAAAAACAATAAACTAAAACTGCTCGGCTCGGAATTTGAGCTTCCTCCCGCAATAGCTTTGGCCGACGGGAAATATGCCGTGAATATCCCCACGGACGCAATGTCGTTTGGCGGTGAGGTCAAAGCGAACTTTATAAAGGAAGAGGATGTCAACGGTACGCGCCTTATAGAACTCAACGCGGACGGCAAACCGCTGTTTGTTATTGCGGGAGAGGGAGAAGATATAAATTCGGGCATTAAAATAGATCTTAAAAAATGTACGTTTACACAAGGCAACGAGATTTTGATAAGTCCCTTGCCCTCCTATAACGAGTTGCCCGGAAAAATTGTAAGGATAAGCGAAGTAAGGGAAGTTAGCGGCAAAAACGGCAAAACCAAAAAGAAAAAAGTAAAAGTTCACAGCCTTGAAATAGCAGGTAAATTATTTGATTGCCCCGAGGATATGGCGGAACGGATTGTGTCGAATGGCGGACTGAGCATATACGATATGGAGCTCGGCATAAGATTCGCAAACGACGTTACGTTGGGCGAAACCGAAGGCATAACGGCCGAAACGGTAAAAATTCTGGACTACGGCGACCGCAAATATGCACAGTGTAAAGCGGGGGACAGAACGGTTTGGCTTGAAGTGGACGACGGCTTTACGGGCGGCACGGTTATGTTTAAACCCGATATTTCAAAAATCAGCGTCTATCAGCAGGAACACGACATCAGGCTGGTATAATTCATTTTTTTCTCCTTTAAGCAAAATACCGTAGCTTACGCTTGGTATTTTGCTTTTAAAATTCGAGGTATATATGATTGCTTGGTTAAAATATTTTTTTCTTGGATTCTTTAATGATAAATATATCGAGGAGGCCCCCAACCGCAGCTTTTGGAATTCCTTTTTGGGTGTGGTTTCTGCCTTTTTAATTCTTTGCACGGGGGTCTTTACGGGGTACGTCTCGTCGTTTAACACCCATTATAAAAATTCCGGAGAATTCCGTGCTTTTCTTTCGGCGTCCCTCGATGATGCGGAACTGAAAATGGAAAACGGCAGACTTTCGTCGCCCAAATATGTAAATAATTTTTTGGATCTCGAAGACGGCGAAAAACCGCAGGGCTACGGACTTATCATAGATACGCGGCCTGCGGCGGAAACTTTTGACGATTTTTCGGTTATGTGCTACGACGTAAAAGAAAATGAAATAACTTACAGCGAGTATATGGCTCTTTCGGCAAGCGATAAAAAGGCTTACACTCCGCGCCTTCTTTACAGCGGAAAAACGCTCGACGTTACGCTAAAACAGGACGAATATAAAAACTATCTTAACGGCAGCGAGGCGGGGAGAGCTGCTCTTTCCGCGCTCGATTCAAAGAGGGAAAGCGTGGAGATCACGGAAACAGAGTATGCCAACGGCGTCTATACGGAGTATATTAAATTGTATTATCCGTCCCTCGCCGGGGTGGAAAGATACGGGCAAGCGCCTACGCTGCGCACGTATTATCTCGGGATGGTTGTCTCCGACTTTTCCGACAGTTTTATAATGATTCTGGATGATTTGTGCGTCGGCTCATTTAAGACGGATAGCGGCGTGCAGGTTGAATTCGAGGGCTACTTTTCGGGTATCGGGGACGGCTCGGTCGATAATTTGGATAAGTTTATAAGCGACGCTTTCGCGGCAAGCAGCGGATATAATTTTTTATTGTATTTTTTAAATATGTTTAAGTTTGTGCCAATCGCGCTGGTTGCATTTCTTATAATCGCGCTTTTGACCTTTATAATTTGCAGATATAAAGTTCCCGCGCTGAAAACAGGCTATATCGGCTCGTTAAAGATCGTATGCTCATATCTCTTTATATCGTCGGTTATTACGTTTATCGTTTCGGTCGCCCTGTCGTTTTTCAACAATAAACTAACGGTATATCTGATGTCGATGATAGTATTTGTTGTAATAGTATTGTTCAGAGTCGCCGTGCTTATTGTAGCGGGGATAATAAAAGAACAAAAAAACAGCCGCCAATCATAGAGGGCTTCCCCGTCTACGCAACAGATTCAGAATAATAGATATTCAAAGTCCGACCGCTCACCCGGTCGGACTTTTTGCTTTTATTATGAAGAATTTTAGGCTCAATATGAGGCTGAATTAGTTGAGTCGTTTATTTATAGTAAAAACAAAGCCGCTCCCTCAAACTAATGAGGGTTCGACTTTGTTACTTGTTGGTGACCCCGAGGATGTAAAAGGCGAACTGTTGACCTCTTCAAAAGTAACCGTTTTGGACTGTCCTTTGTAGTTAAATGTGATAATGAAGTGGTCATCATAAAGGTAAATCGAATTGACAAAACTATCTATGAGCCGCTGTTTGCCCTCTTTCGTGTTCAGATCCAATTTGCGGTAGTTGCAAAGCGCGTGTAGAATTTGCTCTTTGGAAAGGATGGGATGCCGCGTTTCCGCTTCAAACAGCTCTATTTCAAGTTTCTGTTTTTGTTCTTCCAAATCGTCAAGCAGTTTCTTTGTTGTGGATGAAAATACGCCTTGCGCGATTGCTTGCGCCAAATTATCGAGCTTCTTTTGGACGTCATTCAATTGCATTTTTACAGATTGCGCGGTGGTATCTTCTTGCGATTGTAATTTAAAAATTTGCTCGGATAATTCCTCCAATACGGTGTTGTCAGAAATCAAAGATAGTATTTCCTGCATTACAATATCTTCAATCCATTCTTTTTTGACCGATTTTTTATCGCACATATGTTGTTTTGAACGATTACAGCGATAATACCGATGTTGCTTTGAAGTATGGCTTGTCCCAATAGCTCCCGTCATCATTGCCCCGCATTTACCGCAAAAGAGTTTGGTAGTCAATAAATAATCGTCCTCGCTTCTGTGCATTGCAGGAGCTTTTTTGCTGACTTGCATTTTGACTTGCACGGCATTAAAAGTTTCTTCGTCTATAATAGCGGGAATGGCGTTGGGGATTACGACATCTCCGAATTTGTATTCGCCTATATACTTGCGGTTAGTTAATATCCTATAAACCGAATTGTATTTCATATCGTAACCGCTGTTTTTAACTCCGCGGAATTGCAACAGCTTTGCTATATCATTTACTTTCTTTCCGTCAAGATAAAGCTGATAGATTTCCTTAACTATGGGGGCAGTAACTTCGTCTATTTGATAATGGTCTGTTTCGTCCGCAAAATAGCCGAAAGGTGCGCGAACGCCGTTGCTCTTTGCTTTTAAGGCGTTCTCGGTCATTCCGCGCTTGACTTTTTCCGAAAGTTCCGCTGAATAGTATTCGGCATAGCCTTCCAAAATCGCTTCAAGCAAAATACCGTCCGCGCCCTGCGATATACTTTCTTTTACAGAAACAACGCGCACACCGTTCTTTTTGAGAATATTTTTATAATAGGCGGAATCATAGCGATTGCGGGCGAAACGGTCCAATTTCCACACAAGGACAGTGTTAAACATATTCTTATAACTGTCCTTAATCATATGCTGAAATTCTGGACGGTGGTCTGTCTTTGCGGACTGTGCCCTGTCTATGTAATTCCCAATAACCTCAATCCCATTGAATTGGGCATATTCCAAGCACTCGCGGAGCTGACCTTCAATGCTTGCCTCATTCTGTTTTTCCGATGAAAATCTCGCGTATATTACTGCTTTCATGATTATCCTCGAGTGAATTGATATTTTTCAGATAAGATATTGGTTACGCTTTTGTATTTGTCTAATGCGTATAAATCCTTAATGTCCGAAAGGGTATTGGCGTGTCCAATTTCATCTGCAGTTAAAGATAAAATGCTTGTTTGTCCTATGATTTTAGATAAGCTTTTGTCGCCATCTATAATTTGTTTTATATCTTCAGATAGAAAATAATCTTCTGAATATAGAAAAACTATATAGTTAATAACCGACAGTTTATCATCATCAGAAAGTTTTCTAAATTTTTTGTAAAAGCTTCGATATCTTGTTTCGTTATTATCGACAAAAACCATTATAACGCTTGTGTGTTCAAGAGGAAATATGCAAATTTGTAAGTCTTTGGTTTTATAGCTTGGGTTGTAGTTGTATATATCATTTATTATATTTCCATCAAAATCAACATAAAGAGTTATTTGACCTTGAAATGCAATCGGCGTTACATAATCCAAAATCTTATAGAAAAAAAGATAATATCCATTACCGTAGTTCCCATAGGGAATTTAGGTAAGTCGCCGCTCAAAGAGAATTAGGCGTGGCGTGAAGCCACGCCTTTTCTCATATCT
>CANRKK010000005.1 GCA_947631195.1 uncultured Clostridia bacterium
GACAGACAGACAGACAGACAGACAGACAGACAGACAGACAGACAGACAGACAGACAGACAGACAGACAGACAGACAGGGCTGATTAAGCTCTTGCAGTATGTATATGGCGTAGCGTTTGTTAGGTTGGGAGATATCTGCGGAAAAATTGAAAATGTAAAATGGAAAATTGAGAATAGTGAGTATCAATATATCGACTTAACTTCCGTTGATACGGAAAATCATTCTATTGTCGGAACAACGCGAATCAATAAAGAAAACGCACCGAGCCGTGCGCAACAGAAAGTAAAGAGAGGAGATATTATTTTCGGGACAACGAGACCGATGCAGAAACGGATTGCTGTGATTGGGGAGAATTACAATAATCAAATTTGCAGTACAGGTTATTGTGTTTTGAGAATAGTAAATCAAGAAGTTTTGCCGCAGTGGGTTTATTATCATCTCACAATACAAAAGTTTTACGATTATGTGGAGAGAAACCAAGAGGGCGCGAGCTATCCTTGTATTTCCGATGAGAAAGTTAAAAGATATATTATTCCTGTTCCGCCCATTGAAGAGCAAAAAAGAATAGTTGAAATTCTTGATAGGTTCGATAAATTATGCAACGATTTATCCGAAGGTCTACCCGCCGAAATCGAAGCAAGACAAAAACAGTACGAATACTATAGGGACAAACTTTTAACATTTAATTGATAATTGAGAGTGTAGAATTGAGAATTGGGAGATGGAATAGATGAATAAGAACGGTAATGCAATTTTACAGAAAAGCAAGAAATTTGCTTTGGATATAATCGGTCTTTATAAATTTTTGACTACAGATAAAAAAGAGTTTGTATTATCTAAACAAATTTTGCGCAGCGGAACGAGCATAGGCGCAAACGTCAATGAAGCGCAGGAAGCGCAAAGTGCGGCGGATTTTATTTCAAAGCTCTCAATAGCATTAAAAGAGGCGCGTGAAACTGTATATTGGTTAGAATTATTGCATGAAAGCGGCTATATTTTTGAAGCTCAATTTCAAGACAATATAAGTGAATTGGATGAAATCATTTCTCTGCTCATATCAATTATCAAAACAAAAAAATCCAATTCAAAAATATAAATTTTCAATTCTCAATTTTCAATTCTCAATTCTCAATTCTCAATTCTCAATTCTCAATTCTCACTTTTTCATTCGGAGGAACTATGTCCAACTTCAATCTTGTCACGCAATCTAACGAATCCACCGTTGTTGCGGAATATTTGCCTTCCCCGCGCCGCGCCGAATCTTACCAGAGCGAGGCGGAGTTAGAACGCGAATTTTTACGCCTTTTGGGGGATATGGGGTATGAATATCTTGATATCCACGCCGAAGATGAGCTTATTCCGAACCTTCGCAAACAACTTGAACTTCTCAACAACTATGAGTTCACCGACAGCGAATGGGAGCAATTTTTCAAAAACTGCATTGCAGGCGCGAACGACGACATTGAGAAAAAGACCCGCCGTATTCAAGAGGATTTCGTCCAAATTCTACGCCGCGAAAACGGTGAGACGAAGAATATTTCTTTGATCGATAAGAAAAATATCCACAACAATCGCTTGCAGGTTATCCACCAATACACCGAAACTCACGGCGTGCGCGAAAACCGCTACGACGTCACTATTCTCGTCAACGGTCTGCCCCTCGTACATATTGAATTAAAACGCCGCGGCGTCGCCATCCGCGAGGCGTTCAATCAAATCAACCGCTATTCCCGCGACAGTTTTTGGGCGTCGAACGGGTTGTTTGATTATGTGCAGATTTTTGTCATTTCCAACGGCACAAATACAAAATACTACTCCAACACCACGCGCTACAACCATATCAAGGAGGCGGAGAACGCGCACCGTAAAGGCAAGACGAGCAACAGCTTTGAGTTCACTTCATTTTGGGCGGACGCAAAAAATAAAATAATTCCCGACCTTGTGGACTTCACCAAAACTTTCTTTGCAAAACACACTCTTCTAAATATCTTAACGCGGTTTTGCGTATTTACGTCTGAAAATATGCTCCTCGTCATGCGACCGTATCAAATTGTCGCCACCGAAAAGATTTTGGAGCGTATTCAAATTGCCAAAAACTATAAGTTCTACGGAAGCGTTAAAGCGGGCGGCTACGTTTGGCACACGACGGGCAGCGGCAAGACGCTCACATCATTTAAGACGGCGCAACTTGCCTCGCGGCTCGATTATATCGACAAAGTTCTTTTTGTGGTGGACAGAAAGGACCTTGACTATCAGACGATGAAGGAGTACGACCGTTTTGAAAAGGGTGCGGCGAACAGCAACACTTCGACCGCAATCTTAAAACGCCAGCTTGAAGATAACGGGGCAAAAATAATAATTACGACCATACAAAAGCTCTCCACTTTTATAAAGAAAAATGCGGGGCATGCCGTCGCGGACAAGCACGTCGTTCTCATTTTCGATGAATGTCACCGCAGCCAATTCGGCGATATGCACCTTGCAATCACAAAGTTTTTCAAAAAATATTATTTATTCGGCTTTACGGGAACACCTATTTTTTCGGTCAATGCTCTCTCGTCGGGTAATCCCACTATGCGCACTACCGAGCAGGCGTTCGGCATGAAACTTCATACATATACAATCGTGGACGCTATAAACGATAAAAACGTGTTGCCTTTCCGCGTGGACTATATTTCCACGATGAAGGAAGAGCCGGATATCGACGACAAGGAAGTTTGGGATATTGACCGCGAAAAGGCGTTTCTTGCGCCCGAACGTATTTCCAAGGTCGTCGAATATATTCTCGACCACTTCGCTCAAAAGACCAAACAGAACGAAAAATCGTATGCTTTCCGGCAGCTCGTGAATATTGAGGAAGTCGCCCGTGCCAAGAGCGGTTCGGATGCGCAGGAGCTTCGCAACAAAGTGCAGTTAAAGGGGTTTAATTCAATTTTTGCAGTTTCTTCCGTTGAGGCGGCAAAACTTTACTATCTCGAATTTCAAAAGCAAATGAAGGCGCATCCCGAAAAAGCGCTCAAGATTGCCACAATATACAGTTTTGCGGCAAACGAAGAAGAACAGGACGGACTGCTCGGCGAGGAAAATTCAGACAATACCAACGGATTGGACGCTTCATCGCGCGATTTCTTGGATGGTGCAATAAAAGAATATAATGCATACTTTGGGACAAATTACGATACGTCGAGCGAGAAATTCCCCAACTATTATAAAGACGTTTCGCTCCGCATGAAGAATAAAGAGATTGATATTCTCATTGTTGTCAACATGTTCCTCACGGGTTTTGATGCGACTACGCTCAATACTCTTTGGGTGGATAAAAACCTGAAAATGCACGGGCTCGTGCAGGCATATTCCCGCACCAACCGTATTTTGAATACCATTAAGACGTTCGGGAATATCGTCTGTTTCCGCAATCTGCAAAAACGTACGGACGAGGCAATTTCTCTGTTTGGCGACAGGGAGGCGGGCGGCGTTGTGCTTATGCGCGGCTATAAAGATTATCTCAACGGCTACACGGACGACAATGGAGAATACCATAAGGGATATACCGACCTTGTCGGCGAATTGCAAATTGATTTCCCGCTTTGCGAGGAACGCATTACCGGAGAGGAAAGACAAAAGCAATTTATCCGCCTTTTTGGCGCGCTCTTGCGGATGCGCAATCTTCTCACTTGCTACGACGATTTCAAGGAGGATGATATTCTCTCCGAACGGGATTTACAGGACTATTGCGGACGGTATCAGGACCTCCGCGACGAGTGGAAAGCAAAAGCGGCGCACGGAGAGAAAGAGGATATCAGCGGCGATATCGTGTTTGAGATTGAACTTATCAAGCAGATAGAAATCAATATTGATTATATTTTGCTCCTCGTTACTAAATATCACGATACTCATTGCCAAGATAAAGAGGTGCTTATCACTATTCGCAAGGCAATCGACGCAAGTCCCGAGCTTCGTAGCAAAAAGGCGCTTATCGAAAACTTTATTGCCGGCATTACCGACGTCACTGACGTGATGAGCGAATGGCATGAATACGTCGCCGCCGAGAAGGAAAAGCAACTCACGGAGATTATTTCTGAGGAAAATTTGAAGGAGGAGGAGACGAGAAAATTTATCGCAAATGCTTTCCGTGACGGAGAGGTGCGTACGACAGGGACAGATATCGACAGAATTATGCCGCCCATTTCTCGCTTCGGTGGCGGTGACCGCGCCAAGAAAAAGATGACCGTAATCGAAAAGATTAAGGCGTTTTTTGAACGCTTCTTTGGAATTGGGTGAGAGAAGGAAACGTTGATTCGGCGGATGTCAGACAATAAATCAAGTGCGTATACGGTTGTATAAGAATAAAATTTTTGTGCCTTGATACGAAGATGTAAACTGACAGTCCTTGAACAAAGGGCTGTTTTTTCTGCATATCGTCTTTTGTTATGACAAAACGGCGGGTGAGCCCCGCCGACTCCCCCGACCCCGCCGCCCCTGCCGACTCATCCGGCTCACCCGACCAATCTCCTCCCCAAAATCCCGCCCCTTAAAAAGAGCGATTTAGTCCAAAAATCTTCATAACCCGCCAAAAAGCGACATAAACTAATACTACTTAAAATTCCGAGGTTGGTTTATGCAGGATTACATATCGGAGCGGGTGATAAAAGAGGGATTGTACATAATGGAGACGGGCAAAACCGTCCGTGCCGCCGCCGAATACTTTCACGTCAGCAAATCCACCGTGCACAAGGACGTGACGGAGCGGCTGAAAGCGATAGACAAACAACTGTATAAAAACGTGCGCCGCGTGCTGGATAAAAATCTCTCCGAGCGGCACATAAGAGGGGGCATGGCCACAAAAAACAAATATAAGCGCACAAAGCAGGGGCGCGGCCGCAGGGTGTGATTTGAAAAAATTTGCACATTTTCACAAAAAATACCGCTTTATAAATTTGTAAAAAACTATAACGTTATGCTATAATTATTTTTGACTTATTATAAAACGGAATACGCCATGTCCAAACTACTTGGAATAGACGTCGGCTCCACCACCGTAAAGGCGGCGGTGATCGACGGTGAAAATATAATATACAGCTCCTACGTGCGCCATTTTTCGCGCGTCAAGGAAACGGTTTTGGCCGAACTCGAAAAAATCGGCAAACAGTTTCCGGGCGAGTATTCTGTAGCCATAACCGGCAGCGCAGGTCTGGGGCTTTCCCAGCGCAGCAACGTCGCCTTCGTGCAGGAGGTGCAGGCTGCGTTTATTGCTATACGCAAGTACTATCCCCAAACGGACGTCGCGGTGGAGCTCGGCGGCGAGGATGCAAAGATAATTTTCGTTACGGGCGGCACCGAACAGCGCATGAACGGCAGTTGCGCGGGTGGCACGGGCGCGTTTATCGACCAGATGGCCACCCTGTTGAACATCACGGTGGAGGAAATGGATAAGTTGGCTCTCAGGGCCGAAAAAACCTATCCCATAGCCTCGCGCTGCGGCGTGTTTGCCAAGTCCGATATCCAGCCCCTCTTAAACCAGGGCGCCAAAAAGGAGGACATCTCGGCCTCTATTTTTCAGGCGGTGGTGGACCAGACCGTTTCTGGGTTGGCGCAGGGGCGCAAAATCAAGGGACGCGTGCTGTTTTTGGGCGGCCCGCTCTACTTTTTAAAGGGTCTCAGAAAGGCCTTTAAAACCACCTTAAAACTTGCGGACGGTGACGCGATTTTTCCCGATAACGCCCCCTGTTTTATGTCCATAGGCGCGGCGCTCTACGCGAAGAACGTGGAGGCGGAGGACCTCAAATCGGTCATCGCAAAGATCTCCGCCGCCAAGGGCAGCGACGACATAGTGACGGGCAAACCTCTGTTTGAAAGCAAGGAGGAATACGCCGCCTTTGTAAAGCGCCACCGCGCTACCGACCTGCAATTTACGGATATAGCCACCTACGCGGGCGACTGCTACATAGGGATCGATTCGGGCTCAACCACAACCAAGCTCATCGCCGTCACGCCCGATTTCAAAATTTTATGGTCCCACTACCAGTCCAACAACGGCCAGCCCCTCGACATAGTTATAAATAAGCTCAAGGAATTTATTAAGCTCGGCTGCGGCAGAGTAAAGATAGCCGGCAGCGCGGTTACGGGCTACGGCGAGGACCTGATAAAGAGCGCGATTAAGGCCGACTTCGGCATAGTTGAAACGGTTGCCCACTTCAAGGCGGCCCTCCATTTCAATCCCAAGGTGGATTTTATCATCGATATCGGCGGGCAGGACATAAAGTGCTTCAAAATCAAGCACGGCGCGATAGATTCCATAATGCTCAACGAGGCTTGCTCCTCGGGTTGCGGTTCGTTTATTCAGACTTTTGCCCGCGCCATGGGAATGGAGATAGACAAATTCTCGCAGGAAGGTCTGTACGCCAGGCATCCCGTCGAACTCGGTTCCCGCTGCACAGTGTTTATGAACAGCGCGGTAAAGCAGGCCCAGAAGGAGGGCGCGGGGGTGGACGACATCTCGGCGGGTCTCTCCTCGTCGATAGTAAAAAATGCAATCTACAAGGTTATACGCGCTTCGAGCGCGGACGAACTCGGCCAGAACATAGTGGTGCAGGGCGGCACGTTTTTAAACGACGCCGTGCTCCGTTCGTTCGAGATAGAAACGGGCAAAAACGTAATACGTCCCGGCATTGCGGGGCTTATGGGCGCCTTCGGCGCGGCGCTGTACGCAATGGAAAATATCCGCGGCGAAAGCTCCACCATCTCCTTGGAGGAGCTCGAAAGTTTTACATATTCCTCGCAATCGGCAAATTGCCACGGCTGCACTTCAAATTGCAACGTCAACTTCATCCGCTTTAACGACGGCAGAAAATACGTTTCGGGCAACAAGTGCGAGCGCGGCGCGGGTCTAAAGCCCGTATCTGCCGAATACGACATCTATTCCTACAAGCAGGGCCGCCTGCCCGAGAGTATTCACGGCAATCCCGGCAAAATGGGCAGGGTGGGGCTTCCTTTGCAGCTCGGAATGTATGAGCAGCTTCCTCTTTGGGCGGGCTTTTTCGAGAGTCTCGGCTTTCAGGTGGTTCTCTCAGAAAAGTCCTCGCGCAGTCTCTATTTCAAGGGCCAGCACACCGTTGCCTCCGACACGGCCTGCTATCCCGCAAAACTTATGCACGGGCACATAGAGAGCCTTTTGGACGAGGGCGTGGACTTTATCTTCATGCCCTGCGAGAGCTACAACATCGACGAGCATTGCTCCACAAACCATTATAATTGCCCCGTCGTCGCCTATTATCCCGAACTTTTAAAGGCCAACAACGAGCGTTTGAACGACGGTAATTTTATAATGCCGTACATAGATCTCAATATGGAAAAGTCCACGGTGGCAAAGCTGCACGCCGTGTTCAAAAAATATCATTTCACCAAAAAACAGATAAAAAACGCGCTCAAAGAGGGTTTTGAGCGGCTTGAAAGCTATCACGCGGACGTAAAGGAAAAGGCCGACGAAATTTTGTGGAAGGCAACCGAGGCCGGCAAGCAGATAATAGTGCTGGCGGGCAGGCCCTATCATTTAGACCCCGAAATCAATCACGGCATAAACAAACTTCTCACGTCCCTCAATCTCGCCGTGCTCTCCGAGGACAGCATATACGAAAAGAGCGAGATAGTAAAGGTCAACGTCTTAAACCAGTGGACCTATCACGCCAGACTGTACAGGGCGGCCAACTTCGCCTGCTCGCGCAGCAACGTAAATTTAGTCCAGTTGGTTTCTTTCGGGTGCGGGCTGGACGCCATCACAACCGACGAAGTCCGCTCCATAATGGAAAAAAACGGCAAACTCTACACGCAGATCAAGATAGACGAAATCAACAATTTAGGCGTGGTAAAAATCCGTCTCCGCAGCATGCTTGCGGCCATAGAGGAGGCGGAAAAACATAAGTAAAATGGAAGAGATACGCGACTACACAAACGACTATCCCAAGTGGGACAAGTCCATGAAACAGACCCATAAAATTCTCGTGCCGGACATGCTCCCGTGGCACTTTTTGATAATACAGGAGGTGCTGAGGTTAGAGGGCTACGATATCGAAGTGCTCAAAAACGAAAACCGCACCGTGATAGACGAGGGCTTAAAGCACGTACACAACGACACGTGCTACCCCTGCCTGTGCGTCGTGGGGCAGTATATCGACGCGCTGAAGAGCGGCAAATACGATTTGGAGCACACCGCGCTGATGATAACGCAGACGGGCGGCGGATGCAGGGCCTCCAACTATATGCCGCTCATAAGAAAGGCCATAAAGGCCGAGTTCCCGCAGGTGCCCGTGGTTTCGGTCAACTTTTCGGGGCTCGAAAAGGACAGCTCCTTTGAAATAGGCGCCAAACTGTTTATAAAACTGGCATATTCCATAATCTACGGCGACTCCATAATGTGGTGCTACAACCAGACAAAGCCGTACGAGGTTGAAGCGGGCGCCGCCGACAGCGCGCGCGACATGGCGGTAAACTACGTCGTGGACAAGTTCAAACGGGGCGGATACGCAAAGTATAAAAAGATAAACAGGCATATAATTTCCCTCTTTGCAAAAGTGGAGCGCAGGCAGGAGCAAAAGGTAAAGGTGGGCGTCGTGGGCGAAATATACGTCAAGTATTCCCGCCTCGGCAACAACAATCTCGAAAAGTTTTTGCTTTCGGAAAATTGCGAGCCCGTCGTGCCCGCCCTTTTGGACTTCGTCCTGTACTGCATTGTAAACGTTGTAAACGACGGCAAACTCTACGGCCACAGCAAGTCCAAGGCGTTTATATACAATCTGGTGTATAAATTGCTGCACCGCATGCAGAAAAACATAATAAAGGAATTTATAAAAGAGGGCACATTTATGCCCGTGCACGATTTTGAACATCTCCGCCGCTGCGCCGACAAGGTTTTAAACCAGGGCGTAAAGATGGGGGAGGGCTGGCTTATTCCCGCCGAAATGGCCGCGCTTGCCGAAACGGGCGTGCCCAATATAGTGTGCACCCAGCCGTTCGGGTGTCTGCCCAACCACATAGCAGGGAAAGGCTCTATACGCACCTTAAAGGAGCTTTATAAAAACGAAAACATCGTGGCGGTGGACTACGACCCCTCCGCAACGAAAGTCAACCAGGAAAACCGTATAAAGCTTATGCTCGCCACGGCAAGGGAAAACAATTGACCCGTCCGCTAAACCCCTCATATACTGCAAAAAAAATTCAATTATAGCCACAAAAATAAGGCCCGCGGGTTGCTCCGCGGGCCTATGCGTATAAATTTTTATTTGTACAGCTTAACGTTGTCCTCAAATTTTCTGCGGTTTTTTTCGCGCACGGGATAGCCCTCTTTCGCGTATCCCAGCGCAATAACGAGGGGGAATTTAGTCTTTTCGTCCAATCCCAAAAACGCAGCAATGCCCTTTTCGTTGCGCATGCCTATTATGCAGCTCTGTATGCCCATATCTTCGGTGGCAAGCACTATATAGGCGGAGAGTATGCCTATGTCGATGGGCACGAATTCCGTTTTTGCAAGCCTCTGCCCCAATCTCTCCACAACGGCGGGTTTTCCCTCCTCGACGGCGATAAAGGCGGGGCAAGCGGAGGCCCACCTGTTTGCCCCCAAAACCTGTACGAATTTTGCAAACTCCTTGGCTTTGTCCCCCGTAACCGCGTGCAGGATATAAGGCTGGGAATTCACCGCCGAGGGCGCGAGCTTTGCCAGCTTGCATATTTTCAAAAGGTCCTCGTCGGCAACCTGTCTTGTCGGGTCGTATTCCCTGGTGCTTTGGCGTTTCAGATACAAGTTTTCCAAATCCATAATCCACCCCCGAATATTATTTTTTTAATTTATTTTTTGGCCCTTGCGGCCTGCAGCGATCTCTTGGCGGCCGCGGCGACATTCTCTTTCGTAAAGCCGAAGTAATCGAACAGCACGCCCGCGGGGGCCGAAACGCCAAAGGTTTTCATGGCAATAACTTCGCCGTAATCGCCCGAATATTTATACCAGGCAAAGTGGGAGGCGGCCTCAACGCACACTCTCGCTCTGACGGCGGCTGGCAAGACGGACTGCTTATATTCCTCGTTCTGCAATTCAAATTCTTCCATGCAGGGCATCGAAACAACCCGCGCGCCTATTCCCTCTTGGGCAAGCAGTTCCTTTGCGCCCATGCACAAATCTATTTCCGAGCCGCTCCCCATCAGAATCACCTCGGGTTTGGGCGAGTCCGCAAGCACGTATCCGCCCTTGAGGGCGTCCATTCCAGACCCGTCGTATTGCCCCAGATTTTGCCTTGAAAGTACAAGCACGGTGGGGCAGTTTTGCGTAAACGCCTCCACGTACGCCGCCGCCGTCTCCTTTCCGTCGCAGGGGCGGAACACCTTAAGGCCGGGTATTGAGCGCAACGCAATCAGCTGTTCCACGGGCTGGTGCGTGGGCCCGTCCTCGCCCACGCCTATCGAGTCGTGCGTCATAACGTATATCACGGGGATATTCATCAGCGCGCTCATTCTTATCCCGCCCTTCATATAGTCAGAAAAGGAAAAGAAAGTGGAGCAAAGTATCCTCAACCCGCCGTGTAGCTGCACGCCGTTGCAGATTGCCGCCATCGCGTGCTCGCGTATGCCGAAGTGGATATTCCTGCCCGTCCTGTTTTCGGGCGAAAAATATCCCGCGCCCTTGATCTCCGTCTTGGTGGAGGGGGCAAGGTCGGCCGAACCGGACAGAAGGTTGGGCATAATCTTTGCAATCTCGTTTATAATCTTGCCGCTGCTCGACCTCGTCGCTTCGGGGTTTGCAAATGCGGCTTTTCCCACAGCTCCGCGCACGTCGGGCGTGGGAGCGTGCATATATTCGTAGTATTTTTGCGCAAGTTCGGGATAAGTCTCGCCGTATCTTTTAAACAGCTCGTTCCATTTTTCCTCGTCCTGCAATTTTTGTTTGGCAATGTTCAGGCAGTGCTCTTTCACGTCGGCGGGGATTTCAAAGGGCGCATAACCCCAGTTCAAACGCTCTTTGGTCTTTTCAAGATTTTCCTCGCCCATCGGCGCGCCGTGCACTGCGGCAGTGTTTTCTATCGGGGAACCGTACCCTATAACCGTGTTGCAGATTATAATGGAGGGGCGGGAGAGATCGGATTTTGCAAGTTCTATCGCTTTTTTGAGGGAAGGGAGGTTGTTTGCGTCCTGCACCCTCAAAACCTGCCAGCCCTGCGCCACAAATCTCGTGGCCACGTCCTCCGAAAAGGTGGCGTTTATGTCGCCCTCTATGGTTATGTTGTTTTTGTCGTAGAGGAGTATGAGTTTGCCCAACTTTTGGGTGCCCGCAAAGGAGCAGGCCTCGTAGCTCATTCCCTCCTGCAGGCAGCCGTCCCCGCACAAGACGTATGTGAAGTGGTCCACTATGGGGAACCCGGGCTTGTTGAACACCGCCGCAAGGTGCGCTTCGGCCAGCGCAAACCCGACCGCGTTGCCCAGCCCCTGCCCCAAGGGACCCGTCGAAGTTTCCACGCCCGCCGTTTTGCCGTATTCGGGGTGGCCGGGCGTTCTGGAGCCGAGCTGGCGGAAATTCTTTATGTCCTCTATGGAGAGGTCATATCCGAACAGATGCAGCAGGGAATAGAGCAGCATGCTGCCGTGTCCCGCCGAAAGCACAAACCTGTCGCGGTTGTCCCATGCGGGGTTTTTAAAGCTAAAGCGCATATGCTCCGCAAACAGCTCATAACCTATGGGCGCGGCGCCCATGCACATGCCGGGGTGCCCCGAATTTGCCTTTTGAATTGCCTCAGCCGATAAAATTCTTATCGTGTCTACGCTCTTATCCGTTACGGACATAAAGTTTCTCCTTAATCTATGAAATTTATAAGATTTGTCAAATCGAGGAAGCCGTACTCCTTAAAAAAATCCATAAGTTTTATGGCTTCTTTCTTGCAGCCGCCCGCCTCGTCGCTCTCAAAGTTTATGGGCATAACGGGGTCGTGCACGCTCATTCTCACAACGATGCTTCCCGTCCCCGTGATTATCCTCACGCCCTCGAAGTTATCCGTGGATATCTCAAAGTCCGCGCGCTTTAAATCCTCAATGACTTTATCGCCTTCCGCTTTAAAATCGCGGCTGTCTTGGTTGAAACCTATTCTCACTTCGGCTTCCTCGGCGGGTCGCTTGAAGTCCTTTATCAGCGCGGAGAGAGTTTCTCCCTTTTTTGCCTGTTGTGAAAGACAGATAAGTATTTTGGTCATAAGGTATGCGCCGTCGTCCAGATAATAATTTTCGGGGAAGGCCGCATGCCCGCTCGTCTCTATGGCAACGGGGGAGTACATTCCGCTCTCGTTCAGCTCGCGGCACTTGTCTATCACGTTTTTATATCCCCGCTTATATCTCAGGTGCGTGCCGCCGAGGCTCTCTATAAACTCCGTCAGGTGCACGCCCGTCACCGAGTCGGTAACAATAACTCCCCGCTTTTCAGGCAGCAATATTGCCGCAAGCAGGGCAATAAGCGCGTTTCTGTTTATTTCTTCGCCGCCTTTGTCCACGCACGCCGCCCTGTCCACGTCGGTATCGAAAATTATGCCCAGGTCCGCGCCCGTCTCCATAACCCGCTTCGAAAGCCCCTCTATGGCCTTTCTGTCCTCGGGGTTGGGCACGTGGTTGGGGAAGTTGCCGTCGGGCTCGAGATAGAGGCTGCCGTCTATGTCCGCGCCGAGCGGAACAAGCACCTTTTCGGCAAAAAATCCGCCCGCGCCGTTGCCTGCGTCGACAATTATTTTTTTGCCCTCCAACGGCCTTAAACCGCATACATCTTCCACTTTTTCAACGAGTATGCGGGAATATTCGTCCATAAACGACCTTTCAAAATACCTGCCCGCACCCACGGGATACTTGTCCTCCGCGGCAATAAGCAACAGCGCGTCTATATCGCGGGAAGAGAGCCCGCCGTCGGGCGTAAAAAATTTAAGACCGTTTTTGTCGTAGGGCAGGTGAGAGGCCGTTATCATAATCGAAGCGTCGCATCCGAAATTGCTCTCTTTCAAAAGCAAAAACATAGAGGGGGTGGAGGATAGCCCCGTGTATATGACGTCCGCCCCGCAGGAAATCAGCGCGGATATTACCGCCTTTGAAATTCTCGGCGCGGAAATTCTCGTGTCGTTCCCCACGGCGATTTTCAGTTCGGGCTTGTTGAATTTTTTGGCAAGCCAAAAGCAAAACGCCTTGGTTATGGCTGTAACGGCTTCATCTGTGAGCGTTACGTGGTCCCCTACGGCAATGCCGCGGATGTCCGTGCCGCTCTTAAGTTTTTTCAGGTCGTCCTGTTTCATCTGCTTTATTATACTATGTTTGCCGTTTTATTACAAGTTTTAAAGGCCCGAATATCAAATTTTTCGGCAGCGATTTTTGCCGCGGGGGCGTTCTAATTTTTTGTTTACCCGCCCAAATCGTTTTATTTTTGCAAGAATATATGGTATAATGCAGTAAATTCCAAAAAAGAGGACTTATTTATGGGCAAAGAGAGTTTTGTAGAGCAGATAGCGGATATCGAAAAGGACTTTCCGCAATGGTACACCGACGTGGTTTTAAAAACCAAACTCGTGGACTACGGCCCCGTTAAGGGCACTATGGTCATCCGCCCTTACGGCTATGCGATATGGGAGAATATTCAGGCCGAACTTGACGCCCGCTTTAAGGCTACGGGCCACAAAAACGCATATTTCCCGCTGCTTATCCCCATGAATTATTTTACTAAGGAGGCCGAGCACGTCGAGGGCTTTGCTCCCGAAGTCGCCGTTGTCACGCACGCGGGCGGCGAAGAACTTGCCGAGCCCCTCGCGATAAGGCCCACGTCCGAAACCATTTTCGGCAGCATGTATTCAAAATGGCTGCAATCCTACCGCGACCTGCCCATAAAAATCAACCAGTGGTGCAACGTAATGCGCTGGGAAAAGACCACGCGCCCCTTCTTGCGCACTTCCGAATTTTTATGGCAGGAGGGCCACACCGCCCACGCCACGGTAGAGGAAGCGGTGGAGGAAACCATGCAGATGCTCGGCGTATATAAGGAATTTGCCGAAAACGTGCTTGCAATTCCCGTGATCTGCGGCCGCAAAACCGAAAAGGAGAAGTTCGCGGGCGCCGTCGCAACCTACGGCATGGAGGCCATGATGAAGGACGGCAAGAGCCTGCAGGCGGGCACCTCGCACTATCTGGGACAGAACTTCGCAAAAGCGTTCGACATAAAGTTTCTGGACAAGGACGGCGCGCAAAAATATGCCTACACCTCGAGCTGGGGCGTCTCCACAAGACTTATCGGCGCCCTTATAATGGCGCACGGCGACAGCCGCGGGTTGGTGCTTCCCCCCAAGATCGCGCCCGTGCAGGTCGTGATAGTTCCCATCGCCGCAAAGAAAGGCGGAGTGGTGGAAGTATGCGAACAAATCAAGCAAAAACTCGAAGAAATGTCAATACGTGTTGAGTTTGACAACACCGACGCCTCCCCCGGCTGGAAATTCAACGAGTGGGAAATGAAGGGCGTGCCTTTGAGAATTGAGATAGGCCCCCGCGACATAGAGAACGGCAAGGCGATGATCTCCCGCCGCGACACTTTGCAAAAGGAGAGCTACGATTTATCCACCCTCGCCCAAACGGTGCAGGAACTCCTTTCAACCGTGCAAAAGGATATGTTGGAGGCGGCGCGCGTCCGCCGCGACGGCAGAATTGTGTACGCCGAAGATCTCGACGGCATACTAAGCGGCGTAGAGGGCGGCAACTTCGTAAAGGCGGGCTGGTGCGGCTGCCGCGCATGCGAGGATAAGGTAAAGGAAAAAACCGCCGCCACCGCAAGGGTGTTCGCCGAGGGCGAAACGGCCGAAAAGTGCGCGGTGTGCGGGGGGAAGGCGGAGCATGTGGTTATCTTCGCCCGCGCCTACTAACTCCCGAGCGGCGTGTATAAGCGTCGTTCTGCTGTGTTGCGCTGCGGCAACTTTCAGTCACGTACGTCAATGTACGCTCCTTCAAGTTTTCCTCGCGCGCCTTGCATAACTCGCTTCTACCCACCGCAAACTTCGTAAAGGCAACGCACCCCCGTGGCTCCCTTTAGTAGGACGAGCGCGGATTTCCCAAAACAGCACAGTGCGCTGTTTTGCCGCGCGAGATGAGTGAGCGCATACGTCCCGCGCGAACGGTGCCCGAACACGGCGCTATTCCTTACGCCGTGTGAGAAAGCTGTCGAGCAAAGCGAGACTGAGGGGATTGTCAATTCCCGTTTGACCTGTGTAAAAGTAAGTTAATACCTATCGCAATTAAGAAACCAGGTCGCGGCGACACGCCGCTTAATAAATATCCCCGTACATATACGGGGATATTTATTAATTTACAGCCCACGAAAAAAGTTTAAAAATTCTCTTGACAAACAACTGTATCTATCGTATAATCACAGTTGAAAGGCGGTCGAATATGCACATAGCGCTATCCTATCAATCGGGTCAGCCCATATACGAGCAAATCAAATATCAAATCCGCGCGCAGATTCTTTCGGGCGAGCTTAAGGCGGGCACGATGCTGCCCTCTATCCGCATGCTCGCAAAGGAACTCAAAATCGGCATCATAACCGCAAAGCGCGCCTATGACGACCTGTCCGCGGAGGGCTTTTTGTACTCCGCGCAGGGCAAGGGCGTTTTTGTGGCCGACGTCAAAAAGGATGATTTAACCGCCTACAAACTTGAAAAAATCAAGGATATGTTTGGGGAAATCGACAAATACGCCCAAGAGAACGGCGTAGACAAGGAAACTTTAAAAAACATATTCAAACAAATTTTGGGAGAATGAAAAAATGTATTCACTTGAAATCGAAAATCTTACGGTAGCCTTTGAAAGATTTACAATGAACGCCACGGTGAATATCCGCAAGGGCTGTATAACGGGGCTTATCGGCCGCAACGGCGCGGGCAAATCCACGCTGATAAAAACGATAATGCGCCAGCAGGACGCCTCCGCGGGGCACATTCTGTACGACGGCAAGCCGTTCAAGGGCAACGAGGTGGAAATCTTGAACAAAATCGCCTGCGTTTTCGACGTGCCCCACTTCAACGTTGCGGCAAAGCCCAAGCGGCTGTTCAAGCTCTACAAGTCAATATATCCGCAGTTCGACGCCGAACTCTACGAAAAATTGATGCAAAAATTCCAGCTTCCGTCCGATATCCGCGTAAACAAATTTTCCTTCGGCATGCAGCGCAAATACTGCCTCATTCTCGCCCTCTGCCAAAGGCCCGAAATTCTCGTTTTGGACGAACCGACTTCGGGCGTCGACCCCTACGACAGGGGCAACGTGGTGGAGCTCATACAGGAATTTATGATGGACGAAAACCACACCGTCCTGTTTTCCACGCACATAACCGAGGATCTGGATAAGATTGCCGACTACATAGTCATCATGCAGGACGGCAAAATCACTTTGGACGAGGAAAAGGAGACCATTTGCGAAAATTATCGCCTCGTGCAGTGCGCGGAACTCACCGAAGAACTTAAAAATCAGGCGCTCGGCGTGCAAAAGTCCATGTTCGGCTACACGTTTTTAACCAAAAACAAGGATATTTGCGGCGATGGCTTGCAGGTCAAGGTGCCCACGGTGGAGGAGCTGTTCATCCACACCCTCGGCGAAAATATGCAGTCCGACCCGTTTGAAGATTTATAAGTGGAGGGGAATATGAAAAAATTTCATCCGGGTCTTTTGACCTATATGAAGAGTATCAACGGCAACAATTTGAACGTAAACAAAACCGTGCGCAGCTATGCGGGCGGTGCAAGCTCGTTTTTCGGCGTCTTGTCCGCTATTTTTCTGTTTCCGCTCGGCAACAACGGCATGCCTATAATTTCGTTGTTCGGCTTTATGCTTTCAATCGACCTTCTGTGCTTGACGTTTGCAATACAGAACAAGCCCTCCCTTTTTGCGCTCTTGCCCATAACCTACGGGCGCAACGTGTTGTATTTTTTTATCTCGGCTGTCTTTTTCACCGTTGTGGGCTTTGTTATTTTTTTAGCCGCGGTGTTGATTATAATGCTCATCGTTGCGGTAGTAATATTGATTGCCACGCGGGAGTGGATATTCGTCGTTGAGGAAACGGAGGAGGCGGCTTCGGTTTTCGTCTGCGCGCAGGGCTATTTTATAGCCGCGGCGATAGCTTTTGCAATGATAGGGCTGGTACTCATAATTTCCTTCATAAAGCGCGGAAGACTCAAATACGCGCTGCTCGCCCTGGTTCCCGCCATTGTAAGCCTGCCGTTCTATATAATTATCGCCTTGACCGGTATCGGCAACGGCAATCTTTATATAGCTTTCAACGCAGTGCCTTACAGCTGGGTTTATGTCGGCGTGTTCTGCGCCATAGCGGCGGGGCTGTTTGCCGCAGGGGTTGCGCGCCTCATACTGTATCTGCGCCCCAAGGAGTATTAAATGAATTTTTTAAGATATTTAAGGGTCAATTATTTCCGCGGCGTCCAGCCCTTATTTCCCGACGGCTTGAAGATGCTTATATATGCGGTTTTACCGATGTGCGGCTATATGGTCGTCGTCGGCTTTGTCGCCCTTGACTGCATGCCCGTACTGTTTATAAGCGTATGTTTGTTCTTTGTTCCGTTGGTCTACGGCTTGCAGGCGGAGGTGCGCCCCTCGCAGTACTGCCTGTATCCCCTTTCTCCCAAGCGCAAGACAGTATACGAATATTTCGGCGCGGCGGTCTATGCCGTCGTTATGAGCGCGGCGGTGTTTTTATATCTTTTGGCTTTTTACGGCGTTATAATCCTCATCTTCAAGGGGCACGGGTGGGTCTATTTAAACAGCTTTATGTTCTCCGTCTCAAAGCTCGACGTCCACGGAATCCTGATGACGGCAGGGCTTATCGTATATAGCTTCGGTTCGGGCTGTCTGGCCGTAGCAATAAAAAAGCGCCGCTTGCTCTATTTAATCGCGTTTCTTACCGTAAGCGTGGTAATAAGCGTTCTTTTGTTCATATACGGCATTGTTTCGGTCGGCGGCGAGGAATTCGAATCGTTCTCCATCTTTACCATAGGCAATATGCCGCTGAATTGGCTGTATCTGACCTATCTTTTCGTTGCGGGCGCGGCAACGCTTGCAATCTCCGTAGCCCTCAACCTGACCCGCACCAAAAAATCTCTGTCCTACTGAATTCAACCCTTTTAACGCATATAAATTATTTTTAATAATAGCAACTAACTTACTCCTTGTCATTTCGCGCGAGGCGGCTTCGCCGCCGCTGCCCTGCCGAGGGTTCCCGCTTTGCGGGAAACGGCAGAGCGATACGAGACCCGACGAAGATAAGACGGCTCCCCCCTTGGCTCCCTTTAGTAAGGGGAGCTGGCTGCAACGCAGCCTGAGGGGATTGTTTCAAGTTTGAATTGTGATAAAGATACTCGATGCAACGTCACGTTGCTTGGACAAACCGAGCGTTACGGCCTCAACGTGCGTTATCCATTCATTCCGCTGAGCGCTACAATCCGTTTCAGCAGGGTTCACAAAAAGCTCGGCAAGCCGTGCCTGCGCTTTTTCGTGATTTTTGGCGGCCAGCCGCCCTTGCCGCGATTAATAAGGGCGCACATATTATATAATCGCGGCAATTCCCACCGCTGAGGCGCAGGTATGCGCAAATTGTGTCTTGCCGCGCAAAAGCGTGGTTTTGCTTGCAACATTATTATTTAAAATAATAACAACCCCCAACCTTGCCCTCTTCCGTGTCAACGGGGGAGGGTGCCCTGAAAGGGCAGGTGGGAGTAGCCACCTTTCTTGTCATTTCGCGCGATGCGGCTTCGCGTGAGAAAGCTGTCGAGCAACGCAGCCTGAGGGGATTGTTTAATAAAAAATTTATCATATGAATAAAAGAAATTTTTGGCTTGCAATAATAACAAGCACGCTTGCAATAGGTTCAAGCGTCGCGTTGGCGGTCGTTGGAATTAAAGACGTCCCGCTGTTTATCGTGCTGTTGGTTTTACTGATAGACGTATCCTGTTTTCCCTGCGCGTATATGCATCAGGTGGACAGCCGTTTGCAGGGCAAATTTAACCTTTTAGAGGGGATTCCCGCCCACGCTGGGCTTTTGATTTTGTTTTTCGTCTCACCCTATTATGCCGTTTTATATATTTTGGGCAAACATTGAATGTATTGACATATGCCCCCGAGTAAATCTATAATTAAAAAACGCGGTAAGTAAATTTACGCATAAAACGCGCGGGGCGGCAATTCCCATTGCCGCCCCGCGCTATTAATTGCTTAAAATCACGGGCGGGCCGTTCGGCCCGCCCGTTTGCGTTTTATTTGCTCATTAGTCCGTCGATATATCCGTTAACTTTGTTTTTTTCGTCGTCGCTCAAATTTTTGAATTTGCCAATAAACATCGTTTCCTCATGGGTTAGCGTGCCCGAGCCGCGCCTTGTGTTTTCTGCATTAATCACAACGTTTCCAAAATCGTCCGCCCGTCCTACAATAAAGTCGAGCGTGCACTCAAAGTAGTCCGCATAGGCTATCAGGCTTGTAATACTCGGCTCACGTTGTCCGTTCTCATAGCAGGCAATGGTCGCTTGACCTATTTTCAGTCTCTCGGCAAGCTCTTTTTGTGTTAAGCCGTTTTCCTTTCTCAGCGCTTTTAAATTTTTCCCTATATCCATATTGCACCTTGCACTGTGCATTTTATCACAATTGCAATATTTTGCTTGACATTACTGCAATTGCAATATATAATATTATTACACTTGCAATAATATTTAGACGTTGGGGGACATATGGATTTTATCGAGTTCTTACAAAACGAGGCAAACAGCAATCAAGAAATCGAATATTACAGTATTAACCATTCTTTTATTCGGAATGGCAAAAAAATGTTTTATTTTAAAGATAGGGCTACGGCAAATGTTAAAAAGCAGCCCATAAAACTTGTTGCTCCTCAAAATATTATTTATGATGCCGAAACAGATAAATATACGGGGTATTTAATGGTAAATATACCGGATACCGATTTTAACGAATATCGTATTTTTAAGCAACAGGGAATTGAAAAATCTGATTTGCAGGAGACCCCATTTGAATTTGCATATTATAATGAACTTCCGCTTGAATCAACGCAATATGTCATAAAAATAGACGGAGACAAAGCAGTAGTATTTTATATGGACGTAACCGAGAAAGAAAAAAATTATGAAAAAAAGGTACGCTCCCTGTTTAAAAAAGAATTAGGCAAATCCTGCATTATAGGCTTTATCGGGGGATTGGTTATGTTCTTATTATCATGGTGTATATTTAGTATTATAAATTAACATAGTGAGTTTAGTTTTACAATTATTTCTAAGGAGTATTAGTAAATGAAATCAAAAAAAGTTGTAATAAAAATTGGTTACAAATTACCTTTGTTGATATTTTTTGTCACAATGAGTGTGGGTATATCGTTTGGGATGATATTGCCCATAGAGTGCAATATAAAATTTCCTTTGGCGGAACCGCTGTTAGAAGTTGTAAACTGTAACGGTGCTTTTACAGCCAAATATGACGGCACATATTATTTAAAACGAGATTATGTCGATGAAGTTGATAAAAACACATACTTTGATTTACAAAACGGAACATGGAAAGACGAGGGAGGAAACAGAGGAGAATATCAAATTGACGGCGATGAAATCACTTTATATGTGGGTAACGGCGGTTTAGCTTTTGCAAGCGGAACAATATCCGACGGCAAATTGAGACTTAAAATAGGCTCCTCAACCTCAACCTCAACCTTAACTTATATTAAACAATAAAATATAGCGGGCGACCCTTTTGTGGGTCGCCCGCAATTCATAAAACCAATTTTTATACAAGATATTTTTTCAGGCTCTCGGCCCTGTTGACGCGCTCCCAGGGCAGATTGGGCTTGCCGAAGTGCCCGTATGCCGCCGTCTGCGAGAATATCGGCTCCCGCAGCCCCAAAGTTTTAATAATGGCGGAGGGGCGCAAGTCGAATTCCTTTTTAACTATATCTGCAATCCTGTCGTCGCCCAATTTCCCCGTGCCGAACGTGTCTATAAAAATCGAAACGGGCTTTGCAACGCCTATCGCGTATGCGAGCTGCAGCTCCACCTCGTCGCATATCCCCGCCGCAACCAAATTTTTGCAGATATACCTTGCCATATACGCCGCCGAGCGGTCAACCTTCGTTGCGTCCTTGCCCGAAAAGGCCCCGCCGCCGTGCGCGCATCTGCCGCCGTATGTATCTACTATTATCTTTCTGCCCGTCAGCCCGCTGTCACCCTCGGGGCCGCCTATGTTGAACCTGCCCGTCGGGTTTATCAAAAACTTAGTTTTAACCAGCAGTTCTTCGGGGATTATGGAAATAACGTTTTTAATTATATCCTCTCTCAGCTGTTCCTGCGTAACTTTGGTGTTGTGCTGTGCGGAAATAACCACCGTGTCCACGCGCACGGGCTTTTTCCCGTCGTATTCCACGGTTACCTGCGTCTTTCCGTCCGGCCTCAAATATGCAAGCGTGCCGTTTTGGCGCACCTCGGCAAGCCGCTTTGCAAGTTTGTGCGCAAGCGCGATGGGCAGGGGCATAAGCTCCTCTGTCTCCCTGCAGGCATATCCGAACATCATTCCCTGGTCGCCCGCGCCCGTGTCGCCCTTGCCGTCCTGCGCGCTGTCCACGCCCATGGCTATGTCGGGGCTTTGGCTGTGCACGGCAACTTCGATTTTGCACTTGTCAAAGGCAAACGAGCCGTGCCTGTAACCTATCTTTTCTATAATTCCGCGCGCAATGTCGATATAGTCGTCCTCGCCCATTTTGGCGGTGGAGGTAACCTCTCCCATAATCAACATCCTGTCATACGCCGCGCAACACTCTATGGCGCACCTCGCACCCGGATCCTTGCTTAAAATATAGTCGAGTATTCCGTCCGAAACCTGGTCGCACAGTTTGTCGGGATGCCCCTCGGTCACGCTCTCGCTCGTAAAAAATTTCCTCATACGTCCTCCTGAAAATCAAAAACTCCTCTGCCGCCGCAGGGGAGTATATTTAACTCTATATCCCCATCGGTACGGCATTAGCACCTTGCCTCAAAGCAGGTTGCTGTGTGGTCGACGAGCCGTTCTCTCGCACACTCTTTATAGGTTTTAAAGTATTTTATCATTTGTATAAATAATTGTCAAACAAAAGTTGCGTTTAAAAGTATTTTTTTATATAATAGTGGACATGAAGTGTTCGCAGTGCCCCGTTTTGTGCGGCGCCGACAGGGACAACGGTGTCGGCGCGTGCGGAGCAGGGGGGATAAAAATCGCAAAGTACTATCTGCACCCCTTTGAGGAGCCGCCAATCTCCTATAAAAAGGGCAGCGGCTGCATATTTTTTTGCGGCTGTTCCTTAAGGTGCGTGTTCTGCCAGAACTACGAACTTTCCCGCTCCCTGCGCGGCAAGGACTTTTCAAAAGAGCAGCTTGCCCAAATTTTCAAACAGCTTGAAGAGGAGGGCGCGGACAACATAAATTTAGTCAATCCCACCCATTATTTAAGGGATATTATGGGGGCAATCGAAATTTACCGCCCCAAAATCCCCATAGTTTACAACACCCACGGCTACGAGCGCGCGGAGCAGCTTAAACTCGCCTCGGAGTTTGTGGACATATGGCTTCCCGACTTAAAATTTATCGACCCGTCGCTTGCAAAACGTTACACTCTGCGCGAAGATTATGCAAAATTCGCCCTGCCCGCAATACGGTTTATGGCGCAAAAGCCCCTTAATATGGAGGGGGGAAAGATGCTTTCGGGCTGTATCGTCCGCCATCTTATCTTGCCGCTCGCCGCATATGACAGCGTAAACGTCGTCAAATTCGTCTCCGAGCTGCCGCCAACAGTCTATTTTTCGCTGATGAGCCAATACACGCCCTTCGGCGACATAGCAAACTTCCCCGAACTGCAGAGGGGCATAACCCGCCGCGAATACAACAAGGTGCTTGCCGCGGTGGAGGAGGCGGGGCTTAAAAACGTGTTTGTGCAGGATTTTTCAAGCGCAAAACAGGACTTTATCCCCAAGTGGGACTATTAAAACGCAATATATATGTTGATTTCACTTGAAAACGTAGATTTTTCCTACGGCGACAACTCAATATTTTGCGGCGTAAATTTTACCTTTAACGAGGGCGAACGCGCGGGGCTGATAGGCGCCAACGGCGAGGGCAAAACCACCCTTTTGAAAGTAATTTTGGGCGAACTTGTCCCCGACAACGGCAAAGTAATTCTTAAAAACGGCATACGTATAGGCTATTTGGCGCAAAACGGCGGCTACACGTCGGGGGATACCGTCTTTGCCGAAATGCAGAGAGTGTTCGCCCAGGACTATGCCGCGGTGGAAAAGCTGTCAAAGCTCTCCGCCGAACTTGCAGCTACGGATTATACAAGCCGCGAATATTTTGTGATATCCGCAAAGATAGAGGCCCTGCAGAAGTTTATTTCCTCGCGCGACAGCTACAACGTCGAAGTAAAGATAAAGACCGTTTTAAACGGCATGGGCTTTGAAAATTGCTACGACCGGATAATCGACACAATGTCCGGCGGCGAAAAAACCCGTTTAAAACTCGCCCGCCTCTTGCTCGAAGAACCCGACCTGCTTATATTGGACGAGCCGACCAACCACCTCGACATTTCCACCCTGTTCTGGCTCGAGGACTACCTGCAAACCTACAAAGGCGCAATGATTTTGGTTTCCCACGACAGGTATTTTTTGGACAGGCTCTGCACCCGCATTTTCGAATTGGAGAACAAAAAACTCAACACGTTTGCGGGAAACTACTCAAAATATAAGGTTTTAAAGGCCGAACTCGTCGCACGGCTCAAAAAGGAATACGAGGCGCAGCAGGAGGAGATAGCAAAGCTCGAGGACTATGTGGCAAAGAACATCGTCCGCGCCACCACGGCAAAATCGGCGCAGAGCAGGGTAAAGCAGCTCGAAAAGATGGAGACGCTCGAAAAGCCCTATCTTCCGCCCAAGCCGCCCGTATTCAGGTTTACCTACACCGAAAGGCCGTACGAAAACGTCCTAACAGTAGAAAATTTAAACCTTGAAACAGGCGGTAAACAGCTGATATGCGGGGGGCAATTGAGTATAACCCGCGGCGAAAAGGTGGCCCTCGTCGGCGAAAACGGCACGGGCAAAACCACCTTTTTGAGGGCTGTTTTGGGCAATGATCACGCCATAGTGCGGGGGCGATACGTAAGCGTTGCGCTGTTCGACCAGGAGGGCCTCAACCTCGATCCTAAAAACACCGTGCTCGCCGAACTGTGGGAGAGGCACGCCGCCGCCACGCAGACGGAGATGCGCGCCCTTTTGGCCCGTTCGGGCCTGTTCGGGGAGGACATGCAAAAGCAGGTCAAAAGCCTTTCGGGCGGGGAGCGGGCCAAACTCGCCCTCGCCGTGCTGCAGAGCGAAAACGCGAATTTTTTGCTTTTGGACGAGCCGACCAACCACCTCGACCTGCCTGCGCGCGAAAGTTTGGAAAAATCGCTCAAAGAGTTTGACGGCACCGTGCTGTTCGTCTCGCACGACAGGTATTTCATCTCCGCCGTGGCCACAAAGATAGTGGAGATCGAAAACAAAAAACTCAACACGTATGAGGGAAACTACGAGCTTTTCACCCAACAGAAGGCGCGCCTTAAGGAAGAGGAGCGGCAAAGCCGCCAAAGCGAGGACTATGCCGCAAAGCAGCAAAAGCGCGCCGAAAGCTACCGTTCGAAGAGGGACAGGGCTGAGGAGGCCCAAAAAAAGGAGCGCATAAGGCAGACCGAACAGCGGATTGCCGCGCTCGAGGAGGAAGAAGCCTCGATAAACGCCGCCCTTGCGGACCCCGCGGTGCTTGCGGACTACAAGGAAGTTATAAAACTTTCAGCCAGACTTTCCCAAATAAAAAATTTGCTCGACTCGCTTTACAGCGAATACGGCGGTATGATATAATATTCCCGCGCCGGAGTTCCGGCCGCACGAGAGGCACCACATGGACGATCAGGACAAAAAAATACGGCACACCATTTCCGCGGAGGAGACCTTCACCCTCGCAAAGGACGTATTCGACATACGCACGTTTATAAAAAACGCATATGCAAACCGTGCGATAATCTCCCGCCGCGTAAATATCGTCACGCTTTCGATAAGTATGCTTTTCACCCTGCTATATATGTCGTTCATGCTGTACAGGTCCATAAGCAAAACAGTTTCGTTTGCCGCGGAAATCACCGTGTACGTGATGATAGGCGCATATATCGTAATGGCGGCGCTGCTCGTTACCTTTTTTATATTGAGTTTGCACGCCACGACCAAGACCTTAAAAAAGTTTTCCCTCACCCTTAAAATTATAAGGCTTATCGTCAAAATCTTGTCCATCGCCGTCTCCGTTTCCGCAATAGCCATAGCTTCCTCGGGCGAGAGCGGCACGGTTGACTTTGCGCTTGACGTGGCGCTGATAATCCTGTCCGTATTCACCATTATAGTTCAGCTTATCCCCATGTGTTTCGGCGGGATAGCCAAATTTATACGCTGGCTTTTGTCACCCGTCAAAATCAAATACCGCGTCAAGGCCGTCGCGCTCGAGTGGTATAACCTTATAATCACGGGAACGCCAGCAAAGGGCGCAAAGGAGCGCGTCGCAAAAAAGCACTACGAGCGCATTGGCGCGCTGATCGACAACACCCTCCTGCCCGCCATAGGCGAAAAGTACATAAACACGGTAAAGCCCGCCGCGCTTATGGGCATAGTAGAAGCCTGCCCCGAGGCCGACAGACCCGTTTTGGAGGGGGTTTTAAAGAGCGTGTTCGCCTATGCCGCAGAGTGCGGCTACGTAGTGTTCGATCCCTGCCGCGACCTTCATTTTGAGGGCACCATAGAGGAAAAGCACAAAAAGACGTTCAAGGAACGATTGGTGGACGCGGGCACAAAGCTCGGCAAAAAAGTGCTCAACAAATACATAGCGGCCTCCTCCGACGACGATGATTGACCCAGACTGCTAATGCAAAAAATTTGCGCCCCTGCCGCACGGCAGGGGCGCTTTTACTATGTGTATTTTAAAATTCCATACTCTTTTCGATGTAGGCCGCCAGCTCGTCAATGTTCAGCCTTATCTGTTCCATGCTGTCGCGGTCGCGCACGGTAACCGTGTTATCCTCCAACGTGTCAAAGTCTATGGTGATGCAGAACGGAGTGCCTATCTCGTCCTGTCTGCGGTATCTCTTGCCTATAGAACCCGCCGCGTCGAAGGTCACGGGGAACCGCTTGCACAATTTTTTATAGACTTCCTGCGCCTTGTCCGAAAGATTCTTTTGCAGCGGCAGCACGGCGGCCTTGTACGCCGCAACGGCGGGGTGCAGGTGCAAAACGTTCCGCACGTCGCCGCCCTCCAGCGTTTCTTCGTCGTAGGCCTCGGAGAGCACCGCCAGCATCAGCCTGTCCGCGCCTATGGAATACTCTATAACGTAGGGTATATATCTCTCGTTTGTCACGGGGTCTACGTACGTCATCGTCTTTCCCGAATATTCCTGGTGCCTCGTCAAATCGTAGTTCGTGCGGTTGTGTATGCCGTTCAGCTCCGACCAGCCCATGGGGAACAGGTATTGAATGTCGCAAGCCTGCTTTGCGTAGTGCGCCAACTTGTCGTGATCCTTAAAGCGCAGGTGCTCCTCGTTAAAGCCGAGGTCAACAAGGAATTTCCACGCCTTCTTTTTAAATTCGTCGTAGTATCCGCTGTCCGTGCCCTCCTTGCAGAACCACTGGTGTTCCATCTGCTCAAACTCTATCGTGCGGAAGATAAAGTTGCCGGGCGTTATCTCGTTTCTGAACGCCTTGCCCACCTGCGCTATGCCGAAAGGCACCTTTGCGCGGGTAGTGCGCTGCACGTTCATAAAATTCACAAATTCGCCCTGCGCCGTTTCGGGGCGGAGGTATATTTTGTTCTGGCTCTCGTCGGTAACCCCGCGCGAGGTCTCAAACATAAGGTTAAAGGTGCGTATGCCCGTCCAGTTAAATTTACCGCAGATGGGGCAGCACACGCGGTGCTCGTTGATATATGCTTCCATCTCCTCGTTAGTCATGACGTCGGGATTAACTTTTCCCTTGGAGTGCGCCTCGATAAGGTTGTCCGCGCGGTGGCGGCTCTTACATTCTTTGCAATCCATTTTCGGGTCGGAAAAGGAGGTGGTGTGCCCGCTCGCTTCCCACACTTTGGAATTCATAAGTATAGCGGCGTCAACCCCGTAGCTGTTTTCGCTCTCCTGGACAAACCTTTTCCACCAGGCGCGCTTGATATTGTTTTTCATCTCCACGCCCACGGGACCGTAGTCCCAGGTGTTGCCCATTCCGCCGTAAATCTCGCTTCCGGGGAAAATAATTCCCCTCGCCTTGCACAAATTGACCAACTTGTCCATAGTTACCGTTCTTTTTTCTTCGGACATAAAAAAACTCCTTTGTACGCACTTGGTTTAGTGCGCCGCAATAAAAATAGGCAGCCTCACGGCTACCAAACTATTGTATTTAATTTACCTTTTCAAGTCAAGTATTTTTTGGGCTAAACGAGCGTCGCGGCCTCAACCCGCGTTAGCCATACATTCCGCTTGCGCTACAAGCCGTTTCAACAATGTCCACAAAAAGACAGACATTAGCGTGGTTTGCTTGCAACATAATTATTTAAAATAATTGCAAACCCCAACCTTGCCCTCTTCCGTGTAACGGGGGAGGGTGCCCTGAAAGGGCGGGTGGGAGTCACATTGTCATTCTGCGCGAGCGAAGCGGTAAGCGAAATAATCCCCCCGTGGGCCGGTCGAGGCAGGATAAGACGGCACTGCAAAATACAACCTATCTTTCCCTGCCGAGCAAATAGTCCACCGAAACCTCAAAATATTCGCTCAATTTTACAAGGTTTTCCATTGAGGGCAGCCTCTTGCCCGTAAGCCAATCAAACACAAGCGAAGCGGAAATTTTTTGCTGTTTAACCAAACCGTATTGACTTTTTCCCGATTTTGCAAAGGCATTTTTAAGAGAAACGTTAAAGGGCGGCGCGTCAAAATAATGTTCGCCGTCCTTTTGGTATTCCGTCAACCCCAAAAGATAGTCGGCCGAGCAATCGAAAAACTCAACAAGCGCAACAAAAGTCAAAAACTGCGGCAACCGTTCCCCGCGTAAATATCTCGTGATATTGGTGCGGTCGGTGCATACGGCCTTTGACAGCGCGGGCGCGTTTAAATTTTTATCTGCCATCAGCTCTCCGAGCCGTTCCGCAAATTTCAAATTCATCACTTTTCCCTGCCGAGCAAATAGTCCACCGAAACTTCCAATTTTTCGGCAATCAGCACAACGTTTAAAAGGGAGGGCGAGGTTTTTCCCTGCACCCAATATCTCATAACCGATTCCGATATATCCGTAAGTTTTTGCAGGCGGTAGCGCGACATTCCCTTTTCGCGGCAAATTTTCAAAAGCCGCTCCCCGAAAGGCGCGGGCGTACCGAACTTTTCACCGTCGTTTTCGGCTTTCAAACCCAAAATAAAGTCCGTGGTGCAACAAAAATAATCGGCAAGTTTAACCGTCATATCGAGCGTAGGCAGTGCCTCGCCCGACAAATAGCGGCTTATTGACGACTGCGAGCAACCAAGGCTCTCGGCAAGTTGCGCCTGCGTTTTTCCCGCGTCAAACATCAGCTCCCCGAGCCTCTCGGAAAATTTCGACAAATTCATATAAAACAACTCTTTTTTCTACAAAAAATTATCAGCTAAACAAGCATATTTTGTCTTGCGATATCCAAGTTTAGCGGGTATAATATATGCATAGAACCAAGGAGGATAATACATTATGACCAAAACAGAAAAACCGAATACGGCAAGGGAGGTGTTCGCCGCCGAGGCGGAACAAAATTTCTCTGCGGAAGAGCTATGCGGGGAGATAGTAACAACATTGAGCGAAATGTTCATATGCGCATTTTCTAAGAGCGGCAATTCGTTTTGCATGGAGTTTTTGAACGGCCAAAAATTCCATATACAGGTATCACAAACAGCATAAAACACTGCCGCGGGGCAACCGGTTGCCCCGCGGCAGTGTTTTATGCAAAAATTTACATCTCAAAAACATATTCTTAATTTCAAAAAACTGCTTGCAAACGGTGTACATTTGCGTGTCTTGTATGTTATAATAAATCTTGAGATTTATTAAGGAGAAGTTAAATGCTGTCGGATATCGAAATTGCCGAAAGTTGTAAAATGCAGGATATTCGCCAAATCGCGGCAAAGCTCGGTCTTTGCGAGGACGATTTGGAGCTATACGGAAAGCACAAGGCAAAGATCAACCTCAAAGAGGTCAACCCCAAGTCCAAACTTATATTGGTCACGGCAATAAACCCCACCGCGGGCGGCGAGGGCAAAACCACCGTTTCCATAGGCCTTGCCGACGGCATGTCGAGGATAGGCAAAAAGGTCTGCCTTGCCCTCAGGGAACCCTCGCTGGGCCCCGTGTTCGGCATAAAGGGCGGCGCGGCGGGCGGCGGCTACGCGCAGGTGGTGCCCATGGCGGATATAAATCTGCACTTCACGGGAGACCTGCACGCCATAACGGCCGCCAACAATCTTCTCTGCGCAATGATAGACAACCACATTTTCCGCGGCAACGCCTTAAAAATCAAGCAGGTTTATTTCAAGCGCTGCATGGACATGAACGACCGCGCCCTGCGCAACATAACCTTGCATAACGCAGCGGGCAACATGAAGGGCTGCCAAAGCTACGACAGGGAGGAGGGCTTTGAAATTACCGCCGCCTCGGAAGTTATGGCAATACTGTGCCTTGCGACCGACCTCGCCGACTTAAAAAAGAGAATAGGCAACATAGTCGTGGGCATATCGGAGGACGGCGAATACGTCCGCGCCCGAGACTTAAAGGCCGACGGCGCAATGACGACCCTTTTAAAGGACGCCATCAAGCCCAACCTCGTACAAACTCTGGAGGGCACCCCCGCGATCGTGCACGGCGGACCCTTTGCGAATATCGCCCACGGCTGCAACTCCATACGCGCCACCTACACGGCCATGACCCTTGCGGACTACACCGTGACGGAGGCGGGCTTCGGCGCGGACCTCGGCGCGGAAAAATTTCTCGACGCAAAGTGCCGCATAGCGGGCATACAGCCCGACTGCGTTGTGGTTGTAGCCACCGTAAAGGCGCTTAAACTCCACGGCGGCGCGGATAAATCCGAACTTGCAACCGAAAATCTCACGGCGTTGAAAAACGGGCTTCCCAACCTGTTAAAGCATATCGAAAACATAACAAACGTCTACAAAAAGCCCGTAGTCGTGGCCATGAACAGGTTTGCCACCGATACGGAAGCTGAAATACGGGAGGTGCTCTCCGCGTGCGAAAAGGCGGGGGCGCAGGCCGTGTTTACCGACGTATTTTTAAAGGGCGGCGAGGGCGGCACGGAGCTGGCGCAGGCCGTTGTGGCAGCATGCGACAGGCCCTCCGAACTTCACTATTCCTACGATTTGAACGACGACATCGTCACAAAAGTAAACGATATAGTCAAAAACATATACGGCGGCGACGGCGCGGACTTCTCGGAACTTGCTCTTCAAAAAATTGCGGAAATAGAGGGCAAGGGCATAAAGGGCCTGCCCGTCATAATAGCAAAAACGCAGTATTCCCTTTCGGACGACGCAAAAAAACTTGCCCGTCCCACGGGCTTTAAAATCTACGTCCGCGACGTCATATACAAGGGCGGCGCAAACTTCATAGTTGCGGTTGCGGGCGAAATAATGCTTATGCCGGGGCTTTCAAAAGTGCCCTGCGCCGAGCACATTGACATAGACGAAAACGGCACTATCACGGGCTTATCCTAAAATATCGAGGCGAAACATATGCAGCTTCCCGAGGCAACAAATTTCATAGAACAGATAATAAACGAAGAACTTGCGGCGGGCAAATTCGAGTCCCGCGGCAACAAACTTTTGGTGCGTTTCCCGCCCGAGCCCAACGGCTACCTGCACATAGGTCACATCAAGGCAATGTGCATCAACTTCGGCGTAAAGGAACGCTACGGCGCCGAACTCAATCTCAGAATGGACGACACCAACCCCGCCAAAGAGGACTACGAGTATGTAAATTCCATAGTGGAGGCGGTAAAGTGGCTGGGTTTTGAGTACGACAGGCTTGTGTTTGCCTCCGACTACTACGACAGACTTTACGAGATTGCCGAAAAGTATATAATGGACGGCAACGCGTACGTGTGCGACCTTTCGGCAGCCGAAATAACGGCCACCCGCGGCACTCTGACCGAGCCGGGCACGCCCTCTCCCTACCGCAACAGGAGCGTGGAGGAAAATTTAAAACTTTTCCGCGAGATGAAGGCGGGCAAATATCCCGACGGCGCGCGCACCCTGCGCGCAAAGATAGATATGTCCTCGCCCAACGTCAATATGCGCGACCCGATAATCTACCGCATAGCGCACGTCACGCACTACCGCACGGGCGACAAGTGGTGCATCTATCCCATGTACGACTTTGCCCATCCCGTCTCGGACGCCATCGAGGGCATAACGCACTCTCTCTGCTCCCTCGAATTTGAAAACCACCGCCCCCTATACGACTGGTTTGTGGAAAAGGCAGGTTTCCCCGCGCCCAGACCCCGCCAGATAGAGTTTGCCCGCCTCAACATAACGAACACGTTGATGTCCAAACGCTATTTGAAAAAACTTGTGGACGAGGGCTTTGTCCGCGGCTGGGACGACCCCCGCATGCCCACTATAATGGGCCTTAAAAACAGGGGCGTGCCCCCCGAGGCGCTCAAAAAATTCTGCGCCGACGTGGGCGTCGCAAAGGCATATTCCATAGTCGATTCCGCCCAGCTTGACAGCTGCGTGCGCGACAACCTCAACGAGAATGCCGAGCGCGCGATGGCTGTTTTAAATCCCATAAAGCTGACTATCACCAACTATACGGGCGAGGAAGAAGTTGACTTTGAAAAGAACCCCGTCAAGAACGTCGGCAGCCGTAAAGTAAAGTTTACGGGCAGCGTATATATAGACGGGGACGACTTCTCGCTCAATCCCCCGCCCAAGTACAAGAGATTGCAAAAGGGCGGCACGGTGCGCCTCAAGGCTGCGTATATAGTCCGTTGCGACGACGTCGTTACGGACGAAAACGGGCAGGTCAAGGAACTTTTGTGCACCTACTTCCCCGAGAGCCGCAGCGGCTCCAATCTTCCCTGCGACGTAAAGGCAAAGGGAGTTATACAGTGGGTGGACGCAAAGTACGGCGCGGACGCCGAATTCAGACAGTACGAGCCGCTGCTAAAGGACGAGGAATATCCCGATCAGGACTACGCCGAGCGGCTCAATCTGAACAGCGAAAAAATATTCTTTGGCAAGGCCGAACCCTACCTTGCCGAAAGCGCGATAGACACGCCTTTCCAGCTCATGCGCACGGGATATTATAAAAAGGCGGAGGAAGAGGGGAAACTTATACTTTCCGAAATAGTGTCCTTAAAGGATAGTTATAATAAATAAAACGGAGTAAAATAATGGCAGGATTAATTGTAGGTTTGGTGCCGGCGTTGTTTGCTGTTATAGGCCTTATAATCGGTATAATCAAGGGCTTTGTAAAAGTGCAGACATGGGCGGGCGAATATGCGGTATCCGCGCTTCTCACTATAGCCGTAGGCGCAATACTCAACGCTGCGGGCGCGCCGCCCGTTGCCGCAGGAATAATTGTAATTATCTTGGCGGTAGTATTGATGTTCGTCTGCATGATTCTTTCCAAAGTGTTCAAAAGAATAGTAAGGCGCAAGATGGAAAGACGGGACGAGGAAATGCGCAAATACGGCGCGGTAGGAGTGGTGAACCGCATCTGGGGCGGACTCGTTCTGGCAATAAAGGGCTTCACCGTAGGCATGATAATCGTAGTGCCCGTGTTTATGTTCCTCGATTTGGCGCATATCGGGGATATGCAGGCCGCGCTCGGTTTGTCGGGCGGCTACTGGGGCGTGGTTAAAAAGTGCGCGCTCGATTTCATCGTGATAGGCTTCCTCAACATAGCTATCCGTCACGGCTTTTCCAACGGCATATCCTCTTCGTTGTGGTCTTTGATAGTGTTCGGTCTGGCGATAGGCATGGCGTTCATGTCGTACAATCTTGTGTTCAACACCGAACTGTTCAACGGCGCGAGCACGGCGCTTTCGGGCACCGTAAGCGGCTGGTTCGGCAGCATGCAGATTCCCGAAGGTATCCCCCTCACCGTAGCAAAGTGGATAATCACCGCGGGCATGTTCCTGCTTCTGTTGATAATGGTTATCTTTGTCTCCTTCTTCACGTCGCGCGTTCTGTCGTTTGCCCGTCTCGGCTCGGCTTTCTATATTGCCGACGGCATTTTGGGCGCGCTGATAATGTTTATAGTAACGCTCGGCGTATTGCTCCTTGTGGGCCACATTCTCAACCCCATCTGCGATCTCGAGTTTATGCAGCCGCTTTCTGGCTACTTCGAGTCGAGCACCGTTGCAAAGTATTTCTATCAGCAAAATCTTCTCAGCAACATGGGTCTGCCCGCGTTTATACCCCTCCGCGACTGGCTCACCTGATCCGCCCGCGGTTACGTTTATTAAAAAACCCATAAAAGCGGGGCGCGCGGCTTTATGCCGCGCGCCCTTAAATTATATCTTTTCGGAGTAGCTTTGGCAGCAAGTGCAAGCCTCTGCGTTGCAGGTGCACCCAACCTTTATCTTGGGCAGCGTGCAGTTGCAACTCTGGTAGTTGTGCCTGCAGGTGGAAACGTCGCAGGCAATGTCGATATTTACGTTGTTTTCCATAATGTATCCTCCAAACTCTATTTTGCGCCCGCCGCGGCAAAATATGCAGACCCGCTTGACAAATTCCCGCTTTGGTAATACAATAAATTAAAGGAGTCAATTATGAAAGTTATTCTTTTACAGGACGTTAAAGGACAGGGCAAAAAGGGCGAAGTGGTGGAGGTAAACGAGGGCTATGCCCGCAACTTCCTCATAAAAAAGGGAATGGCGGAAGTTGCCACAGCCGCAAAGCTCAACGACATCTCTATGAAAAAGTCCGCAGCCGATTTCCATAAGGCCGAGGAGGAAAAAGCCACGCGCGAGCTGGCAAAAACCATATCGGGCAAAACGTTTACGGTCAAGATAAAGGCGGGGCAAAACGGCAAGGTTTTCGGCTCGGTAACGGCGGCGAATATTTCCGAATCGCTTGCCGCGGCGGGCTATGCCGTGGATAAAAAGAAAATTATTTTGGCGCAGCCCATAAAAAATCTCGGCGTTTACGAAGTGGAACTCAAGCTCATGGAGGGCATTTCTGCAAAAATCAAGGTGGAGGCCGTTGCCGAATAGCCTGCCTCTCTTAAATTACAATATTGCAAAAAGACGGAACGCCGAAGCGTTCCGTTTTGCATTTTATATAATCAAGCTCTATCTGCCGCGGCTGCCGCCCCCTCCGAAGCCGCCGCCCGAATGTCCGCCGAAACTGCCGCCGAACCCTCCGAAGCCGCCGCCGTGGTTCGCGCCCGATGACGACGGACGGGAGACCATTCCAACGGTGATATTTATCGCCGAGTGCCTTATGAGGTTGTTTATCAGAATAAAGTCGAACATTCTGTCATAGGAGGACATAGTCGCCCATGCGGGAGGAGCCACTGTAATATCCTTGAACTTGTTCTGCCACTTGTCCGAAACGTTTAAAACCTGCGCGTAGGGCAGCACGTGGTAGTAATATTGCGGGTCGCTCTCCAACAGCGCCTCCAGCCTGTCTTTTTCGGCAAGCAAAATAAAGTTTCTGAACCCGACCACGCCGTTTAACTTTTGCGTGTATTCGCGGGTGCGGCTTATTATCATCACCGAAGAGGTAACGGCCGTAAAACTTAAAAGGCATATCAAGAATTTGGGCACGAGGGGCAGGAGCGAACCGGGAATAATCAGCGTGAACAGCGCCGAGCAGGCCAATATCGCCAGCGCGAGCAGAACAATAAGCAGTGCGGTTCTGCTCTTTTTGTTTTTAAGGCGGTTATACATAATCGACTCGGCAAAGCCGTACAAGAGGAGAGCGGGGATAATGGCTATAAACCCATAAAAATATATCAGCGAGGGCGCAACGAACAGTATTCCGCACAGCATCGGCGCAAGCCCCGTAAGTATCCCGCCGAGCAGGGCGAATATTATCGAAACGCCTATGCTCGAGCTCATAAACAGCCCCTGCGCATGCCCGTTTGCAAGTGCGGTCGCCCGCTCGAAAGTCCTGTAGAAGGTATATTTCAAATCGTTGGTGCTCACCGAATCGCCCTGTCTGAACAGCCCCGCAAACACGGCCTGTTCATAGTCGGGCGCCATTGCGGGCAGGTTTTTGATCTTTATCAGCGTGGGGTTATTTTCGTCGTCGAGGTTTATTTTCAAATATCCCTTGTCCGCCCAATAAAAGATTAGCGCGGTCACGTCCTGCGAGTTTACCTTGTTGTCAATAAGTTTTCCCACAATCAGGGGGTCCATTCCGTCGGGAGCCTCAAAGTTTACAACGGGCGCAAGCGTGTATCTGTTAAAGAACAGCAGCTTTACGCAGATAATAACGACGATTAGCGCGGCGAGCGCTATCACAAACCAATAGGGGGTGAAGTCGAAATAGGGCCTTATCGCTCCCTGTTCAAAGCTCAAGTCAAAGGTCACGCCGCAGTATTCGGGCAAATCCGTGCATGAGGTCTTAATCACCGTCCTGCCATCTTGCACTTCGGCGGTATAGTCATAGTCGCCCTCCGTATCCTGTCCGTATGCGCCCACATATCTCACCGCCGAGCCGCCGATATATCCTTTGGGCAAAATCAGCGTAACCGAGGCCGATTTTATTTCACACGCGTTGCCCGTGCCAATTGGGTCGAGGCTCAGCTTGCCCGAATTTATCGTTGTGTTTGCAATGCAATAGTCGTACGTGATTTTGTATGTTTCGCTCTGCTTGTACTTGCCGATATAGTCGCCTATATCCACGGAAATAAAGTCGTTGCTCTCTATTTTAACTTCGTACGGCACGTCGTGTCCGCCCGAAATAAGTTCTACGCCCTCAACCTTAACGTTTTTTACCTGCGCGCCGGCGTCGGAGGGGATATCCCTTATCAGGCCGGTGCTGTTTCTGCCGAGGTAGTTTACCTTAATAATTTCCGTAACGGCAATTTTGCTGTTCTCAGCTATGTCGTAGGTGACGTCGTAGCTCTCGAATTCATACCTGTAATCGCCCCCGTAGGTTTCGGCGTCCGCCGTTGCCGTGCCGAAGAACAATCCGAGGCACACCGTGGCGGCAAGCAAAAACAGCAAAATGTAGACAGGCAGTATCTTTGCCCTTTTTTTCATAAATTTTCCTCTCGGTCCAAACTAAAACTGAACTTTAACGTTTTCCCTTTCGGTGTCGTCCTCTATTTCAAAATAAGGCTGCTTTTTCAGCTTCATCATACCCGCAATAATATTGGAGGGGATGGATTCGCGCTTTTTGTTAAAGGCTTTCGCCGTGCCGTTATAGTACTTTCGCGCGTTGGAAATCTCGTTTTCTATATTGCGCAGGTCGGCCTGCAATCCCAAAAAGTTCTGGTTGGCTTTCAGTTCGGGATATCTCTCCATAACGAGGTTAAAGGAGCGCAACGCCTGCGACAGCTGCGCGTTGGCCTCTAACTTTTCCGCCGTGGTGTTTGCGGCCTGCGCGTTGGCGCGCGCCTCGGTAACCTTTTGCAAAACTTCGCTTTCGTGCTTTGCGTAGCCCTTTACCGTTTCCACGAGATTGGGGATAAGGTCGTATCTCTTTTTAAGGTACACGTCCATCGTGGAAAACGCTTCTTCAACGTCGGAGCGCATGGAAATAAATTTGTTGTGGGTGGAAAATCCCCACACAACGAGAATGATCACCAAAAGTCCTACAACCGCGCCCACTACAATTCCTATAACGGCGCCGGTCTGCAATGCAAGCAAGTTCATAAAACACTCCTTTATTTATAATTTTTTTATTTCATTTACGGCATTTTTCAAAAATATTTCCGCCGTGGAATCCTTTTTCACGCGCTCGAGAGCCTCGGGAATGGAAAACCAGCTTACTTCCTCGAGCTCTTTCGTGTCGATTTTAAGTTCGCCGTCCTCGGCCATCATCAAAAAGTTCAGCATCAGCACGTTCCTCGGCTCGTGATAGCGGGAGGACATATACTTTGCCTTTACGGTGTTCAGGTTAGTCTCCTCCTTGAATTCGCGGCACACGGCCTTTTCGGCTGTTTCGCCCTTTTTGATATAGCCCGCAAACAGGATATATTCCTCCTGTCCGAGGTGTTTCGCAAGCAAAATTTTATCTTTGGCGCGGTTGACCACCACCATGCTCACGGCGGTGGCAAACTGGGGGAAGCGGAACTGTCCGCAGCTTTTACAATAGGGCACCAAACCCTCCCCCTTGGCATACATCAGCGTAAGCGGCCCCCCGCATTCTATGCAATACATATTTTTCCTCCTCATCATGGCAATTACATTTTAATTATAAATCATTATATATCAATTTTTTTCGGTTTTCAATACTTTGGGCGCAATTTGCCTTACCTATTGACATATTTTTTATAATATAGTATAATCAACTAAGTTTAATAACAACGGGAAAACTTTTATGGATTATGCAAGCGCGCAAAAATATTTATCTCAGATAGGGCAGGAACAGCTGTTGCAATACTACGGCGAACTCACCGTCGAACAGCGGGAGCAGCTGTTGAAGGACATAGAGCGCACCGACTTTTCCGTGCTTAAAAACATAGGGCGGACCCGTCGTCCCCCCCAAAGGATAGAGCCGCTCGAGGCCCTTTCAATTGCCGAAACGGGGCGCAGGGCAGGCGAGTTTAAGGCGGAGGGCCTCAGGCTCATCGCGGAGGGCAAAGCTGCCGTCGTGCTCCTTGCGGGAGGGCAGGGGACGCGGCTCGGTTTCAACAAGCCCAAGGGCATGTTCGACATAGGCGAAACGCGCCCGCTCACGCTGTTTGAACTCCACTTCAAAGATATGCTGGCAGTGGCCTCGGCTGCGGGGCGCGCTTTCCCCGTGTTCGTAATGACCAGCCGCGACAACAACGAAGACACGGTAAACTTTTTCAAGGAACACAACTTTTTCGGCTATCCGCAGGACAAAATCTACTTTTTCGTGCAGGACGTCGCGCCGGCATGCTCCTTTGACGGCAAAGTGTTCCTGCAGGAAAAACACCGCGTGGCGCTCGCCCCCAACGGCAACGGCGGGTGGTACAAGTCCCTCGTTTCAAGCGGGCTGGACAAGGTATTAAAAAAGGAGGGCGCGGAATGGATAAACGTGTGCGGGGTGGACAACGTCCTGCAGCGTTTTTGCGACCCGCTGTTTTTGGGCGCAACCTCTCTCGGCGGCTATGACTGCTCCGCCAAAGTCGTGCGCAAGACCCGCCCCGATGAAAACGTCGGGCTGTTGTGCATGGTTGACGGCAGACCGTCGGTTATAGAATACTACGAAATGGACGAAAATCTTAAGAGTATGAGCGTGGACGGGCGCCTCGTGTATTGCAACGGCATAACGCTCAACTATCTGTTTAAAATCTCCGCCCTCGACGCCGTAAACTGCGCGGCCTTTCCCTATCATCTCGCAAAAAAGAAGATACCCCACATCGAAAACGGCGTGCTTGTCGAGCCCTGTGAGCCGTGCGGCTACAAGTTCGAAACGCTCGTCGTGGATATGGTAAACGCGCTGGACAACTGTCTACCGTACGAAGTGGAGAGGAACAGGGAGTTTGCCCCGCTTAAAAATGCCGGGGGCGCCGACAGCATTGCCACGGCGCGCGCGCTGTTAAAGGAAAATGGGTTTGAACTATGAAAAAATTTTTATGCGTTTTAATTTCCCTTATCGTCGTCACGGTTGCCGCGGTAAGCGGCTGCTCCGTATTCGGCGGGGCCGACGGCAAGGACGGGCAGGATCTGAATATCTACGACGTATATGAGGCAACCAACGCCGAGCGCGAAAAGGAGGGGCTGCAGCAGCTCTCCTTTCTCGAATTTATAAGCGAGTATCTCCACTATGATTTTGCGTACGGCGAGGCCGAAAACCTGCAGACGGTAATCAACCGTTCGCTTCTCTCTTCGGTGGGCATAATAGCCACTTTCGGCAGTGGAATGTCGGCCAAAAGCTACGCCGCGTCGGGCGTGATTGTCGATTTGGACAAGGACGCGGGCAACGCCTATATACTGACCAACGCACACGTGGTTTACAAGAGCGATTTATCTCCCCAAACGGCCAGGTCGGTGGGAGTGTGCCTCTACGGCAACGACGATCTCGAATATCGCGAAACCTTGATAACTGACGTGCAGATAGTCAACTATGCCCTCACGTACGATTTGGCCCTTTTGAAAGTTACGGGCAGCGCCATACTTATGGAAAGCGACGCCCGCGCCGCGGTGTTCGCCGAAAGCGACGACGTATATGCGGGCGAAAGCGTGTTTACGGTAGGCAACCCCGAGGGGATGGGGATATCGGTAACGACGGGTATAATAAGCAAGGAGAGCGAATATATCGCCCTCGACTTCGCGTCGATGTCGGGCGAAGCGAGCTACTACCGCGTGATGCGCACCGACGCGGGCGTAAACGGCGGCAATTCGGGCGGCGCCCTCTACGACTCTTCGGGCAGGATAGTGGGGATTATCAACTCCAAAGAGCCCGACGCCGACGTGGAAAATATGGGCTACGCCCTCTGCGGCTCATACGTAAAGCGGCTGTATAAGCTGATGCGCGACGGCTACAAGTCCGCGTCGGGCCAATACGGCATACGGCGCGCGGTTTTCAAGGAGAATATCTACGGCTACACCACAAAGGCCCGCTTCAACAACGATACGGGCTTGACCGAAATAACCGACACGGTGTATATAACCGAGAGGTACGGCGGACTTGCGGAGGGCGACATAGTAAAGCGCATAAAAATAACCGATACAAGCGGCGCCGCAGTCGAGGATGTTGCGGTAACAAGATTTTACAACATAGAGGACGTTTTGATCTCCGCCCGCGAGGGGTACAGAATCATCTTCACCGTAGACCGCAGCGGAGGATCGGCAAACGTAACGTTTATTCCCTCTTTCGAAAATTTTGCATAATTTAAAACAGCCTGCCGCGGCAGGCTGTTTTTATGCTGATTATTTTGCGTCGATCGAGTTGATATCGTAGGGCGTAACCTGGTAAACGTAGTAGTTGAGCCAGTTTATGTAAAACAGGTTGGCGGTGGAGGTCCAGTTCATCTTCACCTCCGTCATTGCGCTGTCGGCAAAGTAGTTTGCGGGCGGCTTTATGGGCAGACCCTTTTCAAGGTCCCGCTCATATTCGTTTTTAAGGGTATATCTGTCATATTCCATATGCCCCATCACAAACACCCTGCGGTTGTCCACGCTCTTTATAATGGACGCCCCCGCCTTTTTGGAGTACGCCAAAATTTTCAAATCGTCCACGTGCATTATGTCCTTGGCGTAGATTATGGTGTGGCGGGAGTGGGGCATGTGAAACTCGTCCGAAATCCCCCTCATCAGCGGTTCGGGCACGCCGTCGCGTATGCGCTGGTGCGCGAATATCCCAAAGCACTTGTCCTTCAGGGCATGTTTTTTTATGCCGTAAAAGTGATACAGCGCCGCCTGCGCCCCCCAGCAGATAAACAGGGTGGAAGTAACGTTGGACTTGGTCCAGTCGAAGATATCGGCAAGTTCCTTCCAGTACGCCACCTTTTCAAAGGGCATATTTTCCACGGGCGCGCCAGTAATTATCATGCCGTCGAACTTCTTTGACTCTATCTCGTTAAAAGTTTTGTAAAATCTTTCGAGGTATCCCTTTTCGGTGTGGGTGGAGCTGTAGGACGACGTGTTTATAAGGGTGATATTCACCTGCAAGGGGGAGTTTGAAAGCAACCTCATCAGCTGCGTTTCTGTAGTCTCCTTGTTCGGCATCAAATTTAAAATGGCTATCTCTATGGGGCGGATATCCTGGTTGAACGCCCGCTCGTGGTCCATCACAAACAGCCTTTCGCCCGTAAGAATCTTGTATGCGGGAAGCTCCTTGTCAATAACTATGGGCAACTTGGTTACTCCTTAAAATTTATATCTTTTCAAGCGCCTGCGCGAGGTCGTCTATGATATCCGCGGCGTTTTCGATTCCCACCGACAGCCTTATCAGGTTGTGGGGCACTCCCGCGGCCTTCAAATCTGCCTCCGAAAGCTGTCTGTGCGTGGTGGAGGCGGGGTGCAAAACACAGCTTCTCACGTCTGCAACGTGCGTTTCCTGCGTTATTAGTTTCAGCGCTTCCATAAACTGCGCGCACTTTTCCACGCTGCCCTTAATGCCGAAGCTCATCATTCCGCCCTGTCCGTCGGGCATATATTTTTGCGCGAGCGCGTGATATTTGTCGCCTTTTAACGAGGGGTGCTTTATCCACTCTATCTTGGGGTGGTGCGAAAGATATTCGGCAACCTTGGCCGCGTTTTGGCAGTGCCTCTCCATTCTCAAAGCGAGCGTGTCGCAGCCTATGTATGACAAGAATCCGTTTTGGGGGCTCATTATTGCGCCGAAGTCCCTTATCATCTGCGCGCGGCACTTCGTCCCGAACGCGACGGGCAAATCGGCGTATATAAGTCCGTGATAGCTCTCGTCGGGCTCGTTAAACGACGGATATCTTGCGTTGTTTTTATAAGAGAAGTTCCCCAAATCGACTATAACGCCGCCCAAAGCCGCCGCGTGCCCGTCGAGATATTTTGAGGAGGAGTGTATAACGAGGTTTGCGCCCCATTCTTTGGGCCTGCACAGTATGGGAGTTGCAAGCGTGTTGTCCACGGCAAACAGCACCCCGTATTTTTTGGATATGGCGGCAAATTTGTCAAAATCGAGCACAACTATCGAGGGATTGGCAATCGTCTCGGTAAATATGAGTTTTGTTTTGCCGTCTATCAGTTTCTCGATTTCCTCTGCGGGCGCGTCGGGGTCGAAAAACCTGCACTCTATGCCGAGTTTTGGCAACGTCACCGAAAAGAGATTAAAGGACCCGCCGTATATTGCCGAGGAGGATATAATGTTGTCCCCCGCGCCTGCAACCGTCATAACGGCGAGCGCGGTCGCCGACATTCCAGAAGCGCAGCCAATCGCGCACACGCCCCCCTCCAATGCGGCCACTTTGCCCTCAAACGCCGCCACCGTGGGGTTTGCCAGGCGGGAATAGAAGTATCCGTCCGCCTTAAGGTCAAACAAATCTGCCATATCCTGTGTTTTGGGATAGGCGTAGGTTGTGGACTGCACTATCGGCGGGATTCTCGCTTCGCCGCTCTCGGGGGAATATCCCGCCTGCACGCACAGCGTGTCGGGTCTGTAATTTTTATCCATAATTCACCTCATCTGTATTGTTTAAGTTCCCTGTCGAGTTCGCGTTTTTGGTCGCGTTCGGCAATGGTGCGTTTTTTGTCATAGTTCTGTTTGCCGCGGCACAGCGCAAGTTCAACTTTCACGAGATTGCCCGAAAAGTAGAGGGAGAGCGGCACGAGCGTATAGCCCTTTTCGTTTATCTTCCCCGCAAGTTTTGCGATTTCCGCCTTGTGCATCAGAAGTTTTCTGTCCCGCTTGCTGTCTTTCGAAGAAAACGCCCCCGCCTTGTCGTACACGGGAATGTGCATATTTTTAAGGGTGAGTTCCCCCCCGCGCAAAAAGCAGAAACTGTCCTTAAGGTTGCAGTTTCCCGCGCGCAGAGATTTTACTTCCGCGCCCTCCAAAACTATTCCCGCCTCATATTTTTCAAGTACGAAATACTCGTACAGGGCGTACTTGTTATAGGCAATCTGTTTCATTTTCGGTAATTATATCACAATATTTTTTATAAGTAAATCAAGTAAAGGGAGGTTACGGGCAAACTTTCATTATAACTTTCATCCTGCCCAAATCGCAGGCTGCAATCTGCACGCGCAGCCTGTCGCCTATGCGGAATTTGTGCCGTTTTCCCTTTAATATATATTTTCCCTCTACGTATTCATAGCTGTCCGGCGGCAGATCCTCCAAAGGTATCATTCCCTCAACGGCGTTGTCCAGTTCGCAGTAGAGGGCGTGCGCCGTCACGCCCGAGACCGTCCCGTCGAACTCCTCGCCCAATTTATCGTACATGTATGCGAGTTTATACAGGTCGTCCACGCTCCTTTCGGCCTCGTCGGCAATCCGTTCCCTGTCGGACAGGTCCCTGCCCGCGCTCTCCAAAAGCCCGGCGTACATTTCCCGCGCCTTTTGCCCGCCGCCGTGCAGGGCGCATTTAAGCGAGCGGTGCACAAACAGGTCGGGATAGCGGCGGATGGGGGAAGTGAAGTGGCAGTAGCAGTCCGAGGCCAGCCCGAAGTGCTTTAAGTTCTGCCCGCAGTATCGTGCCTTTTGCATGCTCCTTAACATAACTTTGTTTACTATGCCGAAGTACGGCTTGTCCGCGGCGCAGTCCAAAATATGTTTGTAGTCCCGCGGTTCGGGCGCGTTACAGTCTGCCCGCACGCTCATTCCGAGGTCGCGCAAAAACGCAAAAAATTCTTCGGCTTTTTCGGGCGAAGGGCTCTCGTGGACGCGGTACAGACAGGGCAACTTGTTCTTTTGCATAAATTCCGCCACGGCTTCGTTTGCGGATATCATAAATTGCTCTATTATTTTTTGGGAGATAGTCCTTTCGGCGGGCGGAATAACTATGTTGCCGTCGCCGTCCACATAAATGTGCGCTTCGTTTATCTCCATATCCACGCAGCCCGCCGCCTTCCGCCTTGCCTCGAGTAGCAGGCAAAGCTCCTTCATAAGCTCTACGCTCTGCGCTATATCCGCGAACTTTCCGCACGCTTCCGCGTCGCCCTCGCATATGGCGGTAATTTGGGGATAGGTCATCTTGCGGCGGCTTTTTATAACGCTCTCGTAAATTTCATATTTTTGCCGCGCGCCCTCTCTGTCGAAGGTCATCTCGCAGGTCAGCGCGTATCTGTCCTCGCCCTCGTTCAAGGAGCATATCCCGTTTGAAAGCTCTTTGGGGAGCATCGGCAGCACGCGGTCGGGGAAGTACACCGAGGTGCCCCGCTCATACGCCTCCCTGTCAAGGCGGGAGCCCTGTTTTACGTAGTGGCTGACGTCGGCTATATGAACGCCCAAAACAAAGCGGCCGTCGGCAATCTCTATGCTCACCGCGTCGTCTATATCCCGCGTGTCCTCGCCGTCTATGGTAAATATTATTTTATCTCTCAAATCGCGGCGGTTTTGCGGCGCGGGCAAACTTTTTTCGGCCTTTTGCGCCTCTTTTATACATTCCTCCGAAAACTCTTCGGCCAGCCCGTATGCGCGTATGATGGACAGTTCCTCGGCCGCAAGTTCCCCCTCGTCGCCCAATATCTCGGTAATTTTTCCCGAGGGCGCCCTGCCTTTAGGATAGGAGAGTATCTCGCAGGCAACCTTTTCGCCGTCCTGCGCGCCGCCCGTCATTCCGCGCGGAATAAACACCGCCGGCCGTCTTTGGTCGTCGGGATAAACCCGCGCCGACCGCCTGTCAAACACCAAAGTGCCTATAACGGGGGAGGGGTTGCGCTCGGTTATGCTCACTATCGCCGCCTCGTCCGCCGTGCCGTTCACGTGATAAAAATTCACTTTGTCGCCGTGGTATGCGCCGTTCAAAGCGCGGTGGGGCACAAAGAAGTCCTTGCCGCCGCCGTCTGGCGCGATAAAGGCAAACCCGCGCTCGTTTGCGCGCACGACGCCCGTGAGGATCTTGACGTCGCGCCCCTTTATAAAATGTCTGTCGCTGTGATATTTTTTCATCTTTATGTAATAATAAAGGCGGCCTCGAAGCCGCCTTTGTAAACTTAATTTTAACCTAAAAGCAGAGGGAATATAATCTGCACGATGTACACGGCTATCGACAAAACCGTTATAACCGCCAAACTTACCCAGGTCCATTTTTTGAGCTTGGCCTCGATGCTGTTTCCCTTGTGCTTGCCGAAGAAAGTTTCGCTCGAAGCGGTGATACCCTGGATACCTTCGGAGTTACTCTTTTGGAAAAGCACCATAAGTATGGTTACAAGCGCCGTCAAAAATATAAGTATAAGGCATATGGAACATAATATAACGTATGTGTACCACAATCCGTTCATAATTTCAACCTCTGTTTTTATTGTTACCTTGCAATTATATCATACGCAAAACCATTTTACAATCAAAAACGGCCCCGATACAAAAAAATTTATTCCGATTTTTTATTTTGCAGGCTCTTTTCCCCGAATTTATTTATCACAAATATTCCCAGGCACACCAAAACGAGCGCCAAAAGGGTAAACCAACTCAAAAGCTGGTCGCTCTCTTGCAAAATCAACGCCGAAAACACCGCCCCGAACAGCGGGTTGGTGCTCTTGAACACCGCCACCTTGGAAACGGGATTGTACCTCAAAAGAAAGCTCTGCAACGTGAACGCGCAGGCCGACAAAAACGCAAGGTAGACAAGCATAAACGCCGCGCCCGCGTCTATGTGCGTTATTCTTCCGCCCGCCGAAAACCCTATAATAACCAACAGCAGCCCGCCCGAAAGGAACTGCCAGCCGCAGATTGCCGTCGTGTCCTCGCGCTTTGCAAAAATTTTAACGAATCCCGCCGCCATGGCCGAGGACAGCCCCGAAAGGATTATAAATCCCTCCCCCAAAAACTTAAAGTCAAACGAAAAATCTTTGCCTATGTTTATTAAAATCACGCCGCCGAACCCCAGAACGCAGCCGAGGAGCTTTACAAGGTTGAACTTTTCCGTGCGGAACAAAAAGCAGGCGGCAATAATCGTAAAAAACACGCCTAACCCGTTCAAAACGGAGGACTTAACGCCCGTGCAGTTTGCAAGCCCTATGTAAAAGAAGGTATATTGCAACGCTGTCTGGAACAGAGCCACAACGCCCACGCACCACAGATTTTTTGCCTTGGGCACTAAAAATTTCCTTTTGGAAATGCTCCCGAACGCTATCACAAACGCGCCCGCAAGCGAAAATCTCGTCCCGGCGAAAAGTATCAGGGAAGGGGGGGAGGAGGTGTCTATTTCAAACAGCCTATAGCCTATCTTTACGCAGGGGAACGCGCTGCCCCACAAAATGCAGCAGAATATCGCGCACAGGCACACTACCCAGGTCTTGGAAAAAGTTTTTTCGGGTTCCTTGAATATCACAGTATCATTATATTTAAAATTTATAAATAAGGCAAACAAAAACGCCCGCGGCACAAAAATTCATACCGCGGACGCGCTTTATTTATACTGTATTTTCTATTTATTTAATCAGGCACTTCCCCGTCATTCCCTTGGGCACGGGCAAGCCCATAACCGTCAAAAGAGTGGGGGCAAGGTCTGCCAAAATCCCGTCGTCGCGGAGCGTTGCGTTCTTGTATTTTTCCGAAACGAGCACGACGGGCACGGGGTTTGTGGTGTGCGCGGTGAAGGGTGTGCCGTCCTCCGAAAGCAGTTTGTCGGCGTTCCCGTGGTCGGCTGTAAGCAGGGCCGAGCCGCCCATCGCAAGAATTTTGTCAAGCACCCTTTTAACGCACTCGTCCACGACGCCCACGGCCTTTGTCGCGGCGGGAATAACGCCCGTATGCCCGACCATGTCGCAGTTGGCAAAGTTCAAAATCATGACGTCAAACTTTCCGCTGTCCAACTCTTCAAGCGCCTTTTCGGTAACGAGGTACGCGCTCATCTCGGGCTGTAAGTCATATGTCGCAACCTTGGGCGAGGGGATAAGGTCGCGCTGTTCTCCCTCGTTGGGGGCCTCCACGCCGCCGTTGAAAAAGAAGGTCACGTGCGCGTATTTCTCCGTCTCGGCAATGCGCAGCTGGGTCTTGCCCATCTTTGCAAGGTACTCGCCCAAAGTGTTGTCAAGCGTAGTCTTGGGAAAGGCTATTTCAACCCCCTCAAACTCGGCGTCATACACCGTAAAGCACACGTACGTGGGCGCCAAAAAGCCCGTTTTTCTCTCAAACGCCGTCCCCTTGGGCACAACAAATTCTTTTTGGGAAAAGGCCCTTGTGATTTGCCTTGCCCTGTCGGGGCGGAAGTTGAAGCATATGATGCTGTCCCCCTTTTCGATAAGTCCCAAGGGCTTTCCGTTCTCGTAAATTTTCGTGGGCAGCACAAACTCGTCGGTCACGCCCTTCAAATAGCTCTCTTCAAGCGCCACAACGGGGTCGCTGGCGCGCACGCCCGTGCCGAGGGTCAGCATATCGTAGGCCTTTTCAATCCTGTCCCAGTTGTTGTCGCGGTCCATCGCATAGTATCTGCCCGAAACTGAGGCTATCTGCCCGAAGCCCAATTTATCTATTTCGGCTTTCAGCTCCTTCATAAACTCCGCGCCGGAGGTGGGGGAAGTGTCCCTGCCGTCCATAAAGCAGTGCACGTACGCCGTTTCCAGCCCGCGCTCCTTGGCCATTTTCAAAAGCGCGTAGAGGTGGGTGGAGTGGCTGTGCACGCCGCCGGGCCCCAAAAGACCGTACAGGTGCAACTTTTTGCCGCTGTTTTTCGCCGTATCCATTGCCTTTATAAGGGCGGGGTTTTTAAAAAAGTCTCCGTCCTGAATGGCCTTCGTGATTTTTGTCAGGTCCTGATATACGATGCGCCCCGCGCCCATGTTCAGGTGCCCGACCTCCGAATTGCCCATCTGTCCGTCGGGTAGCCCAACGCTCAGGCCGCTCGCGCCGAGGCGGGAGGAGGGGTATTCTTTCATAAGTTCGCACACGTTCCTGCTGCCGTTCAGGCACACGCAGTTGCCGGGGCCCGCGGGAGCCAGCCCGTAGCCGTCCATAATTATAATCGCATAAGGTGTCTTTTTCATATACGTTTCCTTGAAATTTTTATATTGAAATTATACTACACCCGCCTGCGTTTTACAAGCGATACGCGCCGTTTTTTATAATTTTTTGCCGCCCGCCAGACGGCAGTTTGTCATATTTTTACTTGACAATTCCCCGCCGCGCGGCTATCCTTAAAGGCGGAGTGCAAAAGATATGGATATAAATTTACTTGCCGCGGAAACCGCGATCGTCCCCACCCGAAACTTAAATCTGCTGTATATAATTTTGGACTGCATATTTTTGGCGGTCTACATAGGCCTTTTGATTTGGAAAAAGCGCTATTCCACGCTTATATTCGCCCTCTTCGGCGGCGTGTTATACACAATCGTCGACTTCGGCGGCTTCTACCTTATAAGCCATACCCGCACGGTGTATATTAACGGCGAGCTGCAGGGAGCTATGGGCACCTTTTGGGTGCTTTTATGGATGTCCATGAGCTACGGCTTTACAAACTTTGCGTTCATATGGATCCTTGTCGGCAAGGACAGCTATGCAAAGTATTGGATATTTTTGATTTTAATGTGGTGGATGATTTGCCCCTCCATATCCGAGCTCGGCGGCGAGGCAACCATAACCACGTCCAGAACGACGGGCGCATATCACGGCTGGATGGGTGTGGCCCTTGTCATAAGCTATCTTATTTTAATAATTTTGCTGATGCGCAAATCCCCCAAAAAGGCGTTCGTCAACGTGCTGTATCTCTGCCTTATCGGCTTTGCCGTGCAGTTCGGCTGGGAGTTTTCGCTGCTCGTCAACGGCATCCGTCCCATGAACGAGGCAAGTATCCGCACCCTGATAGTAAATTCCTGTTTGGAAACAAACCTCGGCATGCCTCTTATTTATTGTATATTCTACTTCTGGCGTAAGCGCTTCAACGAGGATATGTCCGACGCCCGCCAAAGCTCCCCCGACGGACAGGATTCCGCAAAAACTCAACACGTTCCCGCAAATCCGCAATAAAATTACCCGCGTCATTTTGAGCGAGGGCTTTGCCCGACGTACCGAACGCGCAAGCGTTACGCATTGCCGAGGGTTTCCTTTGGGAAACGGCAGAATGTTATGAATTGTTCTGCAATTTTTAAATATTTACAAAGCAAGTTAAGCCGTGTCATTTTGTGCGAGCAAAGCGACGCCCTGCCGAGGGTTCCTTTTGGGAAACGGCAGAATGTTATGAATTGTTCTGCAATTTTTAAATATTTACAAAGCAAGTTAAGCCGTGTCATTTTGTGCGAGCAAAGCGACGCCCTGCCGAGGGTTCCTTTTGGGAAACGGCAGAGCGTGAGCGAAGCGGTAAGCGAAATAATCCCCCCGTGGGCTGGTCGAGGTTAGTTGAAACGCTTAACCCTCTATAAAGCATACAAGTAAACAATTCCAAAAAATAGCCGCTGCGGCATACGCCGCAGCGGCTTTGTGCTATACATAAAAACCCAAGATATAAATATAAGCGGTTACCGCAACCCCAAAATTTCATCTGCCGAAATGTCTAAAACTTCACACAAATTAGCAAAAGTGTCAAGTGACGGAAACTTATCGAGGCGCATATATTTGCTCACTGTTGATTGGCTAATTCCCAGCCTGTGCGCTATTTCTGTTTGGGAGAGTTTGCTGTCCAAAATTGCTTCACGCAATCTTTTTTGAATGTCTTGCAATGCTATCATATCTAAAAAATAGCACATTGTGTCTTATTTGTTTGACATTAGGCACATTGTGCCTTATAATATAGCAAAAGAAAGTCCATTATTTAGGATTTTGTTTCTCAAATAAAGTAAGGAGCCAAATTCAAAATGAAACCAAATAAAATTATTTTAAGTTTGATTTTTGTATTTATTTTTATATTTTCCGCATTTACATTCACCGCCTGCTCTTCAAACTGCCAAGGCTTGACTATCCCAAGCAACCAAAGCAGCGGTGGGGGCAACACCTCCGGCGGCTCCGATAGCAACGGCGACGAAAACCAACAAAAATATAGTGATATTGTTACCAAACTTATGACCGACGATTATTATTTTAATATTGCTCGTACAATATTGTTTGATTCTACAAAATTAGAAAAATACATGCTGCCTGTTCCCTATAAATTTTTGCGGGAACGCGGTCATAACGTGGACGCATATTTAGAGGGTACACTGAACGTCTTTGCAAGCAGTTATATTTTTGATAACGACCACAACCATATCTACGTTTCTGTCAAGGCGGAAAATGTTTCCTACCACGAGTATGGGAATTACTACACCAACTATGTGCTGAAATATTCTTTGACCAACCAGGAATATGAAGATTATATCACTTTAAGCAAAAGTGGAAGCCTACAATCTCTTTTCTTCATTCAGGAGTTGGACAACCAAAAATCACCCGAAATTGTAAATCAAATAAACATTGCCGTGTCGTCATATGATGATATGATAGAGGGATATTTAACTGCTCCAGATATAAACTTTAATAAATATCGCCAAATTGATGTTGATGTTTACACATGTAATAAAGATGAATTGGAAGTTTCTATACGTGAAGCCGGGCCATCAAATATGTTCACATCAAAAATCGGCAAAATAAAATTGCTGCCATCACTTCTTGTAGGCTTCGCAACCTACGATAATAATGTTAAATATATGTCGCAGCCGGCTGCAATGAATTACGGCAATTTGGCAGAATATCAATCTTCCGTGCAAGACATAACAGCTTTTAGTTATGGAAGTCAAGTAACAGGAACTAACCCTTATTCATATGATTTATTTGATAAGGTTAATGACAAAACTTGATATTTTATAATTTAAGCGAGCGGCGCGCCATTCGGCCCGCCGCTCGCACTTTATTAACACCCCACATAGGTCCCCCCTAAAAGGAGCAGACCAAAAAAAGGCTCCCCTTAGCAAGGGGAGCTGTCTGCGTACTGAGGGGATTGTTACGGCGCAAGCAGGCTACGCTTTTGCGCCGCAAGATACAATTTGCAAATCCTTTTGTCTGAGCTGAGGTGAATTTGCACCATTATATATTGGTGCGCCCCTAAAAATGGTGCAAAGAGGAGCGGAGCTCCTCAAACTCACTGAAAATTGAAGGGCGTGCAACCGCCCGAAATTTTCGTGAATTACTTACTTATCATAATTCACAATCGTTGCAAAATCAAGTTTAAGCGAAGCTCCTCCAATAAGCCCGCCGTCAATGTCGGGCTGAGCCATAAGCCCCTTGCAGTTTTTGGCGTTCATGGAGCCGCCGTATTGAATAATCACCTTTTGCGCGCACATGGGGCAGAACAATTCCCCGATTTTCTTTCTTATATGCGCAATCGTCTCCTGAGCCTGCTCGTCGGTGGCGGTCTTGCCCGTGCCTATCGCCCACACCGGCTCGTATGCAATAACAACCTTTGTTATATCTTCAATTCCGTCCAAGCCTACGGTAAGCTGTCTGTCCAGCACAGCGTCCGTCTTGCCCGCTTCGCGCTCGGCAAGCATCTCGCCCACGCACACGATGGGGGTGAGCCCCGCCTTTAAAGCGGCGTGCAGGCGCATATTTACGCTCTCGTCCGTCTCGCCGAAGTATTGCCGCCGCTCGCTGTGCCCGATAATAACGTACTCCACGCCGTACTCTTTAAGCATCTCGGCGGAAATCTCGCCCGTGTACGCGCCCGAGGGAGCCCAGTGCACGTTTTCCGCGCCAATTTTGATATTGCTGCCGGCCGCGGCTTTCACCATTGCGGGGATAAGAATGGCGGGAACGCACAACGCCACGTCGCAGTTCGCGTCCTTCACAAGCGGCTTTAAGTCCTCGATGAGTTTTGCGCCGCTCGCCGCCGTCATATTCATTTTCCAGTTTCCCGCAATAAAGGGTTTTCTGCTCATAATACTCTCCTGAATGATTTTTTCCGAAACATTATATCACACCGCTCCGCCAAATGCAATCGCTCCGCTCTAAAAATTATTTAAATGTTTTTGGGCGGACCGAGCGTTACAACCTCAACCTGCGTTAGCCATACATTCCGCTGAGCGCTACAACCCCGTTTCAACAAACAAGCGGCGGGCGCGAAAATTCGCGCCCGCCGCCGAAAACTTCATAAAATTTGCACCGAGCCCTCGGCTTTCCATAAGTTAAGCGGGGGCCGTCACCGAATTAGTCGCACACGTAAGTGCCGCCGTATTCGTGATTTCTTCCCTTGTTTTCAACATCGTAATAAAGTTCAAAAACAATTTTATGCAGGCCCTGTTCATTTGCGTCGTTGTCCATATACATATACAGACATTTGGCATTAATCATATATTTGCCGCCAAACCTCTCGGAATAGTTTTCTAATCCGTCATAAGTATAATAAAACTTGTAACCGGTATGATCAAAATAGGTCTGTGCAGAGGGCGTTTTATAATCTTCTAAATTGTCTGATAAAGCCACCCGTTGATAATCTATATGGTCCCAGTAATCGCCCGCATTTCCCGTGTCAATAAAATAGGCGGTGGTATAATTTCTTGACTTAAATTCTTCAAATACGTTTTCCGTGTAATTTTCAAAGACGGCAGGGTCGGCAATATATGCGGAATAGCGGTAAGCGTAGGTTACGCGCTCCACTATAGTCTGCTCTTCGTCTACGGCTCCTGAGGGTTTTTCAAGCCAACCGAGCCCGTATTCGGCTAAATTTTCCCCGTCGAAAAAATTGCCCGTTATCGTTTTTTTGGGTATAGAAATAGAATTGTGCAAACAGCCGCCCAACAGCAACGAACAGCTTAAAGCGCAAAAAACTGCGCCGCAAACAATTTTTTTCATATTGATTTCCCTATAACCGACTTATATGTTGCAAACCTTTCAAAAAATAATTAATGTTGCAAGTAAAACCACGCTTTTGCGCCAGCGCACCATTTTTAGCGTTAAAAGCGCATTGTCAAATTTCTTTTTCTGTCATTCTGAGGAGGGCTTTGCCCGACGAAGAATCCGTTGCCGTAAGGCAACTTCAACAAGCCGCTATGCGGCAGATTCTTCGGCTATCGCCTCAGAATGACAGTAGGAGTGGGTGCAGGCACGGCCTGCCGAGAATTTTGTGAACCTTCTCATTTTTTCTCATTCAGGCACGCAATGCCGGGCAAAACTTTGCCCTCGAACAATTCAAGGGACGCTCCGCCGCCGGTGGAGATATGAGTAACCTTATCCGCAAAGCCCAGCTGCTGTATGGCCGCCGCGGAGTCTCCGCCGCCGATAATGGTGGTGCACTTGCCGTAAACGTCCGCCAAAGCCTGCGCAACGGCGATGGTGCCCTTTGCAAGCACGGGGTTTTCAAATACGCCCATGGGACCGTTCCAGATTACCGACTTTGCGTTCTTTATCTTGCTTGCATACAGCTCGCGGGTCTTTTCGCCAATGTCCATGCCCATCTTGTCCGCGGGGATCTTGTCTGCGGGCACCGTCTCAACCTCTATGGGCGCGTCGATGGGCTCGGGGAAGGAGGAGGTAACCACGGTATCGATGGGCAACACAAGTTCCTTGCCGAGTTTTGCGGCCTTTTCCATCATTTCCTTGCAGTAGTCAATTTTTTCCTCGTCCAAAAGCGAAGTGCCGACTTCGTAGCCCTTTGCTTTGAGGAATGTATAGGCCATGCCGCCGCCGATTATAAGCGTGTCGCACTTTTCAAGGAGGTTGGATATAACGTTCAGCTTATCGGCAACCTTTGCGCCGCCCAAAATGGCAACGAACGGACGCTTGGGGTTGTCGAGCGTGTCTGCCATAACGGTGAGTTCCTTTTCGATGAGGAAGCCGCAGACGGCAGTCTTTATAATGCCGTATTCAACGATGGCGGCGGTGGAAGCGTGGGAGCGGTGAGCCGTTCCGAACGCGTCGTTGACGTAAATTTCCGCGTCGTGGGCGAGTGCCTTGCAGAATCCCTCGTCCTTCTTTTCTTCTTCCCAGTGGAAGCGGAGGTTTTCCAAAAGCACTGCCTCGCCGTCCTTTAGCGCGTCGCGCTTGGCGGTGGCGTCGGGCCCTATAACGTCGTGCGCAAACACAACCTTGCCGCCCAACAGTTCGTTAAGTCTCTTTGCAACGGGTGCAAGCGTAAGTTTTTTGGGTTCGTCCTTTTTGGCTTTTTCTATAACGGCCTCGGCGGTCGTTTCGCCCTTTTCAACCTTGGCTTTATCCTTTTTATTTAATTTAACTTCGGCCGAGAAGATCGAGTGCGGCTTGCCCATATGCGAGCACAAAGTTACGCGCGCGCCGTTGTCGAGCAGGTATTTAATGGTGGGGAGCGCGCCCAAAATTCTGTTTTCGTCGGTTATAACGCCGTCTTTCATGGGCACGTTAAAGTCGCAACGCACCAAAACTTTTTTGCCTTTGAGGTCCTTTAAGTCTTTTACGGACATCTTGTTCATAACAAAAAAACTCCTTAAATTTTCATTCCCAAACATTATAGATAAAAATTTATCAAATGTCAAATAAATCAAATAAATTTATGGCGCATAAGCGCGTCCGCATAAATATTGCGGCGGCTTTCTTTTTTTATTGCAAAATTATTGAATTTTGCGGGCGTATATGTTATAATTTTGTAAATAATTATCCTGCGGCAGCTCTGCCCCGAATAACGGCAACCCGCATAAAGGTTTATATATGAATTGCAAAGTAAAAATTTACGGCCCGCGGGACGTGGAGCCCGTATTTTCCGACGGGGAACTCATATTTGACGACAGGGGCTTTGAACTCAGATATTTTATCGGGGAGGACAGGTGCTCGCTTTCTGCAAGCGGCGGAGTCGTAACGCAGAGCAGGCGGGGCAACGCGGATATGGATATAACCTTTTCAAAGGGCAAAAATACGGTATGTATGTTGCTTTCGGGCGAACTCACGGGCGGCATACCCGTAAAAACCAACGAATTGTCAATAACAAAGAGCGGGCGCGGCGTAGAGGTTTACATAGACTATTTTTTGGGCGGCGCAAACAGAATTCTTAACGTCAGCGCCGAAATTATTTAGCGGGAGTCAAAAATGAAAATAAGGTATCTCGGACATTCTTCTTTCCAACTTACCGATAGCAACGGCACGGCCGTAATCACCGACCCGTATTCCCCCGAAGTGGGCTTTCGTATGCCCGCGGCGGAGGCGGACGCGGTCACAATCTCTCACCGTCACTTCGACCACGATAACATCTCGGCGGTGGGCGGAGGTCCCCGCGTCGTCGAAGGCGAAAAAAGCTGCAATATCGGCGGTGTGGAAATAAGCGGGATAAAGAGCTATCACGACGACGTCCGCGGTTTAAAGCGGGGCGAAAACGTGATATTCAAATTCCGCATGGACGGCGTCGATATTTGCCATCTCGGGGATTTGGGGGAGAAATGCTCAAAGGAATTGCTGCAGCGCATCGCTCCCGTTGATATATTGCTCATTCCCGTCGGCGGCAACTACACTATAGACGCGGCCGCCGCAAAGGAGTATGCGGATAAACTCGCGCCAAAGATTGTAATCCCCATGCACTACCGCGCGCAGGGTTGCAGGATAGATATCGCGCCGCTGAACGGATTTCTAAACTTATTTTCAAGTGAGCAGGTTGAGGACGGCGGCTCGTCCCAAGCGGAATTTTCCGCGGGCAGTTTGCCGCAAGATACGCGCGTTGTCGTTTTAAGGAGGGGCTGATATGGCCGGTGAAGAAATACTTGCCGATATCCGTGAACGGCTGCATAAAAAATCCATACACGAGGTGCGCCTCATTGCCCGCGCGGTGGGAGTGCACAGCCCCACGGACGGCAAAAAAGATTATATTATTGACCAGATAATGGACATCGCCTCCTGCAAGGCCAATCCGACTCCGCGTTCGGCGCGCGGCGCGCCCCCCAAGTCCAACGACTACGACAAGGACCTTGTCAACGACATAAGGGAGTGCGTAAAACTTATCAGGGCGCGGCGTGCAGGCGACGACGCCCCGCAAACTCTCGACGTCTCCGACGGCAGCGAAAAGATGTGCGAGGGCATTTTGGAAAGGGACGGCAAATACTATTTTTTGCACGTCAACGGTCTGCTTGCCGGCGCGGGCGACGTGTATGTAGCCGAAACGGTGATAAACAGGTTCGGCTTAAAGCGCGGCGACAAGGTTTCGGGAGTATGCCATCCCGCCGCAAACGGGGCCGCCCTTTCGGCAATAACTTCGGTAAACGGCCTCAATCCGGGCGCCGCAAGCAAGAGGCGTTTTGAAGAATTGACCCCCGTATATCCCCAAACGAGGATAAATCTCGGCGCTTCGGCGGAGGATATTTGCGCGCGTATGGCCGATATGTTCGCGCCTTTGGGTTTGGGGCAGCGCGCGGTAATTTCCGCCCCCTCAAACTTTTCAAAGATATCGTTTGCAAACAAGATAGCCTCGGCCGTTTTGGGGAGCGTGCAGGCAAAGATAATCATATTCCTTGCGGGCGGCTACCCCGAGGATATCACATATATCCGCCGCTCCGTCCCCCAAGCGGAAGTATATTCGACTTCCATTTCAACTACGGAAGAGGATAACGCCAAGGCGGCGGAGCTGTTGTCTGCGCGCTGCAAGCGGCTTGCCGAATGTGGCGAAAACGCAGTTTTGATAGTCTGCGGGCTTTCGTCTCTCGGCAGTGCGGCCCTTCAGGTGCTGTCTGCGGCAATCAACGCCGAGGAGGGGGGCTCGCTTACTGTAATAGGTTTTGTAAACGCGGCGGGCGAATACGGCTCCGAAAACACGGCGGGGCTATTGAACGCGGCCAACATGCGGCTGGTTATATCGGGCGGTTACCCTGCGGCGGTCAACGTGTCCCAATCCTTTACGCTCGGGCGGGAATATCTCCAGAGCGACGGGGAGATAAAGGCGGCGGACGCTCTGCGCAAGGCCGCCGAACGCGACCCCGAAAATGTAATAAATATATTCGGCTCTGTCGGGAGCAATGCGGAAATAATAAAAAATGGCAGATAAATTATTCACCGATAAGGTAAAAATCACAATAAAATCGGGCGACGGCGGCGACGGTATGAATTCCTTTAAGTCCTACAAGGGCAAGCCCGCCTGCGGGCCCGACGGCGGCGACGGCGGCAACGGGGGCAACGTCTACATTCAGGCGGACGGCTCCGTCAACGACTTGCTGTCTTTCAGATATGTTTCCAAGTACTTCGCTGGCGACGGCGAACGCGGCGGCTCCAACAAGTGTTCGGGCAAGTCGGGCGCCGACGTAATAATTAAGGTGCCCGCAGGCACGGTCGTAAAGGATAGCGACACGGGCACGGTTATTGCCGATATGTTTTCCTGCGGCGAAAAAAAGCTGATCGCCGAGGGGGGCAGGGGCGGCAAGGGCAACGTGCGCTTCACCACGTCGAGGAGGCACGCCCCCAACTTTGCGCAAAAGGGCGAAAAGACCGACCCCCACGTGCTGGTTTTGGAACTTAAAGTGATAGCAGACGTGGGCATAATCGGCTTTCCCAACGTGGGGAAGTCCACCACGCTGTCAAAGATTTCCGAGGCCAAGCCCAAGATCGCAAACTATCATTTCACCACGCTCTCGCCCAATCTGGGAGTCGTTAAATATTATGACAATTCCTTTGTGGCGGCGGATATCCCGGGGCTCATCGAGGGCGCTTCCGCGGGCGCGGGGCTCGGCCACGATTTTTTAAAACACGTGGAGCGTACCCGCATGCTTCTGCACGTAGTGGACGTTTCGGGAGTGGAGGGCAGAGACCCCTTGGACGATTTCCTCAAAATCAACGCGGAGCTAAAAAACTATTCGGCGGTGCTTGCCGCCCGTCCGCAGATAATCGCCCTCAACAAGTGCGACATTTACGGCGCGGAGGAGAACATTAGGGCGTTCACGAAAAAATACGGCAAAAAATATAAAATATATCAAATTTCCGCGATAGACGGCACGGGGCTTGAAGAATTGATCAAGGGCATTTTCGACGAGTTGCAAACCCTGCCGCCCGTGCAGCGGGTGGAGGCCGACGAGAGCTTTACCTACCGCAAGAGCGGGGATTTGGGCTTTGAAATTTATCTCGACGGCGGCGTGTACGTGGTCGTGGGCACGCTAGTGGATATGCTCTGCCGCAACGTCGTTTTGTCCGACCCCGATTCCATGGCGTATTTCCAAAAGATTTTAAGGGAAAAGGGAGTGATTGCCGAGCTATTAAAGATGGGCATAAAAGAGGGCGACACCGTGGAAATAGGCGAAGTGGAATTTGACTTCGTGCCCTGAAAAACTCAACACGTATGCACAAAAAAGGAGAAAAAAAATATGCTGACGTCAAAACAGCGTTCAAAATTAAAAAGCCTTGCCGCTAACCTGTCGCCGATAGGGCAGGTGGGCAAGGAAGGCATAGGCGAAAATATGCTTGCAGGTTTTTCGGACTGTCTCGAAAAGCGCGAGCTCATAAAAATAAACATACTCGAAAACGCAGGCGGCGACCCGCAGGAAATAGGCAGGGCGCTTGCCGAAAAATTAAACGCCGAGTGCGTAATAGTGATAGGCAGAAAGGCCGTTTTATACCGCAGGTCCCAAAGAAAGGACGCCGAGCACATTTACCTTTGACCCACAACCAATGCCGCGGCCGAAAGGATTAAAAGCAGAGATCCGCTCACAATATAATATATGGGGAAGAAGGTAAAATAGCTTAAAGCCAGCAGTCCCGCGCCCGACCAAAACAGCGGCGCGCAAAGTTTTCTGTTGAAACGCGCCTTGATTTTTTTCAGCGGCCCCACCTTTTCGGGCCCCTCGTAAACGTATTTGTCGGGCAAGAGATTATTTTCCTTAAGGGCAGAATATACCCCGTCTATGCCCGTAATTTCAATCAAAAAATTTGCCGCGAGGGCGGCCGCCCCCGCCGAACTTTTGGCGCAGTATATGTGCTTTTTCCCGTCAAAACGGTACTTGATCACTTTTGCGACGTCGTCCTCGGTCAAGGGCTCCATCTTAAAGCAAAAAAAGTTTGCGGTATCCCCCGCAACGATTTTTTGCCCGCTTATTTTGGCTTCGCTCCCCCAAAGATTTTTAAACAGCCTCTTGATATATACGTCCGAAGAGAGCGACAGGTGCAGCGCAAGCAGGTTTTTGTTTTTTTCGTCGCGCGACAAAAGCAGGTTTTTGTTTTGTTTTTTGCTTATGTAAACGTAAGCGAGCGCCCCGAACAAAAGCATGGCGCATATGCCGAAAACCAACGCAAGCGCAACCGACTTCGTATAAAATCTCACGGCGGTAAAAAACAGCAAAAAGGCGCATATACCCGCAAACAGCGTATCCAACGCAAGCGGCAAATTCAATCTTTTCATACCTTTTTTATTGACAGCCGTTTAAACATTTATACTATATGAAAATAGCGATCTACGGCGGGGCGTTCAACCCCGTGCACAACGAACACGTTAATATGGCGCTCGAAGCAAAGCGCGCGCTCGGTCTGGACAAGGTGATAGTGGTCCCCACAAACCTCTCCCCGCACAAGAGCGGCTCGCTCACTGTAAGCGCGCGGGACAGATTGCAGATGTGTCGCCTTGCCTTTGAAAAATACGAGGGCTTCGAAGTTTCGGACTGCGAGATAAAGCGCGGCGGAATAAGCTATTCCTACGTCACCTGCCGCCGCTTTAAAAAGCTATATCCCGGGGCCGACCTGTACTTTATCATGGGCGCGGATATGCTCAAAAGTTTCGGCGATTGGAAGGAGCCCGAAGAAATCCTCAAGTGCGTTACCCCGCTCGTGTGCGCCCGCGAAAATTCCGAAGAACTCAAAGCGTATATAAGGGCGTTCGGCGCGCGTTTCAAAAGCGGGATTGTATCTTTCGGCTACGTGGGCAAAAGCGTCAGTTCCACAAAGGTCAGGGCGCTTGCCGCGCTGGGTGAAGATATCTCCGCGTACGTGCCCGAAGAAGTAAAAAACTTAATACGTTCCCGCAAATTATACGCCGTGACGGAGGTTTGGGGAGTAAAAAAACTTTTGACCGAGGAGCGCTGGCAGCATACCGTGAGGGTGGCCGAACTTGCCGCCAAATACGCGCCCAAGGCAAAGGTTTTCGAGTACGACGCAATCGTCGCTGCCGCTCTGCACGACTGCGCAAAGTATTTGGGCGAAAGCTCGCCCGAGCTCAAGGGCTTCGACTTCCCCGCGGGCGTTCCCGCACCCGTTATGCACCAATATACGGGCGCATACGTCGCCGAACACACCTTCGGGATAAGCGACAAATACGTGCTCAACGCCATCCGCTATCACACCAGCGGCAGGGAAAATATGGGCAACCTCGAAAAGTTGATTTTCCTTGCCGACCTGTTGGAGGAGGGCAGGGATTTTGAGGGAGCGGAGTACCTGCGCGGCCTTTTCAAAAAGGATATCGACGAATGTCTTTTGGCCGCGTTCGAACACCAGCTCAAGTATCTCGAACAGCAAAAAAAGCCCGTGTACGCTTTAACGAAACGTGCGTATGAATATTTAAAAGACCAAAAGTGAGGTAATAATTATGACAAGTCTCCAAAAAACACAGCTCATCTGCAAAATTTTGTCGTCAAAAAAGGCAAAGGGCATAGTGTATCTCGCCGTCGAGGACAAAACCTCTCTTTGCGACTACTTCGTGATCTGCGGCGGTTCCTCCAAAACGCAGGTTAAAGCCATTGCCGAAAATTTGGAAGAAAAGCTCGAAAAGGAGCACCAAATCACCCCCCGCAGGGCGGAAGGCCTGCGTGAGGGCCGCTGGGCCGTTCTGGACTATGCCGACGTGATAGTCCACGTTTTCGGCGACGAGGAACGCGATTTCTACAATCTGGAACGCCTTTGGGAGGACGGCAAAAATCTTGTCCGCTACGAGGACTAAGTCCTGACGGCATGCGCGCTATTTTTTAAACTCAATCTCCTTCGGATCGGAGTAGGTTTTTTTTGTGCGCTTTCTTTCAACTATATAATAAACGGGCTCGGACTTCTTTTCAGGTTCGGGCTTTTTTTCTGGCTCGGGCGGCCTCTTCAAGGACAGCAGTCCCAGATAAGTAAGTTTAAGTACGGCAACGAGAATAAAACACAACAAAAAGGTCAAAAACAGATACAACAGTCCGATAAGCATATAAAAATTATAGGGCGCGCCGCACCGAAAAACATAATACATATTGTTATTTTTTGGGAGAAAAAGAATTATGGACGATTTTTCGGATTATAAAAAAAACGAGGCCCGTCTCTATGAGGAGTTCAGGCGCAAAATAAACTTACAGGCGGCGTACGCCCAGATAAAGAAGATAGAGTACAACCTTGCGGACATCACCACGGGCCTTTCCGCCCTCAAATCCGCCTGCACCGACGCCACAAATCTGCAGCTCGGCGGGGTGTGCGTGGCCCCGAGTTTTGTAAAGCCCTGCTCGGTGTTCTTGGGCGCGGCGGCTAAAAGAAAGAGCTCGCTCATAGCCTGCATCAGCTATCCCAACGGCGGCGACACGACCGAAATCAAAGTAAAGGCCGTAAAGCGCGCCATAAAGGACGGCGCGGACGAGGTGGAGGTCACGGCTCCCATCGCCCAGATACGGGACGGAAATTTCCAATACGTAAAGCGCGAACTCAAAAAACTGCGGCGCGCCGTAAAAAACCGCTCGCTCAGAATCTCCGCCGACTGTTCCCTTTTGACCAAGCACGACATAATGCGCCTGTCGATTATCGCCGCGGAGTGCCACGTAAATTCGGTAAAAACTTCCTCGGGCGGCTACGGCGGCGAGGAGGGCCAAACCATAGCCGACGTCCGCTCGGCAGTCAAGGATAAGTGCACCATCAAGGCGGAGGGGGTCTCGTCCGTAACCGAGCTGTCCGAGGCGGTCGATATGGGCGCGGGAGTAGTGGGCAGCAAAAACGCCCCGTCCGTTGCGCGCTACATTCTCGCCGCCGCCAAAAACGAAAACCTGGCCTAACCGCCCTATCTTAAATTTGTCACCGCCCGTTAAGCCGTGTTATTTCGCGCGAGGCGGCTTTGCCGCCGCTGCTCTGCCGAGGGTTCCCTTTGGGAAACAGCAGAACGATATGAATTGCACCGCAATTTTAAAATAATTGAAAAGCAAATTAAGCCTTGTCATTTCGAACGATATGAGACCCACGCAGTGGGCGATTGAGTGAGAGAATCCCCCCCGTGGGCTGCTCGGGGCAGGATAAGACGATAACCAAAAAAATCTTTTGGGCATACCGTGCGTTACAACCTCAACTTACGTTAGCCATTCATTCCGCTTGCGCTACGGGCGCATTTCAACACGCAAAATTAAGGCGGCGGGGCGCAACGCCCCGCCGCTTATCTTACAATAATTAATTTATCCTTGGCCCTCGTTATAGCCGTGTACAGCCAGCGGCTCTTGTCCTCTTTAAAGGCGTAGCTCTCGTCAAAAACAATCACGTTGTCAAATTCCGAGCCCTGCGCCTTGTGGCAGGAAATGCAATAGCCGTATTCAAAGCGGTTTAAAGTAAACGCGCCCGTCGGCTCGCCGTTCTCGTCCGTCTTTTCAAAGTAGTCGCCCCGCTTATACCAATATTTGCCCACGATAAATATCCCCGCGTCAAAGGGCAGGGCCTCTGGGCAGCTCTCCTCCAAAAAATCGGGAGTAAAGGTCATAAACCCGATGCTCTTTTCGGTGTCGTAAAAAGTATCGTGCGCCGTGCCAATTATGCCGTTTACAAGGTTGAATTTCTTTTCGCCGTCTATATATGTTTCCCAGTTGTTCTGCGTGCAAATCAGTTTGTCACCGTCCTGCGGCAGCGCGCCCAGCCCCTTATATCCGCGCACCTCGTCGTTTATCTGCGCCCGCGTCTTGTTTATTCCGCAAATTATCTGGTCGGCGTTCAAAAGCGACTGCCTGCGCCTTTCCCCCGTAAAAAGTTTTTTGGAAATCACCGCCACGCTGTCACCGTACCGCCCGTACGGGATATATACACCCTCGCGCGCCATTTTTGAAAGTTGTATTATGGGGTTGTCCAGCTCCTGCCGCACAATCTTTTCAAGCGTAAAATCGGGATATTTAAGGCAGCTGTTAAATCCTTCCACGGGCGGCAGCTGCGCGTTGTCGCCGCACAGCAGCAGTTTCACCCCGAACCTCGCCAAATCGGCGATCACGTCGTCCGACACCATCGAGGCCTCGTCCAAAACTATCAGCCTTATGTCCTTGTCTATGCTCTCGCGTCGCTTAAACGTCAGTTTTTCCACAACCATTTTTTTGCCGTTTACCACAACTTCCTGTTCGGTTGCGATTGACTGGTATATTAGCCTGTGCAGGGTGGTGGCGGGGATCCCCGCGCGTATCAGCACCGTAGCCGACTTGCCCGTGGGCGTAACGAACGCCGCGCTGCTGTCCGCTTTCAGGCCGAGCGCGTCCACAACCACGCTCTTTAACAGGGTGGTCTTGCCAGTCCCCGCATAGCCCGCCAACACGAAGATTTGGTCGGGCGAACGGAAAAACCAGTCTACTATCAGCCTGTACGCTTTAAATTGGTCGTCGGTAAATGTGTAACCCATACAAAAATTATAACTTATAAACAACTGTTTGCGCAACTTAAAATCGGTGCATTTGCCAAAAAATTAATCAAATTTTTCCAACGCTATTGACTACGGGTGGTTTATGGGCTATAATATCATTTGGAAATTTGCTATAAAGCAATCAATGGAGGAAATATAAATGGCATATAAAACCAAAGAATGGCGCAACTCGATGCGCGTCACCGTGGACTACAACTATATGATGTCCAAATCCCTTGGCGACAAAGGCATAACCGACGCCGAACTCCGCGCAGTAAAGGACAAGGCGCAGGAAGCCTTTGATTACGTGGCTGCAAACCGCGGCAGGGACGACCTGTTTATGGGCTGGACGGAGCTCCCCTACAATCAGGATGCGATCGTAAACGACATTCTTCAAACGGCAAAGGAAGTAAGAAAAAAGTTTAAATATTTTGTGGTGCTCGGCATCGGCGGCAGCGCCCTCGGCCCCATAATGGCGTTCAACGCTTTAAAGCACCTTCACTATAACGAACTTCCCCAAAGGGAGCGCGGCGGCCCCAAGTTTTATGTTGAAGACAACGTCGACCCCGTCAGAATGCAGGCCCTGCTCGACATAATCGAGCCCGAAAAAACCTGCTTTAACGTAATTTCAAAGTCGGGCGCGACTTCCGAAACGATGGCGCAATTTTTGATTATTGCCGACATACTTCAGAAGAAGGGCGTAAACCTTCCCGACAATATGATATTCACGACCGACGCTTGCCGCGGCAACCTCATAAAGATTGACGACAAGTTCGGCGGCAAATTCAAAAAGTACGTGCTTCCCGACGGCGTCGGCGGCAGATTTTCCGAGCTGTGCCCCGTAGGCCTTCTTCCTGCAGCCGTTTTGGGCATCGACATAAAGGGCATGCTGGCAGGCGCGGCGTATATGGACAATCTTTGCTCCAAGCCCAGCGTTGCCAAAAACCCCGCCCTCGCGTGCGCCGCGCTTCAATATATCTGCATGCAGCAGGGCAAAAATATTCACGTGATGATGCCTTATTCCGACAACTTAAAGCTGATGTCGGACTGGTACTGCCAGCTTTGGGCTGAATCTCTCGGCAAGGCCGTAGACTATGCGGGCAACACCGTAAACGCAGGTACGACCCCCGTTAAATCTCTGGGCGTAACCGACCAGCACTCGCAGGTTCAGCTCTACATAGAGGGTCCTTTCGACAAGGTAATAACGTTTATCTCCGTAAAGAAGTATGCAACCGAAATGCCCATCGCCCACGGCTGCGAGGATATCCCCGACGTAGGCTTCCTCGGCGGCCACACGATGGAGGAACTCATACAGGCGGAAAACAAGGCGACGGCGTACGCTCTCATGCGCGCGGGCAGAATGAACTACACGATAGAGCTGCCCGAAGTCAACGCTTTCACGCTCGGCCAGCTGATGTATCTGCTTGAACTGCAGACGGCATATGCGGGCGCGATGCTCAATATCGACACTTTCAACCAGCCCGGCGTTGAAAACGGCAAAAAGGCAACTTTTGCCCTTCTCGGCAAAAAGGGTTACGAGGACAAGAAGCGCGAAATAGATTCCGCTCCTCCCATCGACGACAAGTACATTGTTTAAAAAAAGATAGGGCGCAGGGCGGCGGCAGCCGCCCTGTAACTTTTAAAAAAGTATGACTGCTGTTTATATCACGGTTATCGCCGTCGTCGGCGCGATAATTTTTATCAATTTAATATTGCTTTTGCTTGCGCTTTTCATCAAAAAGGCGGCATTCGGGTCGCGTTGCGATAAAAACCCCCTTTTAAAATATTTTTCGGCGGAAGATTTCAACCTGTCGCAAAAGGTTATTGACGTTGCCCAACCGCAAAAAAACCAATATATCCGCGCTGTTTTATACAAAAAGAACGGGGCGGCGCCGCGGGACGAACTCATAGTTTTCTGCCACGGAATGGGCCCGGGGCAGGTCGCCTACACCACCGAAATAGCCTATTTTTGCAACTTGGGCTATGCGGTATTCGCGCCCGACTACTACGGCTGCAACCTCTCCGACGGAAAAAACATAAAAAATTTCAAAAACGGCGCCGATTCCGTTGCCGCCGCCGTGCTCTATGCCCGCGAAAATTTTACGGGCTACAAAAAGATCTATCTCGTGGGGCACAGCTGGGGAGGCTATGCCGCGCTCGTTGCGGCGGAGCAGGCGGGGGCGGACAAGGTTGTCGCCCTTTCCGCGCCGGACAGGCCCGAAAAGGCAATCTACGGCGCGGCCGCGGGCAGGCTGCCCAAGTTTTTGGCCAAACTTCTCTATCCCTATATAGCTCTTGTCTGCGGGGGGAGGTCGGCTGCGGAGAGCGCGCAAAGTATTTCCTCGCCCGTGCTGTTGGTGCAGGGTGAAAAGGACGCCGTCGTGTCGCCGCAAAATTCCGTTTATTCTTTGGCGCAGGGCGGAAATATAAAAAAACTCGAAGTAAAGGACCGCGGCCACAACCCCTACAACAGCGTAAACGCCGAAAAAATGCTGGGCGAACTCATGGGCAAACTTGCAAAAGCAAAGGAGACGGGGGAGGAATATTTCAAAAACTTCGATTTTTCGGCCGCCACGGAGGAAGATATCGCGGTAATGGAAGAAATAGCGCGGTTTTTGGCTTAAATTGCATTTTAAAAACTATTGACAAACAGGCGGCTTTATAATATACTTTAAGCGGTATGACGATTAAGGAGTCATGCAAATATTGGGCGGCGCACCGCCGCATTATTGATTGAGTTAAAAGCTCAAATTTTATAAGTTGATTACTTTATAATCCAAGCCGGAAGGCGTCACTTGTGAAACGGTCAATAAGAGTAGTAAAAGTATTTGCTATATAAACTCTGCAAAAAGTCCAAACCACGAAAAAAGTGCATTAAAGCGGGGATATTCCCCAACCAACGCAGTTTTAGACGACCTTTCGGGGTCGTTTATTTTTACATTGAGGGCGTACAAATGTCAGATCAAACCAAAGCTCCCCTCTTTGAGGCGCTCGAACGCTTCAGAAAACAGCGCGTAGTTCCTTTCGACGTTCCCGGTCACAAGCGCGGCAGGGGCAATCCCGAGCTTGTGCAGCTTTTGGGCGAAAAGTGCGTGGGGATAGACGTCAATTCGATGAAACCGCTGGACGATTTGTGCCATCCGTCGTCCGTCATACGCGAGGCCGAAAATTTAGCGGCCGAGGCGTTCGGCGCGGCGCACTCCTTTTTTATGGTGGGCGGCACAACTTCGGCCGTGCAGAGCATGATTTTTTCGGTCTGCAAAGAGGGGGACAAAATTATTATGCCCCGCAACGTCCACAAGAGCGCGATAAACGCGCTGGTGCTCTGCGGCGCAATCCCCGTGTACGTCAATCCCGAAGTGGATAAAACGCTCGGCATTTCCCTCGGCATGGAGCCGTCCAAGCTCGAACAGGCTGTAATGGACAACCCCGACGCCACGGCGGTGCTTGTAAACAATCCCACGTACTACGGCGTTTGTTCGGACATGCGCTCCATAGTAAAGATTGCCCACGCCCACGGAATGAAAGTCCTTGCGGACGAAGCGCACGGCACGCACTTTTCGTTTAACGACGAGCTGCCCGTGTCTGCCATGGCCGCAGGCGCCGACATGTCCGCGATATCCATGCACAAGTCGGGCGGCAGTCTCACGCAGAGCTCCATTTTGCTATTGAACGACACGGTAAACGCCGACTACGTGCGGCAGATAATAAATTTGACGCAGACGACAAGCGCAAGCTATCTTCTTTTGTCCAGCCTCGATATCACCCGCCGCAACCTCGCCATGCACGGCAGGGAAGCCTTTAAAAAAGTTATGGACATGGCAAGCTATGCCCGCAGCGAAATAAACGCTATCGGGGACTACTATGCCTACGGCAGGGAACTTATCAACGGCGCGTCGGTCTATGACTTCGATGTGACAAAACTTGCGGTAAACACGCGCAATCTCGGTCTGGCGGGGATAGAGGTCTACGACATTCTCCGCGACGAATACGGCATACAGATAGAGTTCGGCGATATCTCAAACATACTTGCATATGTGTCCATAGGGGACAGGTTGCAGGATATTGAGCGGCTCGTGGGCGCCCTCTACGACTTAAAGCGGCTGTTCAAGCGGGACAAGTCGGGCATGCCCTTTGCCGAATACATTGCGCCCAAGGTTGCCGTCCCGCCGAGAAAGGCGTTCTATTCCGAAAAGGTCTCCCTGCCGTGGAACGAGGCCGAAGGCAAGATCTGCACGGAGTTTGTAATGTGCTATCCGCCGGGTATTCCCGTTCTCGCCCCGGGCGAGCTTGTCACCAAGGACATAATACAGTACGTAAAATACGCAAAGGAAAAGGGCTGCAACATACAGGGCACCGAGGACTTTGCGGTAGAAAAAATAAACGTGCTCCGCTGAGGGGCGGGGTTTGCAGGAGAACAAATTTATGGAAATGTGGTTTTCGGACATTCACACGCCCAACATAAAGCTCAATATCCGCGTAAAAAAGCAGCTTTTTTCCGAGCGTAGCGATATTCAGCAGGTCGACGTTTTCGACAGCGACGATCTGGGTAAATTTATCTCTTTGGACGGGGAAGTGGTCTTTTCCGAAGCGGACGAATTTATCTACGACGAGATGGTTGCGCACGTCCCCATGGCGGTTCATCCCCACGTCAGAAACGTGCTTGTCATAGGCGGCGGCGACGGCGGCGTTGCCAAGGAACTCTGCCGCTACAAGGAGATCGAGCGCATCGACGTCGTGGAGGAGGACGAGATGTTCGTGTACGTCTCCAAAAAGTTCTTCCCCGAAACCGCCGAGGGTCTGAACGACCCCCGCGTAAATCTGTTCATACAGGACGGCTTAAAGTTTATCCGCGGCAAGGAGGGGGAGTACGACCTGATTATAAACGACTCCACCGACCCGTTCGGCCCCACCGAGGGGCTGTTCACCAAGGAATTTTACGGCAGCTGCTACAAGGCGCTGAACGACGAGGGCATAATGGTGTACCAGCACGGCAGCCCGTTCTACGACGAGGACGAGGCCGAGTGCCGCAAGATGCACCGCAAAGTGTTCAAGTGTTTCCCCATATCGAGGGTGTATCAGGCGCACATTCCCACCTGTTCGTCGGGCTATTGGCTGTTCGGCTTTGCAAGCAAAAAGTATCACCCCTTAAAGGATTTTGACGCGGCCAAGTGGAAGGCGCGGAATATCCCCACGCAGTACTACACGCCGAATTTGCACACGGGCGCTTTTATGCTCCCTAAGTATGTTGAAGATATATTGATCCAAGCGGAGGAAGAAAAATGAAAATTATGATAATCGGCTGCGGCGGAGTGGCTCAGGTTGCAATAAAAAAGTGCTGTCAGGCGGACGACGTGTTCACCGAAATTCTGATCGCCAGCCGCACGAAGAGCAAGTGCGACAAAGTTGCCGCGGAGATGAAAGACAAAACCAAGGCCAAAATCACCACGGCGCAGGTAAACGCCGACAACGTGGACGAATTGACGGCCCTTATCAACGCTTTCAAACCCGCCGCCGTGTTGAACGTAGCGCTTCCCTATCAGGATTTGACCGTAATGGAGGCCTGCCTTAAAACGGGCGCGCACTATATCGACACCGCCAACTACGAGTGCGAAAACACCGAAGACCCAGGGTGGCGCAAAATTTACGAAAAGCGTGTAGCGGAAAAGGGATTTACGGCATACTTCGACTATTCGTGGCAGTGGGCATATCACCAAAAGTTCAAAAAGGCGGGCCTCTGCGCCCTTTTGGGCACGGGCTTCGACCCGGGCGTCACGCAAGTTTTTTGCGCATATGCACAAAAACATTACTTTGATACAATTGAAACCATAGACATTCTCGACTGCAACGGCGGCGACCACGGCTATGCCTTTGCAACCAATTTCAATCCCGAAATAAACCTCCGCGAAGTCTCCGCCAACGGCTCCTATTGGGAGAACGGCAAGTGGATAGAGACAAAGCCGCTTGAAATAAAGAGGGAGTACAACTTTGACGGCGTCGGCAAAAAGGACATGTATCTTCTCCACCACGAGGAGATCGAAAGTCTTGCCAAAAATATAAAGGGAGTAAAGCGCATACGCTTTTTTATGACATTCGGCCAAAGCTACATCCGGCACATGAACTGCCTGCAAGACGTGGGCATGCTCTCCACGACGCCCGTCATGTACGAGGGCAAAGAGATAGTCCCCATCCAGTTTTTAAAGGCGCTTTTGCCCGACCCCGCAACTTTAGGCGCGCGCACCAAGGGCAAGACGAATATCGGCTGCATCTTCACGGGCTATAAAGGCGGCGTCAAAAAATCTATATATATCTACAATATCTGCGACCACGAGGCCTGCTACAGGGAAGTGGGCTCGCAGGCGATATCCTACACCACTGGCGTGCCCGCAATGATAGGCGCAATGCTCGTCGTAAAGGGCGTCTGGAATAAGCCCGGCGTATATAACGCAGAGGAATTCGACCCCGACCCCTATATGGAGGCTCTCAACAAGTACGGGCTGCCTTGGAAGGTTGAGGAGAACCCCGTTTTAGTCGACTGATATGAAATTTTACGGGCTGCCCACTCCCGTCTACGTCATAGACGAGGACAAACTCACTGAAAATCTTGAAATTCTTGCAGGCGTACAGGCGCGCACGGGTTGCAAAATCCTGCTCGCCCAAAAGGCCTTTTCCTGCTATCATTTTTATCCGCTGATTTCAAAATATTTGTCGGGCTACACGTCGAGCGGACTGTTTGAGGCCCGCCTCGCCAGCGAGGAGGGGAGCGGCGAAAACCACGTATATTGCCCCGCCTATCTTGAAAGCGAGTTTTCGGAAATTGTAAAAATCTGTGACCACATAGTATTCAATTCGGCGGAGCAGGTAAAAAAATTCGCGCCGCTCGCAGGGGGCAGAAGTTTAGGTTTAAGGATAAATCCCGAATACTCCACGCAAGCCTCCGAAATTTACGACCCCTGCGCAAAATATTCCCGTTTGGGAGTCACAAAACAGAACTTTTGCGGGGACGTGTTGAGTTTTTTGGAAGGTTTCCACATTCACACACTCTGCGAACAGGGGGCGGAGGACTTGGTTTCCACCGTCCGCGCCTTCGAAAAAAGTTTCGGCGGATATTTCAAAAATTTAAAGTGGCTCAACCTCGGCGGCGGCCACCACATAACCAAAGCGGGCTATAACATTCCCCTTTTGGAGAGCGAAATCAAGCGCCTCTCCGATAAATACGGCGTGCAGATCTACCTCGAACCGGGCGAAGCCGTCGCCCTGAACGCGGGCTATTTATACACAAAGGTATTGGAGATAGTGCGCAACGGAATGGATATAGCAATTTTGGACAGCTCGGCCGAGTGTCACATGCCAGACGTTCTGGAAATGCCCTACCGCCCGCCCCTTAAAGACAGCGGCAACGCGGGCGAAAAGAAATATACTTACAGGCTGTCCTCGCGCACCTGCCTTGCAGGCGACGTTATCGGCGACTATTCCTTTGACGAACCCTTAAAATGCGGGGACGTGTTGAGTTTTTCGGATATGGCAATTTATACAATGGTAAAAAACAACACATTCAACGGCATGCCGCTGCCCGCAATCGCCAAAGTCAAGGGCGGCGAATATACCCTTTTAAAGACCTTTTCCTACGCCGATTTCAAATCGAGATTATGAAAAATTTGTATATGCCCGCCGAGTGGGAACCCCACCTCGGCACGATAATGATCTGGCCCGAACGGACGGGCAGCTGGCCATATGGCGCGAAGTACGCCCGCCCCGTGTTTGCCGGGATAATAAAGCACATTTCCGCGGCCGAAAAGGTGTATTTGGCCGTGTCCAAAGAGGGAGAACTCTCCGCCCGTGAACTGCTTAAAGAGGAAATATCCTCAAACCGTGTTGAGTTATTCAACATAAAGACGGACGATTGCTGGGCGCGCGACATGGCGCCCACGTTCATAAAGGAAAACGGTAAAACGGTCGGCATAGACTGGGCTTTCAACGCATGGGGCGGCGAATATAACGGCCTGTATAAATATTGGCAAAACGACGACGCGTTTGCGGCAGAAATCATAAAAAAACTCAATACAGGTTACAAAAACGCTCACCCCTTTGTGTTGGAGGGCGGCTCGATACATTCCAACGGCTCGGGCATAATTCTCACCACGGAGGAGTGCCTTTTGAGCAAGGGCCGCAATCCCGCGCTCTCCAAGGAGCAAATCGAACTTAAATTAAAGGAATATCTCGGCGCCGAACAAGTGATTTGGCTTAAGCGCGGCGTCGTCGGCGACGAAACGGACGGCCACGCGGACAATATCTGCGCCTTTGCCTCGCCCGATACCGTCCTTTTGGCATGGGACGAACGCGGCGAACAGGGCGAAATCTGCCGCGAAAATTATGATATATTGACAGGCAGCGGCTTAAAAGTCATAAAACTCCCCCTGCCGCAAAAGCCCGTAACCATAACTCAGTTCGATTTGGACGGCTTTGTGTTCGAGGAGGGCGAGGATACCCGTGAAGCAGGCGAAAAGCTCGCCGCCTCGTACGTGAATTTTTATATCTGCAACGCGGGCGTGCTCGTGCCGCAATTCGGCGATATAAACGATAACCCCGCCCTGAAAATTTTGCAAAATGCCTTTCCGTCAAAAAAAATTATCCCCGTTCCCGCCCGCGAACTGATAGTCGGCGGCGGCAACGTACATTGTTTAACACAACAAATAATAAAGTGATAAGGTGATAAAATGCGCAACGTAAAAATAGCCGCAATCCAGATGCGGTGCGTGCCCTCACGCGAACAAAACATTCAAAACGCCCTCGACCTTGCCACGGAGGCCGCCGAGGAGGGGGCAAATATCGTATTGCTCCCCGAACTTTTCGAACGTCAATATTTTTGTCAGGAGCGCAACTATAACTACTATTCCTATGCCGAAGAGCCCCGCGCAAACGCCGCTATAAGGGCCTTTATGGAATTTTCCGAACAGTATAAAACGGTGGTGCCCGTAAGTTTTTACGAAAGATGCGGCAACCTCCTGTTCAATTCGGTCGAGGTGATAGACTGCGGCAAACTGAAGGGCATATACCGCAAAACGCATATCCCCGACGACCATTTTTATCAGGAAAAATTCTATTTCACCCCGGGCGATACGGGCTTCAAAACATTTAAAACGACCTACGGCACGATAGGCGTGGGCATCTGCTGGGACCAATGGTTCCCCGAAACGGCCCGCGCGCTCGCTCTCAACGGCGCGGAAATTCTGCTTTTCCCCACGGCAATCGGCTCCGAACCCATCTTGGGCACGGACAGCTCGGCGCACTGGCGGCGGGTGATGTGCGGGCACGCCGCCGCAAACCTGATGCCCGTGGCCGCCGCAAACCGCATAGGCAGGGAGGAGGTCGCCCCGTCGGAAGCCAACGGCAACCAAAGCTCCGCGCTCACGTTCTACGGCTCGTCGTTCATAACCGACGGCACGGGCGCGATATTGTCCTCCCTCGGCAAGGATGAGGAGGGCGCAATCTTTGCCGAATTCGACTTGGACGAACTTTCAAAACACCGCCTCGAGTGGGGGCTTTTCCGCGACCGCCGCCCCCTCGTGTATAAGGACATAGCCAAAAAGTAAATTTTCATATTTTTTGGACGGACCGAGCGTTGCGGCCTCAACTTTCGTTATCCATTCATTCCGCTGAGCGCTACAAACCGTTTCAACAAAGTTCACAAAAAAGCAGACATTTGGCGATGTCTGCTTTTTTTGCTCCCGCCAAGCGGATTATAAGCGTCGTTCTGCTGTGTTGCGCTGCGGCAACTTTCAGTTACGTACGTCTGTGTACGCTCCTTCAAGTTTTCCTCGCGCGCCTTGCATAACTCGCTTCTAACCGCTTGCTAACTTCGTAAATACGGCTCCCGCAACTTTAAAATAATAACCCCGCCCGTTAAGCCGTGTCATTCCTTCCCTCCCTGTCATTCTGAGTCGGGCGCAGCCCGACGAAGAATCTGTCGCGTAGCGACCTTTAAAATAATACCCCGCCCATTACTCCGTGTCATTTCGCGCGAGGCGGCTTCGCTGCCCTGCCGAGGGTTCCCCAAAGGGGAAACGGCAGAGGGCGGAGCCCGAGAGTTCTCACACGGCGTAAGGACAACGCCGTGTTCGGTCCCCGTTCGCGCGGGACGTATGCGCTCACTCATCTCGCGCAGCAAAACAGCGCACTGTGCTGTTTTGAGAAGTCTGCGCTCGTCCCCCCGTGGGCTGCTTTTGGTGCGTTGGAACGCACACAAAGCCGTCGCTACGCTCGGGAGGGGTTGGATAACACGGAAACCCAAACGTCGCTTAGCGACAGATTCAAAACTCCATAATAATCCAATGGCGGCAACTTTTGGTTGCCGCCTTCGCTATATTGTAATTATTTTTCAAGTCCCAACAGATAATCTGCCGAAACGTCGAGATATTTGCAAATCAAATACAGTGTATCTATGCTCGGCACGCTTTTGCCCGATTTATAGTCGGATATGCACTGTTTTGAAACATTCGCCGCCTTTGCAAGCTCTGTCTGCTTTACGTATGAATATCCCAAAACTTCGTTAAATCTCTCTGTGAACTTGGTAACCTTATCCATACAAAAATTATATGCAAAAAGTACGTTATTACTTGACAAGTACGCTAATAACGTACTAAAATACAAATAGTAATATCTTTAACTAAGGAGGATAACATATGAAAAAATTCGGTAAAATTTTAGTTGCAATAGTGGCGTTGCTTTCTGTTTTTGCAATTTTTGCCGCGGGTTGCATTTTCGGCGGTTCTGGCGGCACGAATAGCGGAAGCAGCGGAAACGGCGGAAGCGGTTCGGGCGGCAATAACAACGACCAGCAGCAGGAGGAGCCTCCCGCGCCCGAGTTTGAGTCGGGCAGCGGCACGGAGAGCGACCCCTACATAATTTCACAGCCCTATCAATGGACAAATATCAGCAAACATTTGTCGGCTTATTACGAGCTGGGCGCGGATTTGAATATGGGCGACATAACAGATTTAAAACCCGTGGGTTCGGACACGGCTCCGTTTACGGGTTATCTTGACGGAAAGAACCACAAAGTTCACAGCGCCACTTTAAACACCGCCCTCTTCGGAACGATAAGCGAGGGCACGGTAAAAAATCTCAACTTCGCCGACTCCACAATAAATTATGCCATAGCTTCTTTTGCCGATACAGTAAAAATGGGTGCAACCGTTGAAAATTGCCATACAACTTCGATTACAATGCCGTCAGTTGAGTATAATGTGGTCGGTGGCGGACTTATTGCCACGGTTGCATCTGCTTCAAACGTAAAATATTGCAGTGCGAACGTAACGATATCCATGATTTCAATTCGCGTTGCCGCAGCGCTTATTGGCACAATTTCGGGCGGGCATGTTGAATGTTGCTGGGTAACGGGTTCAATTGCCAATGGCAGAAGTGCAGGACTTGTTTATATTCTTTCTGGCGGAACTATTAAAAATTGTTATTCCCAATGTACAAGAATTGATCCTGATAGTACATATAATTTCGGCTTTAACCGCACAGGCGGTGAAATAAGTTATTGCCTCAATATAGCTGATTGGGACGTTTCATTTGAACTTGATCAATTTTACAACTCTTCCGTCGAGGAATCACCGACATTAAAACGTTTCGGCCCCTCCACAATCGAAAGCTCCAACAGCCTTTTGGATACCGACGAGTGGAAGGACAATAAGCTGTGGAAAAAAGGCAAGCTCCACCCCGAACTTGTCTCATATGAAGAATATTTGCAAATCACAGCAGAAAATTAAATTTAATAAGGAGTAAAAAAGTATGGGTACTTGCAGAGATTGTATTAGTTTTTACAACGAATCACCGTATCACCATTGGTGTTTGACGTTAGATACAATGGTTTCACCTTCGGGCAGTTGCGATGAATTCATTAAAAGAGAAACTCCCGAGGATGCGCATTATTCAAGCGGAGGGGGTTGCTATCTTACGGGCGCGTGCGTAGATTATTTGGGTAAACCCGACGACTGTGAAGAGCTAACGGCCCTGCGTAATTTCCGCGATGGGTATATGAAAAAGACTCCCGAGGGCGCGCGGCTTGTTAAAGAATACTACGAGGTTGCTCCCGCAATAGTAAAAGCAATAGAAGCCTCTCACGAAACAAGTAAGTACTATGATTACATTTACGGCGTTGTAAAAACTTGTGTGGAGTTGATAGCCGAGGGCAAATTGCAAGAAACGCAAAAAGAGTATGAAAATATGGTGACGCACCTCAAAAGTGAGTTACTGTAACCGTATTACAGAATCCAACTAAAATTTGCCGCCGACGGAAAACTTCCGTCGGCGGCAACCCCATAAAAGGTGAATTATCATATCAAGTGCAACGGGTGAGGGCAAAAAAAGTAGTTCATATAAATCAACTGTGTTAGAATAGGATTGCAAACAAAATTCTTAAACAGAGGAAAAATATGAACTACACCCATCTTACCATAAACGAACGCGCTTGTCTACGAGATTATTACCTTCAAGGAAAAAGTTATAGAGAAATTGCAAAATTGTTGGGAAGAAGCCCAAGCACAATATCCCGCGAGATACGCCGCAATTATTCTCGCATGTACGTCAACTATACATACTATCCGGATACGGCTCAAAATAAATACGAACGCAGACGCAGGTTTTGTCATAGAGGGATGTTCGGCAATGAAGAGGTTAAAGAATACATAGAAGAAAAGCTCGCCTTAACCTGGTCTCCGGAACAGATAGCCAATACTCCTTGTGAGGGATTAAAAATACCTTCCTTTAAAACTATTTATCGTTGGTTATATGAGGGATATATCTCAAAAGGCAATTTAAAAGTATTAAGAAGAAAAGGCAAGAGCCGAACGGCAACGGAACAGGGAAAACTGCAAACAAAGGGCAAAAGCATACGAAAAAGAGATAAATCCGTATATAAACGCAAAGAATTCGGGCATTGGGAGTTAGATACGGTGGTTTCGGGCAGAGGTAAAACGAGGGCTTGTTTCGTTACTTTGGCAGAGAGAATGACAAGATATTATATAGCTTTAAAGTGTCCTAACAGGGAAGCTGAAACGGTTAGGGACGTTATAATACAAGGACTTTCACAATTACCCAGGGGAGCTGTTAAAACCATTACCACTGATAACGGCAAAGAGTTTGCCCGTTGGGAAGATGTAGAAAAAGCTCTCGGCTGCGAAATATATTTTGCAGATGCGTATTGTGCATGGCAGAAAGGAACTAATGAAAATCTTAACGGACTATTGAGAGAATTTTATCCGAAAGGCAGAAATCTTTCGCATATAGCCGACAAGACTTTACAAAAAAATCTGGCGCTTTTAAACGCCAGACCTAAAAAAGTTCTAAATTACAAAAAACCTGTTGATTTATTTAACTTTTTTATCTCAAACTGTTGCACTTAGTTTGACAATTCAATTAAAAATCCAATGGCGGCGCCGAAAGGCGCCGCCATATTCATCTTTTGTATTTAAGTTGTGCTACAACCGACTTACTTGCCGGCAAGTTTCTTATAGCCTTCAAGCCTTTCCTTTGCAGCTTCTTCGGTCTTCTTGAAGAGCTCAGCCGCAACTTCGGGTCCCTGCGTCTTGGCAAGGGAGGTGTACCTCGTCTCGCCCGCAAGGAACGCCTGGTAATCGCCCGTAGGATCCTTGGAATCGAGGGTGAACACTTCGCCTTCGGGATTATATCTGTAAAGCTGCCAGTAACCGCAGTCAACGGCCGACTTTTCTTCAAGCTGGCTCTTCGTCATGTTGATGCCGTGGTTGATGCAAGGCGCATAGCAGATTATAAGCGAAGGTCCGTGATATGCTTCGGCCTCGGTCAACGCTTTAAGCAGCTGTGCGGGGTTGGAGCCCATAGCGCACTGTGCAACGTAAACGTAGCCGTAGGTCTTGGCGATCATGCCGAGGTCCTTCTTCTTAACTCTCTTGCCCGCGGAAGCAAACTTTGCAACCGCGCCGATATTTGTGGACTTACTTGCCTGGCCGCCGGTGTTGGAGTAAACTTCGGTGTCGAGCACGAGCACGTTGACGTCCTCGCCCGATGCAAGCACGTGGTCCAAGCCGCCGTAACCGATATCGTATGCCCAGCCGTCGCCGCCGAAGATCCATATGGACTTCTTCGCAAGGCAATCCTTTTCGGCAAGTATCTCTTTTGCAAGAACGGCAGCTTCGCCTTCGAGATGAGGGCACTTTTCAAGCGCTTCAACCAACGCAGCGGCAGCCTTCTTGGAGGGCTCCCTGTCGTTGAATGCCGCAAGATAAGCCTCGCAAGCAGCCTTTCCGTCGCCGCAGGCAAGTTCTGCAAGTTTTTCAACCTTAGCCTTTATGGCGTTGCGCCTTGCCGTGTATGCAAGATTCATGCCGTAGCCGAATTCTGCGTTATCTTCAAAGAGGGAGTTAGCCCAGGCGGGACCGCGGCCCTGTTTGTTGGTGGTGTAGGGGCATGTGGGCGACGAGCCGCCGTAAATGGAGGAGCAGCCGGTTGCGTTTGCAACTATCATATCCTCGCCGAACAGCTGGGTTACAACCTTTACGTAAGGAGTTTCGCCGCAGCCTGCGCACGCGCCGGAGAACTCAAACAGAGGAGTTGCAAACTGGCAGCCCTTAACGGTGTCTTTCTTGAACTTGGAAGTGTCAACTTCGGGAAGTTCAACTGCATATTCCCAGTTCTTATCCTCGCCCTTTTCAAGCGATTCGGCAAGAGGTATCATCTTTATTGCGCCGCCGTCCTTTACGGGGCAAACAGTAGCGCACACGCCGCAACCCATGCAGTCGAGGGGAGAAACCTGCATCTTGTATTCATAGCCTGCAAGGCCGATAGCCTTCTTCGTTTGCAGGGTGGCGGGCTTTTCCGCGCCTTCCTTAACGAGTGCGGGGCGGAGGCAAGCGTGAGGGCACACAAACGAGCAGGTGCCGCACTGGATGCACTTTCCGAGGTCTATTTCGGGAACGAGAACGGCAACGCCGCGCTTTTCATACTTGGTCGTGCCGGTGGGAACGTGGCCGTCCGCATTGAACTGCGAGGACTTGAGTTCGTCGCCTTTCAGATAGAGGATGGGCTTGATTATCTCCTGATAGTAAGCGTTGTCCGCGCCCTTAACCATCTCCGCGCCCGTGGTTGCGTGTGCCCACGCTTCGGGAACGTCTATTTTAATAAGGTGGGAGTCCGCGCTGTCTATAGCGTCGTAGTTCATCTGAACGACGGCGTCGCCCTTTCTGCCGAAGGACTTTTTGGCCATGTACTTCATATAGTCAACGGCCCTGTCATAAGGCATGATCTGGGGATTTACCTTAAAGAATGCGGACTGCAAAATCGTGTTTGTTCTGCCCTTGAGGCCCAACTTGCCTGCAATGGCAATTGCGTCTATAACGTAGAGGTTGATGTGCTTCTTTGCAAGATCCTGCTTAACCTTTGCGGGCAGGAAGTGTTCCAAAGCCTCAACCGTCGTTGCGTCGGTGTTCAAAAGGAACGTGCCGCCTTCCTTGATGTCGCCCGTCATATCGTAGCGGGTTACGTACGAGGGATTGGAGCACTGAACGAAGTCGGCGGAATCGATAAGATATTCGGACTGTATAGGCGTGTCACCGAAACGGAGGTGGGAAACGGTGATGCCGCCCGACTTCTTGGAATCGTAGAAGAAGTACGCCTGCGCGTGCTTGTCCGTATGGTCGCCGATAATTTTAATGGAGTTCTTGTTTGCGCCTACGGTGCCGTCCGAGCCGAGGCCGTAGAACTTGCAGCTCGTGGAGCCTGCGGGAGCGGCGTCGAATTTCTCCGAGAAATCGAGCGAGGAGTTGGTAACGTCCTCATATATACCGATGGTAAAGTGGTTTTTGGGCTGATCTTTTTCAAGGTTTTTATAAACCGCAAGAACCATAGAGGGAGTAAACTCTTTGGAGCCGAGGCCGTATCTGCCGCCTACAACCTTTGCATGGGTCACGCCCTTTTCAAGCAGAGCCGAGCAAACGTCGAGGTACAAAGGCTCGCCGAGGGAGCCGGGCTCCTTCGTCCTGTCGAGAACGGCAATCTTCTTAACGCTCTTGGGCAGCGCGGCAACAAACGCGTCGGCAACGAAGGGACGGTACAGACGTACTTTAACGAGGCCGTACTTCTTGCCCATCGAGTTGAGCTTGTTTATGGATTCCTCTATCGTTTCGCAACCGGAGCCCATACATACCACAACTTCTTCCGCGTCGGGTGCGCCGACATAGTCAAAGAGGTGATAGCTTCTGCCGCAGTGCTTGGAAACGACGTCCATCATCTGCTGAACGATTGCGGGGGCCGCGGCATAGTAGCTGTTGGCCGTCTCCCTGTTCTGAAAGTAGGTGTCGCCGTTCTGAGCGGTACCCTTCTGGATGGGGTGTTCGGGGTTGAGCGCGCGGCTCTTAAAATCGGCTATATCGGCGGCGGTGCCAACCTCGTCGCAGATCGCGCGGATCTCGGCATAGTTGTCAGTTTCGTCCCAAACGTCGATTTTGGCAACTTCGTGGCTGGTCCTGAAACCGTCGAAGAAGTTGATAAAAGGCACCTTTGATTTAAGGGTGGAGAGGTGAGCTACAAGCGCAAGGTCCATAACTTCCTGCACGGAGCCGTCGCAGAGCATTGCAAAGCCCGTCTGGCGGCAAGCCATAACGTCCGCATGGTCGCCGAAGATGTTGAGCGAGTGCGCAGCGAGGGCGCGCGCCGAAACGTGCATAACCATGGGCATCAGCTCGCCCGAAATCTTGTACATGTTGGGGATCATCAAAAGAAGTCCCTGCGAAGCGGTGTAGGTGCTCGTCAAAGCGCCCGCGCAAAGCGAACCGTGAACCGCGCCTGCGGCGCCGCCTTCAGACTGCATTTCTGCAATCTTTACTTTTTGACCCCACATATTGGTTCTGCCTGCGGTTGCCCATTCGTCCGCAACTTCCGCCATGGGGGAAGAGGGGGTTATGGGGTAGATGGCTGCTACTTCCGAAAAGGCATAAGCAACATGGCTGGCGGCGGTATTACCGTCGATAGTCAATTTTTTCATCAAATTACCTCCGATTTTTATATAATTTTTTTCTGAACATATTTACGCGCGTTACGTCCGCGCTACCTTATTATACTTTAACGCCTTTTAAAAGTCAATAATAGGTTTCTAATTTATGGCAAAAAAACGGGCAAAATTTATCGGATTCCCAAATTTACGCCCTTTCCGCAAAAAATTTTTAATTTATAGTTGTATAAACTTTTGCCGTTTGGTATAATGGTGTAAATTGCCAAAAGCCGCTTATGCGGAAAAGGAAAAAATCGGAACGCTGTTTTGGAAAATATAATTGAAGCACAAAACTTAAAATATTCTTACAGCGGGCAGGAGGGCTGCGCCATAAAGGACGTCAGCTTCACCGTCGCCCGCGGCGAGTTCATCTCCGTTATCGGCCACAACGGCAGCGGCAAATCTACGCTCGCAAGGCTGATAAACGGCCTGCTCGAGCCGGACGGGGGCAAGCTCACCGTTCTCGGCATGGACGTCTGCGACGGCAAAAACGCCGTGGAAGTCAGAAAGCACGTCGGCGTGGTGTTCCAGAATCCCGACAACCAGATGGTCGCCTCCATAGTTGAGGACGACATAGCTTTCGGTCCCGAAAATATCGGAGTGGAGAGAGAGGAGATAGGCAAGAGAATAGACTGGGCGCTCTCCGCGGTGGGAATGGAGCAATACCGCCATTCCACGCCCGCCCGCCTTTCGGGCGGCCAAAAACAGAGGATAGCCGTCGCGGGCGTGCTGGCCATAAAGCCCGACGTTTTGATTTTGGACGAGTCAACCGCCATGCTCGACCCCAAGGGCAGGCGGGAGGTAATAGAGGTCGTAAGGCGCCTCAACCGCGAGGAGGGAATGACGGTCATACTCATCACCCACTTCATGGAGGAGGCCCTCCTTGCGGAGAGAACGATAGTTATGAACCGCGGCGAAATTGCGCTGTCGGGCACGCCCGAAGAAATTTTCAAACGGGGCGACGCGCTCGAAACGTTCAACCTGTCGCTCCCGCGGATAAGCGTGATCTGCAAAAATCTCCGCGCCGCCGGCATGGAGATTGCCGACGTGTTAAAGCCCGAAGAACTTGCTCTTGAAATACTCAAAAATTTGAATAACCGCGGCATATATGGGGGGCAATCGTCCTTTTCGCCGCCCGCGCAGCCCCAAACGCGGGGGGATTGGGACATAGATATCAAAAATCTCGCGTTTACCTACTCCAAAAAATCTCCCTTCGCCACAAGGGCGCTGAACGGCGTTAATTTAAGCATATGCGACGGTGAATTCTTCGGGATAATAGGCCATACGGGCAGCGGCAAGTCCACGCTCGTGCAGCACTTAAACGCTCTGATAAAGCTGCCGCAGGCCGAAAAAAAATACCGCAAACCCAAAGTAAAAAAGGGCCGGCCCGCGCCCGTGCTGCCCTCGATAACCGTGGGCAAGTTCGACCTTGCCGACAAAAAAACGGACTTCAAAGCTCTCCGCGCAAGCGTCGGAATGGTGTTCCAATATCCCGAATACCAGCTCTTTGCCGAAACGGTGTTTGCCGACGTGGCTTTCGGGCTTAAAAATTTCAACAAGAAGCTCTCCGACGCGGAAACGGAACAGGCCGTAAAGAACAGTTTGGAGATAGTCGGGCTCAATTATGAGGAAGTAAAGGACAAATCTCCTTTCGACCTGTCTGGCGGGCAAAAGAGGCGGGTCGCTATTGCGGGCGTAATAGTCACCAGGCCTCACATTCTGATTTTGGACGAGCCCGCCGCAGGCCTCGACCCCAAGGGCAAAAAGGAGATTATGGAACTTTTGCACAAGCTCCACCGCGAGTGGTGCAAAACGGTGATAATAGTCTCCCACGACATGGACGAAGTGGCCGAAAACTGCACGCGCGTGGCCGTTATTTCAGGCGGCGAGGTGTTTGCGTGCGACTCCCCTGCAAATCTTTTCACCCGCGCAAGCGAACTGTCGGCCCTCGGTCTGGACGTGCCGTTAACTGCAAAAATCTCAACATATCTCGGGCAAAACGGCATAATAATCCGCGGCGCCTGCACCGTCAAAGAATTTTCGGACAAGGTGATTGAAATCTACGAAGGGGGCAAAAATGCTTAACGACGTAACTTTCGGCCAATACTATCCCGCAGATTCTTTCGTGCACAGGCTCGACCCGAGGTTTAAGCTGCTTGCCCTCATCGGGTTTATAGTGCTTCTGTTTGTCGCAAACAATTTTTATTCGCTTGCCGCCTGCGCCATAATGCTGATAATCACGGTTATAGCCGCGCGCGTCCCCGTCGGCAGCGTGCTCAGGTCCATAAAGGGGATAATCTTCATTCTCGTATTCACGGGCATACTCAATATATTTTTCCACAGCGGCCAAACGGTGTATTGGCAGTGGGGCATACTCAAAGTGACGTTAGAGGGCATAATCTTCACCGTATTTTTGATGTTCAGGCTGTTTTTTCTTGTAATGGCCTCGTCCATTCTCACCCTCACCACAACCCCCGTGTCCCTCACCGACGGCATAGAGAGCCTGTTAAAACCGCTCACGCTGATAAAATTCCCCGTGCACGAACTTGCACTGATAATGTCCATCGCGCTCCGCTTTATTCCCACGCTGATAGACGAAACGAACCGTATCATCTCGGCGCAAAAGGCGAGGGGGGCGGACTTCGAAAGCGGCAACATATTCAAGCGCATAAGGGCCATGGTGCCCATTTTGATCCCCCTTTTGATAAGCGCGTTCCGCCGTGCCGAGGAGCTTGGCGACGCAATGGACGCCCGCTGTTATTCGGGCTCCAAAAACAGAACCAAATACAAAAAACTCCGCTTCGGCTGGCGCGATTTGGTTGCCTTTTTGCTTATCGGCGCGCTGATTGCGGGGGTCGTACTTTTAAATTTATACTGTTTCGATATCTGTCCGCAGATATATCGGTTTATAAGGGTCTATTGATGAGATACGCGCTTTTGCTGTCATACGACGGCACAAACTACGGCGGCTGGCAAATCCAGCCGAACAGCGTCACCGTGCAGAGCAAATTGGAGGAGGCCGCCCTCGGTCTTTTCGGCGTTCCCACGCCCGTCACGGCGAGCGGCAGAACGGACAGCGGAGTGCATGCCCGCGCGCAGGTGTGCCATTTGGACGCGGATACTACGATTCCCGCAGAAAAGATAGCCGACGCCTTAAACATGCGCCTGCCCGAAGATATTTCCGTCATTGCCTCGGCCGTAGCTCCCCAAGGGTTTGACAGCAACCGCAGCGCCAAAAAAAAGACGTATTGCTACCGCATGTATATTTCCCCCCGCCGCAACCCCATAAAGGACAGATATTGGGCGTGGGTCAAGGGCGGCGCGGACGTCGAAAAAATGCAATACATATCGCGTTTTTTTGTCGGAGAACACGATTTTAAGGCCTATTCCAAAAGCGGGTCTGCCGCAAAGACAACTGTAAGAACAATATATTCCGCCGAAGTAAAATACAGCCGCGCGCTCGGCTCGACCGACGTGGAAATTTACGTCACGGGCAACGGCTTTTTATACAACATGGTGCGCACCGTGGCGGGGACCATTCTCAACTTTGCGCAGGGCGCGATAAGCGAGGAGCGGGTCCTCGGTTCCCTCGGCGGAGGCGGCAGGGAGCTTGCGGGCAAAACAATGCCTGCCTGCGGGCTCACCCTCGAAAGCGTGGACTACGGCGTTAAAATCTTCGATTTTTGATAAATTTTACAAAGTTTTCACATAGTGTTTTTAAATTCCACATTTATATGGAATAAACTAAAAATCAACCTTCTGAAAGAGGAATTTTATGGAATTTTTCGAATATTCAAATTATGCGCAGCTCATCATAGGGCAGTTTAACGGCTCTGTATCCTCATGGGTATATTTTTTGGTGGGCGGGCTGTGTTTTTTGGCCATCTACGTTTTCCGCACGGTCGGCCTGTACGTGATAGCCACGCGCGAGGGTATAGGGCACAAATGGATGGCGTTTATACCTTTTTTCAGCACGTACTATATAGGCGTCTGCGGGCAAAAGAACAGAGTTTTCAACATCGACACGCGGATAGTTGGCATCGTAGCCGCGGCGCTCGAATTTATCCTTGTGGGGCTGTATATCCTCGATATAGTTTCGTCCGCGCTCGTCGACCCCTATATCGTTTACACCACCGAAGATTACGCCTTGCCGGGGCAACAGTTCCAGATAACCACGGCCGCGCTCGACGAGGCGGCAATGCTGACCGCCAATCCCTCTTTAGGCTGGGCGGGCTGGTGCTATAACCATCTATACACCTATGTCACGGGCTGGCTCAATTTCCTTTATATGTTGGTTATGGTGGTGCTTTTGAATTGCTTTTTCCAAACCTATTCAACCCGCCGCTATCTGCTCTTTACCATCACAAGCGTACTGTTCCCCGTGCAGGGAATACTCATCTTTGCGGTCAGAAACAACAGGGGCGTAAACTACGCCGAATATATGCGCGCCGTGCAGGAAAGAATGTACCGCGAATACCGCAACCAGCAAACATTCAACCAAAATCCCTATAACCAAAATCCCTACAGCCGCAACCAATACAACAAACCGACGGGCGGCGGACAAACCCAACAGCAGCAAAAGCCTGCGGATCCGTTTGACGAATTCGGCGGCAACGACGGCGGGGATCCGTTCGACGAATTTAAAAACTGAGCAGCACGCGCCCACAAAACGGGCGCGTTTTTCTTTACTTTTAAGCTGCGCCGTGATATAATTTTTTTAAAAGGAGTATAAGCATAAATTATAGCAAAGCGGCTTATGCGCAAAAGACATGCAGGAATGTATTTCGGCAATCTCCACGCCAAACGGTACGGGCGGAGTGGCAATAATCAGAATAAGCGGCGATAACGCCCTCGGCATAGCCGAAAAGATGTTCACCCCCGCGGGCAAGCCGCGCGCGTACGAACCCAACTATATGTATGCGGGCAAAATAGAGGGGGACGGCTTTTTTGATTTCGGCTTCATGGTGTACTTTGCCTCGCCCAAGTCCTTCACGGGCGAAAACACCGTCGAGTTTCACTGTCACGGCGGCGTGCAGATAGCCCGCGGCATACTTGCAAAGACCGTTTCCTGCGGCTGCCGCCTTGCCGAACGCGGCGAATTTACGCGGCGGGCCTTTTTGAACGGCAAACTCACATTGTCCTCGGCCGAGGGCATGATAGATATGATTAACGCCGAAAGCCTTGCCCTCCTGCGCGCGGGCAGCATGCTCTACAACGAAAAACTCTCCCGCGAAGTCAAACTGTTGCAGGCTTCGCTGACGGATATCCTTGCGGCGATCGCCGCCGAACTCGACTATCCCGAAGAGGACCTCGACGGGCTCGATTTTGAAAAGATAAAGAGGGACCTTGCAGAGGTCAACGAAAGGATCGGCCGCCTTGCCGGAAGCTATAAGTGCGGGCGGAAAATCAAGAACGGGGTCCTTGTCGCAATCTGCGGCAAACCAAACGCGGGCAAAAGCTCCCTTTTAAACGCCCTGTTGGGCTATGACAAGGCAATAGTGTCCGAAGAGGAAGGCACCACGCGCGACGCCGTCGAGGGCGCAATAGAGATAGACGGCATAACTTACAACCTCATCGATACCGCAGGCATACGCGAGCGGGCGGGCGCGGTGGAACAGATGGGCATCGAGCGCGCAAAAAACGCAATACGTACCGCCGATATCGTGCTGTATCTCACCGACGGATCTCCCGCTCCGCAAGAGGTCGGCGGAAAGCTGATAACCGTTTTCAACAAGAGCGACATTTGCGCTCCGTTCGGCAAATACGACGTCGCGGTCTCGGCAAAGACGGGCTACGGGCTGGACGCGCTAAAACGGTTGATCTCCGCCGCTGCCGTTGGGGACGGAGCTCTGGGGCAGGCGTATATCGTGGAGGAAAGGCACTATGACGCCCTTCTCCGCGCCGAAAAGGCCTTAAAGAACGCGGCGGAAAACGCGGGGGAAATCACCCCCGACCTCCTTTCGGTGGACATAAAAGAGGCGTGGGACGCCCTCGGCGAAATCACGGGCGAAACGGCCACGGAAGAAATAATAAACGCGGTATTTTCAAAATTCTGCGTGGGCAAATGATGCGCAAAAAGAATTTAAAAAGGTGCAAAATATGGTTAATCTCGAACTATACAGGGTCTTTTACACGGTGGCAAAATGCGGCTCCCTCACACGGGCGGCGCAGGAACTGTTCATTTCCCAGCCCGCCGTGTCGCAGTCCGTCAAACAGCTCGAAACTCAGCTCGGCGTAACGCTCTTCAACCGCACACACAGGGGAATGGAACTGTCGGCTGCGGGGGGCAAGCTCATTTTCGGCCGCGTGGAGGAGGCTCTGCGCCTTTTGGACGACGCCGAAAACAGCATCACCGAGCTTCAGACAACCGCCACGGGCACGATCAGGATAGGCGCTACCGACTCCATTTTCTATCACATAATCGCCGACAAAATCGCGCTGTATCACCAAAAGTATCCTTCGGTGAGGTTTGAACTGATATCTTCCACGTCGCCCTACACCGTCAGCCGGCTCAAAGAGGGCAAGTGCGACGTCGCGTTCATAAATCTCCCCATGGAGGACGACGACGTAAAATTTTACGGCACGATAACCCATCTCACCGACGTTTTTGTCGCGGGGGAACGCTTTTCCGAATTACGGGGCGTGCCCATTCCCATAAAAAAGTTGCAGGATATCCCCATTCTTATGATAGAGGAAAATACCGTGGCCCGCCACACGCTTGCGGTATTTTTGGAAAATCTCGGCGTTGAACTTCATCCCGACATCGAGGTGGCAAACTGGGATTTGATGAAAAAGTTGGTGTCCAAAGGTATGGGCGTCGGCTGTATCCCGCGCGAGTACTGCCTCAACGAATTCCGCGAAGGCTCCCTGTTTGAACTCAACGTTTCGCCCTCCCTCCCGGCGCGCGGCGTGGGGATCGCCATGGCAAAAAACGTACCCACGTCCTTCGCCATGAAAGAGTTTTTGGCTATGTTTTACGAGAGATAAACCCCATGAAATTGCAAAAAGTTTACTATTATTCCGACGAAGTCAACGACGACTTTGCGGGGACGAACATCACCCGGAAAGAGCTGCCCGCGGACTACGAGTTTTTAAACAAGGGTTTTTGGCGCAGACTGTTGAGGGGGATAATATATCACGGCATAGTAAAACCCGTGGCTTGGGTTTACGGCAGACTGATAAAGCGCGTAAAATATGTGGGCAAAAAGCGGATGAAGGGTTTCAAAAAGAAGGGGGCGTTCATCTACGGCAACCACACTTCCATGCTACTCGACGCGATAAACCCCTCATTGCTTGCTTTTCCCCGCTCTGCGGACGTGGTAATAAATGCGGACGCAGTGTCGATAAAGGGCATAGGCTGGCTTGTAAAACTTATCGGCGGGATACCTATTCCCGAGGGTTTCCACGCCATTGCGCGTTTCAACGCAGCTTTGGGCGAGGCGATAAAAAAGCGCCACTGGATAGCCGTATATCCCGAAGCGCACATCTGGCACTACTACACCAAAATACGGCCCTTTCCGCAGACGTCGTTTATATATCCCGTAAAATTGAACACCCCCGTATTTTCATATACGATGACCTATCATAAGCGCAAACACGGCAAATATCCCAAACGTATAGTCTATATCGACGGGCCGTTTTATGCGGACGGGTCCCTGTCTCCAAAGGCGGCGGCCCTGAAACTGCGCAACGAGGTGTATGCCGCCATGTGCGCGCGGGCAGAGACCTCCGACTGCGAATTCATAAAATATATTTACCGGTCCAAAGAGGACGGGGAAGAGGCGCAACAATGAAATATACCGAACTCAAAGGCAACATAAGCGGGGGCGGCTCGGCAATATATTTGCTTGAAGGCGAGGACGCATACTTCCGCCTTAACGGTGAGGAAATGATAAAAAACGCCTTTTTGCAGATGCCCGAGCTCAACTTTACGGCCTTCGACGGCGAAAATTTAAAGGGCGGCGCGCTTTCGCAGCTTGTTTCGGCGGTCAAAAATTATCCGTTCATGTCCGAAAAGCGCATAGTCAAGGTCAGCGAATTTTATCCCTCCGAATCCGAATTCGAAACGTATTTAAAGCCTCTTTTTGACAATTTTCCGTCCAGCTCTATCCTCATAATCTCCAACCGCGGCGGCAAAAAGGGAGTGGACCTCAAGCGCAAAAAGTCGGTGACGTACGTCGATTGCGGCAAGGCCGAGCCCGAATCGGTGGCGCGCTGGGCATATATCACTTTCAAGCGGGCAGGCATAACTTGCAGCGCCGCGGCATGCGAAAATCTTGCGGCATACTGCCTGTACAATATGTCGCGCGTGTCTGTGGAAGTCGCCAAACTCATAGACTATAAGGGGAGCGGCGAACTTACCGCCGCCGAGATAGACGGCCTCGTGTACAAGGACGCGGATTACCGCATATACGAAATGACGAACGCCGTTTCTCGCCGCGACTTCACAAAATACTGCACCGTTGCCGCCGATTTAAAGAGCAAAGGATTTGACGAAATATCAATCATAAACGGGCTGTTTTCCCATTTCCGCAACCTGCTGTCCGCCCTTTCGTCCCCGCTTTCCGACGCGCGCTACGCCGCCGAAACGGGCGCAAAAGAATACGCCGTAAAAAAGAGCAGGGAACAGGCCGCGATGATAGGCGCAAACAATCTCAAAAATTACATAAACTTATTTTATAAAAACATTGCCGACGTAAAAAGCGGCGCGATAACCCCCGCCTCGGCCCTGCAAATCTGCGAAAATACGCTATTTTTCGCGGTCGGCTGAATTTAGTGGTTAAAATTGCTTTATTTTTCGCGATATTAATTATATAATAATTAAACAATCATACGTAAAAAGGTAAAAAAATGGAGAATTGGAACGCCCTTTGGGAAAGTTTAAAAAACTTTTTCTTGAATGAAATAACGGCCAACTACGTAGCTCTCATTTTGGAGTTTTTGTTGCTGGCGATAGTTTATTTCTATATCTTCAAAGTTTTAAAAGGCAATAAAGCCACCAAATTTATTGCCGTAATAGTATTTTTTGTGATCATATGCGGCGTGACGTTCGCGTTTGCGCGGTTCGACACGTGCGTGCTTCTCTTGATCATCATAATGATCGCGCTCCTGATCTTTACCATGTTCCATTCCGAAATCAAGCGCACCCTTCTCGACGCCAACAGCAGGCACGCCAAGGACGCTTTAACCGTTTCGGGCGTGCAGCTGATAATCGACGAAACGATCCGCGCCGTGCAGAACATGTCCAAAAAGGATATAGGCGCGCTGATAGTTTTGTCCAACGAAAATCTCCCCGAGGGAATAATCCAGAGCGGAACGGTTGTAAACGCGGCGATTACTTCCCAGATGATAGAGGCGGTGTTCTATCCCAAGGCGCCCCTGCACGACGGCGCAATGATAATCGAGGGCAACAAGATTTATGCCGCGGGCTGCTTTTTGCCCGTGCTGCAGAGTGAAAATCTTCCCAAAGAGATGGGCAGCCGCCACCGCGCGGCGCTCGGAATCACTTCCGTCGCAAGCGTTACCGCGATAGTCGTTTCCGAGGAGACGGGCATAATTTCAATAGTCAAGAACGGCGCGATCAAAAAGCGTTATGCCGACGCGTCCGATTTAAAGAATGCGTTGAGCGAATATTATTGGTCCGATTTGACGGCGGAGGGCAAAAACATATGAACAAGTTCGGCAAATTTTTAAAAGATCTTTTTACGAAGGATATAGGCATAAAAATCCTTGCCATAGTGCTTGCCGCGGTTACGGTGGTTTTGATAAATATCTGAGATGAACACAATCACCGTTCCCAAGATACTTCTGCCCGCTTCTGCGGATATAAAAACGTGGGCGGTAAACGCCTGCGACCAGTTCACTTCCGACCTTTCTTATTGGAGGGAAGTTGAACGTTTAACGTGCGGCAAACCCTCGGCTTTCAACCTCATTTTGCCCGAAATTTATTTAAATGATAACGTTAAACAGCGAATAGAAAGGGTCAACGCCGCCATGGAAGAATATTTGCGGCGGGGGATATTCAGGGAGATCGACGGCGGATTTATTCTTGTTGAGCGCACCACGGGTTCGGGCACGCGCACGGGCATAGTCCTTGCGATCGATTTGGAGGACTATTCGTTTGAGCGCGGCGCAAAAACTCCCGTACGCTCGACCGAGGCCACGATTTTAGAGCGGATTCCGCCCCGCGTGGAGATCCGCAAAAACGCTCCGCTCGAGTTGCCGCATATAATGCTCTTGTACGACGACCCTTCAAATTCCGTGCTGAACGCCGTCAAACGGGGGGAGGTGTTATACAGCTCCGACCTGATGATGGGCGGCGGGCACATAACGGGCGCTTATATAACCAACGCGGGGCAGGTAACCGAAGCGTTCTATGCCCTCGCCGAAAATAAGGCCGACAAATTCCTGTTTGCGGTGGGCGACGGCAACCATTCGCTGGCGACTGCAAAAACCTGTTGGAACAACCTCAAAGGCAGTCTGACAGAGGAGCAGCGGGCAACGCATCCCGCGAGATTCGCGCTCGTCGAGGCGGTAAACATATACGACGCGGCCTTGAATTTTGAGCCTATCCACAGGCTTATTAAAACTTCCGACCCCGAAAAATTTGCTGCAGGGCTCGCTTTGGGGGGCGACGGCAAGGCCAAACTCTCCGTAAACGGCAGGGTTTGCGAAATACCTTTCCCCCGGGACGTGCCGTCGGGAATACGCCTTTTGGACGAATATATATCGGACTATATAGCAAAAAACGGCGGCGAAACAGACTATATCCACGGCGAAAGCGAACTGATAAATTTCACCGTAGCGGGGGGAGCGGGCGTAATACTTCCGCCCATCCGCAAGCAGGATTTTTTTGCTTTGATTTCAAAGAACGGCAATCTTCCGCGCAAAACGTTCAGTATGGGCGAGGGCAACGAAAAGCGTTACTACATAGAAGCAAAATCGATAAGATAACCCACGTACGGCATAGGGCCGACAAGGCAAAAGCAAAATGTCAATAAAAGTTTGTAAATTCGGCGGCACGTCCATGGCGGACGGCACCATAATCAAATCGGTCAAAAACATAATAGCGGGCGACCCCGAACGCAGGTATATAATAGTGTCCGCGCCCGGCAAGCGCTATTCGGGCGACGCCAAGGTCACCGACCTTCTCTATGCCTGCCACAGGACCCTGCTCGAGGACGGCGTGTGCCGCCGCGGCTTCGGGCCCGTGCGCGCGCGCTTTGTTTCGATAATCAAAGAGCTCAACATCGATTTTGACATCGCTTCCGTTCTCGACGAAACCGAAAGGCGCATCGACGAGGAAAAGAGTGAAGATTTCACCGCTTCCCGCGGGGAATATCTCTGCGCCCGCGTGGCCGCCGAGGTTTTCGGCGCAAAATTTATCGACAGCGCGGACGTTATATTTTTCAAACAGGACGGCCGTCTGGACGGCGAAAAAACCTACAAGGCTGTGGCCGAAGCATGTTCGGCGTGCGAGCTGGCGGTTTTCCCGGGGTTTTACGGACGGGGCGCAGACGGTAAAGTAAAAACTTTTTCGCGTGGCGGCTCCGATATATCGGGCGCTATCGTCGCCCGCGCGGTACAGGCCTCCCTATATGAAAACTGGACGGACGTATCGGGCTTTTTGGCCTGCGACCCGAGGATAGTGGACAGTCCAAAGCCAATAAAAAAGCTCTCCTACAAGGAACTGCGCGAGCTGAGCTATATGGGCGCCAACGTTCTCCACAGCGACAGCATATTTCCCGTGCGCAAGGCCAACATTCCCATCCGCATCAAAAACACCTTCCGCCCGCAGGACGAGGGCACGTCCATTCTGCCGAGTTCGCGCTATATGCCCGACGGCAGCACCGTGACGGGCATCGCGGGCAAAAAGAACTTTACGGTAATTTTTATCGAAAAGTCTCTAATGAATTCGGAGATCGGCTTTATCGCCAAGGTGCTCGGCGTGCTCGCGCGGGAAAATATCTCGGTTGAGCATATTCCCTCGGGCATAGACACCATGTCGCTCGTGATAGCCAGCGAACAGCTCACCGAGCCCAAACTCCAAAAAATAATAGACGGCATAAGGGAGGCGGTATCTCCCGACACCGTGCGCATAATCGAAAACATCGCCCTGATAGCTACGGTCGGGCAGGGCATGAGCTCCTCGGTCGGCACTTCGGCAAGGCTTTTCAACGCAATTGCCGCCGCAAACATCAATATCAAGATGATAGACCAGGGCTCCAGCGAGATGAACATAATAGTGGGGGTCAAAAACGAGGACTACGAAAAGTGTATAAAAGCAATTTATTCCGAGTTTTTCCTATCGCCGACAAATAAAAAATAACGGGTTTCTCCTTAAGGGGAAGCCCTTTTTTTCACCCACGATAATCCGTTGAGCATATTATATAATACCGCACAGAGCGTGCGGCAACGAACGTTTAAACAAATGAGGTAACGAATGTTCAAAAATTTAATATGCTATGCATGTTGCGGCTGCGGCGGTTGGAACGGATGCGGCTGGAACTGCAGTCAAAGCTGTAATTCCTGCAACAGTTGCGGAATAACGCGCACAATATATATAAATACGGGCAACGGCACAGGCGGCGGAACAACGCCCGCGCCCCCCGTAACCCAGCCTGCCCTCACGCTCAGCAGCGTGTTGATCGCGTCAAATCCCGCGCTCACGGCAACGGACGGCCCCGTGCCCCTCACCGTAAGCGCAGTATATCCTGCGGGCTCAACGGCCATAACCGTTTCCGGCAGTACGGCAACGCTTGTGGAGCCGGGGCTATACGAAATCACCTATGACGTCTCCCAGACGGGCGCAACGGGCGCGGCCAGCGCAGAACTGTATATAAACGACGTTCAGGCGGCGGCCACGGTGCGCGACATACAAAATTCTCCCAACGGCGCAACGTATTTTGTAAACACCACAACGCCCAACTCCACGGTGCAGTTGCAACTTTCCACGACAACCGGCATCACCGCGGGGGTCGCAAATCTGTTTATCAAACACTACACGGCTACGCAGGGCACAACTTAAAAGGATTTGCCGGCATAAAACCAAACGCCGCCGCGGCTCTGCCGCGGCGGCTGTTTATTCAGCTTCTGTAAGGTCTGGGGAACAGACCCTTTATTCCGTTTAACGTTTTCATGTCGTCCTCGGGAATTTCAAATCCGAGCTTAATGTTATCTGCGATTCTCGAGGGCGTAACCGACTTGGGCAGGGGCAACGTCCCGCGCTGCAAGCAATACTTTATGCACAGCTGCGCAAGGCTCACGCCGAGTTTGCCTGCGATATCCGCAATCTCTTTTATGCCGAGAATGTTTCCCGTCGCAAGAGGAGAATAGGCCTCAACCAAAATGCCCTGTTTTTTGCAGTACTCCCACACGGGCTCCTGCGTGTTGCCGATAAAAAATCTTATCTGGTTTACGGCAGGCACGACGCCCGTAGCCTTTATCAGCGGTTCTATATGCCCGCCGTTGAAATTTGAAACGCCTATGGAGCGCAGTTTACCCTCTTTTTGCAGGTCTATCAATGCTTTCCAGGCCTCGATATTCCCTTCGGTGCAGTCCGTTCCCACCGCAGACCATGGCCAGGGCGCGTGTATCAGATATAAATCGATATAATCCGTGCCGAGGGCTTTCAGCGATTTTTCGCAGTACTCCCTCGCGCCGTCATAAGTTTTTATGTCCGAGGGCAGTTTTGTGGTGATATAAATGTTTTCGCGGCCCGCGCCGCTGTCCCTAACGGCTTGCCCCACGGCGTCCTCGTTGTCGTATGCGTACGCCGTGTCAACGTGCCTGTAACCGCAATCTATCGCCGCTCTCACGGCTTTGTATGCGTCGGATTTTTCCGATTGCCAGGTTCCCAAACCTATCGAAGGGATATTGTTACTGTCGTTCAATAAAAAATCTTTCATAATCCACCTGAAATTATTTAAGCACAAACGAGAGCAAAAGTCAATACGGCAGTTGCTTTTTTAAAATTTCCGGAAATATCGTCAAAGCAATATTTCAGCTTGCATAAATTATAAGCCGAATTTAATTGACTGTTTTCCAAAAAAAATATATAATACAGAATAGAACAAATCAATAACGAGGCGTAGCGCAGTTGGTAGCGCGACGAGCGCGGAATTTTCAAAACAGTGGACACCCACTGTTTTGTCGCGCGAGAAGAGTGAGCGCATCCGTCCCGCGCGAACGGTGACCGAGGCAAAGGATGTCCTTACCTTTGCCGAGACAGAAGGATAAAATCGGAAAAGAAAATAACGAGGCGTAGCGCAGTTGGTAGCGCGTATGGTTCGGGACCATAAGGTCGTGGGTTCAAATCCCGTCGCCTCGACCAAAATTTGCCCGTTTTTTGAGCGATTTTTGCCCAAAAACGGGCTTTTTTCTGCTGTTTTTAAGTGCTATTTTTTACTTCTATTTCTCATTTTGGGGCATAAATTGGGGCACAAATCGGCTACCAATTCAATTTAGCTCCCTCTTTTAAGAGGAACTCGTCGGATAAATCTGTGTATGTATTTCCAAGCTTTCCGAGCGAATGTCCCACAAAAGTGTCTCTCGCCACATCCGAAACGCCGCACTCCTGACAGCGGGTGTAAAAAGTCGTCCTCAAATCATACAAACGCTTTTTGGGGAAAATCTTGTGAAATCTCTCTCTTATGCGGTTTACACCGTAAAATTTCAATTCGTCTTTTCCCTCTAAATAGGGTTTGAGTTTGGCGATTATCGGTATCTTTTTGTACTCCGTTTTACTGCCTTTCCGCTTGCTGTTTACCGACCTTATGAACGCGCCTTCGATTTTTGCCGTTTCGTATTCGTTGGGGCGAAGTCCCGTGTAGAGCGCGACCGCAAACATCAGTTGATAGGGCGTTCCTGCCGTGTCGGACAACAGTTTTTGTTCCTCATCTTTGGTGAGAGCCGTGCCGTGGCTTCTTTCATAGCTCTTGCGGAATACAAGCTCTATGGGGTTTGACGAAATCAGTCCGTGCTTTATCGCCATATTGAAAATTTGGTTGAGCATACAGAATATCTCGTCCGCCGTCTTGTTTTTACCTTGCTCGAACAGGCTGTCTATAAGCGTTTGGCACATATAGGGCGTTATGCTCTTTATGGGCGTATCTTTGAACCTTATTTTCAAGTGGTTATTGTACCTGTTCATCGCGTTTTTGAAGGTTTCGGGTGCGACTTTGCGTTTGTAGTAGGTCTCGAAAAAGTATTCGGCAAACCCAGTAAAAGATTTGGGAACGGTGTCGGTCTTATCTTGACCGTACTTTTCGACGTGGTTAAGTTTTTCAATGAATTTTTTCTTTGCTTCTTCAAGGTTGTTTGCCGATGCCGCTATATTGTAGCCGTTGCGGCGATAGCGGATTTCGTAATTCCAAGTATCAACGCCGCTTTTGCGTTTGCGGACATGGCAGGTGCAACCTTGCGTTCTGAATTCTTTCCTGAATGTTTTGGGCATTTTTGAAATCTCCTTATCGGAAAATTTCAAAGCCGCGCTATCGGTTAATTTACTGTCATGTTCGGGCACGGAAGTCAACGCTTTTAGCTTGTCCATCGAAATGGAATCAGCGGCGGCTCTTAATACAGCCATTGCCATCTCGTCGCTGCCTTCCGGTATCGCCCGTATGGTTTTCAAAATGTTAGATAATTCCTGTTCTGTCAATTCTCCTTAAATTTATTTTTGTGTAGTTACAATGTTCTCTCACCTCGTCGCAACAAACTGCGCTATAAACAATCTTGCTGTTCGCCAAATTGTAATTAAGTTCCGTTGTTGCTCCTCTTCGCAAAAAGTATCGAAGAACTTTTTGCGAGTGCAGTTGTTACGATTTTCACAAAAGTTCCTCCTTAATTTATTAAAAAGTATTCAGTTGTGATTAAGTTGTTCTTTTAACGCTTGCCAGCCTGTATATATCAGTTGGACTTTGGTTATGCGATTATCTTTGAGAAACTTGTTCAGCTCCTCAAAGTCCATCCTGTTCATAGACGTTCCCCAAACCGCGTGAGCCGCTTTGCGTTCGTCCTTGTGTTTATCTTCATAACGCTTATCTATTATCTTCTTTTCGGTTTTCATTTCTTCACCTCATACATAAACTATCTCATTAAGAATTTCCGTTTCTATGACCTTTTGCATTTCGGTAAGCCTGCGGTAATCTTCCATAAAATTACCTGTCCTTTTGTACTGCTCGCTGTTTGAGAGCTTATTGTACATCACCTCATACAGTTCGTCCGCCTGCCTGTCTACTCCGTGCAAATAGTCTACAAGCTCGTTGTTTGCTATCATTACCCAATACCTCGCGGTTTGATGTTCCGAAAGATACTGTTTTGCAAGTGTGCCGTACTTGCCATAGACTTGCTTTTGCGGCTTTAAAAGCTGTTGATACCTTTTAATTTCGGGTACAGTCAGCCCCTCGCCGTTTTCAACCTTTTGCAATAGTTCTTTATCTGTCATAAAAACCTCCTTACTGAATGTTAATACGATTATAGCGACCCGACAAGGCAATGTCAAGCGTTTTACAAATGTTAATACGATTTACTTGCTCCAACGCTCAAATGTAAAGTTAAGGCTCAAATGTAAAGTAAAGTGCCAGTTTGTAAGATTAAGTTCTAATTGGCGCATTTTTGTAAAAGTAACTGCAAAA
>CANRKK010000006.1 GCA_947631195.1 uncultured Clostridia bacterium
GCAGCAAAACAGCGCACTGTGCTGTTTTGAGAAATCTGCGCTCGTCCCCCCGTGGCTGCTCTTGGCTGTTTGAAACGGCACAATAAATTACCTCGTGCTCCGCGACTTTTCTTTTATTTTTTATCCCAAGGCGCGTTAAACGCTTGCCAAATTTTATAGATTATATTAAAATAGTTCAGATAATAAATAAAGTAATTTCTTATGGAGGAATTTTTACATGGCAAAAAAGTATTGCTACCTCTTTACCGAAGGTAATGCAAACATGCGCGAACTTTTGGGCGGCAAGGGCGCAAATCTTGCGGAAATGACCAATATCGGGCTCCCCGTACCGCAGGGTTTTACCATCAGCACAGAAGCGTGCACACAGTATTATGAGGACGGAAAGAAGATAAACGACGGCATCAAAAAGGAAATCCTCGAATATATCGACAAAATGGAAAAAATCACGGGCAAAAAGTTCGGCGACAAGGAAAACCCCTTGCTCGTTTCGGTGCGCTCGGGCGCGCGCGCTTCTATGCCCGGCATGATGGACACCATCTTGAACCTCGGCTTAAACGAGGAAGTGGTGGAAGTCCTCGCCCAAAAATCGGGCAATCCCCGCTGGGCTTACGACTGCTACCGCAGATTTATACAGATGTTCTCCGACGTCGTTATGGAAGTAGGTAAAAAATACTTTGAAAAGCTCATCGACGACATGAAGGAAAAGAAGGGCGTAACGCAGGACGTCGAACTCGACGCAGACGATCTTAAAGCCCTTGCAAACCAGTTCAAGGCCGAGTACAAAAAGCAGATCGGTTCGGACTTCCCCACCGACCCCAAGGACCAGCTGTTCGAGGCTATAAAAGCCGTGTTCCGTTCGTGGGACAACCCCCGCGCAAACGTGTACAGAATGGACCACGATATCCCCTATTCGTGGGGCACTGCCGTTAACGTTCAGATGATGGCGTTCGGCAACATGGGCGACAACTGCGGCACGGGCGTTGCGTTCACGCGTAACCCCGCCACGGGCGAAAAGGGCCTCATGGGCGAATTCCTCACCAACGCACAGGGCGAGGACGTAGTTGCGGGCGTAAGGACCCCCATGCCCATTGAGGAGATGAAAAAGGTATTCCCCGCCGTTTACGACCAGTTCCAGGAAGTTTGCAAAATTCTCGAAAACCACTATCACGACATGCAGGATATGGAGTTCACCGTAGAGAACGAAAAGCTCTACATGCTCCAGACCCGTAACGGCAAGCGCACTGCCGCAGCCGCAATAAAGATCGCCTGCGACCTTATAGACGAGGGCATGATAACCGAAAAGGAAGCCCTCATGCAGATCGACGCAAAATCGCTCGACATGCTTCTCCATCCCCAGTTTGACCCCAAGGCTCTCGCCGAGGCAAACAAGAGCAACATAGTTGGCAAGGGCATAGCCGCCTCTCCCGGCGCGGCTGCGGGCACGATAGTGTTCACCGCCGAGGACGCCGTAAAGGAGGGCAAAAAGGGCAAAAAGGTCGTGCTTGTCCGCCTTGAAACTTCCCCCGAAGATATCGAGGGCATGAAGTACTCGCAGGGCATTTTGACGGTTCGCGGCGGCCAGACCTCCCACGCGGCGGTAGTTGCGCGCGGCATGGGCACCTGCTGCGTATCGGGCTGCGGCGACATAAAGATGGACGAGGAAAACAAGCAGTTCACCCTCGGCGGCAAGCTGTACAAGGAGGGCGACGTTCTCTCCCTCGACGGCTCTACGGGCAATATCTACAACTGCCTCATTCCCACCGTTCCCGCAGATCCCAATTCGGGCTACTTCGGCAGGATAATGAGTTTGGCCGACAAGTACAAGGCCCTTCAAGTAAGGACCAACGCCGACACCCCCGCCGACGCAAGGCAGGCAATGGCGTTCGGCGCGCAGGGCATAGGCCTTTGCCGCACCGAGCACATGTTCTTCGACCCCGCAAGGATCGGCGCCTTCCGCGAGATGATCTGCGCCGACACCGTTGAGGAGAGGGAGGCCGCGCTCGCCAAGATAGAGCCGATGCAGCAGCAGGACTTCGAGGGCCTTATGGAAGCTCTCGAGGGCCAGCCCGTAACCATTCGTTTCCTCGATCCTCCCCTTCACGAGTTTGTACCCACCGCCGAAGAGGATATAGCCGCGCTCGCAAAGGCGCAAAACAAGACGGTTGCACAGATCAAGCAGATAATTTCCGACCTGCACGAGTTCAACCCCATGATGGGCCACAGGGGCTGCCGTCTCTGCGTAACCTATCCCGAAATCGCGGTTATGCAGACCAACGCCGTTATAAAGGCCGCCATCAACGTACAAAAGAAGCACCCGAGCTGGAACGTGGTTCCCGAAATCATGATTCCCCTCACGGGCGAAGTAAAGGAAATGGCGTTCGTAAAGAAGATCGTGGTTAAAACGGCCGACGAAGTTATAAAGGCTTCGGGCGTTGACCTCAAGTACGAAGTGGGCACCATGATCGAGATCCCCCGCGCCGCGCTCACCGCGGACGACATCGCCAAGGAGGCCGAGTTCTTCTGCTTCGGCACCAACGACTTGACGCAGATGACCTTCGGTTTCTCGCGCGACGACGCAGGCAAGTTCCTGCCCGCATACTATGCAAACAAGATTTACGAAAGCGATCCTTTCTCCCGTTTGGACACGACGGGCGTGGGCAAGCTCATGGATATGGCCGTTAAGCTCGGCAAGGGCGCGCGCAAAGATCTGCACGTCGGCATCTGCGGCGAACACGGCGGCGATCCTTCGTCCATCGAATTCTGCCACAATATAGGTTTGAACTATGTTTCCTGCTCGCCCTACAGAGTGCCCATCGCAAGGCTCGCCGCGGCGCAGGCAAACATAAAAAATCCCCGCGACTTAGTAGAAAACATCAAGAGCAAATTCAACAAAATCTTTAAAAAGTAAAAGGCCACGGCCGTCGGGCCCGCTCCTGCAGGAGCGGGCCCGTTTTGCATACTTTGAGTTTTATGTTTTATGAGTTTTTATTTTTTGGGCGGCCCGAGCGTTACACCCTCAACCCGCGTTAGCCATACATTCCGCTGAGCGCTACAAAACCGTTTCAACAGGGTTCACAAAAATCCCAAGCAAGCCGTGCCTGGGATTTTTCGTATTATTTTAAAATAATTGTACCCCAAACCGTGCCCTCTTCCGTGACAACGGGGGAGGGTGTCACGAAGTGACGGGTGGGAGAGGAACGGAGTAAGTTGCGCTACAATTATTTTAAAACGTCGCTGCGCGACAGATTCTTCGTCGGGCTACGCCCGACTCAGAATGACAGGGGGGAGGGAGAGTCCCTCGCGCAGAATGACAGAGGAGGGGAAAACACTCCCCCGCGCACAATAATAGAGGGAGGGCACGCTCATGCAAAACTGCGGAGCAACGGCCTTGCATAGCTTGTGTCTGCCCGCCGCCAACGGCATAAACCCTCCGTCCGTAGGTGTATAAATATACCTTAGAATGGTGCATAAAATACTATATAAAGACATAATATTTTTAATAAAATAGTTATAATACAGTTTAACGGAATATTATGGATAAAAAGGTCATTGTGGCGCGAATAGAGTATCTCATGAAAGAGAAAGGCATCACGGCGTATCAGCTTAAAGAGAACGCGGATATATCAACTACTATTTATCAATGGAAAAAGAACGCGCAGCGCGACAAAACGCGCACCCCGTCGCTTAAATCGATAGAAAAGATATGTTCCTTTCTGGGCGTTTCGCTCGCCTATTTTTTCAGTTTCGACCCCGTCGAGCAGGCCGAATATATGAACAGTGAAATTTATAAAAATTTAAGCTGCCTTAATGCGGAGCAGAAAAAGTTGGTTTTGGAAATAATAGATCAATTCAAAGCTGTTAATAATCAAAATAAACATACGGAGCAATAAATGGAAGAACAGAAAGAAGGCTTAACCGTAGGCGAAGTTTGCAAGGTCATATTTTCTCAAAAATGGCTGGCGCTTGTGATAGTCGTCATAATAACCCTTGCGGGAACTCTCGGCCTGTATCTGGGCTACAACGCCGTACAGACGGAATACGTGCGCATATTTACGGTGAGTTTTCCAGACAGCGGCGCGTCGGGCACGGTTTTCCCCGACAACTCGCCCTTTGACTACCGCGACATAGTCTCCCGCGAAAATCTTGTCGCGGCAAAGGGGAGCAACGGGGAATTTGACGGCATAGACATAGGCAAGATGTATTCCGAGCGGGACATAACGATAGCGCGCTCGGCAAACACGATAGCGGGCGACCAAATCGAAACGTCCTACACCATAAACGTAAAGGCGAAGTATTTTTCAAACAAAAACACGGCGTCCGACTTCATAGACGAGCTGGTAAATATGCCCGTGAGATATCTTTTGAATTTAGCGGCCGACCAGCAGGCGTATCTTTTGAACTACGACGACTCCGACTTCTACGAGGATAAAATCAGCCTGCTGCAAAAGCAGATAGAGTTTCTAATCGCGGGCGCGGAAAAACTTGTGGCCGCAACGGGCAACAACTCCTCCAACATAGGCCTTTTAAACAGGCTCCAGCTCTACAACGCCGAAGTCGGCGCGGCGGCGGGCGAGCTGCACAACAATCTGTACGTCCACAGCGTGGCGGAGGTCTGCGGGGAATACTCCAACCTCGTCAAGTCGCTGGACGCGTCCATACAGTCCAAAACGCGCGAGGCGGAGATTCTCTACGGCAAACTCGGCGAGGGGGACGCGGTGCAGAGCCTTTTACGGCCCTCCGAGCGCGTGGAGCAGCTTGCCGCCGAAATAAGCGAGCTCGAGGCGCGCAGATCGCTCTACAACGAATACCTCCTCAAATATCCCACGGGGAGCGAACCTCCCGCGGCGGGCAGCGAAGAATTTGCCGCCAAACTCACAAGTTTAAAGGCGGTGATCGGCGCGGTGACCGACGAATACGAAACCAACCTTGCCGAATACTACCGCGTCTATTCCATAGTGGCCTACGACGGCGCGCTCATATCGGGCGGCTATATAAACCTTGCGCTGTGCCTTTTGATAAGTTTGGCGGCGGGTTTGGCCGTGGCGGCGGCAGCGTCCTTTTTCGCGGGCATAAAAAAGAACCGCAGGGCCGCAAAAACGGGCGGCGACGGGCGGCAGACCGAACCTCCCGCAGCCGTCGGCGGGGACAGTAAAAATCAATAAAGGCTCTTCATAATTGCCTCTCCGCGCATTGCGGAGGGGCGTATTTTATTTGACAAACCAAACGCCGTTATAATATAATTGCTATACGGCGGGTCGGGCCGTGCGCGTAACAGCGCGGCGGCCGCGGGCATATATTTTAGTATGCAAAAAACTCTCGCCGTGGTCGACTTAAAAAATTTGGAATACAACGCGCGGTACGTGCGCGGAATTTTGGGGAACAGGCTGTTTTACGCCGTGGTAAAGGCCAACGCCTACGGGCACGGCGCGGCCATGGCGGCGCAGACGATAGAGCATATAGCCGACGGTTTTTGCGTGGCTATAGTGGACGAGGGCGCGGCGCTGCGGCTCGCGGGCATAACGAAGCCCATACTCGTGTTCACCCCGCCGCTGGGCGCGGACGACGTGCTCAGGGCAAAGCTCTACAACCTCACTTTAACGGTAAACTCAACATATACCGCCCGTTTGGCCCGCGGACTGCCCTGTTTTATCAAGGTGAACACCGGCATGAACAGGCTGGGCTGCAACCTTCCGGAGCTGAAAGAAGTGCTTGACGCGGTGGCGGAAGAGGACCTGCAGGGAGTATATTCCCACCTGTACGCGCCGCACATCGAGGCCGCGCGGGAGGAACAGCTTGTCCTTTTCAACCGCGCGGAGGAGCTTGTAAAGTCCAAAAAACCCAATACAGTTGCGCATTTGGCGGCGAGCGGCGGCCTTTTGGCGGGCGAAAAATTCATAAAGGACGGCGCGCGGGCGGGCATACTTTTATACGGATATCCGCCCGAGGGTTTCAAAGCCGGCGTAAAGCCCGTTTTAAGCGTCTATGCCCGCAGGGTGCAAACCACTTCCGTGTGCGGGCGCGGCGCGGGCTATTGCGTGGCGGAAAAGCAATACGGCAGGCTTTCCACCTACCGCTTGGGATATGCCGACGGCTTTTTGCGCGCCTCGGCTTTGGGCGTGGGCAACCTGTGCATGGACTCCTTCGTCCGCGAGGGCGGGGAGGAACTTTTGCCCGTGCTCACCGACGCGGCCCGTCTTGCCGCAAAAAACGGCACTATATGCTACGAAACGCTCTGCGCGGCCACGCGGCGGGCGGAGATAGTGTACCGCCAATAAATTAAGTTTTTAAGGGGGAAATAATTATGGAAAACAAAGGAGAAAGGGGCAAGGCGTTCCTGTATGAACTGCGCGACCTGTTTTCGGGCGCGGCCTTTCCCTTGATGCTGCAGGCGATAATCAGCGTCACCTTTATAGGCATGACCACTTCGCTCATCGGCAGCGACCTCGTTCTCACTATCATATTGCTCGTGATAGGGGAGCTGTTTATTGCCGCGGCCTATATAATTTTCGGCAGGCAGAGCGGCGTAACCTCGGTGCGGCGCATTTTGAACCACGCAAAAAAGTTGGAGATAGGCTCCACGGACAAGCAGGCCGTTTACGGCACGGGCGAATACTCGGCCTGCAAGGGCTTTGTGATGGGGTTTATCAGCTGCATACCCTATATTATTTTCCAGATTATCCAGTGCGCCGCGCCCAACAGCGTGTGCGACTTTGTGCTGAATTACGTGTTTGCGTGGGCGGCGATTCCCCTGTCCCTCGCTCATCTTTCCCCGTGGCTTAATCTTTTGACGGTGCTCTATCCCGTCGTCGTTCACGGCGTGGCGTACATTGTTTTTGCCCACAAGGAGTGGAACAAACTGCAGGACATGCAGGAAAAGCAGCGGGCGGCGGAAGGCAAAAAATGAGGATAATATCGGGCAAATACCGCTCGCTCGTCCTTTCGGAATTCAAGGGGCGGGATATCCGTCCCACGGCCGACAGGGTAAAGGAGAGCCTGTTCAACATAATATCTCCGCGGGTGGCGGGCGCGCGTGTGCTGGACCTGTTTTGCGGCAGCGGCGGGCTCGGGCTGGAGTGTATCTCCCGCGGCGCGCAGTGGGTGCATTTCAACGACGTTTCCCCAGACAGCCTCGCCGTCTTAAAAAAGAACCTTGCAAAGCTCAAGGGGGAGACCAACTACGCCGTAACGAATTGCGACTATTCAGTCTGTCTCGGCACGCTTTGCGATAAGTTCGATTTGATTTTTTTGGACCCGCCGTACAGGTCTGATGCGGGCGTCGGGGCGCTTAACGCCATATCTCCCCGCAAACTTTTGGCGGAAGGCGGCATAGCCGTTTTGGAGCGCGACCGTCCGTTTTCGGGCGAGGCGCGGGGGCTTGAACTCTTTGACGAGAGAAAATACGGCATAACGTATTTGAGTTTTTTTAAGGAAGCCGACATACAACAATGAAAAAGTGCGTATTTGCGGGCACGTTCGACCCGCCCACAACGGGGCACAGGGAAGTGATAGACAAGTGTCTTAAAATCTTTGACGAAGTGGTGGTTGCCGTCATGGTCAACGCCCGTAAATCTCCCCTTTTAACGGAGGAGGAGAGGGCGCAGCTACTCAAAAAACTCTATGCAAACGAGCCCCGCGTGCGCGTTGAAATTTTCGGCGGCGCGGCGGTGGACCTCCTCAAAAAGGAGAACACCCCCTTCTATGTGCGGGGAGTAAGGAACACGGTGGACTTCGAGTATGAAAACGCCGACCGCTTTGCCAACGAAAAACTTATGGAAGATATAGTGACTATATACATTCCCGCCAAACAAAACAGCGTCCACATAAGCTCCACGCTCGTAAAAAATTCGGTAAAATTCCAAAAGGATTTTGCGGACTACATGCCCGCGGAGATACGCGGCCTGTTTTTAGAGATGATACAAAACAAAAACTGACATACGGAGAGCAAGATGTTTGAAAAGCAGATAAAGATACCCGACCCCGAAGAAATAATCGCGGCCTTGCCCATGCCCGACGACCTGAAAGAGATCAAGGCCTCGCGCGACAGGCTCGTGACAGACGTGATAACGGGCAACAGCGACAAGCTGATAGTTATAGTCGGCCCCTGTTCGGCGCACGAGCAGGCCCCCGTTTTGGACTACGTGGAGCGGCTCGGCAAGCTCAACGAAAAGGTAAAGGACAAGCTCGTATTGGTGCCGAGGATCTACACCAACAAGCCCCGCACCAAGGGCGTTGGCTACAAGGGCATGTTTTCCCAGCCCGACCCCAACAAAAAGGAAGATATTTTAAAGGGCATCTTCGCCATCAGGGAGCTGAATATAAAGGCCATAGAGGCAAGCGGACTTGCCGCCGCCGACGAGATGCTCTACCCCGCCAACATACACTACGTTGAAGATTTGCTCAGCTATATAGCCGTGGGCGCGCGTTCCAGCGAAAACCAGCTTCACCGCCTCGTTTCCAGCGGAATAGACGTACCCGTGGGCGTAAAAAACCCCACCAGCGGCTCCATTTTGGTGCTGCTGAACAGCATTTTCGCGGCGCAGAGCGGGCAGGTTTTCAAGCTCAACGGCTGGCAGGTCAAAACGGACGGCAACCCCTTGGCGCACGCAATTTTGCGCGGCGCGTCCGACGGCTACGGCAACGACATTCCCAACTTCCACTACGAGACGGTGATGCAGGTCGCCGAAGGCTACGCAAAGTCGGGGCTTTCAAATCCCGCGATAATAATCGACGCAAACCACTCCAACAGCGGCAAAAAATTCAAACAGCAGATAAGGATATGCGAGGAGGTAATGCAAAACCGCCTCTACGACGGGGACTTCAAAAAGATAGTAAAGGGATTTATGATAGAGAGCTTTTTGGAGGAGGGCAACCAGCAGGAGGACATAGTTTACGGCAAGTCCATAACCGACCCCTGCCTCGGCTGGTGTGACACCGAACGCCTTATCTTGGACATTGCGGAGAAGGTGTGACATGATAGGCTATCTCGGCCCGCAGGGGAGCTATTCCCGGCTCGCCGCCGAAACTTTCGGCAAGGGGGGCGGATTAAAGGAGTATATCAACTTTTCCGAACTTTTCGACGGTTTGGTTAAGGGAGAATGTGAATATATCGCCGTGCCGATAGAAAATTCCATAAACGGCGGCGTGTTGCAAAATATAGACCTGATGCAAAAGACGGAGGGCATAATAGCCGTGGAGGAGTGCGCCGTGCAGATAGACCACCGCCTCGCCACGCTGAAGGGCGCCGATATCGGGGGCATAAAGCGCATATATTCCCACAGACAGGCCCTCGAACAGTGCGCCGAATACATCGCCCGCAACTTTCCCGGGGCCGAACTCGTGGCCTGCACGTCTACAACGGCGGGGGCCGCCCTCATAAAGGATAGAACGGAGGCGGGCATAGTGGGCGCGCACGTGCGCTGCGAGGGGCTTGAACTCTCGGCGGAAAACATCGCCGACTTCAAACCCAACTTCACCCGTTTTTTATTGGTGCAAAGGGGGGACGCGTCCTCCGTCAAAAGCTCCGAAAAGATATTTTTTTCGGCCACGTGCAGGCATAAGCCGGGCGAACTTCTGGACCTGCTTATTCTTATCCGCGGGCTGAACATGACTAAGATCGAGTCCCGTCCCGTCAAGGGCAAGCCGGGCGAATACAGATTTTTTATCGAGGTGGAGGGCGACGTCTCCGACGGGAACGCAAGGCGCATACTCGGCGAGGTGAAAAAAGCCGCCAACTCCTTCAAAATTTTGGGTTGCTACTGAACGGCGAGCAGCAACGCGAAGCACAGCGCCGCCTGAATGAATTTAAAGGCGATAAATTTTATAGGTTTTACGCCCGTCTTTATAAGGTACGCAAGCTGCTGCGCAAGTATGGAAATCCCGCCGAACGTGATCATAAATCCCGCCAGCGCGCCCTTTACGGGAGAGGGGGAGGCGGCTAAATATCTGCACCCCGTGGTGACTTCTGCAAGCCCTAAACAGCACGCTTTGGCGGCGCTTTCCTCCATGAACAGCCCGAAGAACTTTTCGAGAGGCAGCAGGATATAAAAGTCCTGCAAAAACTTCGCCACGACGTAAAAGAACGCGATAAACCCGCCCGCCACGGCAACCGAAACTATCGCGCCGTAGAAGCTGTCATACAGAATATTGCCCGCTGATTTTATCCGTTTTGGCGGAACGTGTTGAGTTTTTTTGCAAAATCTGCAGTATATCAGGCTGAAAATAAGCACGGCAAGCACGTGCGCCGCAAAGATCTTTACGCCCAAAAGTTTGTCCCCGAACATTTTGTATCCCACGCTGCCTATTATAAACAGCGGCCCCGACGTGGAGCAGAGCGGCGCAATTTTTTTACAGTCCTCCTTTGTCAGCGCGCCGTTTTCATAAAATTCGGCAACCATGCGGCTGCCCGCGGGATAGCCCGAGCAGACGGAGAGCAAAAAGCACACCGCCGCGTTTTTTGGCAGGTTTAGGGCGTTCATCGCCCGCTTAAGGGGCAGCGAGGCCCTGTCCGCGATGCCCGTCTTTATAAATACGAGAGAGAGCACGACGAACGGAAACAGCGAGGGCAGCACGCACTCCGCCCACAGGACAAACCCCTCAAGGCAGGCCGCGGCGTATCTTTCGGGATAGATTATCAGGGCGGCGCCGAACAGGGTGATACACAGGCACAAGATTACATATTTTAAGCGTTTTATCGTCATACTTTTTTTATATTTATGAGGTGTGGATATTATGAGTAAAACTTTGGGACTGGCCCTCGGCTGCGGCGGGTCCCGCGGAATGGCGCACGTGGGGATAATGGTTGCCCTCGAGGAGGAGGGGATAAAACCCGACTTCATCACGGGCTGTTCCATAGGCGCCGTGGTGGGGGGATGCTATGCCGCGGGCATGAGCGCGCGCGAAATCCGCGACATAACGCTCAACTTAAAATCGCGGGACATAGTGGACTTCGGGCCGGGCTTTTTGTCCAGAATGGCCCTCCTGCGCACAAAAAAATTGGAAGAGATCTTTGAATCCTATATCGGCGATTTGAAGATCGAGGACATGAAAATACCCTTCAAGTGCGTGGCGACCGACCTTATCTCGGGCAAGCTCCACGTGTTCGGCAGCGGCAACGCGGCCCTCGCCATAAGGTCGTCCTGCACCATACCGGGCGTGTTTAAACCGGTGGAGTTCGAGGACAAACTTTTAGTGGACGGCGGGTGTCTCTGCCGCGTGCCCACCAAACTCGTAAAGGAGATGGGCGCCGACGTGGTTGTGGCGGTGGATATCCTCGCCAACATAAACCAACCCGTGGAGGGGATAGGCAGCCTGATAACGCTGATGCTCCGCGTGTACGATTTGATGGACGCCCAGCAAACGGCCATGCGCAAGCGTTTGGAGGGGGACATAGCCGACATTTTGCTCGAGCCCGACATAAAGGACCTCAGCCAATACGCCATAAAGGATTTGGACAAGACGTACGGGATAGGCTATAAACTCGGCAAGGAATACGCGCCCAAAATAGCCGCCCTATTGCAATAAACTCAACACATATCGGCAAAACCATGGATTTATTTGATTTTAACGGCAACGAAAACGGGGCAAAGCCCCTTGCCGAGCGCATGCGCGCGAACAATCTTAACGACTTTATCGGCCAAAAGCACATCGTTGCGGAGGGCAGCCTCTTGCGCCGCGCCATTTCGCTCGACAGGTTGGGCAGCTGCATCTTTTGGGGTCCTCCCGGCACGGGCAAAACCACGCTTGCAAACATAATAGCCCAAACCACCCACGGCGAATTTATAAAGCTGAACGCCGTGCAGGCGGGCGTGGCCGACGTAAAGCGCGCCGTGGAAACGGCCCGCGACGCCCTCAAAATGTACGGCAAGCGTACATATCTGATGCTCGACGAGTGCCACCGCTTCAACAAGACGCAGTCCGACAGCCTCCTGCCCGCGATAGAGCAGGGCACGATAATTTTTATCGGCTCCACCACCGAAAACCCCTATGCTTCGATGACGCCCGCCATAGTTTCAAGGTGCCGCGTATTTGAGTTCAAACCCCTTTCAACGGAGGATATTGCGGGGGCAATCAAAAAGGCCCTCGCCGACAAAAAGCGTGGGCTGGGCGAATACAGGGCCGAGGTGGACGAGGCCGCGATAGACCATATCGCGCGGGTTGCGGGCGGCGATCTGCGCTCCGCGTACAACGCGCTGGAGCTGGCGGTTTTGACCACGCCCCCCAAAGAGGACGGCTCCGTTCACGTCACCCTTTCCGACGCCGAGCAGTCCATCCAGCGCAAGGCGCTCTCCTACAACGAGGACGCGTTCTACGACTATCTGTCCGCCTTTTGCAAGTCCCTCCGCGGGAGCGATTCCAACGCCGCGCTCTACTATGCCATGCGCCTTATAGAGGGCGGGTGCGACCCCATGGTTGTTGCCCGCCGCCTCGTCATCCATTCCTCCGAGGACGTGGGAATGGCCGACCCCAACGCGCTGGTTGTGGCCGCTTCGGCAATGTACGTCCTCGAAAAAACGGGCTACCCCGAGGGCTTGATTCCCCTTTCGAACGCCATAATATACGTATGCGAGGCGCCCAAGAGCAACACCGTTGTGCTTGCAAAGGACGCGGCTCAGAGCGACGCGATAAACGTCAGGGACGACGAGGGCGTGCCCGCGTACCTGCGCGACAACACTTTCGGGGACAGGGAAACCAAGGCGCAGAGCAAAAAATACAAATATCCCCACAACTATGCGGGCGGCTGGGTTGACCAGCAATATCTGCCCGACAAGTTGAAGGACAGGATATACTACACGCCCTCCGACTACGGCTTTGAAAAGACGGTGAAGGAAATACGCCGCTCCAAGGGCAAACTGAAATAGAATCTTAAAAAGAGCGCAAGGCGCCCGCCACCCAAGGCAGGGCGCTTTTTTTGTCGCCTCAAACAAAAAATTTTGCGCGCAAGCCCGTTCTAACCTTGGGACAAGGCAAGTATAATATAGTAATTTTATGGGAACGTGTTGCGTTTTTTACATATAAACCGCAATTCCGCCAAATAAAAACATAAATTTCAAAGCCATATAAAGTATTATCGGAGACGACCCCTTTGTTCAAGGTATTCAAACTCAAATCTATCACAGCCACGCTTTTAACCCTCGGACTCATAGCCGCAATGTGCCTGTCCGTGCGCTACACAAACGCCTACGCCGTTTACTTTAACCTCACGCCCCGCCTCGTGCCCATCTACAGCGTGGAGCGGGAGGACAAATACATATCCGTTTCGTTCGACTGCGCTTGGGGCACCGAGCACACCGACGACATACTCGCCGCCTTAAAGGCCTCGAACGTGCGCGCCACCTTCTTTATGGTGGAGTTCTGGAGCAAGAAATATCCCGACTACGTCAAAAAGATAGACGCCGCAGGCTGCGAAATAGGCACGCACTCGTCCACGCACAGCTATATGTCTAAACTCAACGCCGAGGAAATAAAAATGGAACTCTCCTCCTCGTCTGAGGCCATAAAGGAGGTCACGGGCAAGGATGTGGAACTCTTCCGCGCGCCCTTCGGCGACTACGACGACGAGCTCATACGCACCGCCTCGGAACAGGGCTACTTCACAATCCAGTGGGACGTGGACAGTTTGGATTGGAAGGACCTCTCCGCCGCCGACATAGCCATGAGGGTTATAAACGGCGTAAAGAGCGGCTCCATAATACTCATGCACAACAACGGCCTGCACACCGCCGAAGCTCTCCCCGTCATTTTGGAAACGTTGAAAAACAGGGGCTACACCTTCGTGCCCATAGGGGAGCTAATCTACCGCCAAAACTACACGGTAGACGGCACGGGCAGGCAGCAGCCCGCACAATAACCCAAAACACCGTTATAAAGAAATACATTTATTGGAGGCATATATGAATTACAACACGGAAAAGAACAACAGGGTGTACCTTTTCGGGGAAATAGTCTCCGGGGCAAAATTCTCGCACGAGGTTTACGGCGAGGGCTTCTACGAATTTTACGTAAAGGTGATAAGGCTTTCGGGTCAGGCCGACATATTGCCGGTGACCGTCTCCGAAAGGATAATGACCCCCGACATGGCGCCGGGCGGCACGATCTGCGCCCTCGGGCAGTTCCGCAGCTACAACAAACTGGAAAACGGCAAATCCCGCCTGATGCTCACGGTGTTCGTGCGCGAACTTCTCGACACCCAGCCGGGCAAAAACCCCAATTCCATAGTGCTTTCGGGCTATATCTGCAAGCCGCCCGTCTACCGCACCACGCCCTTCAACAGGGAGATTGCCGACCTTCTGATAGCCGTCAACCGCAGCTACAACAAGTCCGACTACATTCCCGCGATAGCGTGGGGGAGGAACGCCCGCTTCGTTCGCAACTTATCGGTGGGCGACAAGGTCGCGCTCTCGGGCAGGATCCAGAGCCGCGAATACCAAAAAAAGCAGCCCGACGAAAGTTTTGTGACGATGACCGCCTACGAGGTGTCCATTTCCAAGCTCGCCGCCTTCGACGACGACTCGGAGTTTGATATTGACTCGGAGTTTGATTTGTATTCTGCCGCCCGCGCGGAGTAAGGCTCCCGCCAACGGGTGATAAACTTCGCAATACTGCGTCGCGTTTGCGCACTCCTCGGTCACGTACTTCTGTGTACGCTCCCGTCGTCGCTTACGCACGCTCCTTGTCTTGCTCGTTTCTGACCCGTTGCAGCTCCCGCAAGCGGATTATAAGCGGCGCATAACATTGTTGCGCTGCGGCAACTTTCAGTAAGGCTAAAGCCTTCGGTACGACACGTACGTCTATGTACGCTCCTTCAAGTTTTCCTCGCGCGCCTCGTTCTGCTTGCTTCTAACCGCTTTTAACTTCGTAACTTCAGCTCCCGCAATTCTAAATTATGTACACCGCCCATTAAGCCGTGTCATTTCGAACGATATGAGACCCGCTGAAAGCGGGCGATTGAGTGAGAGTTCTCACACGGCGTAAGGACAACGCCGTGTTCGGTCACCGTTCGCGCCTTGCACTATGCGCGCACTCATCTCGCGCGGCAAAACAGCGCACTGTGCTGTTTTGAAAATTCCGCGCTCGTCCCCCCGTGGATTGGTCGAGGTTGGATAGGACGGCTTCCCTCTTGGCTCCACGTAGTAAGCGGGAGAGGCACCGTTTCCCCTCCCCTTGGCTCCCCGTAGTAAGGGGAGCTGTCGAGCAAAGCGAGACTGAGGGGATTGTCAATTCCCGTTTGATAAGCGATAATGTAAGTTAAGCGGTATGGTAATTAAGATACTTGGCTGCAGCGACACGCTGCTTTTGTCCCGCCCACCCCCCCCAATAATGTTAAAAAAGTGGGGAAACGCGATACCGCAATTCTAAAAATAATTCCAACGCAACCGTGCCCTCTTCCGTCACATATACACAGGGCTCCCAAAAATTGCAGCATAGCGCAATTTTTGGGAAGAGGAGCCGCAACATGGCAACTTTGCCGTTTACGCGAAGTGTAAATCGGCTTAAAGCCAATGTTTGCGGCGACGAGGGGCAGGGTGTCACGAAGTGACGGGTGGGAGCAACGCGCCAATCCCCAAAATTCGTCCGCTGAAAATGCGGGCGCGTTTTTTATTTGACTTAATCTTTTTGGCATACTATAATACTTTGGTATGCAAAAGTCAAAGACGGTAGATTTAACAAGCGGCGGGGTATGGCTCACGCTTTTCAAATACACCCTGCCGTTATTCGGGTGCGCGATGGTCCAGCAGCTCTATTCGATGGTGGACCTTTTGGTCGTGGGCAATTTTTCCGCTGGCGGCGCGCTGTCTGTGGACGCGGTTGGCAACGCCACCAACGTAATAAACATCTTGCTGGCCTTTGCCATAGGCGCAAACGGCGGCTGTTCGGTAATAGTCGCCAAGCACTTCGGCGAAAAAAGCAACTTAAAGGTGCGCGAAACGGTGAACACTTCGGCCCTGTCCTTTTCGGTAATGTGCGCCGTGATAATGACCCTCGGCCTCGCCCTCGCGCCGCAGTTTTTAACGGCCCTCAGCGTGCACGGCAGCTACTATAACGACTGCCTCATGTACCTGTATATCTACACGGGCTCGCTGCCGTTTATATTTTTATACAACGTCGGCTGCGGCATATGTTCGGCCCTCGGCGATTCCCAGACGCCCTTCATATTTTTGGTTATATCCTCGCTCTTGAACGTTGCGCTGGACTTTTTGTTCGTGTGCGCCTTTCATTGGGACGTAGCGGGCGCGGCGTGGGCAACCTTTATATCGCAGGTCATATCGGGCATACTCACGGCGGTAGTGGTGGCGCGCAAACTCTCCGCCATTCGGCCCGAAAGCAAACCGCGGCTCTTCAACGTGGAAATTTTTAAGGATTTGACCGCAACGTCTATTCCAATAATCTTGCAGCAGTCCTTTGTGTCCGTCGGCAATTTTTTTGTGATGCGCCGCATAAACGAGCTGGGGGAGGACGCCACAACGGGCTTTACCACGGCCTTTAAGCTGGTTACAATCTCCAACACGGGCGTAATAAACATGACTAACGGCCTTGCCAACTTTGCCTCCCAAAACAAGGCGGCGCAAAACTACGGCCGCATAAGGCAGGGCTATCTTGCCGTGCTGACTTTCGGGCTTGTCGTCTCGGCGGTGTTTTTAACGCTGTTCATCGCCCTGCCCGAACCTTTCACCCGCCTGTTCGTGGATAAAACAAAACTCACCCCCGCGGCGCTGGAGTACTCAAAGCAGTTTTTGGTGATAGTTTCGGCCTTTCTGCCCGCCGTCACCATAAAGATAGTTTCCGACGGCGTCGTGCGCGGCTGCGGCGGCAACATAGGCTTTGCCGTAAGCACCTTTACCGACCTAATTCTGCGCGTTGCGCTCGTGTACATACTCACCTCGGCGGGCTGGGGCTTTGCGGGCGTCTGCTGGGCGTGGGCGATAGGCTGGTCGGTGAGCATGTGCCTCGCCGTGGCGTTCTACATAAGGATAAAGTGCTTGCGGGGAGTAAAACTTTTCCCCCGCGCCGCCCGTAAGGGCTGACGGCCGCTTGACTTTATCCGCCGTCGGATATATACTTATAAAAAAACAATTGGAGAGCGATATGCATCCCGGAGCACTTATATATTTCACGTCAGACCACAGTTCGGGCGCGCCCGGAATCTATCCCTACGGCCTATGTATGGCGTTGGGCATAATATTGTGCTTTGTTTTTCTGCTGTTTACCATGTGGAAAATGAAGTTTAACGAGAGCGCGACCGATAAAATTTTGATAATAGGCGTATTCGGCACGGGCTTCGGCATTTTTGCCGCCATGCTGTTCCAGTCCATGTACAATTTTATCGCCAACCCCGAAGCGGGCTTCCACCTCGGCGGCATGACCTTTTACGGCGGACTGATAGGCGGAGTGGTAAGTTTTTTGGCCGTATATTGGCTGTATATCTACGTCGTTGCCCCCCGCACCAAGATCAAATTTCTGCAGAACAACATGAACGCCACCCTGACCGACGCCCTGCCGTTTATCCCAATCGGAATCTGTATAGCGCACGCGTTCGGCAGGCTCGGTTGCTTTTTCGGCGGCTGCTGCTACGGGCTTCCGTCCGATCAATTCAACACGTGGGGGCTGCCCTGCGCCGCGCCGTTGCCCGGAGTAAACGTAATCCCCACGCAGCTCTACGAAATGTTCTTTCTGCTGTTGCTTGCGGCCGTCATGTCCCTGTTATACTTTAAATTCAGGCTGTACTACAACTTCAGCGTGTACAGCATAGCCTACGGCATATGGCGCTTTTTGATAGAGTTTATCCGCGACGACGCCCGCGGCGAGTTTTTGGGCGCCGCCCTCACGCCCTCGCAAAAATGGGCGATAGTGATGGTGGTTTTGGGAGTGGGATATATATTCTTGCAAAAGTACGTGCTATCTAAGCACATGAAGCACCCCGAGGCCGCCCCCGCGGAAGAGCCCAAACAGCAAGAACAGACGGCCGTATGAAAAAGTCCGCGCCGCTTTTGATAGGTTTTATATTGTCCGCCATGCTTTTTAGCGGCTGTTCGCCCCGACGGGAGTACACGGTAATGGAGGAGGGATTCTACTTTATGAATTCCCCCTCGCTTTTGACCGTGTACGACTATTTTTATATAAACAGAGTGGAGGACGGCGGGCGCACCTCAAAGTTTCAACAAATGGCGGAGGAGGTAAACGGACTGTTGAGCGGCCTCGATTCGGCCCTCTCAACCTCCTACCAAACCTCGGACATCTCCCGCTTCAACGCCGCCGCGGCGGGCGCAACTGTGGAGATAGGGGAAGATACCTATAACGTTCTTTCAATCGCAAAGAGCGTTTACTCTCTTACGGAGGGCTACTACAACCCCGCCGTGTATTACAGCGTGCAGGCCTACGGCTTCAACGGCGCAGAGCCTCCCGAAAGCGCCGCAGACCTCCCCTCGGAGGAAGAAATCTCGATATATGTTGAGTTATCCGAACATTTCGGCGACCTTAAACTGACGGCGGCGGAGGGCAAGTACTATGCGGAAAAGCCCGCCTATACCGCGGAATTCAACGGCGAAACGCTGTCTCTGAAGTTGGATTTGGGGGGCATAGGCAAGGGATACGCCGCCGACAAGGCGGACAGGCTGTTTGAAAAATACGGCTACGAATACGGCAAATTCAACTTTGCTTCGAGCTCGGTTGCGTTTAAACGTCACCCGTTGGAGGACAACGCTTTCACCCTCGCGCTCGTCAATCCCCGCAGACAGATTGAAAACGGCACATACGTGGGCCGCGCCGACTTTTTCAGGGTGGCAGTGTCTGACGTCGCCGTGTCGTCTGGCGGCGACTACGAAAACTACTACGAACTTGCGGGCGAAAACGGCCCCGTGCGCTATTGCCACATATTCAACCCGTTTACGGGCAAGCCGATAGAAAGCGGCATAATGTCCGCCACGGTCATAGGCGGTTCGGCGGCCGAAAACGACGCTTTGACCACGGCAATTATGGCAATGGGGCCCCAAAAAGCCGTTGAATTCATAAATTCAAAACTCGCCTCAAAACAGGTGGTTTTCACCTGCGACACGGGCGGTTACAAATATTATACAAATATCCCGGAGGGATTTTATCAGGTGGTAAACGACAGTTTTACCCGCCTTGAAATAACTTGACATGTCCTTAAAAAAAGTGCAACAAGTGAAAGCGGACAGGGGCTTTAAAATCTTCGACCTCATCGTCTACGGGGCGATAGCCCTGCTCGTTGCGGCGCTCTTTATCGCCGTGTTCGCCTCCCGCGATACCTCCCCCGTAGAGGGAATAAGGGTGTATGCGGGCGGCACGGCCGTGTTTGAGTACGACTTTGAAAAGGGAAGCTATACCGTGCTCGGCGAAAGCGTCACCGTAACCGACGGGGAAGTTTTAACGGTGAAGATAGATACAGCAGGCGGCTGCAACGTGCTGGAGATAAACAAGGCAGAACGCACGGCAAAGATGGCGGAGGCGGACTGCCGCGGACAGGACTGCGTGCACACGCCCGCGATAAAGGACAATTCGGGGATAATCTACTGTTCGCCGCACGGCATAAAAATAGTCCCCTTCGGACACGAAGAGGACGACACGGTACTGATGTAAAGGGAGCGCAAAACCCGCGCTCCCTTTTAAAATTCTCAATACATTCTGCGTTTTTTGTTTTTGCGGTGGGCTACAATCAGCGCCACAACCACGGCAACTATCAATATGAGGGGCACGAGTATCAGCGCGGAGTAAATTAAAACGGTCATCAGAATACTGTTCTTGTATTGCCGCGACCATTCGGGCTTTTCCGCAGTGCACAGCGTGAATGTAAGCTCGCCGTCGGGCAAGCCGTCAAGCGCAAGGCTATAGCCCGTCTCCGTCTTTTCAAAGCCGTTTATGCCGCTCTCCGTGATATAGTAGGGGGTGTTTATCTCTATTTTCAACTCCCCGAACTCTTTCCACGTCTTTGCGGGGGACAAAAGATAGGTGTATTGATAAACGGACGGCTCCCAGTCGCGGTTTATGAGGGGATACATCGGCGCGGTCACGCTGTTTACAACTCTCTCCCCGGGCGCAAAGGTTATTTCATACTCGTACCACCGCATCAGGCTCTCGTACATCGATCTGAAATACTTCGTAAAGCTCGTCAGCCGGAATTCGGAGTGCATATAGTTTTGGTTGAGGCACGCCACGCTCGCGTTGTACCAGTCGGTCTCCGAAACGGGCCCGTTCTCGTCCCAACCCTCCATTGCAAGCTCCTTAAAGGTGAGAGTGCGGGTAGTTTTCAGCGTTATCTGCGCGTCTATCTCCTTTTTCATGCCGCCGTCGTCATAAATTTTCCACTGCGGAACTTCCGGCTCGCCCGCAGCGTAAACTGTCAGGGTCTCGCCGCCGTTGACCCACGTTCCCGCAAAAAGCGCGTCGCCGCTCACTTTGCCGCCGTTCGCATTGAAAATAAACGTCGTATTTCCGCCCTTTTGCACTTCAAACGCGGCATAGGGCGCGGTGTAATTTTTGCCGTACAGCCCGCTCACCGAAAATTGGTATTCCGTCACCGCCATGTCGGGCGAAAAAATTTCGTCCTCGACGTAGTCGTCCGAGACAAGCGCCAAATCCTTATCCGCGTCGAATTGACCGCCGTTTGAATATGTGTAACGCACATTTGTTTCCGCCCCTTTCCCGTTTACGGTTATGCCGTACTTTAAGGAATCGTCGGGGGATTCGTCGCTGTCGTAAACGTAGTAGTCGGGCGTTTTGCCGAATGGGAACAGGAGTTTGGAGGTAACGGTGTATTCCGAGGGATTATAAAAGTTGTACTCGGCCGTCACCTTGCCGCCGTAGCCCAAAAATTCCTCCGCCGTCTCGTAGAAGTTGGATGGCAATTCGTTCAAATCAAATATGAGCCGCTCCTTTTCCACGATAACGGGGCTCTCGCCGTCGGCCATCATCGCGCCCGTGGCGTCCACGCCGTAAAATTGGCTCTGCGCCGAGTTTGCATAGGCGGCGGAGGGAGCCGCGCCCAAAGCCCCGCCAAGGCAGGCAACGCATAGAACAGCGGCAAGCAACGTCTTGTTTTTTGTCATATTTTCACCTCGCGGTATGTTTGTATATATAAAACGATTGAAAGGGTTCTTTTGTCCCAAAAAGGCGGCGCGAATTTTCGCGCCGCCGCAATTTTTTATGTATTATTCGGTCTTTGCCTTTGCAACGTCGCGGGTCAGAATTATCTTTCTCGGGCACTTTGCAACGCAGGTCAGGCAGCCCGTGCACTTGGAGTAATCGAATACGGGCAGGTTGTCAACCATCGTAATAGCGCCGTGCGGGCAGTTCTTTGCGCACAGTCCGCAGCCGATGCAGCCCACCTTGCAGGAGGACATAACTTCCTTGCCCTTGCACTTTGAGGAGCACGCAACGTACACGGGCGCGGAGGCCGGTATGCGCTCTATTATGTGCTTGGGGCAGGCCGAAATGCACGCGCCGCAGCTTATGCACTTGTCGGGGTCGACGTGCGCCAGCTTGCCGTCCACCTCGATCGCGTTTTCGGGGCAGACGTTTTTGCAGTCCCCGCAGCCGAGGCAGGCATAGGAGCACAGCTTGTTGCCGCCCAAAAGGGAGGCGCACGCCGCGCAGGTGGGGTTGCCCATATACTCGAACTTTTCGCCGCAGTTTTCGGCGCCGCCGTGGCACTTTACTACGGCAACGGTGCGCTCCTCGTCCTTTAATTCAATCCCCAAAAGGGCGGCTATCTCGGCCTTCTTCTCCGGGGAAGTCACGTGGCAGTCCGCAAGGTCGCCCTGTCCCGAGGCAAGTTTGGCCGCAAAGCCCGAACACCCCGAGCAGCCGCAGCCGCCGCAGTTTGCGCCCGCAAGATTTTCAAGTATTTTGGTAACTTTTTCGTCCACGTCCACCTTAAAGACCTTGCCCACAACCAAAATCAAAATACCTATCAGCAGCGCGGAGCCGGCAAATATGCCCGCAACTATGCCTACCGAAATCCACGTCTGTGAACTAATTGCAAGTAAATTCATATCTCCGCCTCCTTATATCTGAATGTAGGTGAACACCATAAACGCCATACATATAAAACTTGCCGTAACCATGGCGGTGGGGAAGCCCGCAAGCGCCTTGGGCGTCTTATAGTAGTTCAGTTTTTCGCGCATGCCGCTCATTATTATCATAACCAGCGTAAAGCCGAGCCCCGCAAACAGCGCGTACAGAACCGCCCAGCCGATATTCATCGCGGCCCCGTTCAAGAATTGCGACATATCGCCTATGACGAGTTCGGTAACGCCAAGCACGGCGCAGTTGGTGGTTATAAGCGGCAGGTATATTCCCATCGTGTTGTAGAGCGAGGGGGAAATCTTTTTAATGACCTGTTCGAGCATCTGCACGAGGGAGGCGATTATAAAGATAAAGAATATAATTTCCAAAAACTCTATGTGCAGAGGCACCATCACGTACTCGTACACGGGATACGTGACAAGGGTTGCCAGCGCCATAACTATGGTTACGGCCACGCCCATGCCGACCGCCGACTGAGTCTTTTTGGAAACGCCCAAAAACGGGCATATGCCGTATGTTTTAACTGTTATAAAGTTATTAGTAAGCACCGCGGCAAGCACAATCGCAATAAACGTACCCATTATGCAGCCTCCTTATCCAAAAGATTTTCCCGCGCGAGCCTGTTTGCCTTGACCCGCTTTTTCTGTTCGAAGAGATTGATTATATAGGTAAACAGCGCAATGCTCAGCCCGTAGATAATAAACGAGCCCGCGGGCGTTGCAAACATACCTATCGTAAAGTCCATTATGTGCAGCCCGAAAACGGAACCGCTGCCCAAAAACTCGCACACGATACCCATAACGGTCAGCGCGCAGGTAAAGCCCAAGCCGTTTGCGATGCCGTCCACCGCCGATTCCAATACGGTGTGCTTGTTTGCAAAGGCCTCCGCCCTGCCCAATATGATGCAGTTAACGACTATCAGCGCAAGGAAGCCGCCCAAACTGTCGTACAGGTCGGGCACGAACTTTTCCAAAAGCATCCTCGCAAAGGTGACGAGCGTAGCTATGACTACAATGTAGCAGGGGATGCGCACTTCGTTGGGGATCAGCTTTTTCAACGCCGAAATAATTATGTTGGAGAGGGTCAGAATAACCACAACCGTAAGTCCCATTCCCGCCGCGCTCGCGGCCGAGGAGATAAGTCCCAGCGTGGGGCAGGTGCCCAAGACGAGCATCAGCGTGGGGTTCTGGAAGATCAACCCGTCCAAGGTAATTCTCTTATACTTATTCATTAATCATTACCTCCCGCAACATAGCTCTTCACAAATTCCATAGCCCCGTTCACGGCGTTGGATATGGCGCGCATAGAGTAGGAGGCGCCCGTCTGCACGTAGTCGCCGCCCGGTTCCTTCGTCCCGTGCTTATATCCGCCCATAAGTTCTTCGTCGGGGTCGGCCTTTTGCGCCAGCGAGTCCAAAGCCCCCTGCGACACCTTGCTTATATAGGATTCTCCGTTGGCCTTGTTTACTGAAATTTTGTTTACGCCCGCAACCGCGCCGTTTTCCATTTTAACAACGACCCAGCACTCCACGACGCCGCCGAAGCCCTCTTTGCCGGAGGCGAGCACCAAATAGTTGCCGTCGTCCTCGACCTTGTACAGCTCCAATATGTCGGAGTATTCAAAGGAGGTCTCTTTTTCGGAGATATCTATCTGCGTGGTTTCAACCGATTTGCCGTAGATTTTTTGTATTGCCCTGTCAAATCTTTCCTCGTCGCTCACCTGCAAAAATCCGTACATCACGGTGAGGAACACGCCGCACACCAGCAATATTCCCATCAGGGTCGCGACGCACTTGAAAGCAGTGCTCTTAAAAAACTGTTTAACAGTCATTTATTTGCCCTCCTTTTGCTTTTTTTCCTTGACATATCCGAAGGGCTTTCTTATGCAGTACTTGTCGATAAGCGGCACGAAGAGGTTCATCAGCAGTATTCCGAAGGACGCCACCTCTATCTTTGTGAAGTACCTCAAAAGCGCCAAAAGCACTGCTCCGGCTATGTAGTAGACGAGCTGTCCGTAAACGCCCTTGGGGGAGGTCACGTAGTCGGTGAACATAAACACCGCGCCGAACAGCACGCCGCCTGAAAGTATGTGGGGCAAAAACAGCGTTATGTCGAAGCGGTAGGGCGCAAAGTAGAAGCCCGACAAAAGCACCGCGCACAGCCCGAACACGCCGATAAACAGCGCGGGCTGCCACCATTTGATAACTTGTCTTATGCACAGATATACATATCCGACAAGTATGGCCAGCTTGCACGTCTCGCCTATGCTGCCGTTTACGCCCGTGCCGAGGAACAGGTCGAGGGCGCTCAAAGCCGAAGCGTGCCCGTGGTCTGCGCCCAAAAGGTAGTCGGCAAGGTTGGTTGCGCCCGTCAGCGTTTCCCCGCCCGAAAGGGGCCCGTAGTTCGCCGCAACGTATGTGGTGAGGGAGAAACTTATAAACATAAACACTCTCGCGGCGGTTGCGGGGTTCACAAGGTTTTTGCCCGTGCCGCCGAAGAACATCTTAACCAAAGCAATGGCGAATATGCTGCCTATTATAACTTCGTACCACTTGACCGTTACGGGCAGTATCAGCGCGAGTATAAGCCCCGTCACTACCGAGGTGAGGTCAAACTGTCTCCACCACGCCTTGCACACGTTCTTTGCGTTTTTGCACTTTTTCGCAAACCCGCCCTTGGCGATAAAGTAATATACGAATTCCGTCGCCACGCAGGAGAGCACGGCCACGAGCTCGATAATAAACGCCATATATCCGAAGAACACTATGCCCGCAATCGCGGAGGGCAAAAGCGCAATGCACACGTCGCCCATAATCCCGCGGGTCGTCCGTCTCGATTTGACGTGGGGAGGGGTGGAAATAACTACCGTGTTGTTCATTTCTTTTGTCCTCCCGCCATAATTTTTCTCATCTCCGCCTTAGTCTTGCGGATGGCCTGTATAAGGGGCCGTTTTGCGGGGCAGGTGTATTCGCACGCGCCGCACTCTATGCAGCTCATCGTGCCGCCGTACTTCGCCGCCGCCTCAAAGTCGCCAGCGTTTGCATAAAAGGCCGTGTTCATCGGCATCAGGTGCATCGGGCACACGTCCGCGCACTTGCCGCAGTTGAGGCAGGGAGTGGGCTCCTCCGCCGCAGCCTCCTCGGGGGTCATCAAAAGCAGTCCCGAAGTGGTCTTGTGCGTATATACGTCGTAGTTTGCAAGCGCCATTCCCGTCATCGGCCCGCCCTGTATGACCTTTTTGGGCGGCAGACTCTCGCCCCCGCAGTAGTTGACTATGTCCTCGAGCTTGGTGCCGACCTTCACCCATATGTTTTTGGGGGTCTTTATTGCCCCGCCCGAAACGGTCAAAACCCTTTCATACAGCGGTTTGCCCAGCTCCACGGCCTCGCACACGGCGTATGCCGTAGCCACGTTTTCAACCACGACGCCGCTGTCCGCGGGGAGTTTGGGCGGCAGCCCTATCTTTCTGCCCGTGGTAACGTAAACAAGCTGTTTTTCGCCCCCCATCGGGTATTTCTTTTTGAGGATTACGACCTTTATGTCCTCGTACGGCTCAAACTTGGCTATGCAGTCGGGCTTGTTCGCCTCGATGCCTATGATTATGTTTTTCACGCCCAAAGCCGCCGCAATGTATCTTGCGCCGCGGACAATCTCGTCCGTCTTTTCCAACATCAGCCTGTGGTCGCAGGTCAGGTAGGGTTCGCACTCCGCCCCGTTTAAAACGAGGGTGTCCACGGGCGTTCTCGGCGAAACTTTAACCGCCGTGGGGAAGCCCGCGCCGCCAAGGCCCACGATGCCTGCGTCCTTTATCCTCGCCTTTATCTCCTCCGCCGTCGGCGAAGATAGAGGGGGCAGATATTCCGTGTCCGTTTTGCCGTTGTTTTTAATGAAAATAAACTTCTCGGCCGCGCCGCCCGCGCCCGTCAGCTCGCGGATTTCCTCAACGGTGCCGCAGATGCTCGAAAACACGTCGGACGATATCGGCCCGTCGGCTCGCGCAATCAGCCCGCCCCGCTTAACTTCCTGCCCAACCTCAACAACGGGCTGCGCAGGTCTGCCAAGCGATTGCGCCGTGGAAATAACCGCAACTTCGGGATCGGGCATATATTCAAGCGGGCATGCGCTTGAAAGCGCCTTTTTGTCGTGCGGGTGCACGCCGCCGAAGAAGTATTTTCCTCTTACTGCTTTCACTTTAACCTCCAAAAAATTTTTGCTTATATAAACGGGAATATCCCGCGTTTGCCTCAGTCCGTGCGCGCGTATATCACCTTTTCAAACGCGCTTAGCGGCACGCCCTTGAACAAAAGCAGCGTCGCTCCGCCCACGACCGCCCCCGAAAGCACCCCGAGAAGCGCAAGGTAGGGCATATATCCGAACATCAGAACGCTGCCCGACAAAAACACGAACACGACGTTCTGCGTTACGTTGTGGGCAACCGCCGCCGCCACCGATACCGCCAAAACGGACACCTTGGGCGCAAGATACAGCAAAACGGAGCTTACCGCCATTGATACCATTCCGCCCGTAAAGGAGTAGAGCAGCGCGGACAAATTCCCCGCAAAAACCGCGCCCAAAAGAGTGCGCACGGCCACCACCAAAAACGCCTCGGCGGGGGAATACATAATCAGCGCCGCAAAGGAAAAAATATTTGCAAGCCCCGGTTTTGCGCCGGGTATTATCATTCCGGGGAACAGGCCCTCTATTATGAAAGTAACAAGGCTCAGCCCCGTCAAAATCGCAAGTACGGCTATCTTTTTTGCCGTGAAGCGGCTTTTGCTCATAGTGTCATAATTATACTACTTTTAAAAGAAATAGTAAATAGTTATTTTGAAAATAAATACCAAATTATTAAAAATTTTTTCAGTTTTAAAATATTGTGCGGCCGATAAAAATTGAGCCCGTTTTCCCTTGATTTATTTTTTGAGTTCGGTTATAATTTGCGGTGAAAGGAGATTTTATCATGGACTTAAAATACACACGCAAAAACGTTTACAAGGAGGCGGACGGCAAGGAGCTTGAAGCTATCTATGCCTATGCCGAGGGTTACAAGCAATTTTTAAATTGCGCCAAAACAGAGCGCGACGCGGCCCGCGTTGCCGAAAAACTCGCCATAGAAAAGGGTTACAAGCCCTTCTCGTTCGGCGAAAAATTGCAGGCGGGCGACAGGCGCTATTTTATCAACAGGCACAAAAACGTGTTCCTCATCAACGTGGGCACGGAAAACGTGGAGGAGAACGGCATAAGGATAATGGTTGCGCACGTGGATTCCCCCCGTCTGGACTTAAAACCCAACCCCGTGTACGAGGATTCGGGGCTGTGCTATTTCAAAACGCACTACTACGGCGGCATCAAAAAGTATCAGTGGACCACCATTCCCCTCGCGCTGCACGGCGTGGTTATGCTCCCGGGCGGCAAGAGCGTGGAAGTCAACGTGGGCGAGGATGAAAGCGACCCAGTATTCTATATAACGGACGTTCTGCCCCATCTCGGCGGGGAACAGGCCTCAAAGACAATGGCAAACGGAATATCGGGCGAAAGCCTCAACGCCGTGATAGGCGGGCTGCCCGCGGTGGGCGACGAGGAGGAAAAGGAGGCCGTAAAGTCGGCGATTTTGAAGCTCCTCAACAAGAAGTACGGGCTCACCGAAGTGGACTTCCAGTGTTCCGAACTCTGCCTCGTTCCCGCGGGGAAGGCGCGCGACGTGGGCTTTGACTCGTCGCTCATCATGTCCTACGGCCACGACGACAAAGTTTGCGCCTATCCCGAAATGACGGCCATATTCGACAGCCAGTCCAGCCCCCACACGATAATCTCGGTATTTGCCGACAAAGAGGAGGTGGGCTCCGACGGCACCACGGGCGCGCAGTGCCAAATTATCGGCGACGTCATCGACACAATCGCCCGCTCGCTCGGCGCCAACCCCATAGCCGTGCGCTACAATTCCAAGTGCATCTCGGCCGACGTAACCGCAGGTTTCGACCCCGAATTTGCCTCGGTGTACGAAAAGCGCAATTCAACCTATATCCACTGCGGCGCGGCGATATCCAAATATACGGGCGCGCGCGGCAAGTCGGGCTCCAACGACGCCAACGCCGAATTTATGGGCTGGATCCGCGACATTCTCGACGCGGACGGAGTATATTGGCAGACGGGCGAACTCGGCGCGATTGACGCGGGCGGCGGCGGCACGGTTGCAAAGTTTATTGCAAATCTCGGCATAGACACGGTGGACGTGGGCGTTCCCGTATTATCGATGCACGCTCCCTACGAACTGATATCCAAGGCCGACGTGTACGCGCTGTATAAGGCCTGCCTTGCGTTCTGTAAATAAAAATCCAAATAAAAAAGGCTTTGCGGAATTCCGCAAAGCCTTTTTGCTTGCCGTCACACTCTCGGGGTAAAGCCGTATATGTCGGTCAGTTTTTGCCGCACGAACGTGCTGTATTTATAGCAGCCCGATTCAAATAGCACGAACACGTTGTTGTTTTTAACGCACAGCCCCTCGGCCATGGAGGGTATGGAGTATTCCCTTTTCAGCTTGCTGCCGTCGATAAAGTAGACGTTCACCGAGCTGTCGGTGTAGGGATTGCCGTGCTTTGTGGTAACGCCCTCGTACTCGAAGTTGTAGCCCGTAAGGCTCGCATAGGTCTTTCTGTTGGCGGAGGCGGTTATGTCCTCCCAGTTGTAGTAGTAGAGTTTGCTGTTTGCCAGCGCGTAGCTCGAGGAGAGCACCAGCTTGCCCTCGCTCGAGGTGGAGCCGGCGATTCTCGCAAAGCCCTGCACGAGGTTGGGTACAGAGTATATGTTTTGCACTTTGGGCACGTAGTTTTCGTCGTCCACGCTGTCCGCGCTTATCAGCGTAAGCCCGTATTTGTTCGTCGAGCCCGTGCTGGAGGTATATTCGGTCACCATCGCGCACTGCCCGTAGCCGTTGCCCGTGGTGATGTGGTGCGCTTCGTCCGTTTGATAATTTTTGTCGCCGGGGCGGTAAAACTCGCCCACGTACAGCTTGTCGTTATAGGTGCTCGAGGTGCCGTCGTCGAAAAAGTAGCAGAACGACGCCCTGTTGTTTGCCTTGAAGGAGGCGGTAAACTGCACGACGTTTTCGCCGTCGCCCATCGCCGCGCGGGCAATTATTTCATCGGCTATGTTTTTGTATTCCGAGCCGCTTGCCGTCTTTGCGCAGTACACCGTGCCTTCGGAAACTACCCACAGCGTGCCGCCGCCGTCGTTTCTCTTGCAGTTGGTGGCGACGCCGCCCGCATGCTCGGTATAGTCGCTGCCGTCAGTGTTTTTAAAGGTCACGTAGCCCACGTAGCCCGTCGTTCTTCCCACGACGTACAGCCTCGAGGGCCCGCTTTTCATGTACGAACTTATAAAAAAGTAATCCTGCGTGGTTTTTCCGTTTTCGCCCTCGTATTCGCCCTCGTAGTTCGCAAGTCCCTGCGGCACCGCGCCCTCGTTCAGCCCGGGGATATGCGCCACCGCCTTAAAGTCCTTAAAATCGGGATAATCGTCCCCCCAGAACCATATGACGATAAAGGTCGCCAAAAAAACAATCACGGTGAACACCGCTATCGCGGCAATAAAAAGTTTTTTGTGTTTCATCTCATTCTCCGTTGTCGGATTAAGTAACGCTACGATTATTGTAGCAAATGAAAACAAAAAAATCAAGTTTATTTATCGTAAATAAGATATGTTAATAAAAAATCCCGCTCAGCCCGTTATCGCTTTTAAAATCAGTCCGAACACGAAAGTTGCCAGCGCGCCCAAAAACGCCAAAAAGATTTTAAAGGAGATGTCGCGCTGTTTCTGTTTTGCGGCGCGTTTCCACGCGAAGCCGTTTTCCTTCATGTGGATAACGTACATTCTTTCGCCCTTTCTCTCGGAATATATCAGGTCGAAATATCCGTCCATGCGCAGCCCGTTCAATATAACGTCCAGCTCGTCGGTGTTCAGCCTGCGTTTTTGGGGCATCACGGCGAGTATGTCGAGGGGGGAGGCCAAACATTCCGCGGTGCCGTCGCACAGGCAATATACGGCGGACATAACTTCCGTTTCGTTTCTGCTCAGCATAAGTTTATCAAAAGCCACACGGCCGAAACGACCGCGCTGCCCAGCGCTCCGCCCGCCAACGCCCCCCAAAATGCGGATATATGTTCGGTTTTTCCCCTTTCGGGCAGGGGTTCGGCGGCTTCGTTTTCAGCCTCCGCGCACTCCTCATAGGGCTTTATGAGGGCCGCGCAATACATATTCCCGCAGGAATATTTAACGTCTATATATCCCTCCGCGGCAAGGCCGTCCACCGCCCGTTTGAGGGCCGCCCCGTCGCGGGCGCAGCCCTCGGGGAAAGCCTCGAAAAAGTCCTCCTCCGACAAAACAAAATAGCGCCCGGGGTCTCCGAGCGCACATAGCTTTTCCAAAACAGCGCTGCTTATTCCGTCCATATAACTTATAATGGCAAAAAAGCGGCAAATTATACTTTTATCGGGTCACGGCCACGTATATCAGCCCGCCGCAGAACAGCGCGGCCGAAAGGGCAAGCAAAATATATGCCGCAACCGTGAGATACTTTAAGCCTTTGAAGTCGTTTTTCTTTTTTTGCGCGGACAAAAAGGCGAGCGCGCCCAGCTCCAGAAGAACGGATGTTATCAGCATGTACACGCCTATCGCGGGAATAAAAGAGCACCCGAACGCCGCCGCCGCGCCGATAAGCGCGCCCAGCGCGATATAAAAATAAGTGCGGTTGTTGTTTTCGTCGCCGTTCATAAATTTTCCCTGTTTTCCCTTTGGTGCCCGTCGGGCTTCGCGAGGGCCGTCTTATATTCGCTGTAAATCACGAATCCCGCGTTGGAGGCGGGCGGTTTTTTGACGAACTTGCGCCGCGTGTAGTCCACGGGGACCTTTGTGCCGCCCCGTCCGCCCGAATAGTAGGCGCATATTTCCGCCGCCGCCGCAATCACGCTGTCGGGCGGCTCCGTCCCGCCGCACACAATCACGACGTGCGCCGAGTGGTAGCCCTGCGTGTGCAGCCATATGTCGTTTGCCCCCGCAGCTTTAAGCAGCCTGTCGTTTTGTATGTTGTTTCTCCCCGCGAGCACCCTGTAGCCCTCTATCTCGAATTCGCGGAAGGGAGTGATTTTCGGCTTCTGTTTTTTGCCCCTGTTTTCCTCTTTCAGGAGTCCCAGACCCTTGAGTTCTTCCGCCGTCTCCTCGAGGTCTGAAAGTTGTTCGGCGGCGCATATGTGGGCCTCAATGCTCTTCAAATAGTCCAATTTTTCGTCGGCGTCGGCCTTTTGCGCGGTCACGCTCTCCTGCGTTCTCTTAAGTTTAGCGTACTTTTTGAAGTATCTTTGGGCGTTCTGCGCGGGGGTCAGCGTCTTGTCCAGCTCAATTTTTATTTTTCCGCCCTTTTCGTCGTAGTAATTCACCGCCTCAAAACTGTCCGCGCCCCGCGGTATCGCGTATATATATGCGGTTATAAGCTCCCCTTTCAGCCGTATTTCCTCCGCGCCGAGACATTCCGAAAGTTTGGAGTGTATTATCTGCAGCCTCTTTTCGGTCTTTTTTACTGCGGAGGCGAGCGCCGACTGCAGCCTCTTCTGCGCCGCCGTAAAGGTCTGTTTTTTGTAGAGGTAGTCGTAGTAGGCGGTCTGCGCCTCCAGAACGGTGGGATATTCCCGCCGCTCCCCGAAGGCGCATTTCACCTTGAAATCGTTGGGTTCGCCGTTCAAAAAAGTCACGCAAGGGTTCGATTGCCCCCCGCATATATAGCGGTTAACGTTTTTTGCCGAAATTTTTTCGCCGTAAGTTTCAACCATGTCGAGGGCGGTGGAATAGGCCACGCCCTTTACCGTGTTTGCTATAAAGGCCGCCATATCTCCCGCGGCGTATTTAAAAGCCTCTTCGAGCGCGGGCAAATCGTCGGGCGGGATTTTGTCCTGCGGCTCGGGCAAAAGGTACTTCGCCCCGGGGAACAGCACCCGCTTCGTGTTTTCGCCTATCGCCGCCGTTTTCAGCGCGCCCAAAATTATTCCCTTTTGAACGAGCACGGCGTTGGAATACTTGCCCATCAGCTCCACGTACAGCCTCATCTTTAAGTTTTCGAATTCCGAAGTGCAGTCAAGGTCAACCGCAACCACCCGCTCGAACCCGTCCGCGCTTATCTTTTCTATCCCCGCGTTCGCAAGGTGCTTTCTCAGCAGCATGCAAAAGGCGGGCGCGGTCTGCGGCACGGGCCTGTCGTCCTCCGTAAGGCTCATTCTGCACGCGCGCGCCGAAAGGCAAATATCCAGTTTAACCGTGCCGCCTCGGGTGTATATAATAAACGTGAGGCTGTCGCGGTCGTATTGGACTATCTTTGAAATTTTCCCGCCGGCCAGCTTTTTATCGAGTTCCGCGGCGACGTAACCTATCGTAAAGGCGTCCTGAGGCATGGTTTTGCTCCCTGCGTTTGTTCGTGTTGCAAAAGCCATTATATCCCAAAAAAAATAAAAAGTAAATAAATTACCCCCGAAAAATCGCTTTGCAAAACCAAAGTAATATGATAAAATAGCCTTTGTACAAAATTATATAATATTTGAGGAGTTATTTATGAATTACACGCAAGCTACCGGAGAAAAGAGCACGGTTAAGCTCACAATCACTTTCAGCGAGGAGGAGTGGCAGAACGCCATCGGCAAGGCCTACCTTAAAACCCGCGGCAAATACACCGTGCCCGGATTCAGAAAGGGCAAGGCGCCCAAACCCGTTCTCGAAAATTACTACGGCAAGGGCGTATTCTTCGAGGAGGCGTTAAACGCCCTCTACAGCGAGCATTACTATACCATTCTCGAAAAGGAAAAGGACAACTTCACCGCCGTGGGCGAACCCGAACTCGGCGTAGAGTCCATGGAGGAGGGCAAGGGCGTAGTGCTTACGGCCGTCGTTCCCGTCAAGCCCGACATAAAAATCGAAAAATACACCGGTTTAAAAATCCGCAAGTTTGAGTATAATGTTACCGATGAGGACGTGGACAAGGAGGCCAAAAAACTTGTCGCCTCCGAAGCTAAGCCCGTTGAGGTCGAAGACAGGGCCTGCAAGTTGGGCGATATAGTTAACATCGATTTTTCGGGCTCGGTCGACGGCGAAAAATTTGCGGGCGGCAGCGCGGAGGACTATGACCTCGAGCTGGGCAGCGGCAGCTTTATCCCCGGTTTCGAGGACGCGATCGTCGGCATGAACAAGGGCGAGAGCAGGGACATAAACGTCACCTTCCCCGAAGATTATCAGGCCGACAACCTGCGCGGCAAGGCCGCGGTGTTTGCGGTTAAGCTCAACAAGATCACCGAAAGACAATATCCCGAACTCACCGACGAATACGTAAAGGCGCACGCGGGCGCGGAGACGGTGGAGGCCTACAAGGCAAAGCTCCGCGACAGGCTCCAAAAGTCTGCCGAAAGCCGCGGCAGGGACGAGACGGAGGGCAGCATTTTGGCGGCAATCTCCAAGTACACCACGGCAGAAATCCCCGACGCAATGATAGAGAGCGAGATAGACAGGATAGTGCAGGACTTTTCCTACCGCCTCATGTATCAGGGCCTCAAGATGGAGGACTACCTCAAATATACGGGCGTTAAAATGGAGGAGTTCCGCGAGCAGTACAAGACCGAGGCGCACAGGCGCGTGCTCTGCCAGCTCATCGTGGACAAGATAGTAAGGGAGCAAAACTTTACCGCCGACCCCGCCGAAGTGGACGCAAAAATCGAAGAACAGGCCAAGTCCGTGGATAAAACGGCCGAAGAATACAAAAAGACCATGGACCCCAGACAGCTTGAATATATTTCAAACGACATAATAATCACCAAACTCTTTAACTATCTGCAGGAAAACAACGAGATGTATATCGGCGGGGACAAACCTGCGGACGGCGAGTAAAAGGAGGAGTATATGCAGGATATCAAAGGCGCTTTGGTGCCCTATATAGTTGAACAGACCTCCCGCGGGGAGCGTTCCTACGACATCTATTCCCGTCTTTTGGAGGACAGAATAATCTTTTTGACGGGTGAGATAGACGACGCCGTGGCAAACACGGTAGTTGCCCAGCTTATCTACCTCGAGGCAAAGGATCCCTCCAAGGACATTTCCCTCTACATCAACAGCCCGGGCGGCTCCGTTTCGGCGGGCCTTGCCATCTACGACACCATGAACTACATCAAGTGCGACGTGTCCACCATCTGCATAGGCATGGCGGCGAGCATGGGCGCGTTCCTTCTGTCCAGCGGGCAAAAGGGCAAGCGTTTCGCCCTGCCCAACAGCGAAATCATGATTCACCAGCCTCTCGGCGGCGCGCAGGGTCAGGCCAGCGACATAAAAATCGCCGCAGACCACATACTTAAAACAAGGCAAAAGCTCAACGCAATCCTCTCGCAAAACAGCGGCAAGCCGTTGGAAGTGATCGAGCGCGACACCGACCGCGACAACTATCTGTCCGCGCAGGAGGCGCTGGAGTATGGGCTTATCGACCGCGTATTCTATAAGAGGTAGGCTCCCGCGGCGGCGTGTATAAGCGTCGTTCTGCTGTGTTGCGCTGCGGCAACTTTCAGTCACGTACGTCAAAGTACGCTCCTTCAAGTTTTCCTCGCGCGCCTTGCATAACTCGCTTCTACCCACCGCATAACTTCGTAATTGTAGCGCGCACACTCCCTTGGCTCCCTTTAGTAAGGGGAGCTGTCACCGATAGGTGACTGAGGGGATTGTCAAATAATAGCAGCGTAGCTTGCTTCGTGTCATTTCGAGCGTGAGCGTAGCGGTAAGCGAGATAATCCCCTCGTGGATTGGTCGAGGTCGGGTGAAACGGACATATAACAAATAATTTTCCTTTTTTATTTTGTCCCGCCCACCCCCCCAATATTGTTAAAATAGTGGGGAAGCAATACCCCAACCTTGCCCTCTTCCGTGTAACGGGGGAGGGTGCCCTGAAAGGGCGGGTGGGAGCAACATTAATTGTAAACAACAACAAAACAAAAACCTCGGCGGCGCGGCGCCCGCAATGGCGCGAGATTTTTGTGAACATAAGGAATATTTTATATGAAAGATCAGCAATTTTGTTCATTCTGCGGAAAAACCGAAGATTTGGTCAAAAGATTAATAAAGGGCAGAAACGGCGTATGCATATGCGACGAATGTATAGAGATCTGCCGCGATATGGTAAAGGATTTGGACGTAGAGGACACTTCGCCCGTGCCTTTAAAGGCGCCCGCCGAAATCAAGGCCGAGCTCGATAAATACATCGTCGGGCAAAACGAGGCCAAGCGCGTATTGTCGGTGGCTGTCTACAACCACTACAAGCGCATCAACAATCTCGGCAAGGACGACGGCGAGGTGGAGATCGAAAAGAGCAACATATTGCTTTTGGGCCCCACGGGCTGCGGAAAGACCCTGCTTGCCAGAACGCTTGCAAAAATTTTGAACGTGCCCTTTGCCGCTGCGGACGCCACCACGCTTACTGAGGCGGGCTACGTCGGCGAGGACGTTGAAAACATACTCTTAAAACTTATCCAGAACGCCGACTACGATATCTCCCGTGCCGAGCGCGGCATAATCTATATAGACGAAATAGACAAGATAGCGCGCAAGGGCGAAAACGTATCCATCACCCGCGACGTATCGGGCGAGGGCGTGCAGCAGGCGCTGTTGAAGATAATCGAAAGCACCATGGCCAACGTGCCCCCGCAGGGCGGCAGAAAGCACCCCCAGCAGGAGTGCCTCAGGATAGACACCACCAATATACTCTTTATCTGCGGCGGGGCGTTCGTCGGGCTCGACAAGATAGTGCAAAAGCGGCGCGACAATTCCACTTTGGGCTTCGGCGGCAGCGTAAAGCAGACTGAGGACAACATCTACGAGATGCTCTCCGACGTAAAGCCGCAGGATTTGACGCAGTTCGGGCTCATTCCCGAATTTGTGGGCAGGGTCCCCATCGTCGTCAGCCTGCATCCACTCAACGAGGACGCCCTCGTAAGCATTTTGACCCAACCCAAAAACGCGATAATAAAGCAGTACCAAAAACTTATAGCTATGGACGGGGTAAAGCTGACGGTGGAGGACTCCGCCGTGCGCGAGATAGCCAACACCGCCATCCGTTTAAAGACGGGCGCAAGGGGACTTAGAACTATTATCGAAAGTTTTATGACCTCGGTAATGTACAAGATCCCCTCCGAAAAGAACGTTGCCGAAGTGATTGTAACAAAAGAGTGCGTAACCGACAAGGCCGAGCCCAAAATCATCTACAAGGAATCGGCCTGACGCAAAAAACTCAACACATATCCGCAAAAACAGGCAAAAAAACAATCGCGCGCAATTTCTTATAAACGGGAAATTGCGCTTTATTCAAAGGAGATAAAATGGCTAAAAGGACAATAAACGGGATACCTGTTTTGCCTCTCAGGGGCAGGGTAGTGTTCCCCGACGTGCCGTCCACCGTTGACGTGGGCAGGCTGATATCCCTCAACGCCGTAAAGAGGGCCACGGACGGGGATTCTCTCATTATGCTCGTTGCCCAGCGCGACGCCGAAAGCGAGGAAGTGACTTCCCTCTCCGACCTGTATGAAGTGGGCACCGTCTGCCGCATACGTCAGATTTCCCGCCTGCCGGGCGCCACGATAAGGCTGACGGCGGACGGGCTCTACCGCGCCGTGATAGTCCGCGGCTCCGTAGAGGGCGAAAGCATAGTGTGCGACGTTGCGGAACTTGCCTCCTCCAACCCCGGCGACGAGAGTCTGGCCGAGGCGTATTTCCGCACCGCAAGGGACATTATGAACGACATATGCCAGAGCGAATCGCGCATATCCAAGGAGGTTGCGGGCGCGCTCGGCCGCTGCTCCGACCCCGACGAGTATATAAACATAGCCGCGACCAACCTTAAAATAAGCGTCGGGCAAAAACAGGAACTTCTCGAAAAGGACCGCCTCATCGACAGGCTAAAGCTGTTCGACAAAATTTTGAACGACGAGCTTGAAATAATGCGGCTGGAACGCAAAATAAACGCCACGGTCCGCCAGAACATAGATAAAAACCAAAAGGAGTACTACCTCCGCGAACAGCTCCGCGCCATTCACACCGAACTCGGCGACGACGAGAGCGAAAAGGAGGAGTTGGAGCGCAGGATAAACGAAAAGGGCCTCCCCCCCGAAGTGAAGGAAAAGGCCCTCAAGGAGCTCTCCCGCATGGATAAAATGCAGACCTCCTCGCCCGACTACAACGTTTTGAGAATGTATCTCGACTGGATTCTCGATCTGCCGTGGGCGGAAATGACGGAGGACAACAAGGACTTGGACGCGGCCGTCAAAATTCTGAACGAGGACCACTACGGGCTGGACAAAATCAAGGAGCGCATAACCGAATATCTCGCCGTGCACAGTCTCACGGGCGGGCTTAACGCGCCCATACTCTGCTTTGTCGGCCCCCCGGGCGTGGGCAAAACTTCGGTTGCCACCTCGATAGCGCGTTGCCTCGGCAGAAAATTCGTCAGAATGTCTCTGGGCGGCGTGCACGACGAGTCCGAAATCCGCGGCCACAGAAAAACTTATATCGGCGCCATTCCGGGCAGGATAATCGCGGGCATAAAAAACGCGGGCACTTCCAATCCCGTGTTCCTTTTAGACGAGATAGACAAGCTCTCCTCCGATCTCCGCGGCGACCCCGCAAGCGCACTTTTGGAGGTCTTGGACCCCGCGCAGAATTCTACTTTCCGCGACAGATATCTCGAAGTGCCCTACGATTTGAGCAAGGTGCTGTTCATCACCACGGCCAACGGGCTGGACACCATTCCCCGTCCCCTTCTTGACAGAATGGAGATAATAGAAATCAACGGCTACACGCAGGAGGAGAAGAAGGAGATAGCCAAACGCTATTTAATATCCAAGCGCGAAAAGGCAAACGGCATAGAGGAGGGCAAGCTCGTCATCACGGACGACGCCGTGGACGAGATAATAAACGGCTACACTATGGAGGCGGGCGTGCGCGATTTGGAGCGCAACATAGACTCCGTATGCCGCAAGGCCGCCGTCAAACTTGCCTCGGGCAAGGTTAAAAAGTTGCGCGTCACCGCCAAGACGGTGGAGAGCATGCTCGGCGCGCGCCGCTACGACAGGGACAACTTTATCCAAAAGGACGAAGTGGGCGCCGCGACGGGGCTGGCATGGACGGCCGTGGGCGGCACCACTCTGACGATAGAAGTTTCGGCAATGCACGGCAAGGGCGAAGTGCTCTTGACGGGCAAGCTGGGCGACGTCATGAAGGAGAGCGCGCGGGCTGCCATAAGCTACATCCGCTCCAACAGCGAGGAATACGGCATCGACCAAAGCGCCTTCGAAACGACCGATATCCACATACACGTGCCCGAGGGCGCAACCCCCAAGGACGGTCCCAGCGCGGGCATAACGATGGCCACGGCCATACTTTCGGCGTTTACGGGCAAACCCGTCAAGAGCTCGGTTGCAATGACGGGCGAAATAACCCTGCGCGGCAAGGTCTTGCCGATAGGCGGCTTAAAGGAAAAGGCGCTGGCGGCCTACCGAGTCGGCGTAAAGGACGTTATAATCCCCGCCGAAAACAAAAAGGATCTGGAGGAAATCCCCAAATCCGTGCGCGACAAGCTCAACTTTATCCCCGTAACCGAAGTGGACGCGGTGTTCAAGAGCGCGATAATAGGTATTTGACATGCTCAAAATAAATGCAAAATTTATAACGAGCGCGGCCTCCAAGCAGCAATTTATTCAGCCCGTAAAGCCGATAATCGCGGTGTGCGGCAAGTCCAACGTGGGCAAATCGAGCTTTATCAACATGCTTGCGGGGCAAAAAAAACTTGCCAAGGTCTCCAAGGAGCCGGGCAGGACGCGGCTAATTAATTACTTCGACATGGGCGACTTTATCCTTGCCGACCTCCCGGGTTACGGCTACGCGCGCGTGTCGCAGGCCGAAAAATTGAAGTGGGCCAAACTTCTGGACGATTTTTTCGCCCGCAAGGAGGACATATCCCACGTTTTCAGCCTTGTGGATATCCGCCACGCCCCCACGGCGGACGACGTGCAGATGTCCGAATTTTTAAACTACCGCATAATCCCGTTCACGGTCATAGCCACCAAGGCGGACAAACTCTCCCGCGCGCAGATTCACAAAAATCTGATAGCCGCGGCCGCCGTCTTAAAGGTTGGCGCGGGCAACATAATCGTCACGTCGGCGGAGACGAGGGTGGGGTTGGAGGCTGTGCACAACAAAATCATCTCTATACTCCCGTCAAGCGGATTATAAGCGTCGCAATACTGTGTCGCGTTTGCGCGCTCCTCGGTAAGGCTGCGCCTTCGGTACGACACGTACTTCTATGTACGCTCCCTTCGTCGCTTACGCACGCTCCTTGTCTTGCTCGCTTCTAACCGCTTGCAGACTTCGTAATTACAGTTTTCCGTGGCTCCCTTTAGTAGGACGAGCGCGGCTGCTCGGGGCAGGATAAGACGGCACTCCAAACGTGCCCTCTTCCGTGTCAACGGGGGAGGGTGTCACGAAGTGACGGGTGGGAGAAGTACCTTTATTTTGGACTAATCAAGCGTCACAACCTCAAAAAGCGTTATCCATTCATTCCGCTGAGCGCTACAAACCGTTCCAACATACAAGCGGCGGGCCATCCGGCCCGCCGCTGATATTATTTTTCACATTGCGTCGTCAGTCTGTCCATAAGCGCGTATCCGTCCGTGATATACGCGCCCGTCGCCGCCGCTTCGGCCTCGGTGTACCGCTTTGCGCCGTTCCCCAAATTTTTGACGTTCGAATACAAAAGATAGGGGATGGGGTCGGAAATATGCGTCTTGCAGGCGCAGGGAGTGGGGTGGTCGGGGCAAACGAGCATTGCAAACGGCGCGCCGCCCAGCCTCTTTAAAACGGTGCCCACAACCTTTTCGTCAATCTGTTCTATGGCGTACACTTTATGCAGATAGTCGCCGTGGTGCCCGCATTCGTCGGGGGCCTCCATATGGATATAGACGTAGTCCAGCCCCCGTTCAAGCGCGTCGCAGGCAGCGTTTGCCTTGCCCTCAAAGTCGGTGTTATAGTCCCCCGTCGCGCCCGCAACCTCGATCCGCTCCATTCCCGCCGCCTGACCTATGCCCTTTACAAGGTCCACGGCCGAAATCACCCCGCCCTTCAGCGAGTGCAGATCTTCAAACTTGTCCATATGCGGCTTGGTGCCCTCGCCCCACAGCCAAATGCCGTTTGCGGGATTTTTCCCCGATGCAACGCGCTTTAAATTTATCGGATGATTTTTAAGCAGCGCATAGCTTTTTTTCATAAAACCGAGGTACGCGTCCGCGTCAGGCCCCTTCGGCAGGTAGTTTGTAACCGCGCGGCCGGAGATGTCGTGCGGCGGCGTCAGGTCGTGCCCCGTGCGCCCGCCCCTTGCAACAAGGCAGTGCCTGTACGATATCCCGGGGTAAAAGGCGTACGCCCCGCCGTCTAACTTCTGTTTCAAATAATTTATAAGCTCCCGCGCCTCGGCTGTGCTAATCTCTCCCGCCGAATAGTCGAGCATAACTTTCTTTTCGTACGGCTCGTCGTCGGACAGCGTCACAAGGTTGCACCGCAGCGCGACGTCCGCGGGGCCGAGCTCTATCCCCATCGATATCGCCTCGAGGGGGGAGCGGCCCGTGTAGCACCGCCTCGGGTCAAAGCCCATCACGGACATGTTTGCCACGTCCGAGCCGGGTTTCATTCCGTCGGGCACGGTCTTGCACAGCCCCACTTCGGACAGGGGCGCGATCTTGTCGAGGTTGGGCGTTTTCGCGGCCTCCAAACAGGTCTTGCCGCCGAGTTCGGGAATTTTCCAGTCGGCCATTCCGTCGCCCAAAATAACGATATACTTCATAATTTCAATTCAGATCCCAGTCAACGGGCGGCTTCCCGCGGGAAACAAGATATTCGTTGGTCTTTGAAAAGTGTTTGCACCCGAAAAACCCGTTGTATGCCGAAAGGGGGGAGGGGTGCGCGCACTGCAGCACGAGGTGTCTTTTTTGGTCAATGAGCGGGGCCTTGCTCCTTGCGTTCCCGCCCCATAAAATAAACACGGTGTGCTCCGTCTTTTCGGAAATCAGCTTTATAACGCTGTCCGTAAACCACGCCCAGCCGCACTTCGAGTGCGAGTTTGCGGCGTGTTCGCGCACCGTCAAAGTGGTGTTCAGCAGCAATACGCCCTCTTTCGCCCACTTTGTCAAATCCCCGCAGGGCGGCTCTTTTATCCCCAAATCGCTCTCTATTTCCCTATATATATTTTGCAGGGAGGGCGGCAGGGGCACGCCGGGTTTAACCGAAAAGCACAGCCCGTGCGCCTGCCCCGGCTCGTGATAGGGGTCCTGCCCCAAAATAACCGCCTTAAGATTTCCAAGCGGGGTATAGCGGAAGCAGTTGTACAGGTCGTACATGTCGGGATATACGACATAGTGCGAGTATTCGTACTTCAAAAACTCGCGTATTTTAAGGTATCTATCATCAGAAAACAGGGGGGACAAAAGTTCGTCCCAGCCGCCGCCCAAAGGTTTCATATCACACCGATTCGATTATTTTTTTGAGATTTTTTTTGAGGGCGGCAAAGCAGACCGCAAGGTTTTTTACGTACTGTTCGGTTGTGGAGCCGCTGCCCGCGATGTCCGAAATTATCTTGAACGCGCGGCACTCAACGTTGGAGAGTATGCACACCTGCGCAATCGCGCCGAGCTCCATATCCCGTATATCCGCGTCGAGCAACTCGGTCAAAAGCAAAAAGTCGTCATAGTTGTCGTTAAACCTGTCCGCCGTGCCCACTTTTCTCAGTTCAAAGCCGTCCGTGGGGGTGAGGGGCAGATAATTGTCGTCAAAGCCGTCAAGCGTGCCCGTCTTGCCGCCGTTTAACTCCACAAGGTCAAAATCGTACTGCACTGCGGAAAATACGGCGTATATGCCGCCCACTTCAACGCCGCCGTGCAGCCCGCCCGCAACGCCCAAATTTACTATCTTCGTTGCGCCGAGGCAGTCTATCGCGTACTGAGCGCCGCTCGCCGCGTTCACTTTGCCCACCCCGCAGATAACGACGGTGATTTCCCTGCCGTAAACCTTGCACAAAACTATCCGCTTTTTGCCTGCGGAATAGTCCTTCTGTATTTCCGCCGCTTCCAAAAGGGGAGCGGCCTCCTTTTCCATCGCAATTATAAAACAAGTCATAACTTTTCCTCCGTGCACACTGCGCCCACGCCGCACCAAAAGACGTAGTGCCTTATTTTTACGGGCATAACTTGCCCGTCTAAAAATATTTTTCCGCCGAAAAACTCAACACGTCTCCACATTTTGGCAATTTCCAGACCGTACAGTTTAACGTACGCCTCCCGCGCGGTCCAGTGCAGCAAAAACCCGCGTTCGTCAAAAATTTCCGCCTGTTCGCGTTCGGGGAACCGCTTAATGACGCTATGCCTTATTTTTCCGCGGTAAAGCTCCAAATCGGCGCCTATGCCGCACGGGCTGACCGCCAATAGCCCCCTGTCGCCGCTGTGCGAGTAGGAAAAACAGAGGGGGCTGCCCTCGATGTACGGTTTGCCGCTCTCTGTAGTCAAAATTTTATATTCCTTAAGCCGTTCGGCCAAAATCTGTTCCAGCTTCGCGCGCGGGTTGTTGTCCGTGAGGTAAACTTCAATCATAGCATCAGACTTTCCACGTATTCTATCTGTTCTTTGGTGGCAAGGTTTTTGGTGAACGCGCACGCGCTCCCCGCCGCCGTGGCATAGTTCAACGCCTTAAAATAGTTACCTGTATTCAGATATTCGTGTATAAATCCCGCTATCATCGTGTCGCCCGCGCCCACCGAATTTACAAGCTGCCCTCTCGCCGCCCGCACGTATATCGATTGGCTCGTTTCTGTTACCATCGCCGCGCCCGAGGAGCCCATGGAAACTATCACGTTCCTTGCGCCCAGTTTTTGCAGCTCCCTCGCGCAGGCGTAAATGCCCTCGAGGTCGGGCACCGTCGCCAGCCCGAAAATCTCGCACATCTCGTATATGTTCGGCTTTATCAAAAAGGGCCTGTATTTCAGCGTTTCGGTCAAAAGTTTCCCGCAGGCGTCCACTACGAGGTTTATTCCGCTTATATTTTTTAATTTTTTGAATATGTCGGCATAGGTCGTCTCTCCGAGGGTGGAGGGCACGCTGCCGCACACAATCAGCCAGTCGCCCTCTTTCAGCAGGGCTTTCAGCCTCCTCACAAGTTTGTTGACGTCGTTTTTGGTGATTTCCGCGCCCGACCCGTTTATGTCCGTCTCGGTGTTGCTTCTCACTTTAACGTTTATGCGGCTCTGCCCGCCGACCTCTATAAATTCATAGTCGAGCCCGAGTTCGGTCACCTTGTCGCGGATATACTTGCCCGTAAATCCCGCCACAAAGCCCAGCGCCAACGTGCGGTCGCCCAGCTCCTTTAAAGCTAACGAAACGTTCAGCCCCTTGCCGCCCACGGCAAGCCTTTCGGAGGTGGTGCGGTTGACTATGCCGCTCTTTATGTTATTCACTTTTACGTAATAATCCAGCGACGGATTAAAAGTAACCGTGTAAATCATACATAACCAATTTATAACATTTGCATAAAAAAGTCAATAAAAAACAAATAACCGCTTGATTTTTTTGACGGGTGCCATATATAATATATGTCGCACGGATTCAATCCCCGTTTCGGGCGAGTTTCAGATTCGATTGCGGGAGGAGAGGAAGAAAAGCATACCAAAGGCACGGCTTTGTAAAAACGGAACTTAAATTTAAACGCAGATAAAAAATCTGAAAAAGTTGTAGCTTTCCCCGCTGCTCGCGCGGTAGGCTGCGCTTGCGCCGCTTAACTTAAGCGGTCCGTTCCGCGCCGGATTCCGTTGACGGCGCGGGGCGTCATTCAAACGGATAGTTTTGCGCTTTCCCTGCCGTGAGGGCGCACTGCAAAATCAATACGGCATGCCGCGCAACGTTCCCTGTCTTTCGGGGACCTGCGCCAAGCATAAAGAAAGACTAAGTATGTAGAACCCTTTTTTAATCCCCGTAAGACTCGGGTGCAAGTCCCGACTCGTCCACCAAGCAGCCCAGCCGCAAACAGCGGCTGGGCTGCTTGGTGGATATACGGAGGGCCTTGAGTCCCGTCGCATCGAAGCCCGCAGGGCTTACTCGTCCACCAAGCAGCCCAGCCGCAAACAGCGGCTGGGCTGCTTGGCGGATATACGGAGGGCCTTGAGTCCCGTCGTACCGAAGCCCGTAGGGCTTACTCGTCCACATTCCGCCGTTTTCTTGTCTTGCTTGCACCTCTGCGAGCAACCTCCTCCTTCTGTCATTCTGAGTCGGGCGCAGCCCGACGAAGAATCTGTCGCACAGCGACTTTAAAATAATACAAATACCAATTAAGCCGTGTCATTGCGCCGCCAACGCTCATTCAATTTGTTTATTTGTTTTATTTTCGGCAACGGGCCGCATATGTATTGATTAAAATAAAAAAACGTGGTACAATAGGTGCGATCGCTATTTGTCGGACAATTCACAGCAAATACAAACGGAACGGTACGCACGATGGAAAAGCAAAAACAAACTTTCGCAAATTATTTTAAGGAGCGGGGCAAAAACGTATTTTTGGACGTCCTCCTGGGGCTGTACGCCCTGTTTTGCGCCGGCGCAATCATCTATTTTGCCGTGCTCGGCGGCGAGCACTTCCGCGACTGCCTCATAGGCCTCAGCTATCTGGCGGTAGTCCCCGTATTTTATCTTGCCGAGTACATTCTCAAAATCCGCGCCTCGCTCGTCTATATAATTTTCATCCTCGTGTACTGCGTCTTCTGTTTTTTGGGCGCAAGTTTCAACTTCTACACCACCATACCCTGTCTGGACGATATCCTGCATATGTGCTGGGGGCTGCTGTTCACTTCTCTCGGCTTTTGCGTCATAAAGGCCTTTTTGGGCGAGCCCAAAACGTGGGGGCAGTTCTTTGCCTATCTGATTTTCAGCGCGGGCTTTTGCATGATAGCCGCCATCGTTTGGGAAATTTATGAGTTCACCATGGACAACATTTTCCCCAACTTCGACATGCAGGAGGACGTGATAGTAAACAGCGTCCATTCCTTTATGCTTCATGAGCCTTACGACCACATGCACACCCTGCGCATAGACGGCATAGCCTACACGCAGCTCTACGATGCCGACGGCAACCTGCTATACACCATACAGGGCGGCTATCTCGACACGGGGCGCATAGACACCATGATGGATCTCATATGGTGCTTTATTCTCACGGCGGTATTTTGCGGCTGTCTCACTCTGGACAAAAAACTCGGCGGCAAGCTCTATCCCTATCTCATCCCCGCGTACGTGGGCGACAAGGGCAAACAGCCCGAAACCGCCGAAACCGCCGAATCCGCCGAAACCGCCGAAACCGCCGAATCCGCCGAAACCGCCGAAACCCCCGAACAGCCCCTGCCAGACGATACAAAAAACGCATAAACAACCTTTATTTTTCGGTATTGACAAACGGCGGATTGTGTTGTATAATGAAAGACCATCGGGAAAAATACAACAATAAGGGGAAAACATGAAAATTTGCATCTTCGGCGCGGCAAGCGCACACATCGAACAAAAATACATAGAAAGGGTAGAGGCTCTCGGCGAAGAACTCGCCCGCGGCGGCCATTCGCTGATATTCGGCTGCGGCGGCACGGGGTTGATGGGCGCGGCGGCGCGCGGTTTCAAGCGCGGCGGCGGCCACATTCACGGCGTGGTGCCCTCCTTTTTCCGTGACGAAAATATAGAGGAGCTCTATTCGCAGTGCGACGAGGTGAGCTATACCGACACTATGTCCACGCGTAAAAAGCTGATGGAGGACGAGGCCGACGCCTTTATCGTAGTTCCGGGCGGCATAGGCACTTTCGAAGAATTTTTCGAGGTGCTAACTTTAAAGCAGCTCGGCAGGCACGACAAGGCCATAGCCATCTACAACGTGGACGGCTACTACGACAATCTCGAAAAGTTTATGCGGGAGGTCACCGAGCGCAAGTTTATCACCTCGGCGTGCTACGAACTCTACAGCTATTTCAACGACGCGGCCGAAATTATAGAATATCTCAGGACGTATAAGCCCTCGGGCACGTCCCTTTTCAACAGGAAAATAGGAAATTGATAAGCGTAAACTTTGTATGCCTCGGCAATATCTGCCGTTCACCCATGGCCGAACTGATATTCAAAGATATCGTAAACGACGAGGGGCGCGCGCCCTTTTTCGTCATAGATTCCTCGGGTACGTCCGACTATGAAATAGGCAACCCGATATACCCGCCCGCAAAAAAAATACTCGAGCAACACGGAATATACGGCGAGCACACCGCCCGCCAACTCACGCTGAAAGACATAAAAAATAACGACTACGTTTTGGTGATGGACAGCGAAAACCTGGTGGACGTGTTGCGTTTGACAGGCGGCCGTTACGGCGACAAGATATTCAAGCTGTGTTCGTTCACGGACAACCCGCGCGACATAGCCGACCCGTGGTACACGCACGATTTCAGGCAGGCATACAAGGACATCAAGGACGGCTGCAAGGCATTTTTCGCCTATTTGAAGAGGGAACGTCCCGGCGCAATCGGTTTCGCCGGTCAAAACTGAATTCACGGATTCAATATGATAATTTTTTGGGCGACCCATGCAAACGCGTGGTTCTGCTTGCGCCGTGAATTATTTTAGAAATGTTCACAAAAATTTTCGTGCGGTTGCAACTTCGTAATTGCAGTATAAATACATGGATGCAACGTCACGTTGCTTTTTGGGCGGCCCGAGCGTTACAACCTCAATAAGCGTTAGCCATACATTCCGCTGAGCGCTACAACCCCGTTTTCAACAGGGTTCACAAAAATCCCAAGCAGACCGTGCTTGGGATTTTTTGCTCCCGCCAACGGGTGATAAACTTCGCAATACTGTGTTGCGCTCCGCTTGTCTGCGGGTCACGTACGTCTATGTACGCTCCCCTTGTCAATGCTCGCGCGCCTTGTCTTGCTCGTTTCTGCCCCGTTGCTAACTTCGTAAAAACAGCTCCCGCAATATAAAATATGTACACCGCAAGTTAAGCCGTGTCATTTTGCGCGAGGCGGCTTCGCCGCCGCTGCCCTGCCGAGGGTTCCCGCTTTGCGGGAAACGGCAGAACGTGAGCGAAGCGGTAAGCGAAATAATCCCCCCGTGGGTTGGTCGAGGTTGGATAGGACGGTAACCCCAAAAAGTCGCTGCGCCTCAGAATGACAGGAGGGGGTGGTGCTCGCCCTCGCGCAGAATGACAGGGAGGCGCAGGGGAACCCTGCTTGCGCCGTTAAATATTTTAAAAATTTGCTGTCTTGCTCGTTTCTGCCCCGTTGCTAACTTCGTAAAAACAGCTCCCGCAATATAAAATATGTACACCGCAAGTTAAGCCGTGTCATTTTGCGCGAGGCGGCTTCGCCGCCGCTGCCCTGCCGAGGGTTCCCGCTTTGCGGGAAGCGGCAGAACGTGAGCGAAGCGGTAAGCGAAATAATCCCCCCGTGGGTTGGTCGAGGTTGGATAACACGCCCCCGTGGCTCCAGCACGCCCCCCTTGGCTCCCTTTAGTAAGGGGAGCTGTCGAGCAACGCGAGACTGAGGGGATTGTCTTTCAAGGTTGACGTACGCAAATCGTCTGTTTATCGCCAACGCAATAAAGAAACCCGGCTCCGGCGACACGCCGTCAAGCGGAACGCTTGCAACGTCACGTTGCCAACTCCTACACATATTCAAATCCAACATAAAGCGGCGGGCCTTTCGGCCCGCCGCAAAATTTTAAAATCTTTTTAAACCTTGTGTTTGATAAGTTTTTTAAATCTGTCCAAAATGCCCTCTTTGGGCTTAACGCCCGTCTTGCGGTCGTTGCCGTAAAAGAACATCGCCACCGTGCCGGGGCCTACGTGCGACCCCGTGCAAAGGTCGTACCACTCGATAATTATGTCCTTTGCGCCCTTTTGGCGGATCATGTCCGCCAGCGCGAGGGCGTCCTCCTCGCTGTCGGCGTGGCAGATGGCAACCGTCTGGTTTTCGGGCTCCACAACGTTCGCGGCAAAGTTATCGGCAAGCGCCAACAGCGCCTTTTTCCTGCCGTGCGCCTTGCTGTGCGAAACTATTTTTGCGTTCTCGCCGCCGTCCGCCTTTAAAACGGGCTTAATGTTCAGCAGCGTGCCCGCGATGGCCGTCGCCGCCGAAATCCTGCCGCTCCTTTTAAGATATTTCAGGTCCTCAACGGTGAGATAGCTGTTTATGTTGTATCTGTTTTGCTCGATCCACTCCGCGCTGGCCTCAACGCTCTCGCCCAAGTCCCTCAAATCGCACGCCTTCAAGACCTGCAAGCCCTCGCCCATGGACGCGTTTGCGGTGTCGGCCGCAAACACTTTCCTGCCGGGATAGGCCTTCATCAGCTGTGCGGCGGCCTCCTTTGCCTGGTTGTAGGTGCCGCTTATGCCCGAGGAAATGGTGGTAATCAGCACGTCCCTGCCCTTTTCGAGGGAGGGAATAACCGCCTCTATAAATCTTTGGGTGGATATAAGCGAAGTTTTAATCTCCGCGCCCGCCCTCACATAGTCGTAAAACTTTTTGGCGATATCCTTGAATTCGCCTTCGGTGTAGCAGGTCTGTTCCTCCCCGTTGACCGTAAAGGAATAGGGAATAACGTGTATGTCGCGCTCCTTTACGATGTTATAGGGAATGTTTGCGCCCGAGTCGCAATATACGTCAAAACTTATCACTTTTTTCTCCTTTGCGGGATTTGTATTCCCGCCGGTTTCAACCGTCATCAAATTTTCAGCCCCTTTGATATTTTCAGGGCAAGTCATTGTCCCGATGTTCACTTACAGTATAAACCATAATTTTTTCAAGGTACACCCTTTTTTTCTCCACAATCGCAAACCGCGCCTATACTTTTGAATTTAACGACTCTACCGCCAAATTTTCACACTCTACTCACAGTAGAATGGCATATTTTGCTTGTATTTTTTCGGGGAGCGTGCTACAATATTCGGTATGGACGAATTAAAGACCACCATTGCAAAAAATTTGGTTGAACTGCGCACGCAGGCCCACCTGACGCAGCTGCAACTTGCCGAAATGCTCAACTATTCCGACAAGGCGGTGTCAAAATGGGAGAGGGGGGAAGCCATTCCCGACCTGCGCGTACTGATAAAACTCAGCGAGATTTACGGCATAACTTTGGACGCGCTCGTAAAGGGCACTTCGGTCGCGGCCGAAGCAAAGCCCAAAAAGCACATAGCGTCAAAGCGCGTGTTTATAGCTGCGCTCAGCGTTATCCTGGTGTGGTTTATAGCCACGGGCATATACGCCATGCTGTATTTCATTCCGCCCACTTCGGAGTATGCCTATCTCGTCTTTGTAGTTGCGCCCCTGCCCACGGGCATAGTTTTAACTGTGTTTTCCTCCCTGTGGGGCAACAGGGTCACGCACGCGCTGTCCTCCTCGCTCATACTGTGGGCGTGCGTGATAATAGTGCGGGTGTACGTGTGGGCTTTCGTGCCCGCGTACAGGCAGATATTCGTAATCTACATCGTTGCCGCGGTGTTTGAAATACTAATAGTAGTATGGTTCATCTACCGCTGGTACGTTGCCAAAAAAAGATAAAAGGAAGAGAATATGGACTTAAAAAAATTAGCGGCCGCGCTCATTCCCGACGACGACCTTATCGACCCCGACAAATACGAACAGATCTATCCCCCGCGCGACTTGCCGCAGGGCGCGCAGGTGACGCGGCTCGCCCCGTCGCCCACGGGCTTCATACATTTGGGCAACCTCTTTTCTGCGCTTGCCGACGAGCGGATGGCGCACACCACGGGCGGAGTTTTCTATCTGAGGATAGAGGACACCGACTTAAAGCGCAAGGTCGACGGCGCGGTGGAAAGCGTGATCCGCTCCCTTAAATACTTCGGCATACGTTTCGACGAGGGCGCGGAGATAGAGTCAAAACTCAACATATACGGGCCATACTACCAGCGGCAGCGCGCCCAAATCTACCGCGCGTACGCAAAGCGGCTGATAGAACAGGGGCTGGCTTATCCCTGTTTTTGCACCGAGGAGGAACTGAACAAGGTCCGCGAGGAGCAAAACGCCCAAAAACTCATAACGGGCTACTACGGCAAGTACGCCAAGTGCCGCAACCTTTCGGAGGAGCAGATCTATGCAAACCTCGCGGCGGGCAAGCCCTTCGTTATCCGCTTCAAATCGCAGGGGGACGTGAACGTAAAACACCCCTTCAAGGACGCCATAAAGGGTGAAATAACCGTCACCGAAAACGATCAGGACATAGTTATAATAAAGTCCGACGGCATACCCACCTATCACTTTGCGCACGCTATCGACGACCACTTTATGCGCACCACGCTCGTCATACGCGGGGAGGAGTGGCTCTCCAGCCTGCCCATTCACCTCGAACTTTTTAAGGCGCTCGGCTTTAAGACCCCAGTGTACGCGCACACTTCCTCGCTCATGAAAACGGAGGGCGAAACCCGCCGCAAGCTCTCAAAGCGCAAGGACCCCGAGCTTTCCCTCGACTACTACCGTTCGCAGGGCTACTATCCCGAGGCGGTGGTAAGATATCTTTTGACCATTCTCAATTCCAACTACGAGGAGTGGGAGCGCAAAAACCCGCAGGCCGACTGGCGTGAATTCAAGTTCAAAATCGACAAGATGAGCCGCAGCGGCACGCTGTTCGATTTGGATAAACTTTCGGACATCTCCAAAACCCGCATATCGATGCTCTCCGCGGAGGAGTGCTGCGCCTTTTTGAAGGAGTGGGCGCTCGAATTCGGCTCCGAAACCGACAAACTTCATTTCCGCGACGAGGAATATATTATAAAGATACTCACGCTCATTATGGGCATAGGCGGCAAAAAGCGCCGCAAGGACATAGAGCGCGCCTCGCAGGGCGTGCGCCTCATGGATTATTTCTTCGACGACACGTTCAACCCGCAATATGCTTTCCGCTTCGACGATAAAACGGTCAACGCCGTTCTGGACGGGTTTGCGGCCGTCTACGACCCCGCCGACGACAACCAAACGTGGTTTGCAAAGGTAAAATCGCTTGCGCCGCAGGTGGGTTTTGCCGCCGAAATGGCCGAATACAAGGCAAATCCGGGGGCGTACAAGGGCAGCGTTTCGGACATAGCCGAAATTTTGCGCGTAGCGGTGACGGGCAGTCCGAACTCCCCCGACCTGTGCACGATAATGGGCATTTTGGGCAAAGAGCGCACCCTTTCGCGCCTTGCCGCCGCCAAGAGATAAAAAATAATTTTTTACGGAGGAAAAACGTATGCCGATAGTTACGGCCATTCTTGTGGCGGCCTTTCTGTTCATCACGGGCAGCATGCTCGGCTGGGTTACCGAAGTGCTGTTCCGCCGCATCTTCACCGCAAAAAAATGGATCAACCCGGGCTTTTTGACGGGTCCCTACCTGCCGCTGTACGGCTTCGGGATAGTGGGATTGTTCGCCATTTCCTTTTTGCCCATATACACGGGCTACGCGTGGCTGGACGCTATAATCATAATTTTGATAATGGGCGTCGTTATGACGCTTATCGAATATCTTGCGGGGCTGATCTTCATCAAGGGCATGAAGATAAAGCTGTGGGACTATTCCAACCGTTGGGGCAACATACAGGGCATAATCTGCCCGCTGTTTTCTCTGTTTTGGCTGTTGATAGGCGCGTTCTACTATTTTGTGGTCCGCCTGTACGTAATCGACGCCGTGATATGGTTTGTGGAGCACATAGAATTTTCGTTCATAGTGGGGCTGTTCCTCGGCGTATTTTTGGTGGACCTCGGCCATTCGCTCAACATCTCGGCAAAGATCCGTAGCTTCGCAAAGGAGCACGACATTGTGGTGCACTTTGAAAAATTGAAGGAGACGGTAAAGGATAAGGTGGAGCAGCTGGACAAAAAGAGGGCGAGCTTCGTGTTCCCCTTCAAATCCAACCGCAATTTAAACGAAAATCTTGCAAGTTACAAGGAAGAAAATTATCCGGAAAAACCGGCAAAATAAAAGCCGCAACCTGCTTGCGGCGGGAGGCATAGATGCTTGAACTCTATAATATAACAAAGGACTACCCCGTTGCGGGGGGAGTTGTGCACGCCCTGCGCGGCGTTTCGATTCAGTTCCGCAAAAACGAATTCGTGTCCATACTCGGCGCGTCGGGCTGCGGAAAGACCACTCTCCTAAACATAATAGGCGGGCTGGACAAATACACTTCGGGCGACCTTTTAATACAGGGCGTGTCCACAAAAAAATACGGCGACAGGGATTGGGATACCTACCGCAACCACTCTATAGGCTTCATTTTCCAAAGCTATCACCTCATTCCCCACCAAACCATTCTGCAAAACGTGGAGCTTGCGCTGACGATATCGGGCGTAGACAAGGAGGAGAGGCGCCAAAGAGCTATAGCCGCCCTTGAAAAAGTGGGTCTGGCCGACAAGCTCAAAAACCGCCCCAACCAGCTTTCGGGCGGGCAGGCGCAGAGGGTTGCCATAGCCCGCGCGCTCATAAACGACCCCGAAATAGTGCTCGCAGACGAGCCCACGGGCGCGCTCGACTCAAAGACGAGCGTGCAGATAATGGAGCTTTTAAAGGAGATTTCCAAAGACAGGCTCGTGATTGTGGTCACCCACAATCCCGAACTTGCCGAAAAGTATTCAACCCGCATAATCCGTCTTTTGGACGGCGAAGTGACCGACGACAGCAACCCCTATTCTGCGCAGGTTACGCCCGCAACGGGGGCCGAAGAGGGCGGCGCGGAGCAAGAGCCCCCCAAAAAATCCAAGGGCAAAAAGAAAAAAACTTCAATGTCCATGGGCATGGCGTTCATGCTGTCCCTGCGCAACCTGATGTCCAAGGGCAAGCGCACGGCTATGGTCTCCTTTGCGGGCAGCATAGGAATTATCGGCGTTTCGATGGTGCTTGCAATCTCCGCAGGCGTGCAAAACTACATAGCCTATATGGAGGACGACATGCTCTCGGGCTATCCGCTCACCGTCACGGAGCAGGCGATAGACTTCACCTCGCTCATGGACGCGGCCCAAAACTCCGGCCAAAAGGTGGATATAACCAAGCTGAAGGATAAGGTGTACGTCGATTCCCTCCTCGAAACGCTGATGAACTTCGACGGCGCGATGACGACTAACGACATCACGGCGGAATACCGCGACTACGTTGCGGCGATGCCCGCCGAGTACTCCAACGCGGTACAGTTCGGCTACGACTTCGACATGTCCAACTATATATTTACCGATTTCAGGGTTTCCGACGGCGACATAGACCCCGCCATAGACACCAGCGGCAGATATTCCGTAACGGGCATACGCAGCATGTACACCAATATTTTGGGCGAGGTGGAGGACTACAAGCAGTATTCGCCGATGATATCCACGGTCACCTCCTTCCGCGAAATTCCAAACAACTATAACTATATTCTCTCCCAGTACGACATTCTCGCCTCCGACCTCGGCAAAACCGAAAAGCTCACCCAAAGCGAGCTGCAGTCGATGTTTTGCGACAAGGAAAGCCTCATTATGGTGGTGGACGACAGCGAATTCTCCGATCTCAACTTCGGGCAGTTCGGCTATCTCACCGAGGAGGAGTTTTTGAATCTCGCGTTCAAGGCCGCGCAGGACGAGAGCTACGACGAGGGCATAATACACGACATTCTGGAAAACGGCAAGGACTTCGGCTTCTTTATAGGCGACGACGCGCAGCAGTTCGCGTGGTATCCCGCAAACACGATATTCACCAAAAGAGCGGTCCCCATGCAAATTCCTAACGGCGTCGGCAGCACTTTGAACTGGGAGTTCGACTATAATTCCAATGCGGAAAACTTCCCCGAGGAGGGCAAGGTGCCCTTAAAAGTGCGCGCCATTCTGCAAAAAAAGAAGGGGATTTCCTACGGCTGTCTTTCTTCGGGGCTGTACTATACTAAGGCGCTCACCGAACACACCATACGGGACGGCATGAACAGCAACGTCGTCCAATATCTTAAGGACAACAACAAGGAAGCCCTCGACGTAGTGCTGTATCTCAACGACTTCACCTACTACGACAACGGCGAATATAAGCGCATGACCGCAAGCCTTTTAAGCCAAAAGGGCATATCCTATCTTACGAAGAGCGGCAGCATGATGTCAATGATGATGGGCGGCGCCGGCACGGACGGCAACCCGCTGGAAGTCACGCTCAACATGCTCGCGGGCAGCGATTTGCCCACTTCCTTCAACATCTATCCCCTCGACTTCGACACCAAGGATCTGGTAACCGACTATCTCGACGCATGGAACAACGCCTGCAAGGAGGACGGCACGGGCGTTCTCACCTACGTAAACGCGGCGGGCGAGGAGGTAACCGTTTCAAACCTCGGCGAAGCGCAAAAAATAACCTATTCTGACACGGTCGGGCTGATAATTTTCATGGTCAACACTATGATACAGATTATAACCATAGCCCTCGTAGCGTTCACCGCTCTCTCGCTCGTCGTGTCGACGGTAATGGTGGGCATAATAACCTACGTGTCCGTCGTCGAGCGCGTAAAGGAAATAGGCATACTCCGCGCGGTCGGCGCAAGGAAAAAGGACATCAAGCGGCTGTTCAACGCCGAAACGTTTATAATAGGGCTGGCGGCGGGTCTGGTCGGCATAGGCGTCACCTATCTTTTGTCGCTCGTGCTCAACCTGATTCTCGGATCGTTGTTCGGAGTGCCCAACATAGCCGCGCTCCCGTTCTGGCAGGCGCTCGTCATGATAGGCGTAAGCGTCGTGCTTACGTTGATATCGGGGCTTATACCTGCGTCGGCGGCGGCGAAGAAGGATCCCGTCGTTGCCCTCCGCACAGAGTAAAAGCTCCCGCCAACGGGTGATAAACTTCGCAATACTGTGTTGCGCTCCGTTTGCCTGCGGGTCACGTACGTCTGTGTACGCTCCCCTTGTCAATGCTCGCGCTCCTTGTCTTGCTCGTTTCTGACCCGTTGCAATGCAATCGCGGATATGCGTCGCATAACTTTGTTGCCTTTACGTTTTTGCTCGGTAAGGCTAACGCCTTCGGTACGACATTTACGTTTAAGTAAACTCCTTCGGGTTTTCCTCGCGCAGCCTTGCATAACTCGCTTCTACCCGCCGCTAACTTTGTAATTTCAGCGCCCGCCCCAACCCCCTTGGCTCCCTTTAGTAAGGGGAGCTGTCACCGATAGGTGACTGAGGGGATTGTTTCAAGTTTGAATTGTGCAATTGTTCGTCTACGGCCATCGCAATAAAGATACTCGGATGCAACGTCACGTTGCTTGGGCGGCCCGTGCGTTGCAGCCTCAACTTTCGTTAGCCATACATTCCGCTGAACGCTACAAAACCGTTTCAACCAGCAAGCGGGCGCGCCGTTCGGCGCGCCCGCAATTCTAAATAATTCCAACGCAACTTACTCCGTGATATTCCGCGCGAACGTCACCCCCCTTGGCTCCCTTTAGTAAGGGGAGCTGTCGAGCAACGCGAGACTGAGGGGATTGTCAATTTTCACCCCACTAAAAAAGCGGACGGCAAAAGCCGTCCGCAATGTTTTGTCCTTTTTACATAACCACGATGTTGTTTTCTTCAAAAATCTTTTTGTACTCTTTGGGGAAGTGGTCGTCGGTGATAAGCACGTCCACGTCCTCGATATGCGCAAACGTATAGGGATTGATTTTGCCTATCTTGGAGCTGTCAAGCATCATATACACCTGTCTTGCCTTTTTGAACACGTTTTTCAAAAGGTCGCTCTCAATCTGGCTGTTGCACGAAAATCCCTGTTCGGGCGTAAACGCCGTGGCAGAAACTATTGCAATTTCAAAATTGGTCAAATCAAAATAATCCTTGGAGGCGGGGGAGGAGGTGGAAAGATTGTCCTTCATAAGCTGCCCGCCCACAACGGTGATATTTATATTTTTCTTCTGCGCAAGCTCCATTGCAACGGCAATGCCGTTGGTAAACACGGTGCACTTCAAATCGGGCATCTCCTTCGAAAGGTACATGGCCGTGGTGCCGCCGTCCAAAAATATGCAGGTGCCCTCGTCGATGAGCGCCGCCGCCTTCTGCGCTATCACAATCTTTGCGTCGGTGTTCATCGTGGTTTTTTTGGTATATGCCTCGCCCGAAACTTTCTGCACTTCCTTGACGGACATTGCGCCGCCGCGGATCCTTATAATTCTGCCGTCCTCTTCCAACTGGAACAAATCGCGCCTCAGCGTCATCTGCGAAACGTTGGGGAAAACTTCCTCCAGCTGCTCCAACGTCATCTTGCCGCGCTTGTCGAGTATTTCTGCTATTTCCTCTATTCTTTCCCGCTTCATAATCGATCTCCCCTTGTTAAAAACTAACACAAAAATTTATTTACGTAATTATTGTAAACTTTTAACATATAAAAGTCAAGAAAATGGAGGGGCTTTCGTACAAAAAATAAAAAGTTATGTGAAATTTTTACAACCTGTCAAAAATTGCTTACAGCCTTGCAAAAAGGCCCTTAAATAAATTGCATTTAAACCAAATATTATATATAATATAGTAACCGCAAACATATTATGTTTTTCAAAAGACTCCGCAAGGATATAGCGGCGGCAAAGGCCAACGATCCCGCCGCCCGTTCCAAATTCGAAATATGGCTTACATATCCGGGCGTTCACGCGCTCTCGTGGCACCGTTTTGCCTCGAGGCTCTATAAAATGCATTTGAAGCTCCTTGCGCGAATGGTCAGCCAATGGGCGAGGTTCCGCACGGGGATAGAGATACACCCCGCCGCCAAAATCGCCTCGGGCGTATTCATAGACCACGGCGCGGGAGTAGTGATAGGCGAAACGGCGGAAGTGGGCGAGGGCACCGTATTGTATCAGGGCTGCACTTTGGGCGGCACGGGCAAGGAGAGCGGCAAGCGCCACCCCACGGTTGGCAAAAACTGCGTGATTTCCGCGGGCGCCAAGGTGCTCGGCAACATAACGGTGGGCGACTTTGCCAAGATAGGCGCGGGCGCGGTTGTGCTTAAGGACGTTCCCCCGCGCGCCACCGTAGTGGGCGTGCCCGCAAGGATAGTAAAAATAGACGGCGTCCGCACCGAGTCCGACCTCGAACAGGACAAGAGCGACCCCGTACTCAGGGAACTCTGCGCCCTGCGGGAGCGCACGTTCGCGCTTGAAGAAAAGTTAAACGGGCTTTTAAACGGGCCCGCCGAAATAAAAGAGGACAAAAATGAGAATATATAATTCCCTCACCCGCCGCAAGGAGACGTTTGAGCCGTTGGAGGCGGGCAAAGTAAAGATGTACGCCTGCGGGATAACGGTCTCGGGCGAGGCCCACGTGGGGCACGGATATCAGGCGCTCATCTACGACATAATGCGCAAGTTTTTGCAAAAGCAGGGCTATGTAGTGACCTATGCGCGCAACTACACCGACGTGGACGACAAAATTATCGCCAAGAGCCGTGAAACAGGTATTCCCGCCGACAAGTACGCCGCGATGATGATCGAAAAGATCAACTCGATTATGGCGGAGATGGACATCGACGACCCCACCGTATGGCTCAAAGCCACCGAAAATATCGGCAACATAATAACCTTTATCCAAAAGCTCATCGAAAAAGGACATGCCTACGCCGCGGACAACGGCGACGTGTATTTTTCGGTGGAGAGCTTCAAACGCTACGGGTGTCTCTCCAACCGCTCGGTTGAGGATATGCTCGACGGCGTGCGCGTCGAAAACGACGAGAGCAAGCGTTCCCCCGCCGACTTCGCGCTGTGGAAGGCGGCCAAGGAGGGCGAAATTTGCTGGGATTCGCCGTGGGGCAAGGGCAGGCCGGGCTGGCACATCGAGTGCTCGGCGATGAACATGGCGGCGTTCGGCGACCAGATAGATATCCACGGCGGAGGCAGGGATTTGGTTTTCCCCCACCACGAAAACGAGATAGCCCAGACGGAGAGCCTCACGGGCAAGCAGTTCGCAAAGTACTGGACGCACAACGGGCTAATAAAAGTCAACGGGCAAAAGATGTCCAAGAGCCTCGGCAACTCTCTCCTTTTGGAGGATTTGCTCAAAAAATACACCAACGAGGCGATAAAGTTCGCCCTGTTGCAGAACAACTACCGCAACGACATAAACATAACCGACGACCTCTTCCCCGAAGCCGAAAAGCACTTGACGGAATTTTATAAAATTATAAAAGAGGTGGAGGAGAAGTTCGGCAAGGAGGGCGCAAACCCCGCGATAGACAAAAAGTTCGACGAGGACATGTCCGAGGATTTCAACACCGCCCTCGCCCTGTCGGAGCTGTACCCGCTGTTCAGGGAAATTTCCCGCAAGCTGGCGGCGGGCGACCCCTCGTGCGCGGCCGACGTCGCGCAGGTGCGCAGGACCTATTCCCTTCTTGGGATCTTCAAAAAGGAGGCGGCGGCGTATCTTTCCGAAGTTGCGGCAAAGTCCCCCGCGGAGGATATCCCGCAAAACGTAAAGGAGCTGGCCGAAAAGCGCTGGCAGGCAAAAAAGGCGCGGGACTGGGCTGCGGCCGACGGGCTGCGCGCCCAAATCGATTCCCTCGGCTACGTCGTCAAGGACGGCAAAGAAAGTTACGAAATAATAAAAAAATAATCATAAAAAAGGTAGATATATGAAGTTCACAAGCGAAACGTTGAGAGAGACCTATCTCAAATTTTTCCAAAGCAAGGGGCACGCAATAATCCCCTCGGCTTCGCTCATTCCCGAAAACGACCCCACCGTGCTGTTCACTACGGCGGGCATGCATCCTCTGGTGCCCTATCTTTTGGGCGAAAAGCACCCCGCAGGCAACAGGCTCACCGACGTGCAGAAGTGCGTGCGCACGGGCGATATCGACGAGGTGGGCGATTCTTCGCACTGCACGTTCTTCGAGATGCTCGGCAACTGGTCGCTGGGCGACTATTTCAAGGAGGAGATGATCCCGTGGTCGTTCGAGTTTTTAACTTCCCCCGAATATTTGGGAATCCCCGTCGAGGACATAGCCGTCACCTGTTTTGCGGGCGATGACGACTGCCCCCGCGACGAGGAGAGCGCGGCCCTTTGGGAGAAGTGCGGCATAAAGAAAAACCATATCTTCTTTTTACCCAAATCGGGCAACTGGTGGGGCCCCGCGGGCACGACCGGTCCCTGCGGTCCAGACACAGAAATGCACATAATCCGCAACCACGCGGAGGCGGACAAGCTCGGCCCCTACGACTTCGACAAGGCCCCCGCGGGCACCTTCCTCGAAGTGTGGAACGACGTGTTCATGCAGTACAACAAGAACGCCGACGGCAAGTACGAGCCGTTGAAGCAGAAAAACGTCGATACAGGTATGGGTTTGGAGCGCACCCTCTGCATTTTGGGCGGCAAGGAGAGCGTTTACGAAACGGACGTGTTTGAGGAGGCCATAGCAAAGATAGAGGAGCTCACGGGCAAAAAATACGGCGAGGGCGGAGAGGTAACCCGCGCGTTCCGCGTAATTCTGGACCACGTCCGCACCGCAACCTTTATGCTCGGCGATCCCAAGGGAGTAGTTCCCTCCAACACTGACCAGGGTTATATTTTAAGGAGAATCATCCGCCGCGCCGTCCGCTTCGGCAGAAACATAGGCCTGCCGCAGGGCAGTTTAAAGCAGGTTTCCTATACCATAATAAATAAATATAAGGACGTGTATCCCGAACTTGACGCCAACAAGGCCAAGATAGAGGAAGAGCTCGAAAAGGAGGAACTCAAATTCTCCAAGACCCTCCAGCAGGGCATACGGGAGTTCGAAAAGGTCGCCGCAAACCTTCCCGCTGGGGGAATTATCGACGGCGTAACCGCATTCCATCTGTACGACACCTACGGCTTCCCCGTGGAGATAACGGGCGAAATGGCGCGGGAACTCGGCCTCGGAGTGGACGCGGAGGGCTATAACGCCGCCTTTGCGGAGCATCAGGAAAAGAGCCGCGCGGGCAGCGAGCAAAAGTTTGCCTGCGGCCTTGCCGACCACAAGGAGGAGACAACCAAACTTCACACAGCAACCCACCTGCTGCACGCCGCCTTAAAGATAGTTTGCTCACCCGAAGTGGAGCAAAAGGGCAGCAACATAACCGAGGAGAGGCTCCGCTTCGACTTCAACTTCGCCCGCAAACTCACGCCCGAAGAAGTTGCCGAGGTGGAGAGGCTCGTAAACGAACAGATATCCAAAAACGTTCCCGTAGTGATGAAGGAGATGAGCTTGGAGGAGGCCAAAAAGGAGGGCTTCACCGGGCTTTTCGAAAGCAAGTACGGCGAGCGCGTAAAAACGTACACGATAGGCGATTTTTCCAAGGAGATCTGCGGCGGCCCCCACGCGGCGACGACGGGCGAGCTGGGCAAATTCAAAATAGTCAAGCAGGAAAACGTTTCGGCTGGCATAAAAAGAATCAAGGCCGTGCTCGTAAGCGAATAATTTTTGACGGAAATGCCCATTAATTTGCTTAAAAAGCGCCAAAATCGGCGCAAAAACACACCTGTGGCGCGATAGATAAAATTAATTCAAAATTTATAAAAAACTTTTTAAACGCAACTCAAAACAGCTTGACAGATATTTTATAAAATAATAAAATAAGTTTACATTGCAACATTGAGATAGAAAAAACCGCACATTTTGCGGCAATTTCAAGGAGTGGAAAATGAAAACCTACATGGCAAAGGCGGAGGCAGTTGAAAGAAAGTGGTACGTCGTCGACGCAAACGGCGTTCCTCTCGGCAGACTTGCTTCTAAGGTGGCTGCCATACTTCGCGGCAAAAACAAGCCTACGTTCACGCCCAACGTGGACACGGGCGACTATGTGATTGTCGTCAACAGCGATAAGGTAGTTCTTACCGGCAAAAAGCTCACCGATAAATACTATAGATATCACACCGGCTACATCGGCGGCCTTAAAGAAATAGCTTATAAAAAGATGATTGCCGAAAAGAGCGACCTTGCCGTGTACGAAGCGGTAAAGGGCATGCTTCCCAAAAATTCGCTCGGCAGAGATATGATAACAAAGTTGAAAGTTTACAAGGGCGCGGAGCATCCTCATGCGGCGCAAAAGCCCGAGGAACTCAAATTATTTTAAGGGGAGAGGTATAGTTTTATATGGCTAAAACTAATTTAAAGAAAAAACTGCAATTCTGGGGGACGGGCAGAAGAAAAAAGGCAATCGCCCGCGTTCGCCTTATCCCCGCAGGAACGGGAGTTATTCAGATAAACGACAGGGCTTTTGAGGACTATTTCCCTCAGTCCGTTTTGCAATACGTAGTAAAACAACCTCTCGTCCTTTTGGGCGTAGAATCCAAGTACGACGTTTTGGTAAACGTCTACGGCGGCGGCTACACGGGTCAGGCAGGCGCTATCCGCTTGGGAATAGCAAGGGCGCTTTTGCAGGCGGAAGAAGGTTCCCGCCCCGCGCTCAAAAAGGAAGGTTTCTTAACCCGCGATCCCCGCGTAAAGGAGAGGAAGAAGTACGGCTTGAAGAAGGCTCGCCGCGCTCCCCAGTTCAGCAAACGTTAAACAGAGAATCAAAAAGCACCTGCGGCGGCAGGTGCTTTTTTCTGTTTAACGTTTGCCAGCTACCGCCAACGGGTGATAAACTTCGCTTGGCTGTGTTTGGGTTGAAAGTTTTAGGCGAGCTAAAACTTTCAACCCAAAGCGTCGGGCAAAGCCCTCGCGTGCGTTTGCGCACTCCTCGGTTGCGTACGTCTATGTACACTCCTGTCGCAAAATCCGCAGGCGCCTCGTTCTGCTCGTATCTGCGCGCTTGCCAACTTCGTAAGAGCAATTTTCTGCTCGTATCTGCGCGCTTGCCAACTTCGTAAATGCAGCTCCCGCAAACCGTGCCCTCTTCCGTGCAACGGGGGAGGGTGCCCTGAAAGGGCGGGTGGGAGCAACCACCTTTTCTGTCATTCTAAGTCGGGCGCAGCCCGACGAAGAATCTGTCGCGCAGCGACCTTTAAAATAATATCAACACAAAACAAATTTTTACCCCAACCTGCAACAAAAAACTTATGTCCTGCGTTGCGCGTGCGGTTGCAAAATTTTTGCACATATGATAATATATACCTGCCCGCAAAAGTGCGGGACTAATAAAAGGAGGATATAAAAAATGAAAAAGTATTTAACACTCGGCAACATTCTCGTGTGCTGCGCGGCAGTGCTGGGCGTCATATCGTTTCTGATGATGTTTGCCCCCGCAATCTGCATCAAGGACACAGATACCGTTTTCACCGGTGCGCAGGTTACTTTCGGACATTCTGAAACGGTAAAGGCATTACACGAAACATATGAAGTATTCAAGTTTTCGTTTATGAACTTTGTTACCTATCTTCTCACGCTCGTCGGAATAGTTTTTGCGGTGCTTTCCCTGTTCTTCAAGTGCAAGTACATAGCACCCGTCGCTGCGGTTTGTTTCCTCATCTCGGGAATCTTCTATTTCCTTGCGGTGCCCTACAGCATTGTAGCCGACGATTTTACAAAGGTATATGCTTTTATAACTTTGGGAAATAACGTAAAGGAAGTTTTAACCCTTGCCGCAGGCGCGATAGTTTCGGGAATTTTCTCCATACTTTCCGCGGCTCTGTGCGTAGTACCCGTATTCGTCAAAAAGTAAACATAAAAAGCCAAAAGCGGTCTGCCAAACGCGGCAGACTGTTTTTGTGCGCCCGAAAATTATAAAATTTTAAAATTGATATTGCTTTTTAAAGCCCGTTGTGCTAAAATATTATAGCTAAAACTTTAGCGCCAAATTCAATTGTAAAAATTTTAGGGGGAAATCTCAATGAAAAATGTAATTGTCGGACAGTCCGGCGGTCCCACAGCCGTAATAAACTCCAGCCTTTTGGGCGTATTCAAAACGGCAAAGGACAGGGGGGCGGACATTGTCTACGGAATGGTTCACGGCATCAAGGGCCTTTTGGACAGGGATATAGTCGATCTTTCCCAGCGTTTTAAAAACGACCTCGACAACGACCTTTTAAAGAGGACGCCTTCGTCTTTTTTGGGTTCCTGCCGCTACAAGCTGCCCGATATCGAGGGCAACGAAGCAACCTACGAAAAAATCTTTGCTATTCTGAACGAGCTTGAAATTTACGCCTTTTTCTATATCGGCGGCAACGACTCGATGGACACCATCAAAAAGCTCACCGACTACGGCCAGAAGATTAAAAGCCCCATTCACTTTATGGGCGTTCCCAAAACAATAGATAACGACCTTGCCATCACCGACCACACGCCCGGCTACGGCAGCGCGGCAAAATACATAGCTTCCACCACAAAGGAGATAATCCGCGACGGTCTGGTTTACGACTATCCCGTCGTGTCCGTAATAGAGGTAATGGGCCGCAACGCAGGCTGGCTCACCGCCGCAACCGCGCTCGCAAAGGGCGAGGACTGCGAGGGCGTGGACGCCATCTACCTGCCCGAAGTAGTGTTCGACGTGGATAAATTCCTCGAACACGTAGGCCAGCTCCTCAAAGAAGACCGCTCCGTCGTCATAGCCGTTTCCGAGGGCGTAAAGGTTGCCGACGGCAGATACGTTTGCGAACTTGCCGACCACGTAGACTACGTCGACGCATTCGGCCACAAACAGCTCGCCGGCACCGCCCGCTATCTTGCAGGCGAAGTTGCCAAAAAGTACGGCGTAAAAACGCGCGCCATCGAGCTTTCCTCCCTGCAGCGTTGCGCCTCGCACATCCAGTCCCGCGTGGACGTAACCGAAGCCTACAACGTAGGCGGCGCGGCGGTCAAGGCCGCGTTCGAGGGCATGAACGGGCAGGTCATCACCTTAAAGAGAATTTCCGACGACCCCTACATGTGCATAACCGAGGCGGCCGACGTGCACTTTATCGCCAACGTCGAAAAGAAAGTGCCCCGCGAATGGATAACGGAGGACGGCACCAACGTCAAAAAGGAGCTCGTTCACTACATCTACCCGCTCATTCAGGCCGAAATCGCGCCGCTGTGGGTTAACGGGTTGCCGAGGCATATACGTTTGCACGTGCGCTCCACCATCAAGTAAGGCTACCGCCAAGCGGATTATAAGCGTCGCAATACTGTGTCGCGCTTGCGCACTCCTCGGTTGCGTACTTCTATGTACGCGCCCGTCGTCGTTTGCGCACGCTCCTTGTCTTGCTCGCTTCTAACCGCTTGCAAACTTCGTAAGAGCAATGTCTTGCTCGCTTCTAACCGCTTGCAAACTTCGTAAGGGCAATGTCTTGCTCGCTTCTACCCACCGCTAACTTCGTAAATACAGCTTCCGCAAACCGTGCCCTCTTCCGTGCAACGGGGGAGGGTGCCCTGAAAGGGCGGGTGGGAGAAACACCTTTTCTGTCATTCTGCGCGAACTTGCAACACCCTCCTCCTGTCATTCTGAGGAGGGCGTAGCCCGACGAAGAATCTGTCGCGCAGCGACCTTTAAAATAATGTCAACGCAACTTACTCCGTGTCATTTCGAGGGCGGAGCCCGAGAGTTCTCACACGGCGTAAGGACAACGCCGTGTTCGGTCACCGTTCGCGCGGGACGTATGCGCTCACTCATCTCGCTCGGCACGCACAGCGCACTGTGCTGTGCTATGAAATGCCTCGCTCGTCCCCCCGTGGGTTGCTCGGGGCAGGATAACACCGCTTTCCCCCTTGGCTCCCTTTAGTAAGGGGAGCTGGCTGCGAAGCAGCCTGAGGGGATTGTAAACAATTCACATAACATCAAAATCCCATACAGAGCCTTATGCCGAGTGTGGGATTTTTCTTTTTTTGGGCGAAACGGGCGTTACAACCTCAACTTTCGTTAGCCATTCATTCCGCTGAGCGCTACAAACCGTTCCAACAAACGATCGGCGGCCGGCCGCCCCTTCTCACATGCCGCGCCTGTTTTTCAGTCTGTTGCTAACCTGTTCGTGGCGGAGCAGCGTTTCAAACATAATGTTGGGCGCGGCGCGGTTCCCGTCCGTGTTTTCCGCCGCGGCGGGCGGGGGAGGGGGCGGATCTGCCGCGCCCTTTTGGCCGCTTTGCAGGTTTTTAATGCCGTCCAATGCTTTAATTAAGTTCAAAAGTGCAAATTTTTCCAAAATCATCACCCCTTTTTCCACATTTTTTTGCCAAAATCAACTTAAAATCATTGCTTAAAATATTCGTTTGGTATATAATTAAAAATGCTTGAATTGTAATTTGCAAAGTTTAATCTGGAGTTTCATTATATAATGAAAAAGCATCTCACTAAAATTGTATGCGCGGCCGTGGTTGCGGTTATGGCAACGGGCGTTGCCGCTGCCGCCGGCTGTTCGGAGTATAACTCCGGCGTAAAGCTCAACTACACGCCCTCTGCGGCGGAAGCGGTCTCCAACGGCGGCTTTGCCGTTGAAAAGGGCGGCTACATCTACTTTATAAACGGAGTGGAAACAAATACCGCCGCCAACGACTACGGCGTTCCCGTCAAGGGCGCGATAATGCGCGTCGCGGTTGAAGATCTCAACGGCGGCAACTACAACGCGGCCGAAACGCTCGTTCCGCAAATCGCCTATTCCTCCAACTACAACACGGGCATATTCGTGTACGGCGACTATATCTACTACGGCACGCCGTCCACCAAGAGGAATTCAGACGGCGTTATCCAAAACAGCAATCTCGAAATGAAGAGAACGCGGCTGGACGGCACCGAGTCCATGAAGGACGCCTACGTCACATTCCCCTCCGTCGGCTACGACTACAGGTACGTAGAGGTGGATGACGTGGTATATCTCGTGTACGTCGCCACGTCCGAAACGCTGTACGACGAATCGTCGGGCGTTACCAACCTTCACTCCTACAACACCAAAACGGGGACGGATACCCTTTTGGCATACAATATATCGAGTTACATGTTCGACGCGGAGGACAAGTCCAATCCCAACGTCTACTACACGATGGGCGTGTACGACTACGCGGGCACTTCCAACACGGCGGAGTCCTACAATCAGGTGTACTGCGTATCGGCAGAAAAGACCGAGCCCAACGAATACGACTTCAGCGACGTTTTGGGCTGGGACGAAGAGACGGACAGGTACATCAACTGCGGCACACTCGTGTTTGACGGTTACGGCGGCAACAACGGCAAAAAGGTGCCCTACAACTTCGAATACGGCGACCCCGCGGTTAAAAACACGCTGTCCTACACGTACACGCTTGAAACCTACCGTCAGGGCAGTCTGTTCTACACCCGCGCCGACAGGAGCGGCACGAGCTATCTGTTCTCGGTCAAGGATTCAGAAATAACCTCTTCGTGGAACCCCGTAACGGGCAATCCCGCAAACGAAAGCGCCATTGTCCTCGGCGGAACCAACGCAGACGCCTATCAGTATATATTCGAAAACGGCAACCTCTCCGCGGTGCTCATAGCGGAGAGCGCGGGCGGCGTCTCCATTAACCACGTAAAGGACGGCAAACTTACCGAAGCCGACAAGATGAACAAAACGGACTACTACCGCATAGTTCCCGAGCAGACGGCGACAATGCTCTTCGTGGACGGCGACTATCTGTACTATTCGCTTTCGGGCGGCAACGGCTACAGCTTCTACCGCGTAAACTACACGGGCACGTGGGACAACTACAACGGCAGGGCAGAAACGGCCGAAGTGACCCCGTACAGCCCCGTAAAAATTCTCGACCTTGACGCGGCAACCGGCTGGTACATGCCCGAACTCATAGGCGGCCACCTCATATTCGCAAGCGCAACCGACAACATGAGTTCGTACAAGTACGTCATGACTTTCAACGTCGGCGAAAAAACCAACAAAGATCTCGACGATTTAAACAAGCTCTACGAAAAGGTTACGGGCGACGACGGCGTCATAAAGGGCTACGAAGATACAGACAACTATCCCGCCGACCTGTATGCGAATTTGGCGCAGGCGTCAAGATATATCTTCTACACAGGCAATATCGATTATGTAAAGGAACTTGCCGCGCTCTGCAACGCGGAACTTGAAGAGGACGACGATCCCGTATATTCGGCAAACACCATTCAAAAGCTCGAAGATATGCTTGCGTGCGAAAACGACTGGGCCGAATTCAAAGACTACAAGACGACGGTAAACGGCAAGGAAGTGTACGCGAACAGCCGCGACTATTACTACGGCTCTATCGGCGCAATGACCGCGGCCGACAGGGAGAGCTACCTCAACGAATTCAAGAGCGACTATCTGCAGGCCGAACCCGCGGAGGAGGAGCCCGAAAGCTGGTTCCTGAGCCTCAGCGTCACGGCAAGAGTATTCTTTATTATAGGTATGTGCCTTGCGGGCATAATTGTGATTGCGGCGGTTATCTTCACCGTGCTCTTCATCCGCAAAAAGCGCGGCGAGAAAAAGCCCGTATATAACAAGCGCAGAATCAAGGTCGACACCACCGACGATAAAAATATCGACGTCTACGGCGACGGACAGCCTCAGGACGGCGACGGCGAAAACAACAAATAACGGCAACCGTGTACGGCCCTCCGCATTTGCGGAGGGCCTTTTGCATATCGCGGGGGGCGGGGGCGTATAATTTATTGCAAATTTTTAAAAATATTATAAAAAAACAGTTTACAAACGGGGGAAATACTAATATAATGTTACCTAAATTTATATCCATAAAACATATTCCCTCCAATCGGAATATGCTGTAACAAGTACGGTATATACGGAGCTTTAATAAAATGGTCAAATATATAAAATGTCCGAGGTGCGAACTCAACTATATCAACAGCGACACGCAGGAGTACTGTGACGTCTGCATAGCCGAAATGAAGGGCAACCGCCTGCAATTTGCCGACTTTGACGACGACGAACTCGAGGAGATCGACGGCGTGCTCGAATCGGACGATATCTGCCCCGTCTGCGGCGTGAACCCCATCCGCGCGGGCGAAAAGATGTGCGAAAGCTGCCGCCTCAGGCAGGACGAATACGAGGAGGACGAGGACGTCGATATGGACAAGGACGAGGAGTGGAAAAACTACCTCGACGAGGACGACGGCGACCTCACCGTGGACGACGGCGAGCTCGAGGAAGAGCTCAAGGCCGAACTTGACGGCGACGGCGAAGAAGAGGATGAAATGTACGAGGGCGACGACCCGCTCAGCGACGAAGAAGTTGACGATTTGGACGATTTGGAAGACGACGACTTTGAGGATGATGAGGACGAGGACGACGACTTCGACGATGAGGACGATTTTTAAAATGTTCACAAAAAAGCAGACATTCGGCGATGTCTGCTTTTTTCGTGATTTTGGGCGGCTCTGCCGCCCTTTGCGCCATTTTAAGGGCGCACCATAATATAATGGCGCAAATTCCCACCGCTCAGGCGCAGGTATGCGCAAATTGGGACGAGCGAGGCATTTCATAGCACAGCACAGTGCGCTGTGCGTACCGAAGCGAGATGAGTGAGCGCATACGTCCCGCGCGAACGGTGCCCGAGCCAACGGTTTTTCCTTGCCGTTGGCGAGAAGGCTGGCGCAGGGGAACCCTGCTTGCGCCGTTATTATTTTAAAAATAATTATTTTGCTCGTTTCTGCCCCGTTGCCAACTTCGTAAATGCAGCTCCCGCAATTTTTAAATATGTACAACGCAAGTTAAGACTTGTCATTTCGAGCGTGAGCGAAGCGGTAAGCGAGAGAATCCCCCCGTGGCTGCTCTTGGCAGGATAGCACGGCAACCCTCTCTTGGCTCCCTTTAGTAAGGGGAGCTGTCACCGATAGGTGACTGAGGGGATTGTTTCAAGTTTGACTTACGAAAAACTCTGTTTACCGCCAACGCAATAAAGAAACCCGGATGCAACGTCACGTTGCTTTTTGGGCGAAACGTGCATTGCGGCCTCAACCCGCGTTAGCCATACATTCCGCTGAACGCTACAAACCGTTTCAACATACAGGCGGCGGGCCATTCGGCCCGCCGCAAAAATAATGTACACAGCACCCCCAACCTTGCCCTCTTCCGTGCAACGGGGGAGGGTGCCCTGAAAGGGCGGGTGGGAGTCCTCCCGTCAACCGTCTGCATATTTTTTACTGTTTTTGCAAATAATACTAATATGATAAAGTCAACGTTAAGTATAAACGCCATCAAGGAAACGGTAAAAAGCCTCCACGGGCAGGACATAATAGTAAAGCTCAATTTGGGCAGAAACAAATACGTCACCTTCCCCGCCACGCTGAACGAGGTCTATCCCTCGCTCTTCACGGTAAGCCCGTACGACAAAAACTTCCTCGGCAAAACGGCGTATTCCTATTCGGAAATCCTCTGCGGCAGGGTCAAAATACGTTCGGCGGCAAAATAACGGTAATATCTGCGGCGCGCGCGGCATATTATACCTTGTAACAGGGAGGAATTATGTTAAACGCATCCATCGCCACGGGCACCTATACCCGCAAAATTGCCGAAGTTAAGGCTCAATCCATAGTTGAAATCAAATTTGCCGAGCAGGACATGGGCGAGGCCGTCGCAGTGTACCCGCAAGTATCCCTCACGTCGGCAGAGGTATCCTCGGGCAGAGTAACCTACGGCGGCAGGCTTATCTGCACGGTAGTTTATGCCGACGGCTCCACCTTGAGCCGCGTGCAAAAGGGCGCGGAATTTTCCCACCACGCCGACAACGACGTCTTTGCCCCTGCGCAGACTTGCGCCTGCGCACTGAATTGCCGTCATACCCGCGTCAGGCGCGAGGGCTCCTTTTATATAGTTTCCGTGGTGGTGGACGCGGATATTTCCGTCAGCGACTCCGCGGCCCGCAGCTACGTACAATCGCTCGGGGGCGCGGTTGAAAAGCGCGAGGAGGGAAAACTCTACAGCGCCGCCATCTTTTCCGGCGAAAGCGAAACGGAGGACGGTTTCACCCTTGTTGCAACCGACGTACTCGTACCCGCCGCCGAACCTATAGTGCTGTCCTGTACGGTGCGCACGGGACTTGTGGAGGTAGAGGGGGAAATCAATCTCAACCTCCTCGCCGTGCGCGAGGGCTCCCCTGTGGCCGTCGGCAGACTTATCCCCTTCAAGGCAGAAATCCCCTGCGAGCGCGCCGTCGTGCCCTCGCCCGCCGTCTGCCGCGCGGAGATCAAGGATATGTCGGTTGACTGCAAAGTCAACGAGGAGCGGGGCAAGTGCGACGTGAATTTCACCGCAACCCTCTCCTTTACGGGCACGTTTTACGAGGAGGAGGACGCGGCATACGTCTCCGACGCCTTTTCCACCGACTGCGACCTCAACCTTACATACGGCGGGGAGGAGTGCGATATCCCGAGCGGCGTAAAGGTCTACACGGAGCGCGTTTCGGGACTGTGTGCCTCCAAAGCCAAGTTGGACTACACCTGCGCCTTTTTGGCGGCGGCCCTGCCCAAGGCGGACTATGCCCGCACGGAGGAGGGGATCGACGGCAGCATAACGGCCGTTTTGCTCTATGAGCAGGGCGGAGAGGTCCGCTCGGCCGAAGTTACTTTGCCTTTCAGCCTCGCGCTCAACGGCGCGGGCGCGGGGGAGGTAACCGCAACCGTAACGGGCATAAGTTTAAGGCAGCGCGCAGAGGGCGAATGTGAGGCCGAGGCCACCTTGAAGATAGCCGTCGCCGAGTGCGTAAAACATTCCGTAACATATTTGACCGCCGCGGAGGAGGGCGAAAAAATCCAGACCCCGCAGAGCGCGATTTCCGTGTGCATACCCGCAGCGGGCGACGGACTGTGGGAGACGGCAAAAAAGATGTGCTGCACTCCCGAAAGCATACAAAAGGCCAATCCGGGGCTGACGTATCCCCTGACCGGCGAGGAGCGCGTCCTCGTGTTCCGCGGAAAATCTGCCGATTAAAAGCCAATTAAAACTGCCCTCAGCGGCAGTTTTTTTATGTAATCAATTGAAATGCGCGCAACTGTGTGCTATAATCATATTATGAACGCGCGCGTAAAGGCCTACGCAAAACTCAATTTAACGCTCTCGGTCACGGGCAGGGCGGGCGGCTACCATATGCTTGAAAGCCTTGTCTGTTCGGTAGACTTGTACGATTTGGTTGTGTTAAAAAAGCGCAGGGATTCCCTCGTCTCGGTGGAGATGCACGGCATGGGCACGGAACTTCTGCCCTACGAACAAAACAACGCGGCAAAAGCTGCCGAAAAATATATCGACAGGTTCAAAACCTGCGGCGCGGACATAATTATCTATAAAAACATTCCCCTCGGCGCGGGGCTGGGCGGTTCGTCCGCGGATACGGCGGGCGTTCTCCGCGGAATGTCGAAGCTGTACGGCGCGGGTAGCGAGATGGAGCTGAAAGAGCTTGCCGACTCGCTCGGCTCCGACTCGGGCTATATGCTCGCGGGCGGCTATGCTTTGATTTCGGGCAGGGGGGAGGCCGTTCAAAAACTCGATTGCGGCGCGCGGCTCGATTTTTTGTTGCTCAAGCCGCAGGGCGGAGTTTTCACGGCGGAGTGCTTCGGTCTCTACGACGGCATGCCCGCCCCGCCGCAAAATCCAAACGGCGCGATTCAGGCTCTGCTTTCGGGGGATAAACAGGCGTTAGGCAGGTGTTTAAACAACGCGCTGTACGCCCCCGCGGCGCGGCTCAACCCAGACGTGCAGAGGGCGTACGAGGAACTTCAAGCCTTTTCGCCCCTCGGCGTAAACATGACGGGCTCGGGCAGCGCGGTGTACGCCCTGTTTGAAAACGCGGAGTTTTGCGGCTGGGCAAAGAGCAGATATCGCGGCAAATTCGGTTGTTATCAACTCAAAACAGTTTAAAAATAAGGAGTATCAAATGGCGGAAGAGCGGTTGATCGACGACGATCTCAACAAGGACAAAAAATATAAAATACGTAAAAATGCCAACGGCGAGGACGAGCTGTACGTGGACGACAGCGTGGAGGAAACCTTTGAGCCCGTGCACGAGGTGACTTTCGAGGTGCCCGAACAGCCCTACGATTCGCCCGCGGAGGAGGCGGAGGAAGTCGAAACGCGGCAGACGGAGGAGGGCGCAGAGGAAAATATAAGCTCGGCGTACATGCAGAGCGTGGAGGCGGCGGGCGTCTCCATAGAGAACGGCGACTTCGAGGGCGCGCTCAAAAATTTGGACGAGGCCCAGAACACCGACCCCTACGACGGCGCGGCTTGGGCCTTGAGGCTGACGGCCGCCACCTGCGGCTTCACCGATTTTTCCAACCCCGACAACCTTGTGGAAACGGCAAACAACGTCGCAAAATATTGCTCGGAGGACCAAAAGTCCGTGCTCGCCCAAAAGTCCGCCCCGTTGGAGCAAAAGATAATAGAGCTCGAGGAGCGCGCCGCCGCCCTTCACGTCGAAGTGGAGCAAAAAAAGCAGGAGCGCCGCGAGGTATTCATAGCCGACAGAAAGCGCGCCGTGCTGTGGTTTTCGGCGACGTGCGTGCCCTTCCTCGTCTGCCTTGTGGTTGCGTTGGCGTTTACCTCGGTGATGTTTGCCCGCAAGGACGGCCTCAATCTGATAGTGATGATAGTTTTCGCCGCCCTCGCAGCGCTGTTTTTTATCGCCACGCTTGTAACGGCCCACAAGCTCTGGACGGCAATGAAAAAGCTCTCTTTAAACGAACAAAACAGCTCCACAAAGCTCGGCAGGGAATACGAGGCAACCCGCCTCGAGGCCCAAAAACTCAATACAGTATTACATTCTTTTAAATTATGATATATTTGGACAACGCGGCAACAACCCCACTCGACGCGGAAGTATTGAGTGAGATGTTGCCGTATTTGCAAACAGAATACGGCAATCCGCAGTCCCAGCACGCCGCGGGCAGAGCGGCGGCGCAGGGGCTGATTTCCGCGCGCGACGGGGTGGCAAAGATCTTCGGCTGCAGGGCGGAGGAAGTGTATTTTCTCTCGGGCGGCACCGAGGCGGGCAATCTGGCGGTAAAGGGAGCGTGCGCCGCCCGCAAAACGGGTCACATGATAATCTCCGCAATAGAGCACCCCGCCGTGCTCGAAAGCGCAAGGCAAATGCAATCTTTCGGCTTCGACGTGACCTTTGTCCCGCCCGACAAAAACGGCATAATCCCCCCCGAAGAGGTGGAAAAGGCCGTCCGCGCGGACACATTTTTTTGCGCCGTGATGGCCGCCAATAACGAGATCGGCACCCTCCAAAAAGTCGAAAAAATTTCGGAAATCTGCACACGGTACGGCATTTTCTACTACTGCGACTGCGTCCAATCGGTGGGCGTCGTACCCTTTTTCAAGGGTCCCTCGGCGTTCGCCGTCTCCGCGCACAAATTCCATGGTCCCAAGGGCGTCGCCGCAATGTATATAAGGGGCGGCAGCAAAATCTCCCCCTTAATTTCGGGCGGCATGCAGGAGAGGGGACTGCGCGGCGGCACGGTAAACGTCGCGCAGGCTGTGGGCCTCGCCTCCGCGTTAAAGCGCGCCGCAGACGGCAAAAACAACGCATATATCGCCGGTTTGCGCGACTATTTTGTCGGCCGCGTGCTCTCGGAAATCGGCGGCACGGCCTTAAACGGCGACCCCGTTCTGCGCGTTCCGTCCAACGCAAACATCTCCTTTGCGGGCTGCGACGGCGCAAATATCCTGATGTGTCTCGATTTAAAGGGCATATGCGTGTCCACGGGCTCGGCATGCTCGGCGGGCGCGGTCACCCCCTCCCACGTGGTTACGGCAATAGCGGGCGAGGCGCGCGCAAAGAGCGCGGTCCGCTTCACTTTCGGCAAATACAACACCCGCGAGGAGGCGGACAGAACGGTGGAGGCCCTCAAGCAAATCGTCTCCCAAATCCGTCACGTATAAAAAATGGACTTGGCTATTGGTCAAGTCCATTTTTTATAGCTCCCGCCAACGGGTGATAAACTTCGCAATACTGTGTTGCGCTCCGCTTGCCTGCGGGTCACGTACGTCTGTGTACGCTCCCCTTGTCAATGCTCGCGCGCCTTGTCTTGCTCGTTTCTGACCCGTTGCATACAATGGGCGGCGTGTATAAGCGTCGTTCTGCTGTGTTGCGCTGCGGCAACTTTCAGTTACGTACGTCTGTGTACGCTCCTTCAAGTTTTCATCGCGCGCCTTGCATAACTCGCTTCTACCCGCCGCTAACTTCGTAATTTCATCGCCCGCCCCAACCCCCTTGGCTCCCTTTGAGTCAAGGGGAGCTGTCACCGATAGGTGACTGAGGGGATTGTCACTTTATAATTAAATACATATTAATAATTTTACCTTTTTATATTATGTCCCGCCCACCCCCCCAATATTGTTAGCAAAGTTCACAAAAATCTCGCGCGTGAGCGAAGCGCACCCCCTCTGTCATTCTGTGCGAGGGCTTTGCCCGATGCCCTGCCGAGGGCTCCCTTTGGGAAACGGCAGAGGAGGGCGCAACCCGACGAAGAATCTGTCGCGCAGCGACCTTTAAAATAATCACAACAAACATTAAGCCTTGTCATTTCGAGCGTGAGCGAAGCGGTAAGCGAGAGAATCCCCCGTGGGCTGGTTTTGGTGCGTAAAACGCACACAAAGCCGTCGCTACGCTCGGGCGAGGCCGGATAACACGGCAACCCAAACCGTGCCCTCTTCCGTGACAACGGGGGAGGGTGCCCTGAAAGGGCGGGTGGGAGTAACCGTTTGACCGGCGGAAAACGCCGTCTGCCGTTAACGCAATAAAGATACTATACACAAGCGTTACGCTTGCAAAAAGAAACGACGCAAACCGGAGTTTGCGCCGCCTCTATATGATAAGGGGGAAAAATGATGAGCTATGTAAGGGTGTAACCAAATATTGATTACATTAATAATTATAGACAATTAAAAGGAAAAGTAAAATATTTTGTCAATAATTTTATAAATATTTATAAATAATAGGCTCAAACATTTTTTGTAACCATTTAACATTTCACATAATTTTGCATATCAGGCAGGCCAAAACGGTTGTCAGAAAGGTTGATACAAGCACTATGGCAATCGGCGCGGCAAGCCTCTTTTGTTTCAGCCCCGCAAAGTACACGGCGGAGATATAAAACACCGTTTCGGACGACCCGTAGCACACGGAGGCGCACCGCGCTATATAGCTGTCCGCGCCGTATTCCTCTATGATATTGTTCAGGTACGCCAGCGACCCGCTCCCCGAAAAGGGCTTTATCAAAACCAACTTTGCAAGCTCTTTAGGTATGCCGAAAAAGGAAAACGCGGGCGAAAGCGCCCCGGCCAGCCTGTCCGCAAGCCCGCTTGCCTCAAACAGCTCGCACATCATAAAAATGGCGGCAAGGCATGGGATAAGGGACAAGGTAAACTTTGCCGCCTCTTTAATGCCCGCCGAAAACTCGTCGTAGATTTTAACTTTTTTAACCGCGGCAAAAACCAGCACGGCGATAAAAATCGCGGGCACTACAAACGCCATTTTTTGCACCCCAAAATGTAAATTCCCGCCGCGAACAGAGTGGAAAAGGCCGTGCAAATAAGCGACGGCCAAAATATATCCGCAGCCGCCGCGCTCCCCGCCGCCGCCCTCAGCGCGATGACGGTGGTGGGCACAATCTGCACGGACGTGGCGTTAATTATAAACAGCAATTTTTGCGCAAAGTCGTTGTTTTCCTTTTCGAGTTCCAAAATGGCCCTCACCGCGTAGGGCGTGGCCGCGCCGCCAATCCCCAAAAGATTGCACGATAAATTCATTGCCAGATTTTCGTTGGCCGCGCCGCTCTCCGTTTTGAACAGCCTCTTTGTCAGCGGTTTAAGCCCCCTCGCCGCCGCGCGCGAAAGCCCGCTCTGTTCGGCCACGCGCGAAAGCCCCATCCACACCGCGTATATGCAAAACAGCGTGACGGCCATTTTAAGCGATTTTTCCGCCCCGCCGAGGAGCGCGGGCAGCACGTTTTGCGGGTCGCAAAATGCGAGAACGGCGAGCGAAAATAAGAATATCACCGTAAAAACAGCGTTCATAAACTATGTTTATGAGTTTAAATTTCAAGTTATTCTCCATATACGTTTTACAACTCCGAAAATAAATGATATACTTAATAAAAATTATTTTAAAGAAGAAATCATATGTCTGAAAAATTCTATCTTACCACCGCAATCACCTACACTTCGGGCAAGCCCCACATCGGCAACACCTACGAGATAATTTTAAGCGACGCCATAGCCCGCTTCAAGCGCATGCAGGGTTACGACGTGTTTTTTATGACGGGCACCGACGAACACGGCTTAAAAGTGGAGCAAAAGGCCAAGGACAAGGGGGTCAGCCCGCAGGAGTTCGTCGACGGCGTTGTGGACGTGATAAAAAAGATTTGGGACGGAATGGATATCAGCTACAATAAATTCATCCGCACCACCGACGGTTATCACGTTGCCGCCGTGCAAAAGATATTTAAAAAATTCTACGAACAGGGCGATATCTACAAGGGCTCGTACGAGGGCTTATATTGCACCCCTTGCGAAAGTTTTTGGTCCGAGAGCCAGCTTGTAAACGGCCGCTGCCCCGACTGCGGCAGGGAGGTAAAGCCCGCCAAAGAGGAGGCGTACTTCTTCAAAATGGGCAAATACGCCAACCGCCTCGTGCAGCACATACTCACCCACCCCGAATTTATCCGCCCCGTATCGAGAAAGCGGGAGATGATGAATAACTTTTTGCTTGCCGACGAATTTATAGGCAAGTCCGACGGCGAGCTTTTAAAGGCGGCCGAGAGCGGCGAACTCAAAACCAAGTTGCAGGATTTGTGCGTGTCCCGATCCACGTTCAAGTGGGGCATACCCGTGGACTTTGACTCAAAGCACGTCGTGTACGTCTGGCTGGACGCGTTGAACAACTATATCACGGGCGTGGGCTACGACCCCGAAACCCCCGCCGAAACCTATAAAAAATATTGGCCCGCCGACGTGCACATAATCGGCAAGGACATAATAAGATTCCACACCATATATTGGCCCATATTCTTAATGGCGCTGGGCGAGCCGCTGCCGAAGAGCGTGTTCGGCCACGGCTGGCTGTTGCAGGGGGGCGACAAGATGTCCAAGTCCAAGGGCAACGTTCTGTACGCCGACGACCTTGCGGGGATATTCGGCACGGACGCAGTGCGCTACTTCGTCCTGCACGAAATGCCCTACGCCGACGACGGCATAATAACGTGGGAACTTATGTGCGAGCGTGTCAATTCCGACCTTGCCAACACTTTGGGCAACCTCGTCAAGCGCACCGTCGCCATGACCAACCAATATTTGGGCGGCGTTGCAAAAAATTCAGGGGTTTCGGGCGAACCCGACGGCGATTTCATCTCCGCGGTATCATCAACCTGCGGCAAGGTGACGGCGGCGATGGAGGAGTACAGGGTGGCCGACGCGTTGGACGCGGTGATATCCCTTTTCCGCCGCGCCAACAAGTATATAGACGAAACAACGCCGTGGATCCTTGCAAAGGACCCCGCCGCAAAGCCCCGCCTTTCCGCCGTTTTATACAATCTGTTATCGGCAATAGATATAGGCGCAAACCTCATAAAGCCCTTTATGCCCCGCACTTCGCAGAAGATTTTTGCCGAGACGGGCGCGCGCGAGCGGGACTTCGAAACGCTTCAAACTTTTGCATACACCCCCGAATATGCCGTAACCAACGCGCCTTCGACGCTGTTTGAAAGGATTAAGTTCGAGGATATAAAGCCCAAAATCGCTGAAATCGAGGCGGCGCAGGCTGCCGAAAACGCGCCCGCCCCCGAAGAGGAGCAAAAGGCGCAGATAACGATAGACGATTTTGCCAAAGTAGACATGCGCGTGGGCACGGTAATTGCCTGCGAGGCGGTAAAAAAGAGTAAACTTCTGCACGAAACCATAAGAGTGGGGGGCCGCACGCTCTCCGTGCTGTCGGGCATAGCCAAGTACTATACGCCCGAGGAAATGGTCGGCAAAAAGGTAATAGTCGTGGTAAATCTCCCCCCGCGCGAGATGAAGGGCATTATGTCCGAGGGCATGATAGTCTGCGCCGAGGGCCCCGACGGTACTCTCTCCGTGGTTTCGCCCGAAAAGGATATCCCCGACGGGAGCGCTCTGTCGTGAAATATATAGACGTTCACTGCCATTTAGACGGCGATTGCTACGGCAATATCCCCGATCTAATCAAAAAAACCGAGGATTGCGGCGTTGAAAAAATCATTGCCGCGGGATACGACCTTTCAACGAGCGAGCTGTTCGCAAACTATGCAAAAAAATATCCTTCGGTGTATTTTACGGCGGGCTTTCACCCCACCGAACTGCATAAATTGCGGGAGGGCGACCTCAAAATCATAGCCGAGCTCGCCGCCGAACCTAAGTGCGTGGCGATAGGGGAGATAGGATTGGACTACCACTATCCCCAAACCAACGCGGAATTGCAGCAAAAAATGTTTGTAAAACAGCTTGAACTTGCCTGCTCGCTGGGTCTGCCCGTGCAGATACATTCCCGCGATTGCGCAGGGGATATGTGCCAAATACTTAATAAAAACGCCCCGCTTTTAACAAACGGCGCGCTGTTGCACTGCTATTCCCACTCGACCGAGATCGCGCTGGAACTTCAAAAGCTCGGCATATATTTTTCCTTCGGCGGCACAAGCACGTGGCAGGGCAGCAAAAAGGCGAGGCGGACCATTGCCGCGCTGGCGGAGGACAGGCTTCTGACCGAAACTGACAGCCCCTATCTGCCGCCCAAGAGCCTCTACGGCGTCTTTCCCAACACCCCCGCGAGCATACCCGAAATTTTATGTAACATGGCGGAGGTACGCGGCGTCTCTGCGGAGCATATGGCGGAGGCCGTCTGGCAAAACGCGCACGCGCTGTTTACAAAACTTCAGAACGCTTAAAATAAAATCAAAGCCCGCATAAAAATGTGGGCTTCTTTATCATAGGTAGGGCTTGAATTGCGCTCGGGCTACATAAAAGCGTCAATAGCGATTATGCGTCGCCGGGCAACCAAGACGGTAAACCTTACGTTTACGCTAATAGTTTGCGACGGAAAACCCGATACATACCCACAAAACGGCGGCTAAATTATGGAAAACGATGTAAAAACAACCTTAAAGGAGACGGGCTTCGGCTTTAAAAAGAGTCTCGGCCAAAACTTTATCACCGACAAAAATCTTCTCGAAGCGATAGTGGCTGACGCGGGCGTCGCGAAGGACGACGTCGTGGTGGAGATTGGCTGCGGCGCGGGCACTTTGACCCGCGCTATAGCCGCGCGCGCAAAAAAGGTCATAGGCTTTGAAATCGACCGCTCCTTAAAGCCCGTTCTGGAGCGCACTCTTTCGGGCGTAAACAATGCCGAAATTATTTTCAAGGATTTTTTAAAGGCCGATTTAAGCGACATAGAGGCCGAAACGGGGGAATATTCGGTGGTCGCAAACCTGCCCTACTACGTCACAACCCCCCTGATAAGCAAGATTTTAGAGGAGGGCAAGCTGTGCAAAAGCCTCACCGTCATGGTGCAGGAGGAGGTGGCCCAAAGATTCTGCGCGGCCGCAAACACCCCCGAATATGGCGCAATCACCGCAATTATAGCCCTCTATGCCTCGGCAAAAATCGTCCGTTTCGTCCCGCGCGAGGCGTTCACTCCCCGCCCCAACGTGGACAGCGCGGTGGTGCGGCTCACGGTGGAAAAATCGAGGCTGCCCGTCTCGGACGGCGCATTATATAAAAAGGTAGTGCACGCCGCCTTTTTGTCGCGGCGGAAAACTCTTGCAAACAACTTAATGCGCGCTTTCGGCTATTCCCGCGCGCAGGCGGAGGGGATTTTAACCTCCTGCGGCATAGACCCGATGGCCCGCGGCGAAACGCTCTCCCCCGGGGACTTCGCCCTGCTTGCAAACAAAATTTCAAAGCCGTAAAAAAATTTCAAACATTATATGCAACCCTCCAAAAAATTGTTCTACACTGCTTGTCCCGCTCATATATTAAAATAGACTTTAAAATTCGGAGGACATTATGCAGGATTTAGACTACGCGGAGATGCTTGAAATTCCCGTCAGCACGGTAACAGTAACAAAGAAGAAGGGCTTTTTCCGCCGCCGCGCGAAGCCGCGCGACAATTTGAAGGAACGCGTCGTGGACAGCGTAAACGAGCGCGTAGGCGCCTATGTGGAGGGGGAGGACCTCTCCGATCCCCCCGCAAAACAGTCGGACAAAGCGCTTAGATTCGGCAAGGACAGGGAGAGCATGGTCCTTTTCGGCGAAATGGCCGCGGTGTGCCTCATCGCAATGGCTATTTTCCTCACCAATATATTTATGCCCAACAGCGCGATAAACACCTTTATATCCTCCCTCGTAAATCCCGCAAAGGAGACGGTCGAACCGCAGTACAACGAGTTTACGTTATCTTCCGTAGTGGGCGCGGGGTCGTCTGCCGAAGTGCTTTTATCCGACGACGGCGTTCTCTCCTTCACGGCCGAGGGCACGGTATATCCCGTCTGCGACGGCAAAATTGCGGCGGTCACCCTCCAGAACGACAGCTATGTAGTAAAAATCGCGCACACGTCCGAGTTTTCCAGCGTAATAACGGGTCTCACCAACGTGTACTACGGCGTGGGCGACAAGGTGTACGGCACCCTGCCCTTTGCCTATACGGACGGCGCGGGCGAAGTGACGGTGTCCCTCTATAACGGCGGCGAACTCATAGACGGCTTAACGCTTTCGGGCGCCGTCCCCGTCTGGAAAGCGTGAAAATAACCGTCCATCCCCTGTTTTTTGCGGCAGGAATACTCACCGCGGTATTCGGCGGATTCCCCGTATTCATCATATGCGCGCTGACCGCACTCCTGCACGAGTGCGGTCATATCTTTTGCGCCGGGCGATTGGGCTTCGAGTGCGATAAAATAAGCCTTATGCCCTACGGGGCCGCCGCCGTCTGCAACATAGAGGGCATATCCCCGCGGGACGAAATCGCGCTCGCCCTCGCGGGCCCCGCCGTAAATTTCTTTTTATGCGTGGGGGTGGCGGGTCTGTGGTGGTTTGCGCCCGAAACCTACGCCTATACCGACCTCATTTTTTACGCCAACGCCGCCATGCTTATACTCAATCTTCTGCCCGCGTATCCCCTTGACGGCGGCAGGATTTTAAGGTGCCTTTTAAGCCTTTTTTTAAAGCCGAAAACCGCGGAAATCTCAACACGTATCGTTAGTTTGGCCGTTGTCGCGGCTTTGATTGCCGCGTATTTTTGCGCGGCGCGCAACTTCACCCTTTTGACCGTCGCCGCCTTTTTGCTGTGTTCCGCGCTCACAAAGTCCCCGCCCGCCCGCAAAATAGATTTTTCCCTCCGCAAAAAGAAACGCGGCAGGGAGATAAAGTACGTAATTTTAAGCGAAAACTCAACATATAAGGACGCTTTGCGCTTTATGGACGGCAGCCGCTATCTGGTCATACAGATTTACGAAAACGAAAAATTCCTCGATGAAATAACCGAGGACGAACTCTGCAAAAAGCTGCAAAACAGCAACCTGTATGATAAAATAATAGACTAACGCTGCAAAAACCTGCCGCAAAACACCTGCTCGTCGATGTCGCCTTTCAGCACGCACTCGCAGGCCTTCACGCCCAGCGCAACGCCGTCCTCCAAAAGCCCCGCAAACAGCGAAAAGTCATAGTCGCACTTGTACGTCTGTTTTTTGTTTCTGTAAAGGTATCTGGTGTAGGCAAAGTGCCGTTTTAGGCATCTTTCCACGCCCGTCACCGTAACGGTGGACTCCACAAGTTTGACCGTGTCGTAAATCGCGCTCGTGCACTGCAAGATGTGTTCTTTTGGCAGAATGGTGCGGCGCACGCGGTAAAATTTGCTGGCGTACAGGCCGATGTCCTTTTCGAAATTCTGGTGCGCAAAGGGCGATTTTTTGCCCTCGCAATAGGCGTAGACGGCAGGGTGCAGGGTGCAGTCCATCGCAAAGTGCGTCGCAAACCCCGCCGCATAGGAGAGGTTGCCCGTATAAAGCCGCCTGAAAAGGTCCGCGGGCGATTTCTCGTGCAAATCCCGCCCGAGGTTGCTCTTTGACCACTTAATATTATAGGCGAAGAACACGTCTCCGCCCTGCGCTCCGAGGATATACAAATCCCTCGATTTAATCTTGTACTTAAGTTCGCCGTCCAGCCGCTCGTATATCTTGTCGGCCGCTATGACGTGCGTAAAATAATCGGGCATACTATAAGTTTAGCCGTTTTCCGTAAAATAAATACTGCTGCATATAGCCCGAATTTTCCCCGAACGTCTCCAAAAAGAAGCTGCAAATCTTGTTTCTGTCCGTAAGGGTGCCGCCGAAGTCCTCGCGGTAAATTTTTTCTATCCAGGTGTCCACGGGGAAGCTGTCCCTGCGCGAAAAGCCGAACAGCGCGATGCAGTCGGCAACCTTCCCGCCTATGCCCTTATAGCCCGTCAGGGCCTTTTTTAGTTCATACGTGTTGAGTTTTTCAAGATTTTCAATGCCTTCCGCGCAAATTCTTTTGGCCGTTTCGTCAATGTACGCGTCGCGGTAGCCGCAGCCCGCCCGCCTGAAAAATTCAACGCCCGCCGAGGCAAGCGCGGCGCAGGAGGGGAACGCCGAATATTCCTTGCCCAAAAATTCCCTCTTTTCGCCGAGCTCCGCGCATATTTTGGAAATTATTCCCTTTATCCGCGGGATATTGTTGTTTTGCGAAATTATAAAGGAGAAGATCATTTCCTCCTTTTGCTGGTTTAAAAGCCTCAGTCCCGAGCAGGCCGCCGCGCTCCGCGTAAGCAGGGGCACGTTGTAGCCCTGCGCCCTTTTTACAATCTCCGAATAGTCCCGCGCGAGGTCGAAAAAGTTATAAAAATATTCGCCGTCTTGGCTCTCGACGAAGGTAGTTTTCCCGTCGGAGTGCACATAGCACGCCTTGTCTCCCGAGCAGACGAAAAAGCCCTCCCCGAACGGTTCAAACCTGAAAATCTGTCCGCAATCGAGGGTGTGCAGTGGGTTAAAATATTTTGCGTCGTATGTAATTATATCCATATATGCCAGCCTTGCCCGTCAAAACAGCCCGCAGCCGCGCGCTATGACGATGAGCGGAAAGGCCACAAGGAGGGCCGCCCCCGCAAAGACGAGCAGTCCTATCAAAACGCCGCGCTTTATTTTGGCGTTCTTTTTTTGTTTTTCGCCGTCGTTTCCGTCCTTTTGTCCGTCCATAATTTCACCGTCCATAATTTTTATACCTTCCCGCGCCCCGCCTGTCAAGTATTTTTTGTAATTTTTTACTTAAAATATTGCTATGAGCACACTCGACAAAAACATAGCCGCCGTAAAAAAGATATTGAAGAGCGAGGACGTACTCGTGTTTGAGTTCGCCTCGGACGGCGGCAAAAAATTTGCGGCGATATATGCTGACGGCATCTGCAACAAGGAGCAGCTGGGCGAACTCGTGGTAAAGCCCCTGCGCGGCGTACAAAAGGGGGACCCTATAGAAAAAATCCGCCTTCTTCTCGCCTCGCCCGAAGTAAAGGAGGGCCAAAAACTCCCCGACGCAATCAAGGAAGTTTCCGACGGCAACGCCGTTTTGTTTGTTGACGGCGAGGAGGGCTATTTTATTTTGGGTTTAAAGAGCCCGCCCGCCCGCGCCGTCACCGAGCCTCCCACGCAGATAGCCGTCAAGGGCCCGCGCGAGGGCTTCATCGAGGAAATAAAAACCAACATGGCGCTCGTCAGAAAGCGCATCAAGAGTGAAAAGCTGCAGATAAAAACGGTGAAGTGCGGCAAGCGTTCCCAAACGGCGATAGCCATCGTGTATATAGAGGGAGTATGCCCCAAGGGCCTGCCCGAAAAGATCGAAAAGGAGATCGCCGCCAACAAGATAGATCTTATTCCCGACTCCTCGTACGTGTCGGCCTTTTTGTCGCGACGCCCGCGCTCGGTTTTCAAAAGGTGCGGCACCGCCGAAAAACCCGACATATTCTGCGCAAAGGTCAGCGAGGGCAGGGTGGGCATACTTGTGGACGGCTCGCCGATAGCCATAACCGTGCCCTACATGATAGTGGAGGACTTCCAGACGGGGGAGGACTACTATTCCAGCTCCTACCGCGCAACCACCCTCCGCGCAATAAGGCTCGTTTCGGTATTGCTGGGCATATTTTTGCCCGCGCTGTACATCTCCGCCCAGCTCTACAAGGCGCAGCTAATACCGTTTAGACTGCTTTTAAAAATCGCCAGCTCCTCGCAGGGGCTGCCCCTCTCGCCGAGCATAGAGATGTTCTTGGTGCTTCTCGTTCTTGAAGTTTTAAACGAGGCCTCCATAAGAATGCCCAAGTACGTCGGGCTCGCCCTCTCCGTGGTGGGCGCGCTCGTTTTGGGCGACACCGCGGTAAAGGCGGGGGTCATCTCCACGCCGGCGATAATCATCATCGCTTTTTCGGCAATCTGCCTCTACACCGTGCCCGACCTTGTGGAAACAACCACCACCCTGCGCTGGATATTTCTGATAGTGGCGGGCAGCGTCGGCCCCTTCGGCGTGGTGGTGCTCACGGTGTTTATAATCTCATATCTCGTCACCGAGCAGGACTACGGCGTGCCCCTTTTGGCGCCCTTTGCCCCGCTCATAAAGGGCGATTTGTACGACAGTTTTATAAAGGCGGACATGTATTCCCTTAAAACCCGCCCGCGCTCCATAAACACGGGCGATAAAGTGAGGTTAAAAAGTGAAAATAAACGTTAGGCAAATTTGCTTTATTCTCGCGTTCTACACCGCGGCCTCAAAACTTTTGCTATACCCCATCATATTGTCGGGTTACAGCGGGCGCGACCTTGTGTTTTCCGCGCTGATAAGTTTTGCCGTGCAGGGCGCGGTGGTGTGGTCCATAGCTTTTTTAAGCTCCAAAACGGACAAAACGCTCTACGAACTCATCAAAGACACCCTCGGCGAAGTCGCCGCGCGCATAATCTACGGATTTTTTGCCGCGTTCTTCATCTTCTGCGCCATACCGCCCCTGTTCGAACAAAAGCTGTACGTGCAGGCCATTTTCTACGACACGATACCCTCGTTCGTAATTTTCGCGCCCGTGTTTTTATTCACGGTGTACGCGGGCTCCAAGGGCCTCAAAAACATAGGCAGGTGCGCCGACGTGTGCATGCCCATATTTTTAATAAGCATGGCGTTCATATTCTTTATGTCCTTTTCCGAGGTGGATTTTTCCAACCTTCTGCCCGTGCTCAAAACTCCCGCCTCGGGGGTGTTCGGCGGCTCTTTAAAAACTTCCTTTTTCTTTTTGGAGCCGGCGTACCTTCTGATGTTCCTCGGCAACTTCAAATATAAAAAGGGGGACGCCATAAGGCTCACCCTCAGCTACGTAGCGGGCGCGGCCGTCGTGCTTTTATTCCTCGCGGTTTTCTACGGAATCTACGGCGAGCTCACCTCGTCGAGGCAGTTTGCCGTGTCCAAAACTTCCCTCTATTTTTCGGCAATAGACATAGTGGGCAGGATAGACCTCTACGCCCTGTACGCCCTCGAAATAGTAATGCTCTTTGCCTTTGTCTTAAATATCCAGTGCGGCGTGCACTGCCTTTCAAAATGCACGGGGCTGAACTATCCCGAGCTTTGGTCGGCGGCCGTCAATCTGGCGCTGTTCGTAATAATCGTTACGCTTGAAAGCAAGCTCTCGGCCATGCAAAACTTCTTCACGGGCTGGGCGTGGATAATAATCATACTCTTCACGGTGGCCGCGCCCCTGCTTGCGTGGACCCTGCGTGAAAGGAGGCGGCCGTGAATAAGTCCTACAAGCAAATTCTGCGCCGCTTTTCGGTGATATTGTTCTGGCTGGCGTTCGTCGCCCTCGCCGCGCTCTTTTTCACAAACGACTTCGGCCTCGTGGACATACACAAGACCTCCCTTATAGTGGCGGTGGGGATAGACACTACCGAAAACGAAGTGCAGGTAACCGCGCAGCTCGCCGTGCCCAAGCCCTCGCAGAGCGGCGACAACGTGGAGTACGCCGAAATACAGGGCAGCGGGGAAACGGTGGCCGACGCCCTCAACGAAATAAACGCCAAAACGGGCTTTTATCCCCAGCTCAGGTTCTGCAAACTCATACTCTTGGGGGACAGCTGCAAGGACAAAAACATCTTCCGCGTGATGGGCTGCTTTTTCAGAAAAAATTATTCCGAACTCACCGCGCTGGTTGCCATGTGCGACGGCAAGGCCTCGGAATATCTCGCAATGCCCACCAAGACGGGCGATATGACGACTACGGTGATACAGCGCGCCCTTGCAGACGAACTTGAAAAAACTGCCAACGTGTCGGGCGTAAACCTCAAGGATATAGCCGTGGCAAACTTTTCCAAGAGCGCGGCGTGCTATATGCCGCTCATCGAGGCCAACGTGCAGGGCACCAGCGAGGAGGGCGGCAACGGCGACAACGTCGGCGGCGACAAACCCCCGCAGGGCTCGTCTGGCGGCGAGGGAAGCGCAAACAGCGGCGGCGAAGGCGGCGGAGAATCTTCGGGAGGAAGTTCGGGCGGCTCTTCGGGAGGAAGTTCGGGCGGTTCGGGCGGCTCGGAGCAGCAAAAGCCCGTTGAATTTACCGCCCGCCGCACGGCAATTTTCAGGGACGGAATGTTCGCGGGCGTCCTCGACGAGCAGCAGTCCTTCGCGCTCAACCTCATCGAAAACGAAATACGTCTCGCCGTTCTCCCCTGCGACACGGGAGAATATCACTACACGCTTGGGTTAGGGCTCGGCAAGGGCGGCGTCAAGGTGAAGCCGTCGGACGGCGCGGTGGAAGTGACTTTGAGCTTTGAGGCGGCGGCGCAGATTGCGGGCATAAAAAAGGTGGTGGACCCCAAGGAGACCACCAACGACGACAAGCTCTCTCCCGAAGTGCTGCAGGCGGCGAGGGAGGAGGTGGAAAGGCGCCTCACCTCTATGATAGAAGTTTCCCGCAGCACGGACTGCGACTTTTTGGGCATAAAGCAGCAGTTGTTCAAGTTCCACCCGGGCAGCTACGGGCAGCTTGCGGACTCCGCGCTGAAGGACATGAAAGTCAAGGTGCGGGCGGACATACGCAGCCGGAAATAGCATAAATTAAGACGTCCCGCGCACAGAAGTGCGCGGGACGCTTAAACTACGGCGTTTCCGTATCGAATTGCGCAAGCGTCTTTGCAACGAGGCGGGACAGAGCTTTTATTTCCCCGGCGCTCAAGTCACCCGCCGCCGAAGCCAAAATTTCCGCCGCTTTTCTCTCGGCCGCGTTCCCGTCCGCGCCGCAATCGGCAAGGTTTTGCGCGACCGTGTTGAGTTTTTCGCCCTCAAAATACCCTTCAAGCAAAAATTCAATCGCAACGGTCTTTGCGTCTTTGCCCTTTTTGGCCCCTCTCACAAATTGCTCGTAAATAACGTACACCATTGTGGCGGCGGCCCCCACGGACAGCCCGCGTTCGAATACGCGCGCAAAGTTCTCGAGCGCAAACATCGCGCTGCGGTTCACCGCCGCAAAATAGCAAAAATAGAGCACGCACCCTATTATAAAGGGCAAAAAGGTATAGATCTTGTTGGGAGCCTTTTTAAGGAGTGTGGTCTTTAAAATTTGCGTAATCGCGCAGGTTACAATCCCGAGCACGGCAACGTCCACGCCGTATAAGGTGAATAAGTCCGTAATTTCAAAATAAGTCATATAACCTCTCAAAATTATGTATTTTCACCCGGCCCTTATTTGTAACGGCGTTTAACCAAAACAAAACGCTTTTGTATAAAATAAATATAAAATATATATGTGACCTTTTCACACTCCAAAAAGTTGCAAAAAAGCGGCTTATGTGTTAATATTTGTTATATGAGAATGCACAAAAAATCCCACCTCGAGGAGCGGCTGGCAGCCTGCTCCGACATACTGAAAACGGCCGACGTAACCCAGAAGAACATGAAAATATCGGCGGGCGTCCCCGACTTTTTGCCCCTTTTCGAAATATTCAAAAACTGCAACCCCGTCCATCTCGAAATCGGCTGCGGCAAGGGCAGGTTCGTGTGCGAAACGGCAAAGCTCAACCCGCAGACCAACTATATCGCCGTGGAAAAAATCTCCAACGTGCTCATAGAGGCGCTGGAGCGGGCAAAGGCGGAAAATATCAAAAACGTCTATTTTTTAAACTGCGCGGCGGAAGTTTTGCCCCGCTACTTCGGGCAGGACTCCGTTTCCCGCATATATCTCAATTTTTCCAACCCGCTGCCCAAGGAGGGCTACAAAAAACAGCGGCTCACCCACCCCAAATTTCTCAACATATATGCGGGTTTTTTGAAGAGCGGGGGGCAGATAGTCCAAAAGACGGACGATAAAGACTTCTATGATTTCTCCCTGCAGAGCTACCTTTCCTGCGGCTACAAAATAGTTGAAACCTGCGAGGATTTGGCCGCCGCGCCCGTGGAGGGCGACGTGGAAACCGAGCATGAAAAATTGTTTAAAGAGCGCGGAAAACGTATCTTCCGCATAGTGGCGGAAAAGCCATGACGGCCCTATGGATAGCCTTGGGTGCGGGCGGCGCGGCCGCGGCCATGCTCATTGCCCTGTTTTTGTGGTTTTCTGACAATTCCATAGTAAAAACGCGATACGTGTTGAGTTTTCCGTGGATAAAATCCCCCGTAACAATCGTGCAGATATCCGATTTGCACGGCAAAACTTTCGGGCGCGACAACAAAAAGCTGATAGAAAAGACGGCCTCGGCCGCGCCCGACGTAATAGCCGTCACGGGCGACATAATTCACAAATACACCCGCAAAAACATAACGGCGGCGGTAAAAGCCGTCTCCGCGCTCTCCGCAATCGCCCCCGTGGCGTACGTTTCGGGCAATCACGAGATGCGCGGTATACGCTACCGCACATTCAAAAAACAGCTCGAGGAGGCGGGCGCAACCGTTCTCGACAACGCCTGCCGTCGGGTCGGCGGAGTGTGGTTTGCGGGCCTCAACGGCGCGTGCAACAAAAACGGAGCGGTTTTCAACCTCTGCGCGGACCCGTCCGACAAAATTTTATTGGCGCACATGCCCCACCACGTCCAAAGGTATGCGCAGGCGGGCTTCCCGCTCGTGCTCAGCGGACACGCTCACGGAGGGCAGTGGCGGATATTCGGGCGGGGGATCTACGCGCCGGGACAGGGGCTGTTCCCCAAGCTGACTTCGGGCGTGCACGCCTGCGGAAAAACAAAGCTCGTCATCTCCCGCGGGCTGGGCAATTCCAAATTCCCCCTGCGCCTTTTCAACCGCCCCGAGCTCGTCATTCTCACCCTCACCCCCGAATAATTTTTCTTTTTTTATTTTGTCCCGCCCACCCCCCCCAATAATGTTAACAAAGTTCACAAAAATTTTCGTG
>CANRKK010000007.1 GCA_947631195.1 uncultured Clostridia bacterium
AGGACAACGCCGTGTTCGGGCACCGTGCGCGCCTTGCGCTATGCGCGCACTCATCTCGCGCGGCAAAACAGCGCTACTAGGCTGTTTTGAGAACTCCGCGCTCGTCCTACTAAGGGGCGCCAAGGAGAGGGGAAACGGTGCCTCTCCCGCTTACTAAGGGGCGCCAAGGTTGGAAGGTGCGGCAGACGACTCCCACCTGCCCTTTCAGGGCACCCTCCCCCGTTATCACGGAAGAGGGCACGTTTTAGGGTTGCAATTATTTCTAAAATAATAAACGGCGCAAGCAAGCTGCGCTTGCGCCAGCGCACTCAATTTGCGCATACCTGCGCTTTGGCAGTGGGAATTGCCGCGATTATATAATATGCGCGCCCTTATTAATCGCGGCAAGGGCGGCTGGCCGCCCAAAATCACGAAAAATTTGAGTGCGCGCAACCGCACGAAAATTTTTGTGAAAAAGTATTATATCTCTATCAAAAACCCTGCGGCGCGGAGCTGCTGCTCTATCCCGTCCAACGTCTTTTCGCTGTCGGCGGTGACCGTGTGGTAGTGGTAGCCGTCGGTGACGCTCATCAGCGGCTTGCTTGCGCCCGATTTTAAGGAGCGGTACAGCTCCTCCACGTGGGTGCGGTTATACAGATCCAGCCGCGCGGTGATTTTGCCGTACAGGCGGTGGTTGACTGAAATATCCTCTATCCTGCCGCCCGCCCCGATTATCAGGTTGCCCTCGTCCACAATCTGTTCAAAGGTGTGGCGGCACTTGAAAACCCTTTCGGCGCGGACCTCGGCTTTTAAAACGTAGCCGCGGTTGGTGGCGGTGATATCGTACCCGTTGGCGCGCAAAATTGCTATGTCCTGCACTATCACCTGCCGCGAAACGTTGAATTTTTCGGCTATCACGGCCGCGGGAAGGGGATTTTCCGCGTTGCCGATAAGGCTTAAAATCTCCTCCCGCCGCTTTTCGGCTTTCATTCTTCCTCCATTACGGGGTGCAGGTTTTTGAGGGACAGATCGAGTATGGGCGCGGAGTGCGTCAGCGCCCCGCTGGAGACAAAGTCAACCCCCGTCTCTATTATTTTTGCTATATTTTCCCGCGTGACGTTGCCGCTGCACTCCGTTTGGGCGCGCCCCGCGATTATTTTTACCGCCTCTTTCATGTCCTCTACGGACATATTGTCGAGCATTATTATATCGGCGCCCGCCTCCGCGGCCTCCCGCGCCTGTTCGATATTTTCGACTTCAATCTCTATTTTACGCACGAACGGGGCGTACTGTTTTGCCATATACACGGCGTTTGTTACGCTGCCCGCCGCGCCTATGTGGTTGTCCTTTAAGAGTATGCCGTCCGAGAGGTTATAGCGGTGGTTGTTGCCCCCGCCCACCTTTACGGCGTACTTTTCGAATATGCGCATGTTGGGGGTGGTTTTGCGGGTGTCGAGAAGTTTCGTCCCGCTGCCCTTTAAAAGCTCCACCATCTGCCGCGTGTAGGTGGCTATGCCGCTCATGCGCTGCAAATAGTTGAGGGCGACCCTCTCCCCCGAGAGCAGCACGCGGATATCGCCCACGATATCGGCGAGGAGCCGGCCCTTTTTTACCTCGTCCCCGTCCTTGACGTACGCCTTTACCCACGTTCTGCCGTCCAAAATTTTAAAAGTGCGCTCAAAGACTTCCAGCCCGCATATAATGCCGTCCTGCTTGCATATCAGCTGCACGCTGCCCTTTCTGTATTCGGGCATAACGGCGTTTGTGCTGACGTCCTCGTTGGAGATATCCTCCCTCAGCGCCATTTTTATGAGCTCGTCCGCGTTAAGTGCGACCGAAATGGGGTTTATCATGTTCCGCCTCCTTTATTGCTTTTATCACCGACTGTTTGTATTCTTCCAAGAGTTTTTCGGGGTCGGCGTAGTCCCCGTAGTCTATACTGCTCTCCGCCATTCTCGCCTTGGCCATGTTGAGGCCTTTGTGCAGCGAATTTATCGTCTGCGCGGCCCGCTGTGCAAACAGCAGACTCTCCAAAAGCGAATTGGAGGCCAGCCTGTTTGCCCCGTGCACGCCGTTGCAGCAGGTTTCGCCCACGGCGTACAGGCGGTCCATTGTGGTTCTTCCGCATAAATCGCTGCGTATGCCGCCCATAAAGTAGTGCTGGGCGGGAACGACGGGGATGCACTCGGAAAACACGTCGTAGCCCTCCTCGCGGCACTTTTCCACGATGGACGGGAAGTGCGCCCTTATCTCTTCGGGCGGAATGGGCCGCATGTCCAGCCAGACGAAGTCCGTCTTGTCCTTTTCCATCTGTTTGTATATAGCCGCCGTCACCACGTCCCGCGGCTTCAGCTCGTCGGTGAAACGGTTAAAATTTTTGTCGCGCAGCACCGCGCCCTCGCCGCGCACCGATTCGGAGATCAAAAAGCTCCTGCCCGCGCTGTTCTTTGTGTAGAGCGTGGTGGGGTGGATCTGGATATAATTTATGTTGTCCACGGCCACATCGTGCTTTAAGCACACCGCCAGCCCGTCGCCCGTCAAAAGGCGGAAGTTGGTGCTGTGGGTGAATACCCCCCCTATGCCGCCGCACGCAAGCACGGTGTACTCGGCGTAAACGGGGAAAACTCTGCGCGTTTCGTTGTCCATAACCACAAGCCCGAAACACTCGTTGCCCCGCTCTATCAAGTCCAGCATAGTCGTTTTGGGGATTATTGAAACGTTGTCCATCTGTTTTACGCGCGCAAGCAGCTTTTCGGTTATCTCCTTGCCCGTGCAGTCCTCGTGAAAGCAGATGCGGCTTTTTGAGTGCCCGCCCTCCCGCGTTACGGCCAAAGTGCCGTCGGGATTGCGCGCAAAGTCCACGCCGAGGGCAACGAGCTCGTCCACTATCATCTCCGAGGAGTTGACCATAATTTTAACGGCATCGGGATTGTTTTCGCAATGGCCCGCGCGCATGGTGTCGTTGAAATAGCTTTCAAAGTCCTCTTTCCCCTGCCGGCGGCATATCCCGCCCTGCGCCAGATAGCTGTCCGAACGGTCGGGCGTGTCCTTGCACAGCACGGCCACCTTCATCCACGCGGGAAGATGCAGGGCGCAGTTGAGCCCCGCCACCCCCGTGCCGACAATCAGTACGTTGTAAAAATTTTCCATATTGCCTGTTCTGTTCTATAAATAAATTACCTGAAATTATACAGTAAAACTTTACACCTGTCAAGTCATATGTAAACCTTTACAAAAAATAGTTCACAAAAAGCTCGGCGGGCGCAAATGCGCCCGCCGCTATCCTCAAGACCTTTAAAAGCTGTTTTTTCGCGTTATGTTGCCCGAAAATGATAAAAATGTTACGTGCCGTGGTCGGCGTCCAGCGCCTCACGGGGAACCTCTATGGAAACTTCGCCGTAGTCCAAGGTTAAGGTCGCCCCTCCCCACGATATTTTATAAACTTTTCCGTCCTTAAAGGAAATTTTATAAGTTTCGGTCTCCGCCCACTCCGTGCCGGGATTTTGAGTGAGCTTTGCGGAGTACGTCTCAGATAAGCTGTCGTAGACGAATGCCGCAAACAGATCCTCTATCTTCCCTTTTACTGTTGCAGCGCCCGCCGTTGCGGCGTATTCATAGCTTACGGGCAGAATTTGTGACAGGGGGTACTGCGTGCCGATCTGCGCTATCGCCTCTTCGGCGGCGCCGTAATCCTGCGTATTTACGCTCCAATAGTACTCGCCCGTATAATAATATTCGGAATACGTATATTTTTTTACGCTGCCGCCTGCCGCAACGGTGTACACTTCTTCTCTTTTGGTCAGAGGTGAGCCGTCCGCGACGCTTTCACTCTTTAAATATGCTTTGCCGCCGACATAATCTATAAGATATTCGGATCTGTACGTCGTCCCGCCCGACTTTAAAACGGATACTATGCCTATCGTTTTCGACGCGAGGGTGTCGGCAAACGCCTGCTTCCACTGCGCCGCGGTTGCGATGTCCCCCGCCGGCGCGGCGTCGCCGCCGCTGCCCGTATCTCCGTTGCCGCCCACGCCCGTATCTCCGTTGTCGTCATACGAACCGCCGGAGCCTTGGGTAGCGTTCCCGCCCGACTCCTTTGCACCTCCGCACGCCGCAAAACCGAACGCAAACGCGAGCGCCAGAACCGCTGCCGCAAAAGAAATAATTGCTTTTTTCATAAGTACTCCTTTTTACAACGATTATACAAAAAAAAGGCTTGCTGTCAACTCTGATTATAATGCGCACGCGCGGACAAGTATAATATATTTGCACGTTTAATCGCTTGATAAAAGCAAAAAAGTGTGATATAATAAAATTATTCAAGCAATTCAAATAATTATGCAATTTTTGCCCTTTGAGAGGACCTTATGAAAACTAAAATTTTAACCGCGTTTCTGGCGGTGACCGCCGCCGCGTGCTGCTCGTTCGGGCTTGCCGCCTGCAACAACGGCAACCTTTCCGATTCCGGCGTGAACGACGTTCCCGGGAACGTTGAGGACTTTGACGTGAGCGGCGACCCCGACTATGTGGGCAACTCCGACCGCGGCAAGGGACTGCTGTTTGAACTCAACGCGGACAACACCTACACCGTCACGGGACAAAATCCCGAAACGGCTACCGCCGACATTACCGTTCCCGAAACGTACAACGACTTGCCCGTGACCGCCATCGCCGCACAGGCGTTTACCGGCGCGGAGATTGCAAGCGTTTACATTTCCGCAAGCATAAAATCGGTGGGCGCGAACGCGTTCAGCTCCTGCGGCAACCTGGTTAGCGTGTTGGTTTCGCCGAGCGTCGAACAGATAGGCGCGCGCGCGTTCAGCAACTGCAAGAGTCTGCGGGCGGTGATTTTTTCGGGCGAAAGCGCTCTCGGCTCTATCGACGAGTCGGTGTTTGAAAGCTGTGAGTCCCTCGTTAACTTTACCGTGCCCGACAGCGTAGTTTCGATAGGCAAGCAGGCCTTCCAGGGCTGCACAAGCCTCAAGTCCGTGAATATCGGCGACGGCGTGAAGGATATCGGCGAGAGGGCCTTTTACAGGTGCACCTCCCTCGGCGAAGTCAACTTCGGCTCCTCCTTAAAAACCATAGGCGATTCGTCCTTTGAGGAGTGCACGGCGATAAAGAGCATTGCCGTGCCCGACAGCGTGGATTCCTTCGGCGAAAAAGTGTTCTATCACTGCAAGTCGCTTGAAAAGCTGACCGTGCCCTTTATAGGGGCAGCGCGGGAGTTTGCAAATATTCCCAAACCCGAAGCGCAGGCCGACGACGGCGAAGAGGGCGAGGAAGGCGGCGAGAGCGGCGGCCAGGAAAGCGGCAGCGTGGAAAAAACGCACCTGGGATACCTGTTCGGCGCACCAACGCACTATGACAACGACCAGACGAACGGCGACTATGTTCCCCAAACGCTTGAATACGTAAACGTTACGGGCGGGGAGAGAATTGCGGAACTTGCCTTTTCGTACTGCCGCAATATAAAGACGATAATTTTGGGCGACAGCATCCAAAGAATAGAGTTCAACGCGTTCGGCGAGTGCGGCGTGGAAAACCTTGTGCTCGGCACGGGGCTCGAAAGGATTGCAACGGCGATTATGGGCAACCGCGCGGTTTATGATCCCTCCGCTTCCGATACCATACCTCTCTATATCTACTACAAGGGCACGGCCGCAGATTGGGGCAATATCGTGAAAGAGACGAACCCCGACAATCCCTACGAAAACAACCAAGCCTTTGACTCCGCGCCCAGATACTACTACAGCGAAACGGAGAAAGATTCTGAGCACTGGAGATTTGTGGACGGCATGCCCGTCGTTTACTGACGATCGGTTAAATAAATTACCGCCCGACATGCTTTTACGCGCGTCGGGCGGTTTTTTTATGCCGTTTTATTCAACCTGCGGTTTTGGGGCGCCGTGTTATCCGGCCAAGAGCAGCCCGCTCTCGTCCTTACTAAAGGGGAGCCAAGGGTTTCCCCTGCATTTACAAAGTCTGCAAGCGGTCGGAAACGAGCAAGACAAGGGGAGCGTACATTGAAGTACGTAACTGAAAGTTGCCGCAGCGCAACACCGTTATGCGCAGTTTATGATCCGCTTTCGGTAGGAAAATCCTGATAGATGGGGCCGTTAAACACATACATGGCCACGTTCAGCCCGTCGGCGTTTTCGCCCTCCACCTTGATGGTTATTCTCGTAGTGCCCGCCTCGAGGGCTATATCCTGCTGGCCTTCGCCGCCGTTGAACACGTAGTCTTTTCCGTCAATCGTTAGGGTAACGGTGCGCTCGCCCAAAGTAGCCGTGGTGAAAAGGAAGGTGTATGTGTCCGCCTCCTCTACGGTTATCTCGCCCGTGCAGGAACCCGTAAGGATGTTGGCAACAACTTCGGGGTGTTCCTCCTGCTTGTTTACTACGTAGTAGGGGCTGAGCTTTATGGGATGGGGAACGTCCTCGTCGGCAAATCTGAAGGTGTGTTCGCCCGCGCCCGTTATGGTGAATACGAGCGGCTGGCCGTTTTCCGCCTCAAAGTTGCCTATCTCTATGCCGCTCGAGGGGGCCACTACCGTTCTGCCGTTTAAGGTTATGGTGTATGCGTCGCCCGCAGTCCCGACGATGGAGTGTATGCCCGTCTTTTTGGCTATATACACAAGCTGCATCGCCGCCTGTTCGTCCTCGCCCGCCGCTTCGGGCACGGTTACGGTGTTGTCCCCCACTATAAGCGTGTTTTCTTCCGTCAGCTTTATTATGTTTACCGTTGCGGAGGGGTTGGCCAAAGTCATATACTCCCACGCGGCCGCATAGCCCTCTTCGACCGTGGTCTTTACTACGTAGTCGCCCGCGTCCAGCTCGAATTCGGCCGTGCCGGCGCCCTCGGTGAGCGTAACTTCGCTGCTGCCCACCTTGTTTGCGCCGCTATATATTTCCACCGTGACGCCGCCCGCGTAGTCTGCGGGAGCGTGTACCGTTACGGGCAGGGGAATACTGTACTTCTGGCCGTTGGAATGTCCGCTGGAAAGAACTTCGTTGTCGTCGCTCTCGGCAACTACCGTAAAGATATATGAACCGGGGTTGAGCGTTGCCGTATTTATGGTATATTCGTTTTCGGCTTTGGCGGCGTACCGCTTATCTGCCATTTCTCCTATATATACCTGGTATGAAACCGCTCCTTCCACCGCGCCCCACGTTATTTTTGTGCCGGACAGCGAGATTTGGGGGGCAGGCAGAACGGTAACTTTAATTTCGTTCGACGAAGCGCTTGCCGCGTATTCGCCGCCGTCGCAAAGCGCCTTTACCGTGTAGGTAAATTCCGTGCCGGACGCGGTTTGGGTTATGGTATAGGAAGGTTCCTCAACCGTAGCTATCGAAACGCCGTTTTCGAACACTTCGTAGCCCGTGGCGTTCTCCACTTCCTCCCACGTCATTTCCCTGTCGTTGTGGGTAATTTCGGGCGCAGTGAGCGGCGTAGCCTTGCTTCCGCCGCAAGCCGCAAGCGGGAACGCCATCGCCGCGACGCAAACCGCGCTTACCGCCATTAACGTTATCTTTTTTGCTTTCATCTATATCACCTCTTAATTATGAGTAAATTCCGCAGGCAAACAGCCACATGAAATTTTCGGAAGAATTGATTCCTATTCCCTCTCCATTGCCAAAGCCGTCGCGGAAAATCAAATAGTGCTTTGCGTATTCCTGCAAAAAGGTTTTGAGTTCGTCGTTTACGGGATGCGCCCCATCCTTGTTGCAGTGCGATTTGCTATCGTTATAAACAGGACCGTTTACATCTCCCGGCTCATAGCCCGTGTAGGCCTGCATAAATTCGTGATAATCTTTATAGTAGAATTCGTCGTAGTTATAGTCGCCTATTCCCAACCTCAGCGGGAACGTGTGCAGATGGCCGTCATCGAGTTGAGACCACTCTCTATGGAAATAATCATTATGGAGGAAAGCATCGGTGCAGTCCTCGGCCACGTAATTTTTGAAGTAAGCGGTGTTTTTGGAAAGCATAACGTATATCTTCGACTCCTCGCCCGTGTCGCGGTCTGTAACGTAGTAGAACCCGTCGTCGTGGCGCTTTATCAGGTCGGTGACAGTGCCGTCCGCGTTTTTGATGTACGCTATATCGTCGAGATTTCCGTTGACTTCTTCCACGAACTCGTGGAACGACCCCTCCTCATCGAAATAACGGCCGCCGTATTCTCTTAAAAACGGGCCGTTGGCCTCGATGACCACCGTTTCGCCCTCGGGATCGGAGGCCTCGCCCTCGTAGGTTATCGTGAAGTCCACCGTAACGGGGTACAGGTCGGACGAAACGCAGTCAGCGTGTATGCCGAGGCAGAACACGTTCTGGTAGCCTTCGGGATTTTCCGCCACAAAGCGGAAATTTTTGGTGAAAGAGGAGGACGCGCCGCCGCCGTCGTATTCCTGATAGTTGGGATTGTGCCATGCCGACGTCCCCACGTGGTAGTTGGCCTTGGGGTTTATCTCGTTGGCGGAAACGTCCACCCACGACTCGATAAAGTATTTGCCGTGGCGGGGGGGCGAGTATTCAAAATATACTATCTGATCCCTGTCGTTCAGTTGCACGCGGTAGGTGCCCGTCTGCTGCAAAACTATGCAGTCGGTGTCGTAGTTCGTGCCCTGCGAGGTCCCCGCGGGGGTTATTATGGGCAGAAGCTCCACCGTGACGTCCCTGTGGTTGTTGTTGGCGTAGATCCCGTTGGGGTTGTAGGTGTAGTTGTCGGGCAGGTTGGAGAGGGTGACCTTGAAGTCGCCGTCCATTCCGCTCTGCGTAGCCACGCCGAGCATGTTGAACGTCGCCTCGTAGTTGTGTCCGTCGTCCCCCGACCAGCGCGCGGTTATCTCCTGCCCCGGCTTGGGGGAATAGGGATTGCCGCCCTCCGTCAAGGTGACGGTAAAGGTGTAGCCGTCCTCGGGGGGGTCGGTCTGCTGGCCGCCCTGCCCCGTGCCCGAGCCCGAACCCTGGCTTCCGCCTCCCGATATTATGGGAGGGGTGTAAACTCCGCCGCAGCCCGCGAAGAACACGGCCGCAACGAGAACGGATATAATTAGCGTAATTAATTTTTTCATTTATTTTCACCTCCCTTGCCGAAGGCGCCGAAGAAACTGACTATGTCGTCCCACTTCAGTTTGCGCACCACTATGTCCGCAATATACAGAACGACGCAGATTATCAACAGGGGAACGGTAAGGTTAACCGAATAGGTGCCCGTCAGGTTTTCGTCGTTTACGAGCTCGAGCTCGCCGTTGACGCTCACTTCTCCCCTGCCGTTGAGCGCCCTGTACAGCACCGAGGGATCGTAGGAGGCAAACTCGTCGTATTCGTCGGTATAGGGCACGGTTATGGCGGCGGTGGCGGTGTAGGTCTTTTCGTAGTAGTTGTAGGTTACGGTTACGTTGTACACGCCCTCCTCCGCGCTCTCGAAATCATAGTAATAATAGTATTGGTTAAAGGCGAGGTTAGCGCTCTCGGTCTGCCCGTCCGGCCGCGTTATTTCCACGGTGGCCTCGGCGTTGAAGCGCGAGGTTGCGGGCACTACCTGCACGGCCGTATAGCCGCCTCCCCGTTCCACGTTGAACACGAACGGGTAGTCCGTCTTTTCGTCGGGAAGTTCGGTGCGCACCACGTTGTTCAAAAATACGCCGAGCGTGGCGGAGCTTTCCCAGTTATCCACCCAATCCCCCGCGAATTTGCTGGTGAAGGTGGCAACTTTGCCGTTGCCGTAGTTCCAATAGCTGTAGAGGGGCACGTTCTTTACCGCGCTCGTCTCCGTCTTTTTGTATTCTGCCTGCAGCACGGTGACGGCGCCCGCCTTTTGCTTGCTGTTGACGAAGCCCGTTATCTGCGGAATGTTGCGCACGTCAAGATTTTCCAGCACGGCGTCCGCGGGACGGTTTACGCCGACGGGGGTGCTGTGGTTCTGCACGACGTGTTCAACCTGCTCGTCGGCAATTTCCAAAAATATATTCTCGTCCAGATCTTCCTGTTCGTTGGACAGGTAGTACGTGCCGCCGCCCGCCGAAGCAATGTCCCGCAAAAGTTGCTCGGGGTCACCGACGAATGCACTCGGTCTGCCCACGTCAAACACGGAGGTGACTATGCCGCTGTCCCTCATGTCGGAGGCAACCTCTACGGGATCGTGGTCATCGTCGCCGAAAGGGGAGCCGTCGGTTATGAGCATCACCTGCTTTTGGCTATAGCTCAGCCCGTCTATTATCCGGTATGCGTTGTAGAGGCCGCTGCCTATCAGGGTGCCCTGTTGCACGCGCAAGTCGTCAATGGCCTGCGCGATTACCGCCTGGTTGGAGCCGTCGGTGGGCTGGAGCACCAGCCGCGCCTCGCCGAAAAAGGTCACTATGCAGACCTGGTCCCCCTCGCTGAGGAGGTTCGCAACCCTCGTCGCCAATTGCTTTGCCACCCTGAAGTGGTTGTTCTGGTTCATGCTGTAGGAGGAGTCGATGACAAGCGCCAGCAGGCGGGGATCGCCGTTGTTGCCGAATTTTACGGGGAGCATCTCGCCGAGAGCCGTCACTTCCTCCGTCTCGCCCGTCTGCACCTTTAAGTCGCCGTACGTCGTCAGACTCTTGCCGAACATGGACACCACCGTGTCGAGGCTGCCCATAAACTCGGTGGCGTTGAGAATGTTGCCCACGTCCACGTCGGAGAGGATTATCTCGTCGAACACGCACAGCTCCTCCACCGTGCAGGGCACGTTTTTGAGGTTGAGGCCCTTTCCTTCCGCCGTCTCCGACCCGAAAGTATATATGTTTATATCGGGATTGTTTTCAAACTGTTTTATATAGTTGGCCTTGGTCTGCACGCGGTTGTTGAGGTCGTGTTCGTAAATTTCAAGGGAGCAGTTGTCCCCGTACTTTTCCACCGCGCCGCGCACCGACGCAAAGTCCTCGGTAATCATAAGTATGTTTATGCTGTCCGAAACGGTCTGCGTGAAAGAGTACACGTTGTTTTTCGCGCTGCCGTCCGCGGGTGCGGAAACTTCCACCTCGTAGGAGTACGTGCCCGCCTCTTCCGTGTACAGGCCGAAGGTAATTACGTTTGCGCCCTCGGTTAGCTCGGGAGCCGTGTGCGCGACTTCCTCGCCGTCCCTGCGCAGGGTAAAGGTGGCCTCGTCGGTGGCGTAGGTCGTCCTGACCGTCAGATTTACGCTCTCGTCGCCGCCCAGATAGGCCGTGCGCGTAAATTCCGCGTCGGAAATCTGCACTTCCTGCACGTTCTCGTCTATGTTGTCGTCAAGGTAGATGGCGTCCACGCGGATATCCTTCGTTTCAAGCCCGTCCACCGCGCGGCGGATTGCGTAGCTGTCGCTCTCGTCCGTCTGCTTTGCGTCGGTTATGAGCACTATCCTCTTTATGACTCCGTTGCCGAAAAGATCCCCCGCGTATTCCAGCGCGCCCGCGATGTCCGTCTGGCTGTCGTCCACCTCGGCCGTCTTTACGCTGGGAAGCCGCGAAAGGGTGGTCGGCGCGCTCAAAAGCTCGCAGTCCTTGCCGAAGCAAACCAGCCCCACTTCGCTGTTTTGGGGAAGTTTGAGATTTTTTATGTATGTGTCCAAAAGATCGAGATTTTTGTTCGCCGAATAGGACACGTCCGCAACAACGTACACTTCCGTCCTCGTGAGCACGGCGACGAAAGTCGTGCCCGCCGCGGCAAAGCCTATTATAACCGCCATTGCGACGTGCATTATTATGGAGGCTACGTTGTGCCCGTTTCTGTTTTCCTTTCTCACCGCAATGAAGAACGGAACGAGGAATATCGCGGCGAGAGGAATGGCTATGATGAGCAGCCAGGGATTATCGAAGTTGATACTGTTCATAGCAATACACTCCAAAGTCCGCCGCAACAAGCACGGCTAAAATTATAAATACAGCCAAAAGGTCGTCGTAAAAACCTGCCAGCCCGCCCGCCTGGGGGGTTCCCGTTATTTTGAACGCCTCCTCCTCGCAAAGGGGCACGCTCTCCTCCTCGGGGAGGGTGGAATATACGTTTACTTCCCTCTCGATGCCGTCGGCCATGGTCAGATAAATTTTATACGCGCCCACTTCGGACACGAGATATTCGCTGACCGTGGTGCTGATGTCGGGGTAGCTCTCCTTGCCCGACGGCGCCACTATCCTTATGTTTTTGCAGCCCGGCAATACGTTTACGGGCAAAATGTCGCCGCAGACGTAGGCGGTGCTGTCCACCACTTCGGGGAAAGAATAGTTTATAAAGTTGGATATAAGCGTGGTGCAGTCCAAAGAGAGGGTGAAAGCCGCCGAATCGCGGAGAGAAAACGCCATCACAACTTCGCGGTTGCCGTATGCGTTCGCGCCCGAAAACATCAGCGGGCTGCCGTCGCAGGTGGCGTACACGGTGAAGTCGCCCCCGCCCGTGCCGAGCTTTACGAACCGCTTGAGCAAAAAGCTGTCCGCGGTCACTCCCTCGAGCATCTTGCGCACGGTGGTCTTTGTGGATGTGGAATACACCGCCGCCCCGTTCGCCTCCACTTCCGTCTGGAAGCTGAAGTTTGCGCCCTCGGGGCTCTTATCGGGATTTATATACCATACCGAGCCTTCGGCAGGGGTGATTTCGGGCACGAAGTTTTCAAATATATAGAGTCCGTAGCCCGTCTGCCCCTCGTATTCTTCGGCTTTTATCACGGTGAGGTTGGTCACGCCCACCGACCTTAAAGCCGCCTCCATGTATATGGAGCCGTCCGAAACGAGCAGCGTGTCGGAGGAATTTTCCCTCGACTTGTTGAAAACGGTCACCGAGCTGTCCAGTCCGAGGTCGTCGCCGTCGTTTATCCTAAGCTCGAACGATTCAAAATCGCTCAGCCCCGTGCCGAATTCAAAGGCCTTTTCCTCGCCCTCGGAAAGTTGCAGCGAAAGGACGGAATACTCCTCGTCCGAGCCGTTGAAGTACAGCCCTATCTCCACTTCGGCGTCCCCGCCGTAGGAGACGGCCTTGCCCGAAACTTTCAGTCCGCCGTCCGCGGTATATTCATACGCCGCGTCCCTCAGCGCGTAGTTGACCGCGCCGCCGCCGACGTTTATTATGTCCACGTTCTGGCTGTCGGCGTACACCTTGTCGGTTATGAGGTAGGTGTGCGCGCGCGGGTTGTCGTTGAAATATTTTTGCGCCTCTATGAGCGCGTCGCCGAGGCCCGCCGCGGTATATCCGCTCTCCAGTTCGTCCACGGCCTCCACCGCGCGCTCCTTGTCGGTATAGCCCTCGAACACCGTCTCGGTGGTTGCGCCCGCGCAGATGAGCGTGTAGGTGCTGCCCTTTACCGAGCCGTTAATCATGTCCTTTATCTTTTGCCTGCCCTCTTCAAAGCGGGTGGAGCCTTCGTATTCGATATTCATGCTGCCCGAAGCGTCCAAAACGAAGCAATAGGCCTGCGCCGCGCCCGGCAGTGTGATTACGGGGTGGGCGACGATGACCGCAATCAAAATCACGGCCAATATCTGCAATATGAGGCTTAAAATGCCCGTCAAACGGTTTATGGGGATGCGCCGCCGCAAAAACTTTTCGCTGAGCGTCCAAAGATAGGTGGACGTTACGGTCTGTTCGGTGTATCTGTTTTTGATTATATAGATGAGTATCAGTACGGGTATGCCGAGGAGCGCCAAAAATCCCAAGGGAAATAAAAATGTCATTTAATTACCCCCGTGCTTACAAGTTTATCCAAAAAGATGTCTCCGAGCGGCTCGTGCGAGGCCGCAAGAATATAGTATCCCCCGCGCGAGAGACACTGCTCGCGTATTCTGCCCGTGGCGTAGGCGAGCGCCTGTTTGTAAGCCCTTATAATTTCCCTGTTGATGTTTTTGCGGTAGAATTTGGCGGGGTCCTCGCTGTCGAAAAAGTGCATCTTGCCGCGCGACTTGGGGTTGAGTTCCTCCCGCGAGAGCACCTGTATGCAGAGTATATCCCTCTTTTTTGTCGCCAGATGGTCTATCGCCGCGCTAAAATCGTTGTCCGTCAAAAAGTCGGAAATTATAACCGAAAGCCCGTCGCCGTAGCCCACGGTCGAGGGCAAAATGGCCTCGGAGATGCTGCTGTTGCCGTCGAAAACTATGTCGTTGAGCTTGCCTATGTTGTTGTAGAAGGCCTCCCTGCCGAGCATGTTGGAAATTACTTCCTCCGCGCGGTTTTCGCGGATGACGTACACCGAAACCCTGTCCATTTCGCACACGGAAATATAGGCCAGCGCGGCCGCTATCTTCACGGCCTGCACTTCCTTTTTTCCCTTGCCGTAGCTCATGGAACGGCTGGCGTCTATGTATATGCGGGTGTGCACCTGCCGCTCGTCGAGATACAGCTTTAAATACAGCTTCTCGAAGCGGGCGTAGGCGTTCCAGTCGAGTTTTGTGATATCGTCGCCCGGAATATAGTCGCGGTAGTCGGCAAATTCGGGAGAGGACCCGAAAGTCTTGCTCTGGTGGTTGCCGCCGAACCGCCCCGCCACGTTGTTTTTGAGGAGAGTCTGCAAAAGTTCTATTTCCGCCAGAAACTCCTCGTTTACTACAAGTGGATTCATTTATTTCGTTTCGCTTATTATCAGTTTTATGACGTCGTCCACCGTGAGTTTATCGGACACGGCGGTGTAGTTGAGCTTGATCCTGTGCCGCAAAACGGGATACGCCAGCGCCTTTATGTCGGCATAGGACACGTTGTAGTTGCCGTTCATCAGCGCGCGCACCTTGGCGCAGGTTATAAGGGCCTGCGCGGCGCGGGGCGAGGCGCCGTAGCGCACGTATTTTTTGGCCGACGCGCTGCCGTGTTCGAGTTCGGGGTGGGTGTTGGTTACAAGGTCCACCGCAAACTTCAAAACTTCGTCTATTACGGGCACGCCCTTGGCGAGTTCGCGCATTTCGAGTATGGTTGCGCCGTCTATAACCGCCTCCGCCGTCTCGTCCATCGTTATCTGCGTCATCGACACTATGTCGGCAAGCTCCTTTTGGGAGGGGAAGGACACTAAAAGTTTAAACATAAAGCGGTCCATCTGCGCTTCGGGCAAGGGATAGGTGCCGTCCTGCTCGATGGGGTTTTCGGTGGCGAGCACGAAGAAGGGCTCGTCGAGCTTATAGGTCTGCTTTGCGACCGTCACCTTGTGCTCCTGCATAACCTCGAGCATGGCCGACTGTGTTTTGGGCGTGGCGCGGTTGATCTCGTCGGCGAGCACTATGTTGGCAAATATGGGGCCCTTTCTGAAAACGGTGTTCATCTTGCCGTTGTCGTCCTTTTCGATTATGTTGGTGCCCGTCACGTCGGAGGGCATCAGATCGGGCGTGAACTGTATGCGCGAGAAAGGCAGGCTCATTGTCTTGCCGAGCGCGCGCACCAAACGGGTTTTGCCTACGCCGGGCACACCCTCCAACAGCACGTTGCCGCCGGCTATTATGGCGCACAGCACGTTGTCGACTACGTCCTCCATGCCGACTACGTCCTTTTTGAGTTCGCCCTTTATCTTAGCCACGGATTCGCTGAATTTTTGGGCCTTGGCTGCGTTTTCGCTGCTGACGGGGGGCGCTGCGGGCTCCTCGGGCACGGGTTCCTCCGCGGGGGTTTCGGCTGCGGCCGCAGCCGTCTCCTGCTCCGTCTCCGCGGGTTTAGCCTCCTCTAAGTTTTCGTTGGATTTTTTCCATTTTTTCATTTTCGGTGTCCTCACTCTTTTTTATGTCAATTGCCGGCGTTGATGCCGTATAAAATGTCGAAGTAAAGTTTTATCGCGTTTTTCTGCGCGTCGGTTATTTCACTGCCGCCCAGCATCTCCTGTACCATCGCGTAGTACTCCGAAAGAAGTTCGCCGTACTTGCGGTAGGTGCCCGTGGCGGGGTCGTATATCTCGTCCGCCGAGCCGTAGGTCATGCTGCCCGAGCCCGCGCCGCCTCCGTCGCCGCCCGAGCCTTCGCCCTGTCCGCCCGGTCCGCCGGGGCCCACGCCCTGTCCGTCGGAGCGTCTCTCTTCGGCGAGTTCGGTTTTAAGACCCAATTCGGGGAAGATCTGCGCGAGCGCGTTGCGGGCGTACTTGGCCAAAAGCAATCCGTACGACTGCGCGGAAAGCTCTTCGGCAAGCCCGAACCCGAATCCTGCGAAAAGGCTGTCTAACTTTTCCTGTATCCCGCCCGTGCTCTCGGCTTCCTCCTGACGCACATTTGCAAGGTCGCCCGTAAGGTTCCAGAATTCGATGCACAGCGGGTCGGTGGCAACGTCGAGGTTGGAGAGGGCAACTCCGAGCTGTATGTTGGTTATCATCGTATTGATGAGGGTGCGGGTAGCCTCAATTGCTTCGCTCTCCGCCTGCCCCTCCTGCGCGGTGTATATAAACTGTTGTCTGAACGTCGCGAACCCGGGGTCCATTCCCTCGCGCACGGCGTCGTAGCTCACCTCGTAAAAGGACTGGACGTCGCTGTATTTAAGCGGGCCGAAGTAGCGGTAGGCGTCGCCGCCCTCCTCCAGCGCGGAGGCAAGCCCCGGCATGACGGGAGCGAACGCGTCCGCAAGCGCCGCATACGTGGCGGGGACCTTTGCCGCCGCCGTGACGCCCGCCGAAGCCTTTTCGACCGCCGACCTCAGTCCGCCCAAGGTGAGCGGTGCGTCCAACCCCGCCTCAAGCTCTTCGAGCGGAGCGGTAAACGACGGTATCAAATCTTCGGAAAGACGGCTGCTCTCTATGTCGCTTATCAGTTCCCTCAAACGTATCTTTTGCGCCCCGGTCACCGTCACGGGGGAGTCATCTCCGCCCACGGTTCCGCCCGCCGCAGCCGTTTTGCCGGGCACGAGCGCGCCCGTAACGGTCACGGCCGCAGACACCGCGACCACGGCCAAAAATTTCCATATTTTTTTAAAGGTGACTGCGGGAACGGAGAGAGCGGAAAGTTTTTTGCCCGCGTCCTCCCTCTGCAGTTCCACCACGCCGCCGCTCCTGCCGCCGTAAGCCAGCATCGTTTGGGCGCGCTCGTTCAAAGCGTACTCATCGTCCAGCTTTTTGGCGACCCGCTTGTCGGTGGGCCGCATCGCCAAAAACGCGACACCGCCCGCGACGACCGCCGCGCCCGCGCCCGCAATAAGGCTGTACGCGACGCTTGCCGCAGCCGAAAGTTTAAAGGCGAGAAGCGCTATGCCGAAAGCGGCGAGAAAGGCCGCAAGCGCGCACAGAAGGCTCTTTATAACCGCGCCCGCCAGATATTTTCTTTTTAGTTTGTTAAAACTGTCCATATAACCTCTCAAAGACCGCCCGCGTTAAATATCCTCGCGCTTTTTGGGCAAGTAAGCGACGGCCGCGGGGGTTTGCTCCGTTTCGCCGTACCGCAAAATACTGATGTTGAGCGTTCTCTCGGCGCGGAGCTGCTTTTTGCCGCCCACTATGGTGTAGTACCTCAAAACGAGGTCCTGTTCGTTGTTTTTAGCGTTGAACGTATCGTAATTATATACGCCGAACGTAAAGTACGTGCCCGTGGCGCTGTCGACCTTGGCCCACACGTATCCCGAAGCCAGCGCGGTGCCGGAAAGGGGGGTCTCCTTGCCCGTCCCGGGGTCGGAGATGAACGCCTCCACCGAATACATGCCGTCGTAGTAGACGGGGGCGGCAGTGCCGCTTGCCGTTCTGCCGTTTATTATCGTCAGCCGGTAACGCCTGCTGAGGCCGTCGGCGGATTCCGAAGGGAAGCTCCCCTCCGCCCAGACGTAGGTGTGCAGTATCTTGTTGCCGTACACGTCCGTCTCGTCGCCGAGGTCGGTGATGGGCATCGTCTTGCCGTCGAAGTTCCGCACGAGCTGTATTTCAAACGTCGAGGCGATGTAGGGGTTGGGTATAACTTCCCTCTCCACCTCGTAGCCGCAGTCGCACTTGTAGGAAGTGTAGCCGTCGGCGGGGTTGGAGCTGTTGGGCTGCACCGTTGTCACGTTCTTGCCCCCCTTTGCGGCTATCTCCTCCTTTGTGAGGTGGGGAACCGTCTGATCCTTTTGCCCGCACTCGCTGCAGACGTGGTAGTGACCCGTTTCGTCATATTCCCACTTTTCGGTGTCGTACGAGTGTTTGCCCGTTGCGGGAATGGCGCGGCTTTCAACGTTGCCGCAGGTCTTGCACAGCCAAAGCTCCTGCCCGTCGTCCACGCAGGTCGCCTCGACGGCGGTTATCAGCCGCTCGTAGTCGTGCTCGCCCGTGGGGGGAACGTCGTCGTCCTTGGTCGCCCCGCACCATATGCACACGTATCTGCCCCAGCCCGCGTTGCCGCAGGTGGGCTGCTCCTCTACCATGCTCTCCACAAGCCGCCAGTCGTGCTCGCCCACGCTCGTTCTGCCGTTGCAGCCCGCGTCGGTGCAGACGTGCCAGTGCTCGGTGAAAGAATGGCTCCATTCATGGGACCAGTTGTGGGCGTTCAGCCCCGCCGGAACGCAGGCCGCTATCCCCAGAGCTCCGCATATTACGCACGCCGCGGAGAGCAACAGGATTATAATTTTTTTCATTTTTACCTCTCACCGATATTTTTTAACATACTGCGCATAAATTTGCAATTAATGCATAATTTTTTGCCGCGTATGGCCGTTTAAGCCGTATAATTATACAAATTATATCACAAAAAGCCGCCTTATGCAAGTTATTTGGCGGCCGTTTGTAATTTTATTATAATGAAAATACTGTGAAATCGGTGATTTTTTGCGCGATTTTGTTCAAAACGGTAAAAATTAACTTTTTTTGTTAATTTATGCAATTCCGCAACGCCGCCGTTTGGAACGGGAAAGCAGCGCAAAGCGGAATGTATGGCGCGCGCAATTTGAGGAGTTGCGCCCGTTACGCCCAAAAAAAATTATTTTATATTTTTATTTTTATAGTGGGGCACGGAGGCGGCCGTGACGCAATACACGGCGGCGGCTCCCGCGGCTTTTAAGCACTCGGTGACGGCGTTTAAGGTGGCGCCCGTGGTGCAGACGTCGTCCACGACGAGCAGAACTTTGCCCTTCACCGCCGCCCTGTCCGCCTTGAAACAGGTTTTGAGGTTGTTCTCCCTTTCGGCGCGGGACAGCTGTTTTTGCACGGACGTCTCCCCCGTTTTCCGCACCGCGCCGTCCAGCACGGGGACGCCCGTCAGGCGGGACATCTCGCGGGCGATGAGACGGGCTTGGTTGTAGCCCCGCCTCCTCAGAGATTTGCGGGTCATCGGCACGTAAACGAGCCCGTCCGCGGGAGGGAGCAGGGCGGCCTTTTTTGCCATTTCGCGGGCGAGAAAGTAGGCTATGTACGGTTTGCCGTTTTTGAACGCGCCGATTAGCGCGAGGGTGCCGCCCTCGTAGCTGAGCGGGGACACGCCCCGCTTATAGGAGGGCAGGCGGGCCTTGCACTCTATGCAGATCTCCTCCGCCGCCGTCTTTCTGCCGCAGACGGGGCAGGTTGCGCCCGCGTTGAAAACTATGCTCTTTAAACAGTCGGCGCAGAGATCCCCCTCGAAAATCTCATAGCCGCACATCATGCAGCAAAAGCGCGGGGGATAGAATTGTTGTTTTATTTCCCTTACGGGCAGGCGGCCGAAAAACGAGAGCAATTTCATACGTGTATTGTATATCGGGGGCGCGCGTTTGTCAACGAAAGGAAAAAAGTTGGAGGGCGGAGCGAAAAAAAAGGACAAAAAATTATGGTATAAATTTATTCACGGCGGGCAATAACCGCGGTATGAAAAATTTTTGTATAGTTTTTGCGGTATTAATCATAATAATTGCAACGGTAGCTTGCGCGGCGGCTATGGAGGCTCCCCGAACAGAGACGGAGTATCTCCGCATCCACGTGCGCGCCAATTCCAACAGCCAAACCGACCAGTCGGTGAAGTACGAGGTGAAAGACGAAGTAGTCAAGTTTTTTACCCCGTACGCGGCGGAGTGCACCTCCAAGCAAAAAGCGGAGGAAATTTTATCCTCCCTTTTGCCTCAGATAGAGGAAGTGTGCGACGGCGTGCTTGCCAAAAACGGGTTCGGCTACGGCTCCCGCGCTTCGCTTAAGCGGGAAAAATTCCCGACGAGGGTGTACGGCGATCTTACCCTCGAAGAGGGGATTTACGACGCGCTTATAATAGAGCTCGGCTCGGGCAAAGGCGACAATTGGTGGTGCGTCGTTTATCCGCCGCTGTGCTTTACTTCGGGCAACGGGAACGTGCGCTACCGTTCGGCTATCTACGACATAGTGCGGAAGTTTTTTAACACGTCCGCTTAACATATTTTACGCTCGCCGTTTGCGGGCAAGGAGGAAAAATGAAAAAAGCACTTAAAATGGGTGTGGCGTGCGTTGCGGTTGCCGCAGTGGGCTGCGCCACCGCCCTGTTCCAGATGGGACACACAAGCGATGAACTCGCCGCGCCCCCTTACGTTCAGACTGCTGTTTTGAAGCAGGGTGCAAGCGGCGGCGAAGTTAAGGAATTGCAGAGACGTTTAAAACAGTGGGGGTATTACTCGGGCGCGGTGGACGGAATTTACGGCAAGGCCACCGCGGAAGCCGTAAAGTACTTCCAGCGCAAAAACGGGCTTACGGCCGACGGCATTGCGGGCAAGGCCACCTTTGAGGCTTTGGGCATGAACGAATCGGCCAAGGCCCTTGAAAACGGCGGCGGGTCGTCCGGCGCGGGGGCAAACTCCAACTACACCAGCTCGGACACCTACCTTTTGGCAAAATGTATCTATGCCGAGGCGCGCGGGGAGAGCTATGCGGGACAGGTTGCCGTGGGCGCGGTCATTTTAAACCGCGTGCGCTCCTCTAAGTTCCCCAACACCATTTCGGGAGTAATATATCAGACGAACGCCTTTACCGCCGTATCGGACGGACAGATAAACCTTGCGCCCGACAAAACGGCCATGAACGCCGCGCAGGACGCAATCAACGGCTGGGATCCCACCTACGGGTGCCTCTACTACTACAACCCCGCGGTCGCCACGAGCAGCTGGATATTCGGCAGGGAAACAGTCACCACGATAGGTAAACACGTATTTGCAATTTAGGGGGTAAATTATGGAGAAAAAACAAGTATCGAGCGGCGCCGAAAAGGCGGAAAATCTCACCCGCAAAAAATCATCGAAACAAACTTCCGCAAAGCCCAAAACCAAGGCCGCGGTAAAGGATAAAACCGTAAAATCAACGGAGAAAACTCAACACGTTCCCGCAAAACAGCCCAAAAAGACGGCCAAGGAAAAGGTTGTGAACCAAAAGAAAGAGGCGCGGGAAAACAAAAAGATTTTAAAGGCGCAGATAAGGGCCGAAAAAAAGCAGAAGCGGCTTGAAAAAAAGCTGGACGCCAAGCAGAAAAAACTTGACAGGATTGCTATGTTAAAGGAGAGGCGCGCCGAAAGGAGAGAACAGAGAAAGGAGCGCAAGGCCCTTTTGAAGCAGGAGACCAAGGAGGCCAAAATAGAGCGCATACGCGCCGAAAAAGAGGCCAGAATACAGGCCAGGGTAGCCAAGCGCGAGGCGGCCGCGGCAGAGCGGCAGGCAAGGCGCGAACACCGCCTTAAAGTGCGCGCCGAAAAGCGCGCCGCCAAAAACGAAAAGAGGCACGCCCCCGGCTTCGGCGGCTGGCTTGCGGCCGTTATAAGTTTGGGCGTCGTCACCCTCGCGCTCGGCACGATGCTCGCGTTCGGCTGGATGTACACGGGCGGCATGCAGGCCGACATGGCCTCCATTCACACCGAGAGCCTGTACGAGCTGAACTCGGTTATAGACAACCTCGACGCCAACCTCTCGAAGGCGCGCGTAGCCAACACGAGAAACGAGCAGGTTAAACTCCTCTCGGACATCGCCGTAGAGAGCGAGATGGCCGAAACCATTTTGGAGCGCTTCCCCATGGATATGCAGCTCACGCAGAACATGACGTCCTTCGTTAACAAAATGGGCGACAGCGCGCAGAGCATGCTGTATGCCGTGGCAAACGGCAAAAAACTCACCGACAGCCAGATAGCCACGCTCAACTATATGTACGAGACCAACAAGCAGCTGAAAGAGACGGTGAACGGCATTGCCTCCGCGGCGGGAGAGGGGGATATCCTCGACATGATGCGCGGCAACGCGGGCGGGATAATATACGTCGCCTTTGACGATATAGAGAACACCCCCGTGGAAGTTCCCACCGAGATAAACGACGGACCCTTTGCCGAAAATACCGACAAGGTAAGCGCAAAAAATCTTTCGGGGCTGGACGAGATAAGCGCGGCCAAGGCCGAGGAGTTAGCGCAAAAATACTTTGCGGGCTACGGCGTCACGGGCGTCAACTGCACGGGCGAAGTGAATGCAAAGCAGATCGCCTGCTACAACGTGACCGTCTCCACCGACGACGGCGACATGTGGGCGCAGATCTCCAAAAACGGCGGCAAGGTGGTTGAATTCAACAGCTACAAGGATTGCCCCGACAAAAACTTCTCCGTGGAGAGGTGCACGGCCATTGCCGAGGACTTCCTCGAGGGCCTGGGCTATACGGGCATGAAGGCCGTGTGGACCAGCGAAAACGGCTCCACCTGCAACCTCAACTTTGCCTACGTCGACGACGGCGTGATTGTCTACAGCGACATGGTAAAGGTGAAAGTGTGCGAGGAGCGCGGCGTCGTCACGGGCCTGGAGGCAATAAGCTACGTTCTGAACCACACGCAAAGGGATATCCCTTCCGCGGCGCTTTCCAAGGCGGAGGCAAGGGAAAAACTCAACACGAACCTTGAAATCAAGACTTCGCGCCTGACGCTGATTCCCGTCGAGGATGGCGAAAGACTCGCGTGGGAATTCTACGGAGTCTACGGCGACAACGACTACTACGTCTATGTGGACGCAAAGACCGGACAGGAAATCCGGCTGTTCACGGTCGTAGGCACCGCGCAGGGTCGCGCCCTCATCTAAGCGTTCCGCTTAAGCACGGTTTCTTAATTGCTTAACCGCTTGACCGGCCTTATCGCAGGTCAAGCGTAAGCGTTCCGCTTAAGCGAAGTGACTCCGCTGTCAGGTATCTTAATAACTTAACCGTTTGACTTGCCTTTGCGCTCGTCAAGCGGTTTTGATTTTAAGATATTCGGCCGCAGCGACACGCTGCCGTTTGACCGGCTTTATCGCTCGTCAAGCGGTTTTGATTTTAAGATATTCGGCCACAGCGACACGCTGCCGTTTGACAGGCTTTATCGCTCGTCAAGCGCTTTTATTTTTAAGATATTTTTTGGGCGAAACGGGCGTTACGGCCTCAACAAGCGTTAGCCATTCATTCCGCTGAGCGCTACAGACCGTTTCAACAGGGTTCACAAAAATTTTCGTGCGGTTGCGCGCCCTCAAATTTTTCGTGAGTTTGGGCGGCGCTGCCGCCCTTGCCGCCATTCTAAGGGCGCGCATATTATATAATGGCGGCAATTCCCACCGCTCAGGCGCAGGTATGCGCAAATTGTGTGCGCTGGCGCAAGCGTAGCTTGCTTGCGCCGTTTATTATTTTAAAATATTTAAAGCGTAAATTAAGCCGTGTCATTTCGAGTCGAAGGGAGACCCGCTGTAAGCGGGCAACCGAGCGAGATAATCCCCCTGTGGCTGCTCTTGGCCGGATAGGACGGCAACCCAAAAAACCGTGCCATCTTCTGTCGCCGACGGGGGGTGTCACAAAGTGACGGGTGGGAGAGGCGGTCGCCTTTCGCACTGTGCTGTTTCGCGCCCTTATGTAAGCAAATAAAAACTGCGGAGGTTTTTCTCCGCAGTTTTTATTTGCTCCTGTTTTCAAGCAGCAACCTGATAAACGACCTCACAAGTTTTTTCTCATTCTCGTTGAGTAATTTAAACTCTTCTCCTATTTCTTTTACATAATATTGTTCCGTCCGTATTGACGCCCCGCTTAAAAAATCGCTCAAATCGCAATTCAAAACGGAAGCAATTTCGGCTAACAAATCCAGACTTATTTTTGTTGCCCCACGCTCCACCTGACTGACATATCCTATGGTAACATCCAATAGTTCGGCAAGTTTCTCCTGCGTATATCCCATACGTTTGCGTGCGAGCCGTATTCTCTCCCCAATCATTTTGAAATCTACGTTCATATGCCCTCTCCATAGCTATCATATAACAGTAATAGCTAAAAAAGAAGATATTTATAAGTATAATTATAGTTATAAGTGTTGACTTTTGTAAATTGTTGTAGTATAATTGGCTCACAATCAAGCACAAAGGAGAAAATCATGTATCAAATTCAAAGTGAACAGGAAGTTGCTCTGCGGCAACTTTTGAAGAGAAGAAACCTTTACACTGTTTTGTTTGTTATCGCCCTTTTGGGCGGCGGCACGTTGGGAATTATACCGGCAATAGGGTGGTATGTTTCGGCAGCGCTTTTGGCTGTCGCAGGCATTTTTGCCGGACTTGGGCTTTACTGCATAAATTGTTACCGCTATACCAAATCTAACGGAGCAAAAAAAGGCGGCGGACTTTGGTGGTGGATACTGTTCCTGTTTGGCTTAATATTCATACCCGCTATAACCGTTTTCATAGTTGGCAGAATTCGCCCGCTTGCGGAAAAGCTGCTGGGAGTTGAATTGAAATGATTGAATATTCATCGCACAGAATTGATCCGTCCATAGAGAACGAATTTTTGCAGCTAAAGGAATGTTTCGGCTGGCACCTTGTGGATTCAAATGAAGTTTATAACGAAAATACTTACGTTTCCAACATAAAAACCACAAGCTACGATGGCGTTTTTGGCAGCTTTATGCGCGGATTTACCGGCAACGACGGAAAAATCGAAGTCACCACTCAAACCAACGTAACGAATTATATTCACATGCGTTTTGCGCGTGATACCGATATTTCACATTACGATCAAATCCGCTCCAACGAAGAAAAGTTTTGGAACTATGCTGAGACGCTTCCTCCCAACAAACCCGTAAAAGCCACGGCGATAGGAGCCGTAGCCGCTGCCCTTATATTCATTTCGCTTTTTATGTCTATTATTACCGGAACCGGCGCAGCCGTTTGGGAAATTGCGGTATGCGTGGCAGTACCCACGATTGCCGCATTGGTCATAATTTTTATGTGGCGACACTACAAAAAAAGAAATAATTTTTATCATTATGCCATGGAACAGGCGCAAAAACTCCTTTCCGAATCAAAAGATTTGCTTTACACATAACATGCAAAAAACTGCGGAATTTTCCGCAGTTTTTTCACTTTTTGCACCGCAACGTTATTTACTCACCGCGCAGCATGACAGAGAAAGATGGTTGCTCCCACCTGCCCTTTCAGGGCACCCTCCCCCGTTACACGGAAGAGGGCATGGTTTGGGTTGCAATTATTTTAAAATAATAATGTTGCAAGCAGGGTTTCCCTGCGCAGCAAGACCCGATTTGCGCACACTTGCGCCTCAGCGGGGTGAATTGCCGCGATTATATAATATGCGCGCCCTTATTAATCGCGGCAAGTGGGGCTGGCCCCTCAAACTCACGAAAAATCGCAGCGCCCGCAACGGCGCGAGATTTTTGTGAATTTTGTTAACATTATTGGGGGGGTGGGTGGGACAAAATAAAAAAAGAAAAGCAACGTGACGTTACATCCGAGTTTCTTTATTGCGATAATGATGGACTTGCTTTTTCGCACGTCAACCTTTAATGACAATCCCCTCAGTCACCTATCGGTGACAGCTTTCTCACACGGCGTAAGGACAACGCCGTGTTCGGGCACCGTTCGCGCGGGACGTATGCGCTCACTCATCTCGCGCGGCAAAACAGCGCACTGTGCTGTTTTGAGAACTCCGCGCTCGTCCTACTAAAGGGAGCCAAGGGGAGATGCGTTTCATCCAACCTCGACCAGCCCACCATGGGATTCTCTCGCGCTCCGCGACTCGAAATGACACGGAGTAATGGGCGCAGTACATATTTTAAAATTGCGGGAGCTGCATTTACGAAGTATGCAACGGGTCAGAAACAAGCAAGACAAGGCGCGCGCGAATTGGCAAGGGGAGCGTACACAGACGTACGTGACCCGCAGACAAGCGGAGCGCAACACAGTATTGCGAAGTTTATCACCCGTTGGCGGGAGCCAAGGGGGAAGGAGCGGGTGACAGCTTTCTCACACGGCGCAAGGAATAACGTGGGGAGCGCAAGTGAAAAGGGTGCCTCGGTTGCTCCTACGGGCGCTTGCAGCAATAGGCTATGCCCGCGGCGGCGGGGCCGATGTGCGCGCCGATGACGGGGCATATGTTGCATTTTTCGGTGTAGTTTATGCCGAGCTTTGAAAAGAGCGCGACGGCGTTTTTGTCGGTCATGGAATACATAAGATACACCGGCCGCCCGAAGTCTATTTCGTCCCTCTGCACCGCGCTGCGGATATATTCGAAGCTCCGCGCCATGGTTATCTGCTTTGACAGCAGCGCAACTTCCCCTCTTTCGTTTACGGTTACCACGGGCTTTATCCTAAGCGCCATGCCCAGCGTTGCCGCCGCCTTGGATATCCTGCCGCCCTTTGCCAAATAATTTAAGGTGTCCGGCACGGCGTAGAGCTTTATTTTGGGGCGGTATGCTCCAAGTATTTCAATTATCTCCGCCGCGCTCTTTTGCCTGTTTGCCGCCGCCTCCAAAACGAGCATTTTCAGCATGACGGTGGTGCACTTTCCGTCATACACGTACACGTTTTTGTACTTTTCCGCCGCCTCCCTGCACCGCTCGTACGAGCCCGAAAGCGCCGAGGATATCGGCAAAATCAAGACCTCGTCGGCCATTGACAGCGCGCCCTCCACCGCCCGCTCTATCTGCTCCGAATTTAGCTGCGCCGTGTGCGGAAAATCGCGGGACGTGTTGAGTTTTTTATAAAATTCTTCGGTTTTTATGTCCACTCCGTCGCGGTATTCCTCCGCTCCGAAAATCACAGTGAGGGGCATTACGGTGACGCCGAGCGCCTCGGCCTCCTCACGGGAAATATTGCTTGACGAATCGGTTATTATAGCAACCATCTTACTACCTGCCGCAAAAAATTTTTTATCTCCTTATTTTCCCCCGCGCGTCTGTTTTAGTGTAACATCAAAAAACCCCGCAGTCAAGCAAATGCAGGGTTTTATTAAACACTTTTATTAAATTTGTCTAAAAACTTTTAGTAGTAGGTCGCTACGACCTGTTCGGGCTGCTGCGCCCTTTCAACCTTTTCTGCAATCAGAACAGGGCCTTTGGAGCGGTACACGGCGTTGTATTCATAGGCAATCTTTGCCGTCACCGTAAGCCAATCCCTCGTCTGCGCGGAAAAGCCCGCGGGCAGTTTTACGGCAAACCCGTCGTAGGCAATGTCGGCCTCGCAGCAGGTCATTATGTGGCGGCCGAGCACGACGTAGCCCTTCGGCACCTTGGGGGAAATCGCTGCCATGCCCTTGAATTTTACGCGCTTGCCCACGTAGTCCATGGTGTTTTCGGCAATGTCGCGGTAGAACCACGCAAAATCCCTGTCCTCTATCTGTATCAGCGGGGCGTTTTTGTCGAAGGGCAAGGGGTCCTCGATGTCGTCGAATTCGGGGTCTGCGCCGGGGATATCGTAGACTATGTCGGGGCGGCGCGAAACGGCGCGCACCACTTTGTGGAACTCCGATTTGTCCATTTCGCGCTTAAAGCGGTTGAACACCACCATCTGCGTCATCTGAATCTTGTCAAAGACGAGCTGGCGCATGTTCTGGTTGTAGTTCAAAAACGTGGCGGAATCGAAGAAGGTCATCATCTGGTTTATGACCCAGCTTTCGGGCATCGCGTCAAAAAATTGCTGCAACAGCCACGTGCCGTTGTACTCCACGATCACCCGCTGCGGCCTGTGCTTTTTGGTGAGCATTTCAAGGTTTTCAAGCGTGAGTTCCGCGGCGCTCTCGAGCGTAACCACCGTCACGCGCTTTACCTTGAACATGTGCGGGTCGTACTCCTCCTCGCCCTCTTCGCACACCAAAAGCAGGGTGCGCTCTCCGTTCTCCATGCGGGGATCTTCAAGCGTCTCCTGTATAAATTTTGTCTTGCCCGACTCCAAAAAGCCTAAAAAGAGGTAGACGGAAATTTCGTCCATAATTTTTCCTTATTGCAGATATGTGTTGAGTTTTTTAAACGCCGAACAGCTCTTTGAGCTCTTCTTCGTCTATTTTTGAGCCTATCACGCACAGCCTGCCCGTGTATGCGGCAGCGCCCTCGCGGATATCTATTTCACCGGGCACGTAGTCGAAGTGCAGCCACTTGCCGCCCTCGCCCGCAACTATGCCCTTTGCGCGGAGAATCGTGCCGAAGCGCACCGCCTCGGACAGCTGCGCCAGCATGCCGCCGAGTTCGTCGCGGCCGTAAGCCCTGCCCGTCTCCGCGCCCCAGCTTGTAAATACTTCGTCGGCATGGTGGTGATGGTGGTGTTCGTGTTCGTCGTCATCATCGTCATGATGGTGGTGGCAGCAGTGGTCATGGTCGTGCTCGTCTTCGTCATCGTCATCGTGATGGTGGTGGCAGCAGTGGCCATGTTCGTGCTCGTCTTCGTCATCGTCGTCGTGGTGGTGGCAGCAGTGGTCATGGTCGTGCTCGTCCCCGTCATCGTCGTCGTGGTGGTGGTGAACGTCCTCCATAAGTTCGTTAAGTTCGCTTTCAAGGGTGTCGGCGTGCTCCATTGCGGAGAGGATATCCTTGCCGTCCAGCTCCTGCCAGGGGGTGGTGACGATGGTTGCCGAGGGGTTGTGCGCGCGGACGAGCTCCACCGCCTTTGCAAGTTTTTCGGGGGAGGCGACGTCGGCGTGCGAAAAGATTATGCAGGCGGCGGTCTCTATCTGGTCGTTAAAGAATTCACCGAAGTTTTTCATATACATCTTGCACTTTCCCGCGTCCACTACGGTGGAGAAAGTGTTGATTTTTGCGTCGGTCAGCCCCGCTTCGGCAACGGCGCGGATAATGTCGGACAGCTTGCCCACGCCCGACGGCTCTATCAGAATCCTGTCGGGGTTATATTCCTGCTGCACTTTTTTAAGCGCCTTGGCAAAGTCGCCAACGAGCGAACAGCAGATGCAGCCCGAGTTGAGTTCGTTTATTTTTATGCCCGCCTCGGCCAAAAAGCCGCCGTCTATGCCTATCTCGCCGAATTCGTTTTCAATCAGCACCAACTTTTCGCCCGCGTATGCTTCGCCGATAAGTTTTTTGATGAGCGTGGTCTTGCCTGCGCCCAAAAAACCCGAAAAAATATCAATCTTAGTCATTGTTTACCTCTATGGTTACAAAATTTTTTCAACAGTTATTTTATACCCTTTTTTTTGCATAGTCAACCAAAGAGTCCCGCGAAATTTCCGCGGGACCGTGATTTTGATATAGGGTTTTAAAACTCAATAGGTGAGCTTTCTGAAAGATCCGTCCTTTTTGTGGATCATTATGTTTGCATCCTGGTTTTCGGCGAGGGGTTTGCAGTACTCTATCGCCTCGGCCTGCGTGTTGAACAGCTTTATCGCCTTTTCCGCGCCGGCGGCCTTTACCTGCCACATTCCGTCCGATTTTCTCAAGGATATATGATAGGTCTTGGTTGCGGGTTTAGCCGCAGTTTGCTCCTGCTTTGCGGGAGCGGGCTGTGCCGCGGGTTGTTCCTTCTTTGCGGGTGCGGGCTGTGCCGCGGGCTGCTCCTTCTTCGCGGGAGCGGGTTTAGCCGCGGGCTGCTCCTTCTTCGCGGGGGCAGGTTTTGCCGCGGGCTGCTCCTTCTTCGCGGGTTCCTTGGTATCTTTCACGTTTTCCTCCTTTTGGGCGCCGTCTTGCGCGGCGTCCGCCTGTTTTTCGTCTGCGGTTACGGGTTCCGTCTCAACCGTTCCGTCGGTTGCGCCCTCTTCCGCGGGGGATTCGGCGGGTTGTTCGGGCAACGCGTCCTCGGTCACGGGAGCCGTATCGGGTTGATCGACTTTTGCGGTTTCGTCCTCCGCGGGAGCGCTCTTTTTGCTTCCCTTTTTGCGGACCGCGCAAATTATGATAATCGTAACGATAATGACGGCAACCGCAATGATTGCCACCCATATCCAGTTGTATAGTCCTGCTGTTTGGTTTGTAAACCAGCCCATCTACGTTTCCTCCAACCTTAGTTATTTTAGATTATTATACAATCTTTTTTATATAAAATCAATAGCCTGCGGCCTTTTTTTAAAAAACTTTTTATTTGCAGCCGCCGCAGCCCTCGCAGTGCCCCGAACACTTTTTCGCGGGCTTCCCCGTAGCGGTGTACACGGCGCCGCACCACACCCTTCCGGCGGGTCTGCCGCAGTCGGGACAGCGCACTTCGTCCTTAAAACTTTTTACAAGCTCGTCAAAAACTTTGTTGCAAAACTCGCAACGGTACTGCAAAACGGGCATAACTCTCCTCCCGCCGCCAAAAATGGGGGCGCATAAAAATTTGCACAGTCGCGCGCCGTGCAAATCAAAAACTTTTCTTCTGTACGGATCGGTATAAATTATATAATACCACGCCCCGTTTTGCAAGTTTTTTATATGTTTATATCAGAATTTTGCCCTCGATAAAGGAGGAGAACAGCCCCTCCAAATCCTTGCCGCAGGAGGTAAAGGCGGCTATCAGCCCCTCGTACGGCGCAATCTTGCCCGAATATTTGTCGAAATAATTTTTAAGGCAGCCCGTAAACTCCTCGTCGCTTAAAGATTTCCTCAAAAAGTCAAACATTATAAGCGCCTTGTTGTAGGCTATGTTGGCGTATTCGAATTCCCCCGAATACTCCCCCAAACTGCGGTTCATGGTGGTGTTTACGCTGCCGTTGAGCTGGCTGTACACCGAAAAGAACGCCCTGTACGCCCGCGTCGCCCCGTCCACTATCGCCGCGCGGGTGTAGCCGTAGTCGGGGTTGTTTTCAAAAAACATCAGAGTGGAATACTCCGCAAGCCCCTCGTCCTGCCAGCCGCAGTCAAGCTGGTTGCTGCCCACCATGCCCCACCACCATTGGTGCGCCGTCTCGTGCGCCACGGTGTAGACGGTGTCCTGCGCCTGCTGCCCCGACGCTATCATGGACAGCGCGGGATATTCCATTCCGCCGTAGCAAAAGCCCGTCTCCACCACGGAATATGTGGGATATATGTATTTTCCGAAGGTCTCGCCGAAGTATTCAAGGCTCTCCGCCGCCGCCTTCAGCCCCGACCCGTCGCTCTCGCCCAAGCTGTAGTACTTAATCTCCACGCCGTTTTCCACCCTGCTGTCCACGGTGAAATCTTCCGAAAGGACTATGGCGAAATCGCGGGCGTTTGTAAGGGAGTACTGCGCCTTGCGCCTGCCGTCCGCCGCGCTTGCGCTCTCCTCCCTGCCGCTCGCCGCGACGACGAAACTTTCGGGCGCGTCAAAGGTCACCTTGTAGTCGGCGCACTCCGAAACGAATGGGTCGCCGCAGGGATAATAGGGGCACTCCAAAAACCCGCCCGAAGTATAGGCGCAGAGTTGCGGATAAAAGTTCCCGAGGTTTACCGCGCCCTGCGCTACGCCCGTGCGGTGGTTGATTTTTGCCAGCGCCAACGTGTAGTCTATGGCTATCTGCACGCTCTGCCCGGGATACACCGTCTCCAAAAGTACGACCGTCAGAATGTTTTCGTCCTCGCCGTCCACACTCCAGCCCGAACAGTTTTCAACGGCCGAAACGGTCAAAGAGCCGTAGCTCTCCCCCGCATAATAGGCCCTCTGCTTTATGCTGTCCGACACGGGCTTTATCTTTGCGCCCTCGCGGAAAGCGTTGCCGTACAGATTGAATTTCAGCTGAGTAAACTCGTTGTCGTAGCAATTATAAAAGGTAAACAGCTCCCTGCCCGTAAGCTCGCGCGTTTCGGCGTCGTATGCGGCGGTTATGTCGTATTCCGAACGCTGCGCCGTCTCCTTTTTGGCGCAAGAACACACAAAAACCGCGGCAAAGGCAGTAATTATCACGGTAGCCAAACAGATTAATTTTTTCACCCTACACCTCTCAACTGTGATATTGTATGCCGCAAAAACCGCCGCTAAAACTTTTTTAACATATTTTGCGCGCAAAAAATACAATGTAAGGTATGGTGTTCGGTGTGGTTTGCAACGGGGAATTGGATAACTTCAGTCTGCCCGATTGCGATTTGGCGGTGTTCGGGTTCGGCGGGCTGGGCGAGGTGGACTTCGAAAGGGAACTTTCGGGCGAGAGCGAAAAGTTCGAAAACGCGGCGCGCCTTTCGCAAAAATACAACTGCGGCATCGTGTGCGGCTGCAAAACCGTGAGCCGCGGGCTTGTGAGAAAGTCCGTGGCCGTGGCCGACCGCGGCAAACTCCTCGGCATATCGGACATGAACCACGTTTTGGACGGCGAACAATTCAAAAGCGGCGTAGGGCTGGGCTTCTATAAGGTGAACGGCTGCAAGATAGGCCTGTGCATAGAAAACGACCTGCTGTTCCCCGGCACGTTCGAGGCGCTGTCCCTCTGCGGCTGCAACGCCGTCGTGGCGATTTTGGAGGACATCCGCGACAATATCCCCCCGCTCTTGATCCGCGCCTATTCCTATCTGTACGGGGTGCCCGTGGTCATGTGCGCCGGCAAAACCGCTTACTTTGCCGACGTCTCGGGCGCGGTCGCCTCCTCCGTGCAGGACGTCAGCCTGTTTGAAATTACCGGACGGAACCGCTACCACATAGTCACCACCCGCACCCGCGGCATCTCCACCGAAGAAAAACCCGACTATTAACAAGCGGCGGCGTGTCGCCGCAGCCGGGTTTCTTTATTGCGTTATTGCTTGATTGAGGCTTGCCGCAGTTCAAACGGCGGCGTATCGCCGCAAGCGTTCCGCTTGACCTTAGTATCTTTATTGCGTTATTGCTTGATTGGGGGTTGCCGCAGTTCAAACGGAGTGCCTCCGCTGTCTGGTATCTTTATTGCATAACCGCTTGATTGGGGTTTGCCGCAAGTCAAACAATTTTTTTAAGATTTTAATGGGCGAACCGAGCGTTGCGGCCTCAACTTTCGGTATCCATTCATTCCGCTGAGCGCTACAATGCCGTTTCATCAGGGTTCACAAAAAAGCAGACATTCGACGATGTCTGCTTTTTTCGTGAGTTCTGGCGGCCAGCCGCCTTTGCGCCATAATTAAGGGCGCACCATAATATAATGGCGCAAATTCCCACCGCTCAGGCGCAAGTATGCGCAAATTGGGTCTTGCTGCGCAGGGAAACCCTGCTTGCAACATACATATTTAAAATAATTGCAAAGCACATTACTTCGTGTCATTTCGAGGGCGGAGCCCGAGATAATCCCCCCGTGGGCGGGTCGTGGTAGGATAGAAGGGCAACACAAACAACCGTGCCCTCTTCCGTCGCCGACGGGGGAGGGTGTTACGAAGTGACGGGTGGGAGCATCGGTTGCCTTTTTACGTCACTCCCATCACCCGCTGCGCAGCCAGCTTTCTCACACGGCGCAAGGAATAACGCCGTGTTCGGGCACCGTGCGCGCCTTGCACTATGCGCTCACTCATCTCGCTCGGCACGCACAGCGCACTGTGCTGTGCTATGAAATGCCGCGCTCATCCTTACTAAAGGGAGCCAAGGGGGAAAGCGGTGTTATCCTGCCCCGAGCAACCCACGGGGGGATTCTCTCACTCAATCGCCCACTGCGTGGGTCTCATATCGTTCGAAATGACACGGAGTAAGTTGCATTGACATTATTTTAAAGGTCGCTGCGCGACAGATTCTTCGTCGGGCTGCGCCCTCCTCAGAATGACAGGAGGAGGGTGTTGCAAGTTCGCACAAAATGACAAGCCTTCTTGCGTTGCAATTATTTAAAATGCGGGCGCGCCGTTCGGCGCGCCCGCTAATTATTAAATTATAAAACTGCCTTTACGAAGTCCTGCGGCGGTAGAAGCGAGTTATGCACGCCGCCCGGGGATTTCAAGCGGTTAGAAGCAAGCAGCGCATACGAAATCCTGCGGCGGGTAGAAGCGAGCAGAGCAAGGAAAGCGAGCACCGACGACAGGAGTGTACATAGACGTACACGTCGTACCGAAGGCGTTAGCCTTACTTAGGCGGCGCGGAGCTTGACACCGCTATGCGACGCTTATACACGCCGCCCGGGAGCTACTGCTTTTCGATAATGTCAAGTATCTCCGATATCCTATCCAAATCGTCCCGCGAATAGTAGTCTATGTAGATGCGCCCCTTTGCGTCGGTGCCTATCAGGCTGACCTTGGTGCGGAACGCAAATCTCATGCGCTCTACCAGCCGCTTGAGTTCGACCGAGGCGAGCGCACGCTTTTTCTTTTTGCGCTCCTCCAAAACTTCGGGCGGGATATTGTAGGCGCGCACCCGCTTTTCGAGCTCGCGCACGGAGTACTGGTTTTTGATTGTGTCCTGCGCAAACTCTATCTGGTCGTCGGCGGGCAGCGGTACTATTGTCCTTGCGTGGCCTGCCGAAAGCCGCCCCTCCGCCACCATCATCATGACTTCGGGCGTGAGGTTTAGTAGCCTGAGCGTGTTGGCGACCGCGGGGCGGGACTTGCCTATCCTTTCGGCCAGCTCGTCCTGCGTCAGCTTGTAGTCCACCATCAGCTGCTTCATCGCCGTCGCCGCCTCTATGGGGTTCAAGTCCTCGCGCTGCAGGTTTTCAATCAGGGAAATTTCCTTTATCTCCCTGTCGGAATACTTCCTTATTACTACGGGAATGGTGGTTTTGTTTGCGAGTTTGCAGGCACGGAACCTGCGCTCGCCCGCAATCACCATGTAGGTGCCGTCGCCGTTGTCGTTCACGACGATGGGCATGATGACGCCGTGCTTTTTTATAGAGTCGGCAAGTTCTTTCAGCGATTGCTCGTCAAAGTTTTTGCGCGGCTGGTTGGGGTTTGCAAAGATCTTTGTAAGCTCCATCTCCTCCGCGTTTTTTCTCTCCTCCTCGGTAAAATCAAAGGCGCTCTTGTGGTTTTTAAACGCCTCCTCGTAGGCCGCCCCCGTCTCCTGCATCAAATCGTCCAAACTTTTTCCCAATCCTCTTGCCATATGTCACCTCTGTCGTAATTTCTTGTGCGCGGCCTTAAAAACTGCCCGCGCTTTTATATTTTTTATTGTTTTTTAGCTGAGATCCGTGTGATATCTCTCGTGCGTGCACGAAGAAAAGATACATTTGCCCTCTTTGTAAAAGGCCAAATCCTCCAAAATTCCCATGTCGTAGTCGTCTTTCAGAGCTTTCAGCCAGCCTATGCTGCCGCCATTCAGACTGAAATACATCGTCTTTGCAAGCCGCCCCGAAGCGGTGCAGTGCCACACAAAGCCCACTTCCGTCCGCCTGTGCGCGCCCTTGAGCGGGGCGTAGCACTCAAGCCCGAGTTCGTAGTCGTCGGGACGGATTTTGATGTTTTGCCTCATTTTGCCGAGGCAGAAAAGGCACGTTCCCTCAAAATCCACGGCCTCATACATGTGCCACAGCTCTTTAAATTTTGAATATTTGGCGTTGCCCTTCGCGAATTCGTCTCCGAAAAAGACGCTTCCGCCGTTTGCCTCCATAAACTCCGCGCGGCCGGCGGCGTACTTTGAATACTCCTCCTTTACCTCCGCGTACAGTCTTTCAAAGGGCGGCAATTGCCTCTTTTGTCCCTCCGTAAGCCTGCCGTAGGCGGCAAGGGCCGTCTTTTTAGTATATTCGGAAAGTTTAGCCGCGGCAGCGGCTGCCTCCCGCTCCCCCACCCTGTAAATTCCGTAGGGGTGCTCCCCGTCGTACTCGTTAAAGGGAGCCGTGAGGGAAAATTCGTCGGCCGACGGCAGATATTTTTCAAGCAGCTCCGCCATGCCTATCGTTTTAAACTTCTTGTCGGCGAGGTATTCTTCAAGGCTCGCAAAGCCGCCCGCCGAAACTATTTTAACATCTCCGTTCTTGCGGACAAGTTTCAAAAGCTCCTTAAAGTCCGCGCAACCGTATTCCTTGCCGCAGGAGACGGCCCTGTAGCCCGAAATCTTTTCTTCGAACACGCTGCCGTCAAAATCCACGGTTATCTGCGGCTCGATTTTGTAAACCTTGCCGTCCGCCTCAACGACCGTATCCGCGCGGTCCTCCTCCAAAAGGGTGAAAAGCAAACTTTCGTCCGTCATTTCTGCTTTGCCAAAAACTCCTCGGTGAGGGCCTTATATGCGCGTGCCCCGACGCATTTGGGGTCGTGCAACATAATGGGCACGCCGTGCGAGGGAGCTTCTGCAAGCCTTATGTTGCGCGGGATTATTATCTCGTACAGCTTGCTTTTGAAAAACTTCTTTATCTCCACCGCTATCTGTTTGGCGATGAGCGCCCTGCCGTCGTAGAGGGTTATCACCACCCCCTCTATCTGCAACGCGGGGTTGAGGTGCTGCTTAACCATGCTTATGGTGTTCATCAGCTGGCTCACGCCCTCTAAGGCGTAGTACTCCGCCTGCAGCGGGATTATCACCGAATCGCTCGCCACCCACGCGTTGACGGTCAAAAGCCCCAGCGAGGGCGGGCAGTCTATAAATATGTAGTCGTAGTCGTCCCTTACCTTTGAAAGAGCCTCTTTCAGCAGCTTTTCCCGCGGGCGTTTGTACACGAGGTCCACTTCGGCCCCCGTCAGGTCGACGTTTGCGGGCAAAATGTCCAGCCCCTGCACCTGCGTGGACAAAATGTTTTGTGCCGCGGGCTCGTCCTCAACCAAAACGTTGTACACCGATTTTTTCAACGACGATTTGGAAAAGCCGAGGCCGGTCGTGGCGTTGCCCTGCGAGTCAATGTCCACGAGCAGCACTTTTTTGCCCATGTACGCCAAGTACGCAGCCATGTTTACGGCCGTAGTGGTTTTGCCCACTCCGCCTTTCTTGTTTGAAAAAGATACAATCTTACCCATATCCCACCTTGTTTCACGAGAAACATTTTTTCTTCGCGGGGATTTTTCGGGGCGGAACGGGCCGTAAAAGCCGCCCCGCCCGAAGTTTGCCCTTTAGTTGTTTTCGTCGGGATTTTCCTTATCCTCGTAGCGTTTAAAGGGATTATCCTTGTCCGCGCTGTCGTTTTCGTCCATAAACTTTATCACTTCGGCGTAGCTCTTGCCTTCCATCAGAAGGTCTACTTCCTCGGTGTAGATGGTCTCGCGCTCTATCAAAACGCGGGCCATATTGTCCAAAATGCTCTTGTGGTCGGAAAGGAGCTGCGTTGCGCGGGCGTGCGCACCCTCGATAAGCGCGCGCATCTCGGAGTCGATGGCCTTTGCCGTCTCCTCGGAGTAGGCGTTGTGCGTTTCCATATCCTTGCCGAGGAACACCGTCTGCGAGTTGGAGCCGTAGGTAACGAGGCCCATCTTCTCGCTCATGCCCCATTCGGTGACCATGCGTTTTGCCGTTTCGGTGACGCGTTCCAAATCGTTCGAGGCCCCGGTGGTGATGTCCTTTATCACAAGTTCTTCGGCAACCCTGCCGCCGAGCATCATGCAGATCATGTCGGTGAGTTTTGCCTTGGACATGTGCATGTCGTCGTTGTCGGGACGGGTCATGGTGTAGCCCGCCGCGTTGCCGCGGGGAATTATCGTAACTTCCTGCACGGGGTCGCAATTTTCGCAAAGTCTCGCAATTATCGCGTGTCCCGATTCATGGTAGGCGGTGATCCGCTTGTCGCTCTCGGTAACCACCCAGCTCTTTTTCTGGGGACCCATGAGCACCTTGTTGATGCCCTCGTACAATTCGGTGTTGGTTATAAATTTTTTGCCCGCGCGCGCGGCGAGTATCGCCGCCTCGTTTAATAGGTTGGCAAGGTCCGCACCCGAAAAGCCCGCCGTCATTCTGGCAACCGTCTTGAAGTTTACGTCGGGCGCAAGCGGCTTGTTGCGGGAATGGACCTTCAAAATCTGCTCCCTGCCCTTTACGTCGGGGAGGTTGACGTAGATCTGCCTGTCAAACCTGCCGGGCCTCATCAGCGCGGGGTCGAGAATATCCGCGCGGTTCGTGGCCGCCATTATAATCACGCCCTCGTTGCTCTCGAAGCCGTCCATGCCGACAAGTATCTGGTTCAGGGTCTGTTCGCGTTCGTCGTTGCCGCCGCCGAGACCCGCGCCGCGGTGACGGCCGACAGCGTCGATTTCGTCTATAAAGATGATGCAGGGCTGGTTCTTCTTGGCCATATCAAATAGGTCGCGCACGCGCGACGCGCCCACGCCCACGTACATTTCTACGAAGTCCGAGCCGGAAACGGAGAAGAAGGGAACGCCCGCTTCGCCCGCCACGGCCTTTGCAAACAGCGTTTTGCCCGTTCCGGGAGGGCCGACCAAAAGCACGCCCTTGGGCACGCGCGCCCCCAAATCAGAAAACTTTTTGGGCTGGCGCAAAAACTCTACAATCTCGGCAAGTTCAACCTTTTCCTCTTCTGCGCCCGCAACGTCGGTGAAGCGCACGCGGATATTCGTTGTCACGCTGGCCTTGCTCTTCGCAAAGCTGGCTATGCCGCCCCTGCCGCCCATGGTGGAACGGATCAAAAAGAAGAAGATCAAAACCACTATCACGAGGGACCCTATCGTCAGTGCCGAGGACCACCAGTTGCCCGCGTTGGGATTTTCAAAGCTGAGCGCAACGCCGTTGTCCATCCAGGTCTTTAAAACCGAGTCGTTTTTTAAACTCTCCGACGAGAACGCCGAGGGGCCGAAACAGGTGTATTGCTGCCCCCAGCTGCCGTCCGCGTTCTTGCGCGTGCCGGTGTATTTGTAGGCGTCAAACTGTATGCGCTTGATTGCCACGAGCTCCTCGTTAACGGGCTGGCCGTTGGCGTTCGTGGAGTGTTTTACCCACTTGTCGTTTTCAAGCACGTAGCCTTCGGGGGCCGAACCGCCTTCGGGTATTACGGCCTTGCCGTCGTCGTCAAAATACTTGGCGTTGTCAACGTATTCCATGAACACGTTGTAGTCAACTTCCGCGGCGCGGGGCATCATGTTCAAAACAAGAGTGACCACCACAGCGATGACGAGCGCAAGGATAATCACCCACATCACTATTTTGCCTTTTTTGCTCAAATTATTGCTCCTTTATTATGATTTATCGTTTTTATATAAGATACTACTAATTTTATCATACATTCTTTTGTATTTCAAGTATTTGGAGGGGCAAAAAACAGTTTATCACACAATTTTTATTTAACTTACACCGTTCCCCGACCGCAGCCAACTGTTCGTAAAACACATATTTCAGCCAAAAAATTTCTTTGCGCCTATCCAATTTTTACCAAAAATAATGTTTAACGTGGAACATACAGCCAAATAAATTGTACGTATTTTTGTTTCACGTGGAACGCGGAGCGCGAAAATTTGCCCTTTGTGGACACTGTGGATAACTTTTTTGAACCCCGACACGGTTTTCAGGCGTTTTTTTGTGGAATTGTTGACACATTTCCCGCCTTTTGTGGACAATTTTTTTGCGGGGCGCATATAATCCGCCTTGCCGTTGCCCCATTCAGATATATTTTGTGTATTTTTGTGGATAAAATTCCGCCATATCGCCCCTCTACGGGGTTTTGGAGGTGTGCAATTGTTGTTAATATGTGGATAAAATGTTGATAATTTTTTTGAACTTGCGCCTAACGGAAATGCGCCGCGCAAAAGTTACAGGGCGCATAAATTTTTTGGGGGCGCAAAATTATCCCGCGCGGGGTCGTTCCACATAATATATATGGCGGGATTTCAACTTGAGGGCATAAACCTTGCCGTCTTTGGCAATAAACCTTGGGAGGTTTAATTATGGACTACTCCTTTAATCTGTATAATTCATTGGCGGCGGACGGCATCTGCCTCGCCCTCAAAAAAAATCTCCCGCAAGGGGAGCTTGCCCCCGTGGTGCTCTGTATAGGGAGCGACCTTTCTGTGGGGGACAGTCTCGGCCCTGTCACGGGGACCAAATTAAAAGAAAAATTGGGTTTTTCGGGCTGCTTTATATACGGCACGCTCGCAAAGCCCATCACCGCCAACGAAGTTAAGTATATGAACGACTTTTTAAAATTCACCCACCCCGGCTGCCCCGTGATTGCCATCGACGCGGCCGTGGGTTCGGCGGGCGACATCGGCCTTATCAAAATAGCGAAGAGGGCGATAAAGCCCGGCAGCGGAGCCAACAAAAAACTTGCCAAGGTGGGGGATATTTCAATAATGGGAATAGTTGCCGAACGCTCGGTTTTTAACTATTCGCTGTTTTCGGCAACCCGCCTGAACATCATATATAAAATGTCGGAGATTATCTCCGAAGGCATTGCAAATTACCTCTTTTAGGCGGAGTTGGATAGGCGAGATTGGAAGGACGGCAATCTAAAGTCGCTGCGCGACAGATTCTTCGTCGGGCTTCGCCCTCATCTGCCGTTTCCCAAAGGGAACCCTCGGCAGGGCGTCGCTTCGCTCGCACAAAATGACACGGTTTAATGTTTGTTGTTATTATTTTAAATAATAAACGGCGCAAGCAAGCTACGCTTGCGCCAGCGCACCCAATTTGCGCATACTTGCGCCTGAGCGGGGTGAATTGCCGCGATTATATAATACGTGCGCCCTTATTAATCGCGGCAAGTGGGACGAGCGAGGCATTTCATAGCACAGCACAGTGCGCTGTGTGTGCCGCGTGAGGCCGCTTGCGGCCGCTACTCTGCCGAAGGTTCCCCAAAGGGGAAACGGCAGAGCGAGATGAGTGAGCGCATACGTCCCGCGCGAACGGTGCCCGAACACGTTGTTGTCCTTACGCCGTGTGAGAAAAAGCCCTTAAAATCACAAAAATACCAAGCACGGCCTGCTTGGTATTTTTGTGAACTTTTTTGAAACGGTTTGTAGCGCTCAGCGGAATGAATGGCTAACGCTTTTTGAGGCCGCAACGCACGTAATGTCCAAAAGAAATATTCTTTCTTTTTTGCCTTTTGCCGACAACGTATGAGGTCACGAAAAACTCAACTTTTTTGGGAAAAACTCAACACGTATTGACAATTCAGGGCAAAACGGAGCTATAATTCAATCACTTTCAGGCCGCACTTTTGCGCATAGTTTACGGTGTAGTAGGTGCCCCCGTTTTTGTGTCTTAAATAGCACAGAACTATGTCGGAATTGTCCACCATGAAGCGGTCCCTCACGTGCATGCAGCCGCTGTAATAATTTTCGGACAAAACTATCTTTTCGGAGCAGCGGGAGAGAATGTTGAGGTATCTATTTTTGTCAGACTTCGAAAGGTAATCGAGCTGGTTTGCGCAGGGAATACAGGCGACGAGCTCCACCCCGCCGTACTTATCCAAAAGGGGTATGAGGCTCTCCGCGGCGGCGACGTCGAACCCCCTCGCCATGCCGCACAAAAATCTGTTGCAGCCCGCCTTTATCAAATCGAGCACCACCTTGTCCAGCAGGTTGAAATCCAGATCTTTCAAAACACGGTGGCCCGTAAAACAACATACGCTCATAGCGGGTTTTTCCTCTCCCTGCCCCTGCCCCTCGGATATCCCGCGGGCGTGGGGGCGACTTTTTTTACGATGACGAGCGTGCGGCCGCCGCAGTTTTCCAGCTCGTACTTAACTACCTGCTCCACCTTTCCGCCCAAAATTTTTATTGCCCTTGCGGCGTTATCCAGCTCTTCGCCGCACTCACCCTTGTAGGCGATAAACCTGCCGCCGACCTTGACGTAGGGCAGGCAATATTCCGACAGAGTGTTCAACGGCGCAACCGCCCGCGCGCAGCAAACGTCAAACTTTTCCCTCAAAGAAGGGTCCCGCGCCCCGTCCTCGGCGCGCATGTTTTTGACTTGTACACATTTTAAGCGGAGCTTTTCCACAACCTCCTCAAGGTGACCGCACTTTTTGCCCGTGCTCTCGATAAGCGTAAAGGACAAATCGTCCCTTATAATCTTCAGGGGAACGGAGGGGAAGCCGCCGCCAGAGCCTATCTCGGCCACGTTCGCGCCCTCAAAAAAGTATTCCTCGCCCGCTATACTGTCCAAAAAATGCCTGTAAAAAATGCCCTCGTCGTCCAAAACGGAGGTTATATTGTACATCTTCGCGTGTTCTTTGATGAGCGAGGCGAACAGCGCAAAGCTGTCGGCGTGCTCTACTTGTATCAGGTGTTTAAGGCGGGCTATATCCATACCCCGATTATACCAAAACTTTTAAACAATATCAACATTTATTTTATCCACAATCCACAAAAAAAGGTGTACAACCCCCTTTGCGGCCCTTTTTTTGCTCTCCTTTCCCCTGCGGCGCGCCGAAATTTTTTTCCGGGCCCGCAAAGTTGTAAACCTGTCCACAAACAATCAACCGCTCAATCCACAAAAAATTACCCTAATTTGTTGACAGTTTGCTCGCCTAATCGTTTGCTTTTTGCCCTTCTTTTTGATATTATATATTTAGGTTTGGCGGCTTGGAAAAGTTATCGACAATTCCACAGCGGCTATTAATAAATCTATCATATTAATTTTTTAATAAATAAAATAAAAATAACCAAGGGGAATTTCCCGGAGAGGACTGTATATGAAATGTGTATGTGAAGGTATAAACCTGTCAGAAGCGGTGTTGAAGGTGGTAAAGGCCTGCGCCGCGAGGACGACCGTCCCCATTCTCGAATGTATAAAACTTTCGGTTAAAAACGACAGGCTCACTCTGTCCGCAACGGACGGGGAAATAGCCATACTTAAGACAATTCCCGCCGACGTGTACGAGGAAGGGGACGTATGCGTGCCCGGCAAGTATTTTGCGGACTTTATCAAAAAGCTGGAAAACGTGCAGATAATGCTCTCCACCGCCGACAAGATGATGGAGATAGTGTACGCGGACAGCCAGACGAGCATGCAGGTGCTGCCCGCCGACGACTTCCCCCGCATCGACACGGAGATAAAGGAAAACAGCTTTAAATTAAAGACCGCCGACCTCAAAAAACTGATAAACGCCACCTCGTTCTGCTGCGCGGCGGACGATTCCCGCCCCATTTTAAAGGGCTGCCAGTTTATCATAAACGGGGACGACATAAGCGTGACTTCTTTGGACGGGTTCCGCCTTGCCACGATTTCGGGCAAAGTCATTTCCTCTACGGGCAACATGGAGATAGTTTGCCCCGCGAGGACCCTCAACGAGATAGAGAAGATGATCCCCGACACCGCCGAGGAGACGGAGATATTTATACAGCGCGGCATGATTTTGGTGTCCTCGGACAGCACCGTTCTGACATCGAGGCTGTACGGCGGGGACTTTATCAAAAAGGAAAACATAATTCCCCGCACCTTTATAACCGAAGTTACGGTGGAAAAGGAAAAACTGAAGGATTCCATCGAGCGCGCCGCCATACTCGTCAGGGGGGACAAGAACAGCCTCATAACCTTCGACATCACGGGGGATAAGATAGAGATATCCTCCGCTTCGGAAATAGGCAACGTGCAGGAGCCCGTAAAGGCGCATACCGAGGGCAAGGACGTAAAGATTGCCATGAATTCCAAGTTTATAATAGAGGCGGTAAACGCTTTGGAGGAGGACCAGATTGTGCTGTCCTTCAACAACCAGGTGCAGCCTTTCATCTGCACCAACCTCGGGGATAAAAGCGCGTTATACCTCATTTTGCCCGTGCGGACGGCCAATAACGCTTGACTTTAAAGGGTTTTGCGGGTATAATTCGGAAGATAGGGTCCGCCCGCAACTAAAAAAAATAATCAATCACACATAAAAAAGGAGCTAACAATGAAAAGGACTTACCAGCCCAAAAAGAGACAGAGAAGCAAGGTACACGGCTTCAGAAAGAGAATGGCCACCACTGCAGGCAGAAAGGTTTTGAAGAGAAGAAGAAACAAGGGCAGAAAGAAGCTCACGGCGTAAGTTGAACTATCTGAGAATTAAAAAAAACCGGGAGTTTTTAAAGATATTTAAGAGGGGAATAAGAGTACATTCCCCCGCTCTTTCGTTGATTTTATTTCCTTCCGGTACGATGCGCATGGGGATAGCCCTTTCGAAAAAGCACGGCAAGGCGGTGGAAAGGAACCGCATAAAGCGGCTTATAAGGGAGTCTTTCAACAAAAATTTGCACATGCTGCAAAAAAATTGGGCGGTGGTTGTGCTGCCCCGCGTGGCGGACGGCTACAGCTTCAAGACCTTTGAAAAGAGCTTTATTATATGCTTTAAAAAGGTAAACGGATGGGGAAAATAAAAAAAACTTTCCGCTTTTTGAGAAAACGGGTATTCAAGCCCTTTTTAAGGGCGGGGGCCATGCGGGCGATAGTGTTTTACCAAAGGCACTTTTCGCGGCACACCTGCCTGTACACCCCCACCTGTTCGGAATACGCAAAACAGAGCATAAACAACCGCGGGCTTATTTTGGGGATACTTTTGGGAATTTGGCGGATACTGCGCTGCAACCCCCTGTCCAAGGGCGGCTTCGATCCCCCGCCGGAGAGAGCTTTTAAATACAAGTGGGTACTTTAAAACATGGGTTTAACAAATTTACTTACAAGTTCGCAGCTCATTGAAGTTGCGGTGGACGGCATAGGCACCGTCGACCTCAACTGGATAGGCTACGTGATAAGCTGGATATTCAATCTGGTATCCGACTTTCCCGGCGCGATTGCGGTGGGCGTTATAATCTTTACTTTGATGCTCAAAACGATAGTGCTGCCCCTCGATATCTATTCGAGGGTAAAGATGAAAAAGCAGTCCCTTTTGATGGAGAGCATGCGCCCCGAAATGGAAAAACTGCAAAAACAGTACGCCAACGACAAAAATATGTACAGCCAAAAGGTTATGGAACTGCAAAAGGCGCACGGATACAACCCGCTCGGCGCCTGCCTGCCCTCCATAATCTCGCTCGTAATATTCATGGTAGTGTTCTCCGCGTTTTCGCAGTACTCGCAGTTTGCAAACCTCACGGCCTACAACGAGATGGCGAAGAGCTATTCGAACGCCGTCTACGAGTACGTTCAGGCGGAGGACGAACAGGGAGATAAGTACTTTTTGATTGCCGCCGTGGAGGACGGCCTCAACAACCCCAAGCCCGTGCAGCCCAAAAAGGACGAGAGCGGCAGACCCGTGGACGACGAGGGCAACGAGCTGAATATCTACGGATACTACGTGGACTACGACAAGTTTGCGGCCTTTTATCCCGCCTACGTTGCGGCTTCGGAAGAGGAGGATTTGCCCGCCCTTCCCCAGGAATGGGCTACATTGGACGAGAATCAAAAGAACGCGTTCGTTTCGGACTTCGTGCGGCTGGGCGCAAGAGTTGCGGCGGCGGACTACTATATTTCCCGCAGGCCCCAGACTTCCCTTTTGTGGATAGGAAATCTGTGGTATCCCGACTCCATGCTCAATAAAGAGGTGCCCACCTTCGCCAATTTCCGCTCCACCATACAGAGGGCGGCGGGTTCGATTGACGCCGACTACGAGCAGAGTTACAACGAAGTTACTTTCAATTTAACTAAGCAAAAAAATACCTATAACGGATATTTTGTGTTAATAGTGCTGGCGATAGGCTTTATGTTCCTGCAGCAGTTCATCACCATGCGTTCGCAAAAGGCCGCCAACGAGCTGAGTTCGGTGGACGGTCAGGCGGCGACGACCAACAAGATGATGATGATAATGATGCCGATCATCTTCGGTATTTTCTCATTTTTCTACAGCGCTGCATTCTCAATCTACATGATAGTAAACACCGTGTACAGCCTTATTTCCACGCTTATTATAAATAAAATAGTTTCGGTGCGCTTTGAAAAGGACAGCGACAAGAAGGAAAGGGAAAGGCTTCAGGGCCGCGCCGGCAGAAAGAGGTTAAAGTAAAATGGAAGAAGAAGAAAAAAACGTATTTACAGGCAAAACTTATGAGGAGGCGCTGAACAACGCCCGCATGGAGCTTGCCCTGCCCCTCGAGGAAATCGAAGTGGAAGTTCTCGAGGAGGGAAAAAAGAAACTGTTCGGCTCCACCAAGTGGAAGATAAGGGCGGTTGAAAAAAAGACAGAAAAGACGTCTGACGGCGAGCGCGCGGCGCAGTTTATCGACGGGCTGCTCAAAATCCTCGGCATAGAGGGCGAAAGCCAAGTTACCGGGGAGGGTGAGAGCATCAGAATAGAGATAAAGAGCGAGTCGAGCGCGCGCGTTATAGGCAAGCGCGGCGACGTGCTGGACGCCATCCAGTGCATGGCGGGCGCGGTTGCGAATATCGGCAGGGAAGAGTATATAAAGGTAGTGGTTGACTGCGAAAACTACCGCAGCCAGCGCGAGGAAACGCTGACCGCCCTTGCCCACAAAGTTGAACAAAAGGCCGTAGAGACGGGCAGAAAAGTTATTTTGGAGCCCATGAATCCCTATGAGAGAAGAATAATCCACTCCGCCCTCGTCAACAGCGAGCACGTAAAAACTTCGTCCGAGGGCAAGGAACCCGCAAGATACGTTGTGGTTATCCCCGACACGGCCAAGCCCGGCGACAGGGGAATACGCTACGGCGAGAGAAGGCGCGCCCCCGGCGACAGAAGGACGGGCGGCAGACCCCGCGGCGGACGCGGTTTCGGCGACAGGCGCGGCAAGCCCCGCGGAGACAGACGGGACGGCGGCAAACCCTCCGGCGAAAAGAGGGGGAAGAAGGAGATTATTTTTGGGACGTTTTTGGGGAATAGCAACGACAAGTAATTAGCTGCCGTTGCGGCGTGTATAAGCGTCGTTCTGCTGTGTTGCGCTGCGGCAACTTTCAGTAAGGCTAACGCCTTCGGTGCGACACGTACGTCTATGTACACTCCTGTCGCAAAATCCGCAGGCGCCTCGTTCTGCTTGCTTCTAACCGCTTGCTAACTTCGTAAAAACAACGTCTTGCTCGTTTCTGACCCGTTGCATACTTCGTAAATGCAGCTCCCGCAATTTTAAAAATATGTACCGCGCCCGTTAAGCCGTGTCATTTTGAGCGTGAGCGAAGCGGTAAGCGAAATAATCCCCCCGTGGGCTGGTCGAGGTCGGATGAAACGCATCTCCCCTTGGCTCCCTTTAGTAGGACGAGCGCGGAGCTCTCAAAACAGCATAGTGCGCTGTTTTGCCGCGCGAGATGAGTGCGCGCATAGTGCAAGGCGCGCACGGTGCCCGAACACGGCGTTGTCCTTACGCCGTGTGAGAAAGCTGTCACCGATAGGTGACTGAGGGGATTGTCATTCAAGTTTGACGTGCGGCAATATAAATGAAGCGAAAACGCAATAAAGATACTATGCTCAAGCGTTACGCTTGCCCCCCTCAGTCCGCTGCGCGTCCAGCTCCCCCCACAACGTGGGGGCAGCCAAGACGGGATGGTAGTCGGCGACGGAAGAGGGCAAGGGGTAGCGGTAACCATCGCCTGTATGTTGAAACGGTATTGTAGCGCTCAGCGGAATGTATGGCTAACGCGTTTTAAGGAACTAACGCCCGTTTCGCCCAAAAGATTATTAAAAAACAATAAACGGCGCAAGCAAGCTATGCTTGCGCCCGCGCACTCAATTTGCAAACACCTTTGCCTTAGCGAGGTGAATGCCTGCGATTATATAATCGTGGGCCCTTAATAAATCGCAGGCACGGCCTGCCGAGCTTTTCGTGAACATATTTCAGATGGTTTTCGGATAAAACACATCATTAAAAAAACCGAGGAGTAGCGTTGGCGAAACGGACGGTTTTTACCGCCCGTTTTAATTTTAAGCGGCGCAAAAAAAAGAATATGAAAAACATTTTTACAACCAAAAGACTGTGCAGGGCGGGGATTATCGCCGCGCTGTACGTGGCCATGACCTACGCGTTCGGCGCGATTGCCTACAACGGCATAGTGCAGATACGTCCCGCGGAAGCGCTCACGATTCTCCCGCTGTTTTACGTCGAGGCAGTGCCCGCGCTGTGGATAGGCTGCATGCTGGCAAACCTGATGTCTCCCTTTATCATGTACGACGTGCCCATAGGCGGCGCGGCCACTCTCGTTGCTGCCGTGTTGACCTGTATAGTAGGATATCTGATAAAAAACCACGCGGCAAGGATGGCGCTCGGCGGCATTTTCCCCGTGCTCGTAAACGCCTTTCTGATACCCGTCATAATAGTATTTCTGTGCGGAGACACTATGGGCTATGCCGCAAACGTCGCCTATTGGATAAACTTCGGCTCGCTGGCCGCAACCGAGGCGGTTTGGGTGTACGGTCTGGGCATACCTATGTACATAGCCATAGCAAACCTGCAAAAGCGCGGCGTGCGGGTGTTTGCAACGTAGTTATTTTAAATTTTTTGGGCGGAACAAGCCCCGCGGCCTCAACTTTCGTTAGCCATACATTCCGCTGAACGCTACAATACCGTTTGCAACAAACAAGCGGCGGGCGCGAAATTTCGCGCCCGCCGCAATTTTAAAATATGTATATGGTTTGATGAAGTCCTTAAAAACACGCGCTTCGCTCGCGCGGAATGACAAGTTAAAACATTATTTGTTTTCGGCGTCGATACCGTCAATTAATTCTTCAAAAGTTATATTAAAAACATGTAAAATTTTAATAATATTAAAAAGGGAAGGTTCAATTTTGTCGCACTCCCATTCGCTGACACGCTGCTGCGTTGTCTGCATCTGCAAGGCAAAGTTTTTTTGGCTGAGTCCGTTAATCTTGCGCAACTCTTTTAAGTTTTTCCCCAATCCGTTCATATTAAAAATATTACACTAAAGGTGGTGTAAACATTTGACATACACTAAATTTAGTGTTATTATAAATTTACAAAATATGTTATGAAAGAGGTAAAAATATGGGTTGTTGTGGAGAATGTAGTAGTTTTATAGAAGGTGGTTTTTTACATGATGGATATTGCGCTACTTTAACAGATTGGAAGGGCGATCCTAAGAAAGTAAATTATAGTAATAGCTGCGATCATTTTACTGCAAGAATAACTGCGAAAAAAAGCGGCTTTAAGGGAGGCTGCTTTTTAACTTCTGCTTGCACAGAATATATGGGCAAGCCCGACGACTGCGAAGAGTTGACAAAACTGAGAGCATTCAGAGATAGCTATATGAAACAAAGCGAAAGCGGCAAAAAATTGGTTGAGGAATATTACAGAATAGCCCCCTTGATAGTAGAAAAGATAAATATAAGTGAAGATAAAAATAAAATATATGAGGATATCTATCAAACCATACTCAAATGTATTGTAGCTATCGACGGCGGGAACAACAGCAAGGCACAGGAGATGTATATCCAAATGGTAAACAAATACAGAGAAAGGTTTTCTGTATAAAAAAATATAGCGGCAATTTGTGCATGCTTAAAAGCGGAGAAGATTTGAAGCTCCTCAAACTCACGAAAAATCCCAAGCACGGCCTGCTTGGGATTTTTGTGAACCTTTTTTGAAACGGTATTGTAGCGTTCAGCGGAATGTATGGCTAACGTGTTTTGAGGAACTGACGTACGTTTCGCCCAAAAGATTATTTTAAAAATAATAAATGGCGCAAGCAGGCTACGCTCGCTCGGAATGACACGTTTCATCGTACCGCGTACATATTTAAAACGTCGCTGCGCGACAGAATGACAGAGGAGCGGAGCTCCTCCGCTTTACAAAAAATCCCAAGCACGAGTTGCTTGGGATTTTTGTGAACTGACTTATTTTGTATTTTTCTTCAAAGTTTCAAGGCAATCCCAAAGCTCTTGGGGGATTCTGTCCTTGATGGTGCCCTTGTAGTAGCCCTCGATTTCTTCGGCTTCCTTGGCCCACTTTTGTTTGTCGACGGAAAGTATCGATTCAAGGTCGGCGACGGTGAATTTCTTGCCCGCGGAAATCTCGTAGTCCATGCCCGAGATATCTATGTCCTTTGCGTAGGGAACGTAGCCGATGGCCGTCTCTTTTGCGTCCACGGTGCCGTCGCAGCGCTTCAAAATCCACTCCAAAACGCGCATGTTGTCGCCGAAGCCGGGCCACATAAAGTTGCCGTTTTCGTCCTGGCGGAACCAGTTTACGTTGAAGATCTTGGGCGGGTTTTTAACCTTTTTGCCTATCTCAATCCAGTGCGCGAAGTAGTCGCCCATGTGGTAGCCGGCAAAGGGTTTCATCGCCATGGGGTCGTGGCGGAGTACGCCCGTTGCGCCCGTTGCGGCCGCGGTGGTTTCGGAGGACATCGCCGACCCGACGAACACGCCGTGGTTCCAGTCGCGGGACTGATATACGAGAGGGGTGGTGGAGGCCCTTCTGCCGCCGAAGATTATCGCCGAGAGGGGCACGCCCGTCTTGGAGTTGAACTCGGGGGAAACGCAGGGGCAGTTGACCGCGGGCGCGGTGAAGCGGCTGTTGGGGTGCGCCGCGCAGGTGGATTTGTCCTTTTTGTCAAACTTGGCGGGATCCCACGGCTTGCCCGTCCAGTCTATGATATGTTCGGGCAGCTCCTTCGTGAGGCCCTCCCACCAGACGGTCTTGTCGTCGGTGTTTAAGGCGACGTTGGTGAAGATGGTGCCGCGCTTAGTGGATTCGAGCGCGTTGTAGTTGGAGTGTTCGTTCGTGCCGGGCGCAACGCCGAAGAAGCCGTTTTCGGGGTTGACCGCCCACAGTCTGCCGTCCGCGCCCACGCGGATCCACGCGATGTCGTCGCCCACGCACTCAATTTTATAGCCCTTGTCGAGGTAGTGTTTGGGGGGAATGAGCATTGCGAGGTTGGTTTTGCCGCATGCCGAGGGGAATGCCGCCGCAACGTACTTCTTTTCGCCGTTGGGGAAGGTGACGCCCAAAATCAGCATGTGTTCCGCCATCCAGCCCTCGTTTTTGCCCAGCCACGACGCTATGCGCAGCGCGAAGCACTTTTTGCCCAAAAGCACGTTGCCGCCGTAAGCCGAGTTGACGGATATTATGGTGTCGTCCTCGGGGAAGTGCAAAATATATCTCTTGTCGGCGTCTATGTCGCAGCTTGCGTGGAAGCCCTTTATAAAGTCGCCGTCCTTGCCGAGGGCCGCAAGACATTCCTTGCCCACCCTCGTCATAATATTCATATTCAAAACTACGTAAATGGAGTCGGTCACCTCTATGCCGATTTTTGCAAAGTCGGAGCCGACGACGCCCATGGAATAGGGGATGACGTACATCGTTTTTCCCTTCATTCTGCCGCGGGCAATTTCTCCTGCGAGCTCATAGGCCTGACGGGGGTCCATCCAATAATTTATGGGGCCTGCGTCCTCCCTGTTTTTGGTGCAGATAAAGGTCCTGTCCTCAACGCGGGCGACGTCGTTCACCTTTGTGCGGTGGAGGTAGCAGTCGGGCAAAAGGTTTTGGTTGAGCTTTATAAGTTCGCCGCTTTTAACCGCCTTTTCCTTCAAGGCGGAGATCTGTTCCTCGCTGCCGTCTATCCATACAATTTCATCGGGCTGCGCAAGCGCGGCGCTTTTTTCCACGAATTCTAAAACTTTTTTGTTTTTGGTAAGTGCCATTCTATTGCTCCTTAAAATCAGAATTTTTACCGCATACCATTATAATCAAAACTTCAAAAAAATGCAAATTCATTCGATAAAGTAAAGCGGTGAAATTTATGTGAACAAAAAGTCCAAAAAATTTTGTAATTTTACATTATTTTTCAAAATATTAGTATAAGTATATTGTTATTATATTTTCGGGCGGGATAAATTGCCCGCCTAAAAGGTAAGATTATGGGATACACCAAAAATATTGCCGTTATAAAGGGCGCGGCCGGCGGTTTTTCGGCGGACGGGGGCGAGCTTTCGGGGCTGGTAAAGGCCGAAAGATATTCGGGCGAACTCAAAGTGGAAGTAAGCCTCATCAACTTCGCCCCCCTTTCGGGCGGAAAATACGTTGCGGGCATATCCGACGGAAAGACGGTGGAGATAGTGGAAAACGGCCTTTTCGAGGGTCCGTCCGAGGCCGACACTTCGGCGGGGTTCGCGGCGGCCGTCTGCTACGTGAATGGCGGGGTCAAGCTGATTGCAACCGCCGTGTGCGGCAACTTTTCAATGGCGGTGCCGAAGATATTGGAGTACATAGCGCGGACGGAGGAACCCGCGCCCCCCAAAAAAGAGGCAAAGGCGGCCCCCGCCGAAAGTTATGACGACGAGGCGGTAGCCACGGAGAACTATTATGAACTCGGCAAAACTGATGAGGGCGGTGAGCCTGTACGCGAGGGTGAAAAAGAAGAAAAAGACGGGCCTTGCGCTTGTGAAGATGAAGAGGACCCTGACTCTCGCGAAGAGAACTTCTATAAAAAAATGAAGGGGGAGATAGAGCGCGTGCTCTCCTCCTATCCCCCCGCGGCCGAACTGAACGCCGCGACAGAAAATTCCCGCTGGGTGGAAATAAGCTACGAGGGGGGCGCCTTTTACGTGTTCGGCGTTATCTGCGAAGAGGGCGCGCCCAAATATCTCTGCTACGGGATCCCCGCGCAGTCGCGGGAGGGCCCGCCCGCGAGCATGGAGGGCATGGCGGACTATCTCGAAGTCAAAACGTCGCGCGGCAACGGCTTTTGGGTGATGTACCAGAGCGCCGAAACGGGCAAAACGATATTGCCTTAAACTATTTGAGGCCGCGGAACGGGCGGAAAACGAGCAGGGCGTAGAGAGTGAACAGCCCCGCCACCAACCCCTCGGCGAGGACGCTGCGGTAGATTATGTTGTTGTAAAAGCACAAAAAAAGCAGCAGGTTAAAGCCAGAAAAGGCGTAAACCCCGCCGCACACGGCAATAAAACAGAGTATCAGAACACACAGATTACAGGAAAGCCTCATACAAGACAGTATGGGGCTTTCGGAAATATATATTCAGATTACGAGGTTGTCCAAGACCAGCTTGTCGAAGGAGGGCGGCTCGGTGAAGTCGCGGGGCAAAAAGCGCACGGTGTTGAACTTGGCGTAGTTGAAAATGTGCGTCTTTAAAAGTATGGGCGTGGCGATGTCCAGCCCCTCGCAGATGTCCGAAAGGTAGGTAAAAAACTGCGAATAGGTGAACTTGTCTACCCTTTCGTAGGTGAGCTGCTTTATTATTTTGCCGTCCTTTATTACCTTGGCCCAGATCCTGAACATACTGAAATTATATAAAAAACCGCGCCCGCAGGCAAACGATTTTCGAACGTATAAAAAAGTTATTTGAAAAAAGTTTGTTTTTGGGGCGGAAAAGGGCACGGCGGGCGGAAAAGTGCGGGATTTGCGGAGTAAAAAATTTTTCGCGCCGCGCTCTTATTGTTGACAAACGGCGAGCTAAACTATATAATAAGGTAGCGACAAAAGGCGTGATTCCGGCAGGTGCGGAATCACTTTTGTTATTCATTTCGTTCAGAGGTATAAAAATGGCAGAACTTATTGTAATGACTCAAAAAAATTACGAGGATCTTAAAAAGGAGCTTGACTATCTTGTAAAGGTAAAGCGGCCCGAGATAATAGAGCGCATAGCCGAGGCGAGGAGCCACGGCGACCTTTCGGAAAACGCCGAATACGACGCCGCGCGCGAGGAACAGCGTTCCAACGAGGGCAAAATAGCCGAACTCGAATACAAGATAAAAAATGCGGACATCCGCGAGGAAGTTACCGACACGAGCTACGTGCATTTGGGCAGCGTGGTTACGGTGTATGACGAAGATCTGGACGAGGAGGCCGTGTACACAATAACTTCGGTGACCGAAGTGGACGTTATGAACAACAAAATATCGGTGGAGTCCCCCGTGGGCGCCGCGCTCCTCAGAAAGAAAGAGGGGGACAGCGTCGAAGTAAAGTGCCCCGACGGCAGCTCCTACACACTCAAAATAAGGGCGATAAAGTAAGACTATGGCAGAGATAAACAACGCGCCGCTCACCGAAGCGGAGGAGGCGGAACGCCTCGCCGAGCAGGCTGTCATCCGCCGCGAAAAACTCGGCAAAATGACGGGCGAGGGGAAAAACCCCTTTGCAAAAGTTAAGTACGGCGTCACCCACAGCTCCAAGGAGATTGTGGAAAATTTCGGCGCGCTCGAGGGAAAGGAAGTTTCCGTTGCGGGCAGGCTGATGTCGAGGAGGATAATGGGCAAGGCCTCCTTTTCGCACATACAGGACGGCGGCGGACAGATACAGATTTACGTCAAGCGGGACGACGTCGGCGAGGAGGACTACGCCTCCTTTAAAAAGGACTACGACATAGGCGACATAGTGGGCGTAAAAGGCTACGTGTTCAAGACCCAGACGGGGGAAATTTCGGTGCACTGCAGCCATATAGAGATGCTCACAAAGTGCCTTTTGCCCCTGCCCGAAAAGCAGCACGGCTTAAAGGACGCCGACATGCGCTACCGCCAGCGCGATCTGGACCTGATAGTAAACCCCGAAGTAAAAAATACCTTTATCAAGCGTTCGCAGATAATAAAGGAGCTCCGCGCCTTTTTGGACGGCAGGGGCTTTTTGGAGGTGGACACCCCCGTTTTGACCACGCTGGAGATAGGCGCGGCGGCGCGGCCCTTTAAAACCCGCCACAACGCCCTCGACATAGACATGTATTTAAGGATAGAGACCGAACTCTATTTAAAACGCTGCATTGTAGGCGGCCTCGAGCGCGTGTACGAGGTGGGCAGGATTTTCCGCAACGAGGGCATGGACGCCTTCCACAACCCCGAGTTCACCACGATAGAGGTCTATCAGGCTTACGCCGACTACTTCGACATGATGCGGCTCGTGGAGGATATGTACAGGACGGTTGCCCGCAACGTGTGCGGGACGGATAAAATAACATATCAGGGCACGGAAATAGATTTCGGCTCCCCCTTTGCAAGGCTGACCATGAAGGAGGCCGTAAAAAAATACTGCGGCGCCGACTACGATTCGTGGCAGACGGACGAGGAAGCGCGCGCCTGCGCTAAGGCGCTCAACGCCGAAGTAAAGGAGGGGGAGGCGGCCACAAAAGGGCACGTGCTTATAGCCCTCTTCGACGCGTTCGTCGAGGAAAATTTGGTGCAGCCCACATTTATCTACGACTACCCCGTGGAAAATTCCCCGCTTGCTAAGCGCAAGGAGGACGACCCCGCGTTTACGCAACGCTTCGAATACTTTATCTGCGGGCACGAGTTCGGCAATGCGTTTTCGGAGCTGAACGACCCCATAGACCAAAAACAACGGTTCGTGAAGCAGGTCGAGGAAAAGAAAAAGCAGGAGCCGGGCTGCAACGCGCAGGTGGACGAGGAGTTTATAACCGCCCTCGAGTACGGTCTGCCCCCCACGGGAGGCCTTGGCTTCGGCGTGGACAGGCTGGTAATGCTGCTTACGGACAGCGCGACTATTAGGGATGTGTTGTTGTTCCCCACGATGAAGCCCAAGAAATAAATTCACAAAAATCTCGCGCCGTTGCGGGCGCTGCGATTTTTCGTGAGTTTGTGGGGCCAGCCCCACTTGCCGCGATTAATAAGGGCGCACATATTATATAATCGCGGCAATTCACCCCGCTCAGGCGCAAGTGTGCGCAAATTGGGTCTTGCTGCGCAAAAGCGTGGTTTTGCTTGCAACATAATTATTTTTTAAATAATTTTTGTCTTGCTCGTTTCTAACCGCTTGCTAACTTCGTAAAGGCAGACTTCGTAAGGGCAACCGCACCACCCCCCTTGGCTCCCCTTAGTAAGCGGGAGCTGTCACCGATAGGTGACTGAGGGGATTGTCACCTTAAATTTACACAAATATAATTATTTCTTTTTTATATTTTGTCCCACCCACCCCCCCAATAATGTTAAAAAATAGAGGGAACGGCACCCACCGTGGCTGCTCTTGGCTGTTTGAAACGGCACCTTAAATTACCTCGACCATCCCACCAGGGGATTACCTCGCTTACCGCTACGCTCACGCTCGGAATGACACGTTTCAACAAACCGCGTACATATTTTAATACGTCGTTGCGTGACAGATTCTTCGTCGGGCTACGCACTCTCGCCAAAGGCGAGGGCAGCGCTCCGCCCTCCTCAGAATGACAGAGAGGTGGGAGGGCGCGCAACCGCACGAAAATTTTTGTGAACCGTTTTAAAATAATAAACGTTGCAAGCAAAACCACGCTTTTGCGCAGCAAGACCCAATTTGCGCATACCTGCGCCTGAGCTGAGGTGAATTTGCGCCATTATATTATGGCGCGCCCCTAAAAATGGCGCAAAGAGGAGCAGAGCTCCTCAAACTCACGAAAAATTTGAGGGCGCGCAACCGCACGAAAATTTTTGTGAACTCAAAAAAGACCATGTATGATTATTTAATTTACAACCAACTGAAAAAATACGGCGGGGTCCAAAAGACCTTTCACATGCCCGGTCACAAGGGGAGGGGCGAATTCAAAAAACTGTTCCCCGTGGCGGACATTGACGTAACCGAGCTTAGCTATTCGGACAATCTTGCCGACCCGTCGGGCGTGATAGCCGACGCGCAGTGCGAGATCGCCTCGATATTGGGCGCGGCGCGCTCCTACATACTCACGGAGGGCTCCTCTTTGGGCATTTTTGCCATGCTGTATGCGGCGGCGGAGCGGGGCAACAAGGTGATAGTTCCCCGCAACTCCCACCAGAGCGTCTGGAACGCCTGCCGCGTGCTCGGCCTCGAGCCCGTCGTGGTACAGGGCGAAACCAAAGACGGCGTCATCTTGCCGCCCTCGCCCGCCGAGGTGGAGCACATAGCCAAAAACGACCTTACCGTTGCGGGACTTATTGTTGTCAGTCCCGACTACTACGGCAACGTTGCGCCCCTTGCGGAATACTCCGAAATACTCAAAAAATACAATAAGATACTGATGGTGGACGGCGCGCACGGCGCGCACCTCGCGTTCATGCCCGAAAGGGAGGGCTACGCGGGCAAGTTCGCCGATATCTGGGTGGACGGCGCGCACAAAAATTTATGCACGCTGACGCAGGGCGCGATACTCAACATAAACGACTCCGACCTGTTCGGGGGCGCGCTCGGCGGGCTATCGCTTTTTGGCACGACGTCGCCCTCCTATCCCATAATGGCTTCGGTGGAATACGGCGTAAAGCAGCTTGCAAACAATCCCGCGCACGCGCAAAAGGTCGCGGCGGAGATTATTTCCTTAAGGGATAGCAAGGGGATATCCGTATATCCCTCGGCCGACCCGTTCAAGTTTGCGGTGGACTGTGGGGCGGGCGGCGTTTCTGCCGACCTTGCCGCCGCCGCGCTGGAAAAAAAGGATATATACTGCGAGTTTTCGGACGGCAGATACCTGCTTTTCTACCTGTCCCCCGCGGCGGACATAAAGGACGTAAAAAAGGCGATAAAAGTTTTGCGCGGGATACTCTCGGGCAAAAAGCTGGCGGGCACCTACCGCCCGCGCGGGGAGATAAGGGCGCAGGCCCGCTCCTACAGCTTCCAGTACGCCCTTAAAAAGCCCGCCGAATGGGTTGCCCCCGCAGAGGCGGCGGGCAGGATGTGCGCGCAGAATTTCGGCGTCGCTCCCCCCTGTATTCCCGTGTGCGTGGCGGGAGAAATGATAACCGAGGAGGCCCTCCGCGCGATAAGCGGCTGTAAGACGTTCGGGCTTTCGGGCGGAAAAATAAAGGTGGTGGCAAAGTGAGGGGCAAGTTTGTAACGTTCGAGGGCTGCGAGGGCTCGGGCAAGAGCACGCAGTTAAGATATATAGGCGAATACTTAAAGGGCGCGGGCATAGACTTTATCATGTCGCGCGAGCCGGGCGGAAGCGAGATTTCCGAGGACATAAGAAAGATCATTCTCAACGGCAAATACACCGCCATGTGCGACGAGTGCGAGGCCCTTTTATACGCCGCCTCGCGGGTGCAGCACATAAAAGAAGTTATAGAGCCCGCCCTTGCGGCAGGCAAACTCGTGGTGTGCGACAGGTACGTGGATTCCTCGTTTGCCTACCAGGGCTATGCGCGGGGGCTGGGTGAGGAGTTCATCGAGAGCATAAACGCCTTTGCGCTCAAAAATTACACCCCCGACCTCACGATATTTCTGGATATTTCCCCCAATGAGGCCTTTGCGCGCAAGCACGGCGCGGACCGTACGGACAGAATGGAGAGCCAGGGCCCCGAATTCCACCAAAAGGTGTACGAGGGATATATGCAGCTGAAAAAATATCCCCGCTTTAAGTGCGTGGACTGCCGCGGCACCAAGGAAGAGACGGCAAAAAAAATACTCGAACTTTTAAAAGCCGAAAATATTATAGGGTAAAAGTGGAAAAACTTATAGAGAGCACAACGGCATATAAAATAATTTGTGCGGACAGGCAGAGGGGCAAATTGTCCCACTCGTACATGCTGCACTTTGCCGACCCCAAAAACCTGCGCGCCGCGCTCAAAATTTTCGCCTGCGGGTTCTTCGGCGCGACGGGCAGCCTGCTTTCAAGGATTTCTTCGGAGAGCTATTCCGATTTCAGGATATATCCCGCGGAGGGAGGCAAGATAACGGCGGACGGTGTGGCGGAAATTATAGAGGACAGCGCGTTAAGACCGCTCGAGGGCGACAAAAAGCTGTACGTCATAACGGACTTCGATTCCGCTAGCGCGCTCGTGCAGAACAAACTGTTAAAGACGTTGGAGGAGCCGCTCGCGGGCATACACTTTTTGCTGGGCGTGACTTCGCTCGCGCCCGTGCTGGACACCGTTAAGTCCCGCGTAAAACTTCTGGAAATTCCGCCCTTTTCGCAAAGCGAGATAGAACAGGCTCTGGAGCGGGCGGGCAAAAACGAGCAGAACGCGGCGGCAGCGGCAAGCTGCAACGGCATACTCGGCGCCGCGCAGAACATGGTTTCGGGCGGATGGTTCAAGGAGATACGCGCGGCCGCGCGGGAGATATGCTTCAACACCGACGTGGCGCAGATAAACGCGCTCGCCGAAAAATACGGCGAAACAAAGTACAAAAAAGAACTTTTGAGCGAGATGCAGAACGTGTACTTTTCCGCGCTGACAAAAAAGACGGAGTGCGGACTGCACCCGCACACGGTTATATACGCCCTCGGGGAACTCGACAAGGCAAACAGGGACATAAAGTTCAACGCCTTTTTCCGCGGGCTGCTATACGACTTTATGCTTAAAGTTATAAGGGAGAACGACAGATGGCTAAAATTACAGGCGTAACTTTTAAAGAGGGCGGCAAGGTATATTATTTTTCGCCCGGCAAGGAGAGATACAAGGAGGGCATGGGAGTTATAGTGGAGACCACGCGGGGCGTTGAGTACGCAACGGTGGTTATCCCCTTCGGCGAAGTGCCCGACGAAAAACTTGTGTCCCCTTTAAAACCCATAACGCGCATAGCCACGCCCAAGGACAAGGAGACGCACCGCAAAAACCTTGAAAGAAAGGACGACGCGCTAAAAACCGTGGCCGAAAAAATAAAAAAACACAACCTCGACATGAAACTTATCGACTGCGAGTTCACGTTCGACGGCGCCAAGGCCATATTCTACTACTCCGCGCCCCAGAGGGTGGACTTCCGCGAGCTGGTAAAGGATTTGTCGCAGGTGTTTAAAATGCGCATAGAGCTGAGGCAGGTGGGGATTCGCGACGAGATAAAGATGATAGGCGGCCTCGCACCCTGCGGCAGGGAATGTTGCTGCGCGAGCTGCATGCCCGAATTTAAAAAAGTGTCCATAAAAATGGCGAAAAACCAGGGGCTGTCCCTCAACCCCAGCAAAATATCTGGGCTGTGCGGCAGGCTGATGTGCTGCCTTTCCTACGAAAACGAATACTACGCCGACGCCTGCAAAAAGATGCCCAAGATAGGCGCGGAAGTGACCACGCCCGACGGCAAGGGCACCGTAGTCAGCGCAAACATGATAAAGATGCAGGTCCGCGTGAGGATAGACGACAAGGAAAAGGATATATTCACCTATCACGACTATCCCGTGGAGCAAATAAAATTCAAAGCCCCCGCCCAACGCGAAAAGGAAGAGGAAGTGCCCGACGACTTAAAGGATATAATCGACTGAATTTAATAATAAAAATTCACTTTTTTCTCTTTACAGCCGCAAATTAGTGTGATATAATACCGCTATAAAACGTATTAAACATGGAGGGAAATTATGGCTCACGTTATATCCGACGAATGTGTAAGCTGCGGCGCATGCGCGGCTACCTGTCCCGTAGAAGCGATTTCGGAGGGCGCTGACAAGTATGTTGTCAACCCCGACGTTTGCATCGACTGCGGCGCTTGCGAAGACGGTTGCCCCACGGGCGCCATCAAAGGCGAATAAGAAGAAAAAAAGGGGATGGGCGGGCTCTGCCCGCCCCCTTTTTTTCTCCCGCCAACGGGTGATAAACTTCGCAATACTGTGTTGCGCTCCGCTTGCCTGCGGGTCACGTACGTCTGTGTACGCTTCCCTTGTCAATGCTCGCGCTCCTTGTCTTGCTCGTTTCTGACCCGTTGCCAACTTCGTAAATACAGGGGTGCGGCGTGCATAACTCGCTTCTACCCACCGCCGAATTGCAAGGCTGTGACTTCGTAAGGGCAATGTTCTGTTTGCTTCTAACCGCTTGAACTCCCGCCAACTGCGTGCATAACTCGCTTCTACCCACCGCCGAGTTAAAAAGCCGTGACTTCGTAAATACAACCGCACGAACCCCCTTGGCTCCCCTTAGTAAGAGGGAGAGGCTCCGTTTCCCCCCCCGTGGCTTCTTCCCCTTGGGGGGGGGAAGCTCCCGCATAGCGGGTGATGGGAGGGGGATTATCACCTTAAATTAATTTATCAAATAATTTTCTTTTTTATTTTGTCCCACCCACCCCCCCAATATTGTTAAAATATATGGGAACGCATACTGCAATTTTAAAATAATTGCCCCGCCAATTAAGCCGTGTCATTTCGAGTCGAAGGGAGACCCGCTGTAAGCGGGCGACCGAGCGAGAGAATCCCCCCGTGGTTGCTCGGGGCTGTTTGGAACGGCAACCCAACCTTGGCTCCCTTTCGCAAGGGGAGCTGGCTGCGAAGCAGACTGAGGGGATTGTCACCTTAAAAATAACCATATTAATAATTTTCTTTTTATATTTTGTCCCACTCACCCCCCAATATTGTTAAAAAAACAAGTGGACGGCACCGCCTACACCCTTGGCTCCCTTTAGTAGGACGAGCGCGGATTTCTCAAAACAGCACAGTGCGCTGTTTTGCCGCGCGAGATGAGTGAGCGCATACGTCCCGCGCGAACGGTGCCCGAACACGGCGTTGTCCTTACGCCGTGTGAGAAAGCTGTCACCGATAGGTGACTGAGGGGATTGTCATTCAAGTTTTAAGTGCGGCAATTTCAATCAGGCGGTAACGCAATAAAGACACTATGCTCAAGCGTTATGCTTGCCCCCCTCAGTCCGCTGCGCGTTCAGCTCCCCCCACAACGTGGGGGCAGCCAAGACGGGATGGTGGTCGGCGACGGAAGAGGGCAAGGGAAAGCGGAATTCACATTTTAAAATAATTAACGGCGCAAGCAGGGTTCCCCTGCGCCCGCGCACCCAATTTGCGCATACCTGCGCCTGAGCGAGGTGAATGCCTGCGATTATATAATCGTGGGCCCTTAATAAATCGCAGGCAGAGGAGCGGAGCTCCTAAAAATCACGAAAAAGCGCAGGCACGGCCTGCCGAGCTTTTTGTGAAATATTTTTGAAACGGCATTGTAGCGCTCAGCGGAATGTATGGCTAACGAGTTTTGAGGTTGTACCGCTCGTTTCGCCCAAAAAGCAACGTGACGTTGCATCCATGTATTTATACTGCAATTACGAAGTTGCAACCGCACGAAAATTTTTGTGAACATTTTTAAAATAATAAAAGTCGCTGCGCGACAGATTCTTCGTCGGGTTGCACCCTCCTCAGAATGACAGGAGGGGGGAGTCGCGCAACCGCATGAAAACTTTTGTGAACAAGGAACATTTTTAAAATAATTCACGGCGCAAGCAAGCTACGCTTGCGCCAGCGCACCACATTTGCGCACACCTGCGCCTGAGCGGTGGGAATTTGCGCCATTATATAAAATGTGCGCCCCTAAAAATGGCGCAAAGGGACGAGCGCGGACTTCTCAAAACAGCACAGTGCGCTGTTTTGCCGCGCGAGATGAGTGCGCGCATAGTGCAAGGCGCGCACGGTGACCGAACACGGCGTTGTCCTTACGCCGTGTGAGAAGCAGAGCCGCCCAAACTCACGAAAAAAGCAGACATCGTCGAACGTCTGGTTTTTTGTGAACATTTTTTAAACAGGAGTGCCCCATGCTTAAACAGGGCGAAGTGACCGAAGAATTTTTCGGCGATAAAAAGATAATACAAAACGTTTCGCTGTACAGGTTTACCTCGGACAGCATCCTTTTGTCGCGGTTTGCGCGGGCAAAGGCGGGGGACGTGGTTGCCGATTTTTGTTCGGGCAGCGGGGTTGTGGGCTTTCACTTCATGTGCCTCAACCCAAACATAAAATCTCTGTCCCTGTTTGAAATGCAGCCCGAACTTGCCGATATGTCTTGGCGGACGGCGCAGCTCAACGGCTGGCAGTGCGAGGTGGTCTGCACAAAACTGCAGGATATCCCCCGCGCGTACGACGACAAGTTTTCCCTCGTGTTGTGCAACCCGCCCTACGAGCGGGGCGGCTTTGAAAAAGAGGACTTCAAAAAGGCCGTCTGCCGCAAGGAGATAACCATCACCCTGCCCGAAATTGTGGACGCGGCGTTCCGGAAACTGAAATTCGGCGGCAGACTGGCCATTCTGAACCGCGCCGACCGCACCGCCGAACTTATTTACCTTTTAAAGAGCAAAAATTTAGAGCCCAAAAGACTGCAATTCGTTGCGGGCACGGCGGGCGCAAAACCCTACCTTGTGATGGCTGAGGCGGTTAAGGGGGGGAAGGAGGGGGTGGAGGTGTTGCCCCCCCTCGTCAATACTACCGAAAGCGGATTATAAGCGGCGCATAACTTTGTTGCCTTTACGTTTTTGCTAAGTCACGTACGTCTATGTACGCTCCTGTCGCAAAATCCGCAGGCGCCTCGTTCTGCTTGCTTCTAACCGCTTCTAACTTCGTAAAGGCAAGGGGCTTGCACGTTTCTGACCCGTTGCCAACTACGTAAATGCAGGGCGCGCCTTGCATAACTCGCTTCTACCCACCGCAGGACTTCGTAAAGGCAAGGGGAACCCTTGGCTCCCTTTAGTAGGATGAGCGCGGATTTCTCAAAACAGCACAGTGCGCTGTTTTGCCGCGCGAGATGAGTGCGCGCATAGTGCAAGGCGCGCACGGTGCCCGAACACGGCGTTGTCCTTACGCCGTGTGAGAAAGCTGTCACCGATAGGTGACTGAGGGGATTGTCACTTTAAAATTTACATACATATTAATAATTTTCTTTTTTATTTTGTCCCACCCACCCCCCCAATATTGTTAACACAGTTCACAAAAATTTTCGTGTGGTTGCGCACACTCAAATTTTTCGTGAGTTTGAGGGCTGCTCGCCCTCTTTGCGCCATTTTTAAGGGCGCGCCAAAATATAATGGTGCAAATTCACCCCGCTGAGGCGCAGGTATGCGCAAATTGTGTCTTGCTGTGCAAAAGCGTGGTTTTGCTTGCAACATAATTATTTTAATATGTGAAAAGCAAGTTAAGCCTTGTCATTTCGAGTCGCGGAGCGCGAGATAATCCCCCCCGTGGGCTGGTTTTGGTGCGTTAAAACGCACACAAAGCCGTCGCTACGCTCGGGCGAGGTTGGATAGGACGACAAACCAAAAGTCGCTGCGCGACAGATTCTTCGTCGGACTGCGCCGTTCTCTGCCGTTTCCCGCAAAGCGGGAACCCTCGGCAGGGCGTAACGCTTACGCGTTCGGTACGACGCTAACGCTCGCGCAGAATGACAGGGGGGACAGGAGGTGTCCATCGCGCAGAATGACAGGGGAGGGCGCGCAATGGCGCGAGCTTTTTTGTGAACAAGGACTTTTTATGGAAAACGTATATTTTGTTTCAACACCGATAGGCAATTTAAAGGACATAACGCTGCGCGCGCTCGAGACGCTGCGGGCGGCGGACGTGATTTTTTGCGAGGACACCCGTCACTCGCTTAAACTGCTCAACGCCTACGACATAAAAAAGCCGCTGTTTGCCTGTCACAAATTCAACGAGCGGGAGGCGGCCCAAAAGATAGCGGCGGCCGCAAAGGATGGCAAGCGGGTGGCGGTGATATCGGACGCGGGCATGCCCGTGATTTCCGACCCCGGCAACGTCGTGTGCGCCGTGTTGAGGGAGGAGGGCATAGGCTACACCGTGCTCCCCGGGCCCAACGCCGCGCTGTCCGCGCTGGTTTTGTCGGCCTTTCCCGCGGACCGTTTTGCGTTTTTGGGCTTTTTGCCTGAAAAGTCGGGCGAGCGAAAGGAGCTTTTGTCGGCATACAAAAACCTGCCCTGCACGCTCGTGTTTCACGTGGCGCCGCAGGATTTAGACAGGGATATTGCAGACATGTATTCGATTTTGGGACAGAGGCGGGCGTGCGCCGTGCGCGAAATAACCAAGCTGCACGAAGAAGTTATATTTTTCGATTTGGCGGAAGGGTTTAATGGCGAGCGGCGCGGCGAGTTCGTGGTGCTGGCCGAGGGCGCGAAAAACGTGCAAAACGAGCTGAACGCGCTCTCCGAAAGGGAGCACATTCTGCACTATATGGAAAAGGGCATGGACAAAAAAGAGGCAATAAAACAGGCAGCAAAGGACAGGGGGATACCCAAGTCCGAAATGTATAAATTTTCTATAGACATTTAAAGAGGCAAAAACAATGGAATTTTTACAACTTGTGGAAAAACTGAGCAACGCGCGCGGCGTGAGCGGCTTCGAGGACGAAGTTTTGGAGATTGCACGGGAGTATGCGGGGGACTTTGCAAATTTCAAAGAGGACAGCATGCGCAATCTGTACATCTTCCCCAAATACAACAGGGGCAATCGCCCGCTGGTTATGCTTGAAGCGCACGGCGACGAAGTGGGATTTATGGTGCAGGCGGTAAAGCCGGACGGCACGCTTAAATTTGTCGGCGTGGGGTCGTGGAACGAAAAGGCTCTGCCCTCCTCGCGCGTGCAGATAAAGACGGCAAACGGATATATACCGGGCGTTATTTCCGCAATGCCCCCGCACTTTATGAGCGAGGCGCAGCGTTCGGCGGCGGTCACGTACGACAGCTTGTCCATAGACGTGGGCGCAACTTCGGCCGCGGAGGCCCTCTCCCTCGGCATAAAGGTCGGCGCGCCCGTGGTTCCCCTCACGGAGTTCTGCTACGACGGGCAGCGCACTCTTTTGAGCGGAAAGGCCTTTGACGACAGGCTGGGCGTTGCGGCGGTTTTGGAGTGCCTGCGCCTGCTGCAGGACCAAAAGACGGACGTGGACGTGATAGGCGTCGTCTCCTCGCAGGAGGAAGTGGGGATGCGCGGGATAAAGGCCGTTATGGAAAACGTGCGGCCGGACGCCGCGATTTGCTTTGAGGGCTGCCCCGCGGACGACACATTCACGCCCGAATACCTCGTGCAGGACAGGCTGCGCGGCGGGGTTATGATACGGCACATGGACAGCTCGGTCATCTGCACTCCCCGATTTGTGGCGTTTGCCGGGCAGACGGCGGCGGAAGAGAACATAAAGGTACAGATGGCGGTGCGCACGGGCGGAGGCAACAACGGCGCGTACGTAGTTTCGGCAAACGGCGGCACTCCCGTGATAGTGGCGGGCGTTCCCGTCAGATATATCCACACCTTCAACTGCTACGCGGCGATGGAGGACGTGGAGGCCAACGTCGCTTTGGGCGTCGCCCTTTGCAAAAAGTTGAACGGGAAGACGATAAAGGGGTTTTAAAAAGGTTCACAAAAATACCAAGCAAACCGTGCTTGGTATTTTTCGTGAGTTTGGGCGGCCAGCCGCCCTTGCCGCCATTTTAAGGGCCCACATATAATATAATGGCGGCAATTCCCACCGCTGAGGCAAAAGTGTTTGCAAATTGGGACGAGCGAGGCATTTCATAGCACAGCACAGTGCGCTGTGCGTGCCGAAGCGAGATGAGTGAGCGCATACGTCCCGCGCGAACGGTGACCGAGCCAACGGTTTTTCCTTGCCGTTGGCGAGAGGGCTGGCGCAAAAGCGTGGTTTTGCTTGCAACATAATTATTTTAAAAATAATTGTCTTGCTCGTTTCTGACCCGTTGCTAACTTCGTAAATGCGACCATTTCCGTGGCTTCTTCCCCACGGTGGGCTGGTCGATGTCAGTTGGAACGCACATACATATTAATAATTATTCCTTTTTATATTTTGTTCCCCCCCCCCCCCCAATAATGTTAAAAATAGAAGGGGGAACGTTTACTGCAGTTTTAAATAATTGCAAAGTCAATTAATGAGTGTCATTTCGCGCGAGGCGGCTCCGCCGCCGCTGCCCTGCCGAGGGTTCCCGCCTTGCGGGAAACGGCAGAACGATATGAGCCCCACGCAGTGGGCGATTGAGTGAGAGAATTCCCACGGTGGGCTGGTTTTGGTGCGTTAAAACGCACACAAAGCCGTCGCTACGCTCGGGCGGGGTTGGATAGGACGGTAACCCCAAGTCGCTATGCGACAGATTCTTCGGCTGACGCCTCAGAATGACAGGGGGGGGGAGAGGAGGTGTCTCCCTTGGCTCTCCTTAGTAGGACGAGCGAGGCATTTCATAGCACAGCACAGTGCGCTGTGCGTGCCGAGCGAGATGAGTGAGCGCATACGTTTCGCGCGAACGGTGCCCGAACACGGCGTTGTCCTTACGCCGTGTGAGAAAGCTTTCACCGATAGGTGACTGAGGGGATTGTTTCAAGTTTGAAGTGTGCAATCGTTCGTTCACAGCTATCGCAATTAAGAAACTCGGATGCAACGTCACGTTGCCCGCCCCCAATAATGTTAAGAATAGAAGGGGAATAATAAAATCAAAAATCGCCCGATAAGACTTCTATCGAGCGGAAATAAAATCAAGCAACCGTGCCCGGGCGTTATGCCTGCGGCGCTTTTTTATTTATTTATCAAAACATTTACGGCTTTTTTCTTCTCGGCCGTCAGCCTCCTGTAACTGTGCAAAAGTTCCTTTTCGTCCTCGGATAAAAATTCCCCCGCGGCCCCGCCCGCAAAAAACTGCGCAAGCGTCAGGCCGAATGCGGTGCATATCATTTCCAAAATATCCAACTTTGGCGGAGTGTTTCTTATATACATGGCCGACAGGGTGGAGTAGGTAAGCATAGCTTCTTCGGCAAGTTTATATTTCGTCCAGCCCCGCTCTTTTCTCAATTTCTCTATTTCCGCAATAACGTCCATAATACACCTCTATTCTATTTTATGGCGTATTTGCGTTATTTTTATTACATAAAAGTGTTGACAATTATAACGTGTTTACATTATAATTATGTCGTAAATACACAGGAGGAAAACAATGAAAAGATTTAAACCGTTTTTTTATGTTTTAACTTTTATGCTTGCGATTTTTATGGTCTTTGCCGCCGCATGCTCCGTGCAGGGTGAACAGGGACCGCAGGGCGAGCAGGGAATTCAAGGAATACAAGGCAAACAGGGTCCTCAAGGCGAAAAAGGCGAAACAGGCGCGCAAGGCCCTCAGGGTGAAAAAGGAGAAACAGGCGCGCAAGGTCCTCAAGGCGAAAAAGGCGAAACAGGCGCGCAGGGACCCCAAGGCGAAAAGGGAGAAACCGGTGCGCAGGGTCCCCAAGGCGAGAAAGGCGAAACCGGCGAGCAAGGCCCCCAAGGCGAAAAGGGAGAAACAGGCGCGCAAGGTCCTCAGGGTGAGAAAGGCGAAACAGGCGCACAAGGACCCCAAGGCGAGAAGGGTGAAACGGGCGCGCAAGGACCCCAAGGCGAAAAGGGCGAGACCGGCGCGCAGGGACCCCAAGGCGAAAAGGGCGAGACCGGCGCACAAGGACCCCAAGGCGAGAAGGGTGAAACGGGCGCACAAGGACCCCAAGGCGAGAAGGGTGAAACGGGCGCGCAAGGACCCCAAGGCGAAAAGGGTGAAACGGGTGCGCAGGGACCCCAAGGCGAGAAGGGCGAAACCGGCGCGCAAGGTCCTCAAGGAGAAAAGGGCGAGAAGGGCGACGACGCCCCGCACGCAAACGAAACGCACACCGTAAAATATGATGTGAACGGCGGCGAGCTGCCGCAGGACGTGCAGGAAGAAATAACCGTAAACTACGGCGACGTGCTCGATTTGCCCATACCCACGCGCGATAACTACACGTTTTTGGGTTGGTTTACGGGAGACACCGTCAACGACGGGCAGTTTACGACGGTAACGCCCGTAACAAGGGACGTGACACTCACAGCGCGCTGGAAAGCGGTTGCAAAGTATAGGGTCACATTCGATACGGCAGGAGGCGACCATATGGACGCGGCCGAGTACTATGCGGACGAGCAGATAGAAAAGCTCCCCGACCCCACAAAGACAGACTACGATTTTGCGGGATGGTACCGCGACCAATACTACTCCGACCCCGTGCAGTATCCCCTGCAGCTTTCGGGCGACATAGTTGTGTATGCGATGTGGAAGGAGGCGGAGTACACCATAACTTTCCACACCAACGTTGTTGTCACTCCCGACCCCGTAAAGGCAAAGGGCGGCACGGAGTATCAGAATTTCACCGTGCCCGAGGTCGAAAACTACACCTTTATCGATTGGTATTTGAATGAGACTTATACGCAAAAGGTGGAATTTCCCTTTGTGCTGCATGCAAATGTGGATATTTACGGCAAGTGGGAGTATGACGATCCTTACAAGGACTACACAAAAATCAAGGACATAATGCAGCTCCAGAACATTACGGATATGAGCGGCAAATATGTTTTGACCGACGACATAGACTGCAAAAACGCCGAGCTGCGCACATTCGGTTCGGAAAGCAACCCGTTCAAGGGCGAATTTATAGGCGACGGCCACACAATTTCCAATTTCTCTATATATATCGACCCGGCGGTCAACTACTACGGATTTTTTGCCGTGAACGAGGGCACGATCTCAAGCGTTAAATTCGAAAACGTTACCATAACATTCAAAAGTTCCGTAAAAAGCACAAGATATTTCGGTTTGATTTGCAGCGTCAACAGCGGCACGATCAAAAATGTATATGTTAATGGAAACATAAACTTTTCAGATAATTCCGAAAACGGCACCCAATTTTATATGGGAGGAATTGCCGCAAAAAATGACGGCAACATAACGAACTGTATGTTTAGCGGAAGCCTGACATCATATACCGCAGGAAATGGTTTTTATGGAAATAATGACCTCGACGCATATTTGGGGGGAATTTCAGGAGAAAACACAGGTACGGTCAGCAAATGTTTTGTCACGGGGACGGTTAACGGCTCAAGGAGATATAGCGGCGGGAATTTATATAACGGCGGCATGTGCGGACGGAACAGTGCAACCATAGAATACAGCTTGTTCACAGGAACATTTGGTTCCGACGTAGAATATGTTGACGCCATAGCGACAAACACGGGTAGCGGCAAACAAACGTCTTGCTACCGCGCGTACACCGTTACGGCTTCGGGCGGAATGTCGGTAACCGAAGAGTATTTAAACGACAAAAACACATTCTACGTGGAGATGCTCGGTTGGAGCGAGTCGGTTTGGGATCTTTCCAACCTCAACTTTGCCGAAGGCCTGTATCCCGTGCTGAGATAACGACTTACGACTAAACCGCATAAAAAATACAGGCGGCGGTCCGAATGGCCCGCCGCGTTACGTTTTCTTGGCTTCTTCCTCCGGGGGGGAGACTGAGGGGAGGGAAAAACGAAGCCCATACTCCCACCCGCCCTTTCAGGGCACCCTCCCTCGTCGCCGCAAACATTGGCTATAAGCCGATTTACACTTCGCGTAAACGGCAAAGTTGCCATGTTGCGGCTCCTCTTCCCAAAAATTTCGCTATGCTGCAATTTTTGGGAGCCCTGTGACATGGCGGCGGGCATGTTTTAATATATAACCTCTGTAATCACTCCGCCGCCGAGGCAGGCGGGGCCGCCGTAGAACACGGCATACTGTCCCTCGGTAACGGCGCGCTGCGGCTCCTCAAACTCGACCAACGCCCCGTCCTTTTCAACGGTAAGGGTAACTTCCTGTTCGGGCTGGCGGTAGCGGAATTTGGCGTTCACAAATTGCGTTCGTTGGGGAATATATCCTATCCAATTGAGATTTTCGACCCTGCACGCGCGGGAATAGAGGGGGCTTTCGTCGCCGTGGGAAACGTACAATACGTTGTTTTGCAAGTCCTTTTTTACGACGAACCAGCGGCCCTCCTCGCCGTGTTTTCCGCCGAGGTCGAGGCCCTTGCGCTGCCCCAAAGTGTAGTACATCAGCCCGATATGTTCACCCACCGTCTCGCCCTGCAGGGTGACGATTTTCCCCGGCCGCGCGGGCAGATATTCCTGCAAAAATTTGCGGAAATTGCGCTCGCCGATAAAGCATATGCCCGTTGAATCTTTCTTTTTTGCCGTGGACATGTTGAGTTTTGCGGCGATTTCGCGCACTTCGGCCTTGGTGAGGTCGGCAAGTGGGAACATAACTTTTTCAAGCTGTTTTTCGCGCACCTGGTTCAAAAAATACGTCTGGTCCTTTGACGCGTCCTTGGCCTTTAAAAGGCGGGTTTTGCCCGGTACGTGTTCGATTTTGCAGTAGTGGCCCGTGGCTATAAAGTCCGCGCCCATGCCGAGGGCGTACTCCAAAAACGGGCCGAACTTTATCTCGCGGTTGCACAAAACGTCGGGGTTGGGAGTTCTGCCCGCGGCGTACTCGTCGAGGAAATAGCGGAACACCCTGTCTTTATATTGCTTTGCAAAGTTGACGCTGTAGTAGGGGATTTCAAGGGCCGAACAGACGCGGGCCACGTCGGCAAAATCGCCGTCCGCCGTGCATGCGCCCGAGGGGTCGGTCTCCTCCCAGTTCATCATAAAAAGACCTATAACGTTATAGCCTTGTTCCTTTAAAAGATAGGCGGCAACGGAGGAGTCCACGCCCCCGCTCATGCCCACAACCACGGTTTTGGACGGCATAAATTTTTTCTCCTTTTAAATGATTATAACACACCGCAATATCGTTTGCAAATATTTTATTTTGTGGTATAATCTACATATGCAACTGCCCGCCGACAATTTTATGCTTTTGTCTTTGGTCAACACCGCCCTGCGCGACAGATATTCCACTTTTTCGGAGCTGTGCGCGGAGGAAGGCCTTGACGGGGAGGAGATAAGCGGCCGCCTGAACGCGATAGGCTATTTTTATGACGGCGAGCAAAACGCGTTCAAATAAACCGAAACTACCTGTGGTGCAGCTGGATAACACGTCAGACTCCGACTCTGGAGACCCGCGGTTCGAATCCGCGCAGGTAGACCAAAAAAGAGCAGGTTACAACAACCTGTTCTTTTTTTGCGGCAGTGCGAGGACCGCGCGGGCGGATTCCCGCGCCGACGTTCGTTGATTATAGAAATTTGCCGTAAAACGAAAGCTCCGTCCAACCGCTTATTGCGACCAACGGGGTTTGTTTCCATAAATAAAAAAGCAAGGACTGTTTTTATCCTTGCCTTTTAATTTTGGGATTCTGTTTTTAATATTTCTTTAAAATATCGTGATGACCGACATCTACTAGAATTATTATAGTACTGCCCTCGTAATACCAAATTATGCGGATATCCATATTTACGCTGCACTCAAACAAATCGTCCGTTCCCTGTATCCGCTTTGTGCGAAGAGAGGGGTGCAACGGGTTTTCGGATAATATCGTCAATTTGTCGCGCAGTTGCTTTTTTTCGGTATCGTTCAGATTTTTATAGTGTTTCTGAAATCTATCGGTAAAGGTAATTTGAAACGCCATCAATCATTCTCCAATTTATCGAACAGGCTGTCAATATTATCGAAAACGGGCTGTTTGCCGCTGTCAATATCCGATTTGATTCCGTCGATTTCACGGCGCAATTGCGCCACATACTTTTTGGGATAAACCGTTACGGGCATAAGACAAATAACACCGTCTTTTTCATAGACTTCGAGTTTATCTCCCTCCGATAAGCCGAGACTTGCAACTATTTCTTTCGGTATCGTTATTTGCGATTTTGTTCTTAACTCTGCTAACATATTACACCTCCGCTTAGTTAGAATTTCTTACTATCCTACTTTATTATATCCAAAATGAATATTAATGTCAATAGTTTAGTAAAAAGTTTTAGTTTGACAATTCCATCGGTGCGGAAACGGTGCATTAAAACAATATCAGCCGTTGCATATGGTGGTAAGCACAAAGACAACAAAAGATAAAATCTTATAATGTATGCAATTTAACGGTTTTTGCGCTTGTGTTATCAAACAAATTGTAGTATAATTTACAGGTGAATAAAACCGAAAGGAGAAAAATTATGTTTGAATTTCAAAAGTTATGCAACGAAGTGGAGGCCCTCACTCCCGCACAGAGGGCGGCGCTCATCGCCGAAAAGGCCGCGTCGGTAACGGAGGGACTGTACGCCCTCGGGTTGGAGGGCACGGACCCCGTTGAAACCCTTGCGGCGTTTATAATCGGCTCGGTCGTGTCCGACGGCGTCGTGGGAGAAAAGGACCTGCTCAACATAAATCCCGCGCTCACCGAGGCGTTTGGCGAGGCGTGCGATCTGGCGGGCATACAGCGCAATTATAAAGTTTCCAAGGACGTAAAAAAGTTAATCACCGACTACACCAAGCAGTTGCTGGCGGTTTTGGCGGCGGCAAGCGAGGAGTTAGGCGCGGACATTGTTATGCTCTGCCTGCTGGTAACCTCGGCCGACGGCAAGGTGTCGCTCAAAGAAAAGCGCTACATAAAGCAGCTCTGCGCAGTTTAAGAGGGGGCAAAAATAAAACGGCAGGCGTACGTCCTGTCGTTTTTTGCTCCCGCCAACGGGTGATAAACTTCGCAATACTGCGTTGCGCTCCGCTTGTCTGCGGGTCACGTACTTATTTGTACGCTCCCCTTGCCAATGCTCGCGCGCCTTGTCTTGCTCGCTTCTGACCCGTTGCTAACTACGTAAAGGCAGAGTGCTTTCCTTGCTCTGCTCGCTTCTGACCCGTTGCGGCTCCCGCCTCACCTTGGCTCCCCTTGAGTCAAGCGGGAGCTGTCACCGACAGGTGACTGAGGGGATTGTCATTAAAGGTTGACGCGCGAAAAAGCAAGTCTACCGTTATCGCAATAAAGAAACTTGGATGCAACGTCACGTTGCTTTTCTTTTTTTATTTTGTCCCGCCCACCCCCCCAAATAATGTTAAAAAATAGAGGGGAACGCGTACCGCAGTATTAAAATAATTGCAAAGCCCATTAAGCCGTGTCATTTCGCGCGAGGCGGCTCCGCCGCCGCTGCCCTGCCGAGGGTTCCCTTTGGGAAACGGCAGAACGATATGAGACCCGCTGAAAGCGGGCGATTGAGTGAGAGAATCCCACGGTGGTTGCTCTTGGTTGTTTGGAACGGTAACCTTAAATTGCCTCGACCAATCCACGAGGGGATTATCTCGGGCTTCGCCCTCGAAATGACAAGTTTCATCGTACTGCGCACATATTAATAAGTTGTTGCGCGACAGATTCTTCGTCTGGCTACGCACTTTTCTCGCCAAAGGCGAGGGCAGCGCTCCGCCCTCCTCAGAATGACAGAGAGGGAGGGTGGTGCTCGCGAAGAATGATAGGATAGAGAGTCCGCTCACTCAGAATGAAAGAGGAACGGCACTCCCCGTGGCTTCTTCCCCACGGGGGGGGAAGCTCCCGCGCAGCGGGTGATGGGAGGGGAAATAAAATGGCAACATACACTCCCACCCGCCCTTTCAGGGCACCCTGCCCCTCGTCGCCGCAAACATTGGCTTTAAGCCGATTTACACTTCGCGTAAACGGCAAAGTTGCCATGTTGCGGCTCCTCTTCCCAAAAATTGCGCTATGCTGCAATTTTCGGAAGCCCTGTGTATATGTGACGGAAGAGGGCAAAGAACAGGGGCGGCGTTCGCCCGTATGTTGAAATAATATTGTAGCGTTCAGCGGAATGTATGGCTAACGAAAGTTGAGGTCGTAACGCTCGTTTCGCCCAAAAATAAAAAATAAAACAAAAAAGGCCCCGTACGATGTGTTTGTACGGGGCGGAAGTTTATTTTGCGGGTTATTCTTTCGAGTTTATAACGTCGCGGGGCTTTACGTGGGTGAGGGCGATTATCGGCCGCGCGCAGGCCAAAAGCGAAACGCCGATTACCAGCGCCGCCCCCGCGAGCACCGTGCCCGTTCTGAAGCGGATAAACGTTATGTGCGAGGCAAGGTTGTTTCCCGTGTAGGCAATAAAGCCCCTTACCAGCACGGCGTTGCCCACCGAAACTCCTACGGCCGTTCCGATTATGCCGAGCAGGCAGATGAGAAGCCCAAGCAGCAATATCTGCGCCACGAACACAACGGCGAGGTGCCCGACTCTTGCCCCCATCGCGCGCAGCACGCCTATCTCGTAGACGTTCTTTTTCACGCTCCGCGTGCCGAAGGAGAGCAGCAACAGCGCGCTGACGAAGTACAGCACGGATATTATCAGTGTGAAGAAGTCCTTAAAGATTTTCACCGCGCCCGCTATGGACTGCACGGCGCGGAACTGCAGGGAGGTGGGATAAAAATTTATCGCCTTGCCCGCCGTGAACAGCGACCCCAAATTTTGCGTGTCGTCAAAATACAGCCCGAAAGGTATCAGTTCATATTTTCTGAGTTTTGCCAGCGTATTGTAGGAAACGAGCATGCCGTGTTCGTCCGTCGTGCCCGCAACGGTAAATTCCAGCGTTGCGGCGGCTCCGCCCGTGACCGAGGCGGGTATAACGATTTTCAGTTTTTTGCCCTTCAAAGCCTGCCAGTAGGGGCTGTCGTCCTCTAAGCTGTCGCCCGTGAGGGACCGCCATACCGTTTTGCTGACGTAAATTTCCCCGTCTTTGACGGAGGAGTTGCGCGTGCAATAGAAGATCTTGTTGCTGTAAGTTTTGCCCTCGAACTGCACAGACGGTCTGCAAAGATAGGAGTAACCCTTGTTCGTTGTGGAGGTAAAGGCGTTCACAAAGTCGGGGTTTATGCTGTACGCCGTGTTCAGGGTGAGGTTCAGCTCGTCCATAAAGTCCGTGTACATGGCGTCGTTTTCCATGTTGCGGAAACTTTCGCCGTTCTCCACCCTCAAAACGATATCGGCGTATCTCTCCTTATATCTTGTGTTGATGACCGCGTCTATCTTATAGCGGGAGAACATCGTCCTGCCGTCCGTCAGTTTGGCGTATATGTCGTCTCCCGTGGCGGCGAGGGTGGCGCTCCTTCCCAAAATCGAGTCGGCAAAGTAGTCCGTCACGATTATTCCCGCCGAGTCGGCCGAGATCGCGCCGCTCAACACTTCGGGCATGTTCGTCCCGTCGCCGTAGGTATTTATAAGGAACTGTTCGTCGCACACCATCACGCCGTTGCCCGCCTTGCAGAAGTAGTCGGCGTAAATCTTGTCGTCCCCGAGCCGCTGGTAATTTTCCAGCGAGTATTCGGTCTGGACGGTCCCCAGCCCCACGTTATACAACTTATATATGGTACCGCCGTAGCCCGTGTCCTCAAAGGCCTCGATATCCTTTTCCACAACGGGGTAGCAGCGGTCCGTGGACATTTTGCCCTGGCCGTTTATGTAGCTCTTATGCATATAGAAGACCGAATAGTCGCTTTTTTGAAGCAGGCTCGCGCACTCCTCATCCGCGTCGAACAGCAAAAACAGCTGCCCCGTGCCCAAAACGGACACCAGCCCGATGACGAGTATCAGCGTGACGATGAGGCTGAGCTTCTGTTTGCGCAAAAAGGTTAAAAACAGCTTTAAAAATCCCATGAACGACGGCTTTGAACGGGCCATCTTTGCCGCCGGGGCGGCGGGTTCGGGCGGCTTTGCGGGCACAAACCTGTCGTCCGCCTGTTTGAACACGGCGGGCTTGCCCGAGGAGAGCCTCTCGTTTATCTTATTTATCTGCTCCTCCGAAAGAGCAACGCCCCGCTGCAGGGTTATGCCCTCGTCGTCTATCACCAAATCCCCCGAGAGCGGGTTGCGGTCATAGTCGCCCACTATACGCCCGTCCGCCAGCTCTATTATCCTGTCTGCAAAGATATCTGCGTCCTCGCGGTTGTGCGAAACTATCAGCACGAGGTGGGTCTTTGAATAATCCTTTAATATATTTAAAATTCGCCTGCCCGAACGGCTGTCCAGATTGCCCGTCGGCTCGTCGGCAAGCACGACCTGCGGGCTTTTGACAAGCGCGCGCGCAATCGAAACGCGCTGGCACTGCCCGCCGCTCAGCTGTTTGGGATATTTGTGCGAGTGTTCGGCAAGGCCGACCGCCCCGAGGATCTCGTCCGCGAGAGGGTCGCCGTCCTCGCCCTTAAGCCGCAGCGCAAGTTTTACGTTCTCCTTTACCGTGAGGGAATCTATCAGGTTGAAGCTCTGAAACACGAAGCCGAGATAGGAGTTGCGGTAGGCGTCGAAATCCCTCTCCGAAAATTTTGAAAAGGGCTTGCCGTCCACGAAAATATCCCCGCCGGAAGGGGAGTCCAGCCCGCCCAAAAGGTTTAAAAGGGTGGACTTGCCGCATCCGCTCTTGCCCACCACGAACACCATGCCGTGGTCCGGCAATGTGAAACTTACACCCTTTAGCGCCTTGTACGAAAGCCGACGGGTGGACTTGTAAATTTTAGTTAGTCCTGTTACCTGTATCATATCCTACCCCCACAAAATAATTATAAACCCCGCAAAAAAATTGGTCAATACCATATAAAAAATTTAAATGTGTTTTTTTGGTGAAAACGCCCGCAAACGAACCCCCCGTACGCACGTTTTTTTCGTTCCCGCGCAAAATAAACCCGCCCGCGCGTGAGGGGAGAGGCTGTGAATTTTGCACAAAAAATGTAAATTTTCAAAAAAAGTAAACTTTGGTTATTTTTTTGTTGACAAACGCAAAAAGCGGGCTATAATGTATAGTGAAAATAAACCTTAATTAATTTTTTGAGGTGGGATATGCCTATAGCGATAGCGCCTGCGGGACGGGAACTTATGATAAGAAAGGTCGCCGCGGAAGAAAAGGTAAAAAAGCATTTGTATGAGCTCGGCGTGTGCGAGGGAAGCAAAATCACTCTCGTGTCGTCGACGGGCGGCAACGTCATAGTCATCGTCAAGGAAGGGAGGCTGTGCCTCGACAAAACCTTGGCGGGAAAAATTATGGTGGCCTGAGGCCGCTTAATTTTTTGGGGGAAATGTTAACCGCAGTTAACATTTCCGCTCCCGCGGCGGCGTGTATAAGCGTCGTTCTGCCCACCGCAGGACTTTGTAAGGGCGGCCATTTCCATAGCTTCTTCCCCTTGGGGGGACGAGCGAGGCATTTCATAGCACAGCACAGTGCGCTGTGCGTGCCGAGCGAGATGAGTGTGCGCATAGTGCAAGGCGCGCACGGTGCCCGAACACGGCGTTGTCCTTACGCCGTGTGAGACAGCTCCCGCGTAGCGGGTGATGGGAGGGAAAATAAAAAGGCGACCGCCTCTCCCACCCGTCACTTTGTGACACCCTCCCCCCGTCGGTGACGGAAGAGGGCAAGGGGAAGCGGCGGCACTCGTCTGTAAGATGAAACGGCATTGTAGCGCAAGCGGAATGAATGGCTAACGAAAGTTGAGGTCGTAACGCTCGTTTCGCCCAAAAAATTATTTAAAAATAATTGCAAGCAAATTAAGCCGTGTCATTTCGAACGATATGAGACCACGTAGTGGGCGATTGAGTGAGAGAATCCCACGGTGGGTTGCTCAGGGCTGGATAAGACGGTAACCCTAAAACGTGCCCTCTTCCGTGATATAATCGCGGCAATTCACCCCGCTGAGGCGCAGGTGTGCGCAAATCGGGTCTTGCTGCGCAGGGAAACCCTGCTTGCAACATAATTATTTAAAATATGTAGCGCGCCAATTAAGCCGTGTCATTTCGAACGATATGAGACCACGTAGTGGGCGATTGAGTGAGAGAATCCCCCTGTGGGCTGGTCGGGGTTTGATGAAATGGCGACCCCAAAAGGTCGCTGCGCGACAGATTCTTCGTCGGGCTGCGCCCGACTCTGCCGTTTCCCAAAGGGAACCCTCGGCAGGGCAGCGGGCAAAGCCCTCGCGCAGAATGACAGAGAGGAGAGAGAAACGCTCGCGCGGAATGACAGGGGGGAGGAAGCGCAGGCACGGCCTGCCGAAAATTTTTGTGAAAAAAAACTATTTTTTCTTTGGAGGATTTATGGCAAAAAAATTACTGAGTGATTTTACCGTCGGAGAGAGCGGCAAGATCGTAGGTGTTACCGGCGAGGGGAGGATACGCCGCAGGCTGTTCGACATGGGCGTAACCCCGGGCGCGGAACTCATTATGCGCAAAAAGGCGCCTTTGGGCGACCCTATCGAAATAACGATTCGCGGGTATGAACTCACTCTGCGCAAAGTGGAGGCGGCCTGCGTGGAGGTGGAGACAAAATGAAAAACTTTGCATTGGCGGGCAATCCCAACTGCGGGAAAACGACCCTCTTCAACGCTCTGACCGGCTCGACGGCGCACGTGGGCAACTGGCCGGGCGTCACGGTGGATAAGCGCGAGGGCGTCTACAAGGGGGGCGCGGAACACGCGTCCATAGTGGATTTGCCGGGCATATATTCCCTTTCGCCATACACGCCCGAAGAGGTGATATCCCGCAACTACATTCTCGATGAAAAGCCCGCGGGCATAATAAACATAGTGGACGCGACCAACCTCGAGAGGAACCTGTATCTTACGACGCAGCTGCTCGAGATGGACGTCCCCGTAATAATAGCCCTGAACATGATGGACGCGGTGGAAAAGGCGGGCGACAAGATAGACGCAAAAAAGCTCGAAAAGGCGCTGGGCGTGCCCGTCGTGGAAATTTCCGCGCTGCGCGGCACGGGCATAAAGCAGCTGATGGACAGGGCGATAGCCATGCCCGCCGAAAGGAAGGGCACAACCGTCCTGCAGGAGGCGTTAGGCGATAAAATAGCTGTGGCGCGGGCCTTTTACGAGGCGGACGGACAGCCTTCGCCGCTGTTCCACGCGATAAAACTTTTGGAGAGCGACGAGCTCGAACTGCAAAAAAAGGGCGCAAAGGAAGCGCTCGCTCGGGCGGCGGGCGGCGAGGACATGGAGGCCCTCATAGCCGACGAGAGATACAAGTACATCTCCGCCAAACTTGCGGGCGCGAAGGTGAAGTCCTCCGAAGGGCAGCTGACCAAGTCCGACAAGATAGACAAGGTTTTAACGCACAGGGTGTGGGCGATTCCCATCTTTTTGGTGGTGCTGTTCGCCATTTTCCACCTGACGTTTTCGGAAGATCTGTTTTTCATAGGCGCAATTTCCGAGGCTGCGGGGCATCCCCTGCCCGCGCTTGACGAGCTGGGCCTTTCGGAAGGGGGAGCCATGGCTCTGGGGCTGATTTACGACGGCGCGGTATTTTCGCCGGGCGTGATTTTAACCAATCTCTTGGGGCTGTTGACAGACAACATCACGTTGGGCTTTTCGATGCTGATAGAGGTGTGCGGCGGCGCGGCGTGGGTTGACAGTTTGGTTTGCGACGCCGTGCTGGGGGGCATATTTGCCGTGTTGGGCTTCCTGCCCCAGATACTCTGCCTGTTTTTGTTCTTCTCTATTTTGGAGGACACGGGCTATATGGCGAGGATCGCCTTTGTGCTCGACAGGATATTCCGCAGGTTCGGGCTTTCGGGCAGGGCGTTCATGCCGATGATAATGGGCTTCGGCTGTTCCCTTCCCGCAACGATAAACACCCGCACCCTCGCCGACGACAAGGAGCGCACCGCAACGATAAGGGTAATTCCCTTCTTCTCCTGCGGGGCGAAGCTGCCCATACTCACGTCGATGGCGGGCGGACTTTTGGCAATATTCGGCGTGGGCAACGTGGACGCCATAACCTTTGCAATGTATTTATCGGGCGTGTGCATAGCCATTTTGTCTGTGCTGCTGATGCGCAACACCACGCAAAGGGGAGAAACTCCTCCCTTTATAATGGAACTGCCCGCATACCACCTGCCCGGATTTAAAAATCTGATGCTCCACCTGTGGGACAAAACAAAACACTTTGTAAAAAAGGCGTTTACTATCATATTTGCCTCCACGGTGATAATATGGATATTGCAGTCCTTCAGCTGGAACTGGGAGTTTTTGCTGCAGGACGCGCAGGAGCTGTACGCGGCGGACCCCGTAAAGTGGGCTTCGCTCGAGGCGATAGAGGGGCTTGTGAACGTCCGCGCCAACGAATCGATATTGGGCGGGATAGGCATGCTGATACAGCCGCTGTTCACGCCGCTCGGCTTCGGGTCGCAGCTTACGGCGTTCGGCTGGGTATTTGCGGCGGCGGCCCTCACGGGACTTGTAGCCAAGGAAAACGTCATAGCCACCTTCGGCGCGCTCGCGGCAATAGTTGCGGGACAGTACATAGACTGGGAAGCCGAAGAGGGAGCGGTGGAGGCGGCCGCGGCCATGATTGGCGGCACGGGAATCTCCATCCCCGGCGTGATAGCGTTTATAATCTTCAACATGACGACCATTCCCTGCTTTGCGGCGTGCGCGACGGCGCGGGCGGAGCTGCCCAAGGGCAAGTTTAAGTGGACGCTGCTGTTCTGGATATGCACAAGCTACATAGTGTCCTGCGCATACTATACGATAGGTAGCTGGTGGTGGACCTGCTTCATCTGGCTGGCGCTTGCCGCGGCGGTGACTGCGCTCATTGTGCTGCGGAACCTCGGCAAGTTCGACATAACAAAAATTTTCAGACGTAAAAAGAAGGAATAATTATGGGAGCGTTCGACATTGCCGTCATAGTCGTGCTTTCGGTGGCGTTCGTCGCCGCCGTGGGCTTCACCGTGTGGCGGAAAATAAAGCATAAGGGCGGCTGCGATTGCGGCTGTGACTGTTGCGGCGGGTGCAGCCGCTGCGGCAAGGATAAGGAAAAAAAGTAAAGATAGCACTCCGATGTTTTAATACGAATGGGGTTGCGGGCGCGAATTTTTGCGCCCGCAGCCCTTTTTTGCTGCCGCCAAGCGATTATAAGCGGCGCATAACTTTGTTGCGCTGCGCTTGTCTGCGGGTCACGTGCGTCTATGTACGCTCCCCTTGCCAATGCTCGCGCGCCTCGTTCTGCTTGCTTCTGACCGCTTGCAGACTTCGTAAGGGCAGTGTCCCCTTTGCGCCCCTTAGTAGAGGGAGCTGTCACCGCCCTTTCCCCCTTGGCTCCCTTTAGTAAGGGGAGCTGTCACCGATAGGTGACTGAGGGGATTGTTTCAAGTTTGAAGTGCGGCAATCCCAATCAAACATTATTGCAATAAAGATACTCGGATGCAACGTAACGTTGCTTTTTTATTTTGTCCCGCCCACCCCCCCCAATATTGTTAA
>CANRKK010000008.1 GCA_947631195.1 uncultured Clostridia bacterium
GGGCGGCGCCGCTATCCTTTATATTTTTAAACAATATTGGGGGGGTGGGCGGGACAAAATATAAAAAGCAACGTGACGTTGCATCCGGGTTTCTTTATTGCGTTAGCGGTGGACTAACAATGGCGCACGTCAAACTTGAGACAATCCCCTCAGGCTGCTTCGCAGCCAGCTCCCCTTACTAAAGGGAGCCAAGGTGGGACGGCGCCGCTTTCCTTTATATTTTTAAACAATATTGGGGGGGTGGGCGGGACAAAATATAAAAAGCAACGTGACGTTGCATCCGGGTATCTTTATTGCGTTAGCGGTGGACTAACAATGGCGCACGTCAAACTTTAAACAATCCCCTCAGGCTGCTTCGCAGCCAGCTCCCCTTGACTCAAAGGGAGCCAAGGGGGGACGGCGCCGCTATCCGTGCCCTCTTCCGTCGCCGACGGGGGAGGGTGCCCTGCAAGGGCAGGTGGGAGAGGCGGTTGCTTTTTTTATTTCCCCTCCCATCACCCGCTACGCGGGAGCTTCCCCCCCACAAGGGGAAGAAGCCACGGCAATTATTTTTAAATTGCGGGAGCAGCAACGGGTCAGAAACGAGCAAGACAAGGAGCGTGCGCAAGCGACGACGGGCGCGTACACAGAAGTACGTAACCGAGGAGCGCGTAAACGCGACGCCGTATTGCGAAGTTTATCACCCGTTGCAATAAAAAATCCCGGGCACGGATGCTCGGGATTTCTTTGCCGCCAACTTGTTTTATACGATGCGTATATCCAAATCGGCCTGTATAACGGCGAGGGCGGATAAATCGGGCCGGAGGTAAATGTTGCCCGATACCTCGTCCGCGCAGCTTACGTACGCTATGTTGCCGCCGATATTGCACACGGCAAATTTTTCGGCGCCGTAGTCGGCTATGCTTTCAACCGCGGCGGGGATTCCGCTTTGGTCGAACTTCAAATCGTAGGGGCTACATTCGAAACGGAGCTTGCCGCCGAACGCCTTTTTTACGCCCATAGCCGAGATGAGTTTGGAGGAAATGTTGTCGGGGGCGGCAAACACCGCTCCGCCGATATTCAGGAAAAATTCTATGCGGCTGACCGTTTTGGTCTTGCCCGTCTTTTCGTCGGTTGTCTCCGCCTTGACCTTTTGCTTGAACATAAACCCTTCCATGCAGATTTTTTGGGGCATGGCGGCAACCTGCGTTTGGCCGTCCTTTAAAAGGGCGATCATTTTGAGGTCGAGGGAGATATTTTGCTTGCCGCAGTCCGCGGGGCCGTCCGAAAGCCCGAACAAGCGTTGTCCGCCGACCATATACGAAACGAGGGTCTTGCCGTCCACCACTTCGGTTGAAAGGGCTTCGGCGGGGATATTTCCGCCCTGTTTTACCGCCGCGGTGGGGATGAGCAGCTCAAAGGCTCCGTCCGCGCACTCTATCGCGGGGGGCAGGGGGATTTGGACTCCGCCAAAGGACAGTATGCCGCCCTTTACCGTGCAGTCGAGGTAGTTATACTCCGGCAGGCGGGGCATTATGGAAACTTCCGTCTGCCCGTCGAAGAGGTGGATTTTTTCGATATTGAGCGCGGCGGTGACTATCTCCCCGCTCTGCACTTCGGCGTCGTTGGCCTGCAAAATCACGCGCGTGCCGCTCTCGGTGTAGCCGTCGCCCGCCATGTTGATGTCGCCGTAGATGAGGGTCTGGTTGCCGAGTTCCTCCTTGTGGGACACTTTAACCTTGATAAGCGCGGCGGCCGAGGCGACCTTTTCGGGGTCGATGGAGATATCCTCCGCCCTGAGGCCTATGCACACGGGCGCGTCGCCGTTCAGATAGGAGGGCTTTGTCTTATACAGCATGCTGTAGGGAACTTTTATTTCCGCGTCGGAGCCGTCTATGCGGATTGCGACGGTCTCCCCCTCCTTTTTGAGGGTGCCAGTAAAGAAGTTCATCTGCGGGGTGCCTATAAAGCCGGCGACAAACTTGTTGCCGGGATAGTTGTAAAGATTTTTGGGCGTGTCTATCTGCTGGACGTAGCCGTCCTTCATAACCACTATCCTCGTGCCCATCGTCATGGCCTCGACCTGGTCGTGGGTCACGTAGATGAACGTCGTGTTCAGCTTGGCGTGCAGTTTGGAAATTTCCGCGCGCATCTGCGTCCTCAGCTTGGCGTCGAGGTTTGAAAGCGGTTCGTCCAAAAGCATAACCTTGGGTTCGCGGACTATGGCGCGGCCCAGCGACACCCTTTGCCGCTGTCCGCCCGACATTTCCTTGGGCTTTTTGCCGAGATATTCGGTTATGCCCAATATTTCCGCCGCCTCGGTGACCTTGGCGTGTATTTCGTCGCGGGTCATTCTGCCGTTCTTGTGCTGCGCGTCGCGGGGGACTCTCCTCAGCTTCAGGCCGAACGCTATGTTGTCATAGACCGTCATGTGGGGATAGAGGGCGTAGTTCTGGAACACCATCGCGATGTCCCTGTCCTTGGGCTCCACGTCGTTTACCACGAGGTCGCCTATCGTCAGCTCGCCCGCGCTTATGTCCTCGAGACCCGCAACCATTCTGAGGGTCGTGGACTTGCCGCAGCCGGAGGGGCCCACGAATACGATAAACTCCTTGTCCGCCACCGTCATATTGAAGTCGTTTACCGCCTTGGTCCCGTTGGGGTAAACCTTATATATATGTTTAAAAGTAAGTCCTGCCATTTGATTTTTCTCCCTTTCAAGTTAATATAGCAATGGAGCGCCCCGGCATCTCCAGCGACTGTCCGTCGAAAGAAATGCTTCCTCTGACGCATATGCTCTGCGCAAGTTCGCCTGCGATCCCCGTCACCGTTTTGGCCGCGTCCGACAGGTTTATCGCGATAGTCACCGTGCTGTCATTGTACGTCTTTTTGACGATAGCCACGTTGGGATCGGAGTACGTCACCGTTTCGGGCACGCCCCGCATTATCGCGGGGAAGGCGTTGCGCGCATTGTTGCACAGCTTATAGTAGTTCAAAATGGAATTTTCGTCCGCGAGCTGCTCCTTTACGCCGTCAAAGACGTAGGTGGGAGTTTTTGCACCCGGAGGCGTTCTCGTCAAGTTGGTTTTTGCGTTGTCCCACAGCATGCCCACCCGCTTGTCGGGGTCGGACGCGCTTCCTATCATTCCTATCTCGTCGCCGTAGTAGGTGAACGTGTTGCCGTTATACATTGAGAGCAGGCCGTACGCAAACTTGATTTTATCGGCGTTTCTGCCCATCACTCCCGCTATCCTGCCCACGTCGTGGTTGTCGAGGAAGGGCGCGGGTATGTATCCGCCCGCTATTTCGTACACCCTCTGTACCGACGACAAATATGTGGCGGCCGATTTTGCGTTTATCGACTTGTTGACGTATCCGTCAGCGCCGTGCGAGGGGAAGCAGAAAAAGCTGTCCGCGCCGCACTTATAGAATTCGGTGAGCGAGCCCGTGCTCATGCCGTCCCACATTTCGCCGACAATGTACGCTTCGGGGTTGTACTTTACGGCCGTGTCCTTTATCCAGCCGCAAAAATCCGCGCTCTTCTGTCTTTCGCCCGTGTAGTAGTACAGGCAGCCGTCGAGGCGGAAGCCGTCCGCGCCCTGTTCCAGCCAGAATTTGATTATGTTGTCAATCTCGGCGCGCACGTCCTCGTTGTCGAGGTTCAAGTCGGGCATACCGCCGTCAAACCTGCCCTCGTAGTACACGTTGCCGTTCTTGTGGTAGCCCGTGAGCTGTGTCGCGGAAAAGTTGTACCAGTCCCTGTACTTCGCGTCCGCGCCCGGCACGCCGTTGCGGCTGTTCACCGCGTTTACGAACCACTGGTTGGAGGAGGCCGTGTGGTTGACCACCAAATCGGTGATTACCTTTATCCCCCTCTCGTGCGCGGCCTGCGTAAGCTCCCCGAAGTCCTCCAAAGTGCCGTATTTGGAATTTACCTTGTAGTAGTCCCTCACGTCATAGCCGTGGTAGCTGGGGGAATCGCAGATGGGCATCAGCCATATGCCCGTGTAGCCCATATCGCGTATGTAGTCGAGCTTGGATGTAACGCCGTCTAAATCGCCGTAGCCGTCTCCGTCCGAATCGCAAAAGGAATACACGAATATCTCGTAGTAGTTGTCGTAGTTGTCGTCCACTATGTTTTCGGCAAGCAGATCGAGCTCCGCCGCGCCCGACGGTTCGGCACACGCCCCGAGGGGAACGGCCGCCAAAACCGCCGCGCACACTATACATATTATATATAATAGTCTTTTATATAATAGCCGTTTTTTCATTTTAACCCTTTACGGAGCCGCCCGTAACGCCCTCCACATAGTAGCGCTGCAACAGGAAGAACAAAATGGTTATCGGCAAGGATATCACCACCGCCCCCGCGCAGAAACGGGTGAAATACTTGGGCGCGTTTTCGCGCTGGAGCATTTCCCTCAAGCCTACCGCCACGTTGAAATATTTGGTGTTGCCCGAAAAGATAAGCGAGGCAAACATAAACTCTCCCCACGGCGCCATAAAGGACGTGAGTATGGTATAGATTATTATCGGCTTTGCCAGCGGCAGTATTATCTTTAAAAATACCACGTGGCGGCTTGCGCCGTCTATCCGCGCCGCCTCGTCCAGCGAGCGGGGAATGGTGTCGAAGAAACCCTTGCTTATGTAGTAGCCCATGCACGAGCTGCCCACGTACACCAGAATCAAGCCGACTATGCCGAAGTCCTGCGTGAGTTTCATAAGTTTCAACAGGAAATACAGCGCCGTCATGGACATGAAGCCAGGGAACATTCCCAAAACGAGCATAAGGTTCATCAGCGGCTTGCGCATTTTGAAGCGCAGACGGGAGAGCGCGTAGCTCGTAACCAGCGTTATCGTAGTCTGTATTATCGTTACCACTACGGAGATGGTCAGCGTGGTGCCGTACCACCGCCAGAAATCGAAGGGGGTTTTATCGGTGAACAGCTTGATATAGTTGTCGAAAGTTATCTTTTTGGGCCAGAAATATCCGGGGGTAAGTCCCGGCTCGCCGCGGAGGGACTGCAATATCAAAAAGAAGAAAGGAAACAGCCATATGACGCTTATAACTATGAGGATGATATATATCACCGCATTGGTGGTGCGTTCCGCCGCCTTTTTACTGCGTAACTTTTTAGCCATTACATGAAGTCCTCCTCGTTTTTAACTGCGTTCGAACGGTTGTACAGCACAAGGGAGATGACAGCCGTAATTATGAACATTATTATGCTTATAACCGAGGCGATCCCGTACAATTTTTGGTCCATAATCAGTTTGTACAGCCACGTTATCAAGAGGTCGGTCTGTCCCGCCCCGCCCGAGGCGCCCTCAGACATCAGCGGACCGCCGCCCGTCAGAAGGTAGATGACGTTGAAGTTGTTCAGGTTGCCTATAAACTGCGTTATGAGGTAGGGCGTCGTAACGTGGAGCATGTACGGCAGCGTTATGGTAAAGAATGTCTTTACGGGCCCCGCGCCGTCTATGCGCGCCGATTCGTACAGGTCCTCGGGTATGTTCATGAGTATGCCCGTCACCATCAGCATGGTAAACGGCACGCCCACCCACATGTTTACAAAAATTATAGTTATCTTTGCGATGTTGCCGTCCGAGAGGAAGGGAATAGATTTATCTATCCACCCCCAGTTTTTGAGCATTATGTTTATTATGCCCTCGTTGTCGAATATCTGCGACATCAGCAACAGGGATATAAACTGCGGCACGGCTATTGTCATTATTAAGATGGTGCGCCACAGCTTTTTGAAACGTATGCCCTTTTTGTTTATCATTATTGCCACTATGATGCCCACAAGGTAACAGGAAAAAGTGGCAACCACCGCCCAGATTATCGTCCACAGCAAAATCCTGCCGAACGCGTTGCCGAAGTTGGCCGCGCCCGAAACTTTGCCCGAAAACAGCGCCGCAAAGTTGTCAAACCCAACCCAGTCGAAGAGTTGCATCGGCGGCTGGTGGTTTACGTCGTAGTTGGTGAACGCCACGAAAATCATAAAGATTATGGGCAGTATGGTGAACACGAGCAGCCCCAAAAGAGGGAGCGCGAGCAGCGTTTTGTGATATTGCCCGTCGAGCAGTTCCTTTACGTCGTCGCTCGCGGTGGGGAGTTTGCGCCTTGCCTCCTGCAGTTCCTGCGCGGCATAGCCCGATTTTACGTTTTCGTACCAAAGGAATACAAAAAATACTATGACGAGCATCGTGAGTATGGAATACAGCAGTATCAGCTGGCTGTTATGCCCCAACACCTGCGGCACCCATGCGCCCGTCGCTTCGTCGTAGTGTCCGCGTTCGGGAAGCTGATATCCCAGCGACGGGAAAAGCGCGAGCTGGCTCCACCCGAAGCAAACCATGTAAAAAATGAACGCTATTTCCGACAGAAGGAACAGCGCGCCCCTGACTATCTGTCCGCGCGCCAACTGTGAAAAGCCCATCACGCCGAAAGATACGCGCGTTTTCCAGTCTCCATTTTTTGCAGCCGTGCCTACGGTGACCCCCGCTCCCTTTATGACGAGCCAAATCCTCAGAAAGAAGGCGGGCAATACGGCCTTGAAAAAGCCGATAAATTTTTGGGGAATACTCTTGAAAAAGTACGTGAAGTTATAAGCAAACTTTTGCAGCGCGGTCTTTTTCAAGTATTCCAATTCGGAAATTCTTTCAGTCATAAATCACCTGCATTTACCGAATTTTGGGGCAAAATAACTTTGCCCCAAAAACGTCGGTATGTTATTTTTTTAAATCAGCTGACTGCGGTAAGGTCGGAAATCAATGTCTCCAGACGCTTCTGTAATAACTCATAGGTGAAGCTTCCCTTGTCAACCCACTCGATTACCTGCGTGCCGAAGGATTCCATAGACGACCAGTAGCTGCTGGGCATGGGATTCTGGGTTACGGAATAGCCGTCGAACTGCTTGTTTATGGCCGCAAGCGCGATGTTGTTCTTTACTTTGTCGAGGGCGGCAACCTTCTTGTTGGAAGGGCCTACTTCAACCGCGTCGAACCTCTTTTCCTGCATAGCTTCGCTTGAAAGGTATGCCGCGAGCTGCTGTGCCTTTTCAACGTCTCCGAAGTTGGGGTTTACGCCGTACAGCTTGTAGCCTGCAAAGGACTTCCAGCTGTATGTGCGGCCGTCGAGCGAGCTTACGTGGTCGGGCAGACGGGTGGCGGCATAATGGTCGCCCAAGTAATCTCTGAGCATGGTTGCGTTCCACGTGCCGGTTATAACCGCGCCGAGTTTGTCTTTGCCTATGTACGTGCTTACAACCTTGTCGTCACCGTTCACAAGCGCGTCGTGTTTGGCGAGGTCGTACAGGGCCTGGCCGCCTATCTCGGCGATGGTGTAAGTGTCGCTTGCCGCGCCGTTGATATCGATCGCCTTCTTGTCGAAGTTGGTGTTTATTTTCTGCGCCAATGCGCCGTTCCACTCAACTTCGTAGGTGCCGCCCGCGCCGTACATAAACGAACCTACATACCAGCCCGTGCCTACCTGATATATCATGTATTTGCCGGCGTCTTGGCATGCGTCGAGCACTTCGCCCAGCTTCATGTCTTCTCTTATAATGGAGCTGTCGTAGTACATAAAGAAGCCGTTGTCCGCCTGGTACGGATAGCCGTAGTACTTGTCGCCTATCTTGCCCGCTTCTACCGATTCGGCGGTGTTGTCGGCCTTAATCTTTTCTACGGCGCTTTGGGGAAGCTCGGCAAGCGCGCCCATGCTGTAGAGGTCGATGAGCTGGTCGTTGGCGTATGCGTAAACGGCCGCGCCCGTGGTGGGATCTTTTTCGAGATTGCTCTTCGCGTCGCCCTCGCCGACTACGCCGAACTCGAATTCATATCCGAAATCGGGGTTTTCTTCAAGGAACTGCGCGCACATTTGCTGCAAAACTTCCTGCTGCGCGGAAGGGCCCCAGACCAACATCTTTTTGCTACCGCCTCCGCAGGCCGAAAGCCCCATCACGGTTCCTGCGGTCAATGCGCCGCATGCAAGTAGAGAGATAATACGTTTTTTCATTTTTTCCTCCAAAATTTTATAAAATCGCACTTTGCGTGCTAAAAATTTTTTGTTTGTGTTCACAAAAATTTTCGTGTGGTTGCGCACACTCAAATTTTTCGTGATCTGAGGGCTTCTCGCCCTCTGCCTGCGATTTTTAAGTGCCCACAATTATATAATCGCAGGCATTCACCCCGCCGAGGCGCAGGTATGCGCAAATTGGGTGCGCCGGCGCAGGGAAACCCTGCTTGCGCCGTTTATTATTTTAAATAGTTGCAACGCAAGTTAAGGCTTGTCATTTCGAACGATATGAGCCCCACGCAGTGGGCGATTGAGTGAGAGAATCCCCCCGTGGGTTGCTCTTGGCTGTTTGAAACGGCAATCAAAATTTTCTTTTTGGTCGCTCCGAGCGTTACAACCTCAACTTCCGTTAGCCATTCATTCCGCTGAGCGCTACAAACCGTTTCAAATAATTCACAAAAAGTTCGCGCAGCGACTTTTTTTTCACCGATAACATTTTTTTCGGGGCAGGCCGCAAGGTCTGCCCCCCTTTATTTTTGGAACAAAAATAAAGGCGTGTATTCAAAATTTTTGGTGTTTTACCTTCGGCTCAACGCGCCCTGCCGCTTACTTTGGCAAGGCCGCACAGCCACTGCTGCACGCGGGGGGTAAAATCCCCTTTTTCAAAGCGGAACGACCAGTTTTTGTTTGACACGGTGGAGGGCAGGTTTATCCTCGCCTCGCCGCCGAGCGCCAACAGATCCCAATAGGGAATAATGGCCGTCTTTGCCACGGACTTAAACGCAAGCTCCACTACGCTCAAGCACATGCTCTCCGCCGAGGAGACATCGGCCTCAAAGCCCGCAAGCCTGCACTCTTTTTTTAAGTCCTCTTTGTATATTTCAAGCTGCCGCCCGCCCAAATCTTCTATGTATTGCCTGAGCGGCATATTGTCGTGCGTGCCCGTATAGCACACGTAATTTTCGGTGTAGTTGGAGGGTTTGTGCTCGTTGTCGGCAGTGCCGTCAAAGGCAAACTCCAGAATCTTCATTCCGGGATATCCGACGTTTTTCATCAGCCGTCTGACGCCGTCGTCTATAACCCCCAAATCTTCCGCCACTATGTTATAGTCCAACTTGTCTGCAAACAGCTCCTCCTTGGGGCCGTCGCACCAATGCCCGTTGCGGGCCGTCGTTTCGCCCACGGGCACTTCGTAGTATCTGTCAAACCCGCGGAAGTGGTCTATCCTCAAAATATCGAACAGCTTAAGGCAGTTGTCTATGCGCCTGTTCCACCACTCGTAGCCGTTCTTTTTCATCTTTTCCCAGTCGTACACGGGATTTCCCCAAAGCTGCCCGTCGTCCGTAAAGGCGTCAGGCGGAACGCCGGCTACGCACTTCAACCGCCGCTCGCCGTCGAGCTTGAACAGCCTGTCTCCGTACTTCCATACTTCGAGGCTGTCGTAAGCGACGTACAGGGGGATATCCCCCATGATCTTTACGCCGCGGCTGTGTGCGTAGGCTTTTAAGGCGTCCCACTGATGGAGAAAAATATATTGCGTAAACTGCCAAAACTCAAACTCAAAGGCGTTTACACGGATAAACTCGTCAATTACTTTTTGGTCGTACGTCTTGTACTCTTCGTCCCACCCGTCAAAGGGCCTGTGGCCGAACTTGCATTTAAGCGCCATGAACACGGCAAACTCGGCGTATTCGCCGCGGTTTACAAACTCCCTGAATTCGCCGCAATCGCGGTTGAAGCGCGAAAAGGCCTTTCTTAGCAGCGCTACCTTGTTTGCAAACTGCGCGCCGTAGTCCACCCTGCGCAGATCCCCGAAAAGATATGTCCCGCGGATTTCGTCCGCGCAGAGCAACCCCTCCTTTTCCAACTCCTCCAAATCAATAAAATAGTAGTTGAGCGCGTTTGCGCAGCACGACGAATAGGGGCTGTCGCCGTAGTTGGTGGGATTTAAGGGCAATACCTGCCATATTGTCCCGCCAGATGATGACAGGAAATCAACAAAGCGGTAAGCCTCTGCTCCGAGTGTTCCTATGCCCTCGCCCGAAGGCAGGCACGAAACCGGCATCAGTAAGCCGTAGTTCCTGTTTTTTTCCATAACCGAATATATTAACTGTGTATTTGTCGAAAATTTATTAACTCGTTTTCGAAAATATTATACCATATTTTTCGCAAATGTCAATAGGAAAAATATATAAAATAATAAAAATTTTCAGAAATTGTAAATTGTTTTCAATGCGATTTAAGCTAAAACAGCTTGACACAATCGGGCCTTATATATATAATTTGGTATAACTAAAATACAATAGATACAATCGGAGAATTTTATGACAATAAAAGAGATCGCCGAAGCTCTGAATATTTCGATAAGCACCGTATCCAAAGCTCTGAACGACGCCACCGATATTGCCGAAGAAACGAAGGCCACCGTAAGACAGTACGCCGAAAGCATAGGATATCCGATGAAATCGAAAAACAAAGACTCGCGCCGCATTCTGGTTATGTATGAACGCGTGGACACCGATATCCGCAACCATGTTTTTGCGCAGGTTGTTTCGTCCTTTACCGACGTTGCCGTGCGCAACAACTATGAAGTTATAATCGACACCGTGTCCACAAAGCCCGACGATTTTGAGTTGGAGAGCTATCTGCGCCAAAACAATTTTTGCGCGGCCTTTATTATGGGAATGAACTTCAGAAGCCCCATATACGGGCAGCTTAAAAAGACCTCGGTGCCCCTCGTGTTGCTGGACAACCGCGTGTCCAACTGCCCCCTTATCTCCTCCGTTTCCAGCGAGAACGCCGCCGCGATTATCATAGCCATGCGGCACCTTCAGAAGCTCGGGCACACGAATATAGGGTTTTTGATGGGCGAAAAGGACTCGCTTGTTTCCGCCGAGCGGCTTGCGGGCTATATTTTGGGACTTGCGCAGGCGGGGCAGGACTTTAAAAACGAATACGTCTACTACGGCGATTTTACGAGGGAAGCGGGCGAACACGCCGCAAAATTCTTCTGCGAAACCAACGTTACGGCAGTTATATGCTGTTCGGACATAATGGCGATAGGGCTTATAGACGGGCTTGCCGCCGCAGGCAAAAAGGTGCCCGACGACATCTCGGTTATGGGCTTTGACGACTTGAGTATTCTGAAATTCACGCCCTATAACCTGACCACGATGAAACAGGACTACGGTCAGATGGGCGAGCGCGCCTTTATGCAGATCCGCGAGATGCTCGGCGGCAGACAGTCCCAAAACGTATATCTCCCCTGCACCCTCGTCGAGCGCAGCTCGATTAAACAATTGGTATAAATATAGACATATTTTAAGCGGCGGGCGCGAATTTTCGCGCCCGCCGCTATTATTTTGTTAACAATATTGGGGGGGTGGGCGGGACAAAATAAAAAAGAAAAATTATTATTATGGTTACTCCCACCCGTCGACTGCGTCGCCACCCTCCCCCGTTGACACGGAAGAGGGCAAGGTTTAGGGTTAACTTGCGTTGCAACTATTTAAAATGTTTTACGGCGCAAGTTAAGCCGTGTCATTTCGAACGATATGAGACCCGCTGAAAGCGGGCGATTGAGTGAGAGAATCCCCCTGTGGCTGCTCTTGGCTGTTTGGAATAGTAACCTTAAATTACTTCGACCAATCCACGAGGGGACGAGCGCGGACTTCTCAAAACAGCACAGTGCGCTGTTTTGCCGCGCGAGATGAGTGCGCGCATAGTGCAAGGCGCGCACGGTGTCGTACCGAAGGCGCCAGCCTTACCGAACACGGCGTTGCCCTTACGCCGTGTGAGAGACCTCGCGCTCCGCCCTCTGCCGTTTCCCAAAGGGAGCCCTCGGCAGGGCAGCGGCGGCGAAGCCGCCTCGCGCGGAATGACACGTTTCATCAAACCGCGTACATGTATTTAAAAGTCGCTGTGCGACAGATTCTTCGTCGGGCTGTGCCCGACTCAGAATGACAAGAGAAGGAAAGGTCCCTCGCGCGGAATGACAGAAAAAGGAAGGAATGACACAGAGTAAGTTGCGGTGATATTATTTTAAAATAATTTATGGTGCAAGCAAGCTACGCTTGCGCTAGCACGACACAATTTGCGCATACCTGCGCCTGAGCGAGGTGAATGTCTGCGATTATGTAATATGTGCGCCCCTAAAAATAGCGCAAAGGGCGGCAGAGCCGCCCTAACTCACGAAAAATCGCAACGCCCGCAATGGCGCGAGATTTTTGTGAACCTTTCTAAAATAATCAACGTTGCAAGCAGGGTTTCCCTGCGCCGCAAGACACAATTTGCGCATACCTGCGCCTCGGCGGTGGGAATTTGCGCCATTATATAATATGTGCGCCCCTAAAAATGGCGCAAAGGGCGGCAGAGCCGCCCAAAATCACGAAAAATTTGAGTGCGCGCAACCGCACGAAAATTTTTGTGAACTTTTCTAAATCTTCTTCACGTAACCCGCAAAGACGTTGCGGGCCTTTATTATTATCTTCCCGCGGGAGACGGCAAAGGGCTGCGTTCCCGCCCTGTCTATGTCGCACACCTGCGCGATATCGCAGTCTTGTAAGGCAATCTCCGCGTCGGTTTCGGTTGCGTTTACTCCGTACACCACGCCGCCGACGGTATATGCCGCCACGCCCGCGGGCGCGTTCAGCCGCGTGAAATATTGGCGGGAATTTGCCAAATCGTCAAATGCGTGATTGCTTTTGCGCAGCGCGATCAAGCCCCTGTAATAGTTTACCGTATCCCACTCGGCGGACATTCTCCGCCAGTCGAGCTTGTTTACGCCGTCGCCCGAACGGTAGGAATTGCCGTCGCCGTACTTGGTGCGGTAAAACTCCTGTCCCGCCAAAATAAAGGGTATGCCCAGACCCGAAAATATCATAAAGTCGGCCATTCTGTGCATGCCGCGCCTGTCCTCCCCCTCGTCCGTGGTGATGCACAGCTGGTCGTAGAGGGTGTAGTCGTCGTGGCAGGCGGTGTACAGCACCTGTTGCACGGGGGATTTTACCCGCATAAACTCACTGTTTTGGGGATCGCCGCCCGCGATGCCGCTCATGGCCTCCTCGAGGCACTCGAGATTTCCCTGCACGTAGCCCCTTGCGGCGTTGACGAAGTGCAGGCCGCGTATACCGTTGCGGGTGGAATCGTTGAACATTCCCACGCGCTCGTTCAGCTTGAAGTAGTGCGCCTTGTCGGCCCCCTCCACCCTCGTGGGCGCCTCCACGTACCACGGTTCGCCGTAGAGCAGAATTTTTTTGCCGCGGCCGTCGGGATAGATGCCGTCCAGCGCGCGCCGCACGCAGTTCATCGTCTCCACGTCGGTCAGCCCCATCAGATCGAAGCGGAAACCGTCCACGTGATACTCTTTCACATAGTGGCACACGCAGTCGACGATCAGTTTGCGGAACATTTCGTTCTCGCTCTTGGTCTCGTTGCCGCAGCCCGAGCCGTTTTGGGGCTGTTTGCCGCGCATCCTGTAATAGTAGTCGGGCGCGCAGATATCGAGGGGGTTCCCCTCCTTGGTGTAGGTGTGGTTGAACACCACGTCCAAAATTACGCCTATGCCCGCTGCGTGCAGGTTTTTAACCAGCGTTTTAAGCTCCCTCACCCTCGCCGCGCCGTCGTGCGGGTCGGAGGAATAGCTGCCCTCGGGCATAAAATAGCACACGGGGTCGTAGCCCCAGTTGTAGCCGCCCTCGAGCTCGTCCACGCTGCCGAAGTCGGCAACGGGCATCAGCTGGACGTAGGTCACGCCGAGGTATTTCAGATAGTCGATGAGCGCGGGTTTGCCGTCGGGCGTGGTTACTCCCTCCCTGAACGCGGTAAATTTGCCCGCGTCGGGAAGATCGAGCCATTCGTCCGAGGAAAAGTCGCGGACGTGCACCTCCCACACGACGGGCGGAACGGGCGTAAAGCTGTCATTTTCCCACCCTTCGGGGTCTGCGGCGCCCTTTGAGAGTATATAGCCCCGCCCCGAATTGGCCCCGCCGGACAGTGCGTAGGGGTCGATGGTTTCCACGTCGTCTATAGAATAGGTGTAGTACAGCCCGCCGAGGTTGCCCCGCAAAACGCAGGTATATAGCCCGTCGCCCATATATTTGAGCGATTTTTTGATGGACCAACCCGCGGACGTGTCCGAAGCGTAGAGTTGCAGGCTGACGGCGTGCGCGCAGGGCGCAAACACGCAGAACGTTGTGTAGTTTTTAGTGCAGGTCGCACCCGGTGGAAATGCCGGTTTTGTCATAGTGCCTCCCCAATCAGATATTTGCACAGCGCGCCGAAGTCGTCGGTTGCAAAGCCGGCTGCGGCGGCGCCCTGTTTTAAGCTGTCGGTTTGCGGGGAAATGCCCGAAAAGATGTACGCCGTTTTCAGTTTCAGCGCTGCGGCGGGAACGATGTCCGCAAAAATGTCGTTGCCTATGTAGATAGTTTGGGCGACGTTCAGTGAGTATTTTGAAATCAGATAGTTAAAAAACGCGGGCGAGGGTTTTTTTTGGCCGAACTGCGAGGATAGCTCCACGCCTTGGAAATATTGCAGTATATTCAACTTTTTGAGTTCGGGCAGAGTGAAAGCCGCCTGTGCGTTTGATAAAATAAACATGCGGGCGCCGCGCAGGCAAAGAGTTTTAAGCAAATCTTCGGCGCCTTTATATAATTTTAAGCGGCGGGTGGACAGTGCGCGGAACATTTCCGCGGCTTCGCGCGATTGCCGCACCGTCATTGTGCCCCCGCTTCTCTCTGTTGCAAGTTTTAACACCGCGCATATATCGGGCTCGTCAAAGCCCCCGTATGCGCCCAAAAGCGCGTCGTATTCCCGCTTCAGCCCCTCGCCCGCGCCAAATTTTTCGGCGGCGTAGCCCGTAAAGCGTTTCCAGAATTTTTGCGAACACTCGTCGGTGGAAATATCCACGAGGGTGCCGTATAGATCGAATACAAAATTACGCATAAAAAAGTTATGTTCACAAAAAGCTCGGCAGGCCGTGCCTGCGCTTTTTCGTGATTCGAGGGCTGCTCGCCCTCTGGCTGCGATAGTTTAAGGGCCCTCGATTATATAATCGCAGCCATTCACCTCGCTCAGGCGCAGGTGTGCGCAAATTGAGTTGTGCTGCGCACGCGAGCGTTAGCGACGCTTTGCACACCGCATTATAAAAAATTCTATAACAAGGTGCAAAAAGCGTGGTTTTGCTTGCACCGTTAATTATTTTTAAAATGTTCACAAAAAGCTCGGCAGGCCGTGCCTGCGCTTTTTCGTGATTCGAGCTGCTCTGCCGCCACTGTCGGGGCGCGAGTGCCGCTTCCCCGTGCCCTCTTCCGCCACTGTCGGAGCGTGAGTGCCGCTTTCCCGTGCCCTCTTCCGTCACCGACGGGGGAGGGTGTCGACGTAGTCGACAGGTGGGAGCGGGGCAAGTATTTAAATGTTTTTGCGGCGCGGGAAATAAATTCCCGCGCCGCCTGCCACTGCGTTTAACTTTATTTTATAAGGAGAGATACATTTTTTATAAAGTTACGCGGTCTTTTGTGTTACGGTTATTGTATTTGTTGACGTGTCAAACGTTACGGTGTACTCGCCCGCCGTGTGGAAGCAGAGATTATCGCCATCGGAACCGTTATCCACAACGTTGTTCTTCGTGTAGTTGCCGTACCAGTCTCTTACGTCGCCCAGAACGGAGCCGTAACCGATCTTGATTGCAAATATGGTTCCAGCCGTAAGTTTGTTTTTCGAAATATCCTCGGCAAGCCAGCTGTAACCGGCATTTTGGGATATGTCGGTAACAGTAAGGTCAACCGTCAGCACGTTGCCGTCGCCCGTAAGTTTGGGAGAGCCTTCCGCTATGGTGAAGCTTACGGCTTTGTCGTCTATAACGAGCGTGCCTACGATATAATATTCACACTTTTCGTATTGAACGGTTTTGGCCTCTACGTTGAACTTAACAAAGTATTCGCCTGCGGGAAGGTTGCCGTCGCCTACGGGATATTCCTTGTTGCCGTCGTACTTATCGATGAGCTTTAAGGGCTTTGTGCCGTCAACGGTTATATATCCCGTCCACGCGTCCGTACCCGCAGCCATCTTTGTTTCATCTTCGCCGTATACAAAGTACATATCGTTGGGATTTGCAAAGGGTTCAACCGTCCAGGTGAGCTTCCATGTGTCTGCACTTGCATAGAGAACGTAATCTCCGCTCACCGCAACTTTTATGTTTCCACCGTCATTACCGGGCTCATCATATACAAGTTCGTTGCCACAGCTTGAATCTATAGCCCATGCACTGAATTTAAAATCATTCCAGCTTGTTGTTGTGCCAAGAATTTTGAATTTATCACCCACAATCAGTCTTAAAGAAATAGTGAACATGTTTTCGGTAGGGTGAGATTCCGAATGGCTGAGCGGCGTTTTATCATTTTCAAGTTGCCATGTTACAGTAGGATAATTCTTTAATTCTCCTAAAATGTGATAGTTGTGAGTATCTATTGCGCGCCAATGAGCGTAAACGGTCTTATTTTCGGTTACAAGCTCGTTGAAGTTTACAAGCTCGCCGTTGTTCTGGGCTGTGTACCAGCCGAGGAAGTAGTGGCCTGCCCATTCGGCAGCTTCGGGAGCGACAAGGCCGTATTCGTCTATGTCGACGTCCTTATCGGGGGTTCCGTTGCCGTTAAAATTAAAGGTCACTTTTGTGCCTTGGGGGATATCGGAAGTCTTTACCCAGCGGGCATAGAGCTCGGTGTTTGCGTTTACGGGCTTTGTAAAGTCAAACTTGTTTTCGCAATTCTCTTCGGTATACCAGCCGTAGAAAGTGTATTCCTCGCGCTCGGGTTCGGTGGGTTCGGTTACGGTTGTGCCCTGAGTTATGGTTTCAACTTGGGGTTCTGCCGCGTCCGTGTAGTTGAGGTTGAAAGTTACCGTTACTTCGTGCACTACTTCGGCAACGGTTATCGCCTTGGTTGCGGGGTCGAAAGTTACGGAGTATTCGCCTTCCGCATGGAAGAAGTAGTTGTCGCCGTTGTCGCCGATGCCGTACCAATCCTTTGCGCCGAGCAATACCGAGCCGTAAACGACCTTTATCGCAAATATGGCGGTGGCACCACCCTGTTCTTTAAGCCATTTGTAGTTGCTGGTGCCGTCGACAACTTCGGAAACGTCGGTTACGTTGACGGTTGCAACGTATTTGCCGTCGGACTCCGTCATGGCGGGAGTGAGGTCCTTAACTATTACAAAGTTCTGGATATGATCGTCATCGTCTACAAAGGTACCCAATACAAAGTAACCTAACTTTTCGTACTTGATTTCTTTGGTTTCGGGGTTGTAATAGAACGCATAGTCGCCCGCGGTGAGCATTATGTTGCCGCTGCCGTCCAAATTGCCTTCGGAAGGAGCAAGCCAGTTGTCTTTGCCGAGCTTGTTGTACAGCTTAACCGTTGCATAGTCGCGCTGAACATCCTTCTCATCTACCTTGTCTACGGCATAGTCTTTTTCGGTTATGGTGAGATAACCCGACCATATGCCCGTTGTGGGATCCTCGGTGAGTTTCCATTCTTCACCCATATCGGTGTTCCAACCGTTCATGGAGCCGATAAAGTAGATGTCGTTTGTAAGCGCCCTTATGCTTACGGAATTATCCGCGCTGTTATAGGTTACGGTGTATTTGCCCGCGGGAACAAGGTTGTATTCGTCCTGTTCGTGTATGGCCGTTGCGTAGTCCTCGGAAGTATATACCGCTTTTACGCCGTTTTCGTCCTCGACGTTGTTCATAACGCCTATCATGGTGTAGTCGGTGCCCGCCTCGCCCTCTGCGTTATATTTGAGGTGCTCCTCGGTAACTTCAAGGGTATAGCGCCAAACGTCGCCGGTCTTGGTCATGTGCGATTTGTTAAATTGCTTCTGGTTGTCCCCGAAGTCGTTGAAATCGCCGACTACGTACATATCCGAAAGAGCCTTTAATTCGCCGACCTTTTCCCAGGTAATCTTTGTATCTTCTTCACCGTCGGGATAGGTGTGTAAACTGAATTTGTATGTACCGTCGTGGCCGCTTTCAAGGGTTATATTGCCTTTATAGGCGCCGCCCTCGTAAAATACCACTTCGCCGTCCTCGTTTTTGCTCACGGCGCCCGTAGCATATGAATCGCCGTTTGAATAGCCGTCTGCAAGCATCTCGTAAGGATAAATCGCGTCGAAAACTAAATTGTCGTCATAATCACTGTCGTGAACAATCTTAAATTCATCGTGCGCATACATGTCTATGGTGATTGTAAACACGTTGTGGTCCGCTTCCTCGTCCCTTACGAGTTTGAGAGTAGTGTTGGTTGCGGACCATTCGGGAACTTGCTTTAAACTTCCCGCGCCTTTGCCTGCGAGGTAGTATTCGGTTTCGTCAAGGGTGTAGTCGTAGTTGCCGCCGGTACCGCCACCGCCTCCTTCATCGCCGCCGGCCGGACCGCCGCCGGAGCCGCCTCCGTTGTTGCACGCCGCCGCAAATGTGCCCACGGCTGCCGCCATGACGCCCGTCAGCAAGAGCGCCAATAATTTCTTTGCCTTCATTTTTGCCTCCAAAAAATTTATAAATTTTTGCGAATAAAGGCGTGTTCCGGGCGCCTTTACTCAAATTGCCTTTGTCTGTGCGGAGCCAAACTCCGCCGCGCAGGCCGCGCCTGCGCTATTCTGTTTTAAAACTTCGCCCGTCCGCAAAAGCGGCCCCTTTGGCGCACTTGTTCCCGCGGCTTGGGGGGGGTAAGCCGCGGGTTTTCCGGTTTACGCCTGCTTATATACGTAGCAGCTTACGGGGGTTATGCTAACCGAACCGTTGCAGCCGCTCTGTATTGCAGTCGTGCCGGCCTGTGTGCCGTCGATATAAAGATCCCAATTACCTGCGGGGAGCTTGAGGGTGTGCGCCGTCGTGCCGCCGTTGTAAACCACAAGCACCTTTTCGCCGTTGGGATTGGTTATGGTGAACGCCGCAAACGCGCCGCTCTTTTCAACTATGGTGCAGGTTGACGCCGTTATCGAAGCAAGGCGCAGCGTAGGGCACGATTTGCGGAATGCGATAAGCCCCTTGTAGTACTGCATCATCTTATATTCGTTTGAATCTTTGGTGAGAAGATCCCACTTCAGATTGTTTACTTCGTCCGAAGCATTGTAGCTGTTTTCGTTGTAGCTGCCGTCCTCGTTTATCTTGGCGCGGAGCATCTCCTCGCCCGCCTGCATAAACGGAACGCCCAAAGAGGTTTGAACTATCGCCGCGGACAGCCTGTTCTTTGCAAGCCTCGTATCGAGGGTCGAAGCGTCGGTGCCGTCAACGTGGCAGATCCTGTCCCAAAGGGTGTTGTTGTCGTGCGCGGAGCAATAGTTTATGACGTTCGTGGGGCTTGCCGAACTCCAGCTTGCGCTGTAACCGCTGAACGAGGCGTTTGCAAAGCCGCCCTGCGCGCCGAAGAGCACGCGGCCGAGATAGTCGGCCTTGGCGCCCGTCGCAAAGCCCGTGTCGTTGATATCGAACACAGAGCCCTTTATGCCGTCGCGGATAACGTCGTTGAACATGGCCACGCCGTTTACCTTGCTGCCGTTGAGCTTGCCTATGTTGTCGAGCTTGGCCTGCTGTTCGCCCGGAAGGGTGGAAGTGCCGCCCGTCCAGCCCTCGCCGTAGATGAGAGCGTGGGGATTCTTTGCATGGACGGTGCTTTCAACCTCTTTCATTGTCTCTATGTCGTGCAGACCCATGAGGTCAAAGCGGAAACCGTCGAGGTTGTACTCGTCAAGCCAATAGTTTACGGAATCGACTATGAACTTTTTGACCATCGAACGCTCGGAGGCCGTTTCGTTGCCGCAGCCCGAGCCGTTGGAAAGCACGCCGTTGTTGTATCTGTAGTAGTAGTTGGGAACTATCTTCGTAAAGTTGGAATCGGCCGAATAGGTATGGTTGTAAACCACGTCCATGATAACGCCTATGCCCGCTTCGTGCAGGGCCTGAACCATCTGCTTGTATTCGGTTACTCTCACCGCGCCGTTGGAGGGGTCGGATGAATAGCTGCCCTCGGGCACGTTGTAGTTTTGGGGATCGTAGCCCCAGTTGAACGCCGCGTCGGGGTCGGATTCGTTTACGGATGCATAGTCGTACGAGGGCAAAAGGTGAACGTGGGTTATGCCCAATTCCTTCAAGTAATCTATGCCCACGGGCTTGCCCGCCGCGTTTGTAAGACCCGTCTTGGTGAACGCGAGGTACTTGCCGCGCTCGGCTTCCGAAAGTCCGCTTATTTTATTGGAGAAGTCGCGTATATGTATTTCCCAAATGTTGGCGTCGGTGTAGTTTTCAACCTTGTAGCCGTCCGCATAGTCGGTGAAATTCTCGTTTGTCCAGCCGTCGGGGTCGGTTGTATCGAGGTCCAATATCATGCCGCGCTTGCCGTTGGTGCCCGCCGAACGCGCATAGGGGTCAACTGCCTCCTGCTCGCCCATCGAAGTCGTAACGGTATATGTATAGTATTTGCCTACAAATTTTTCCTTGCCGTTCGCGTCGAGGCGGTCGCCCTCGTAGCTCCAAACGCCCTTTTCGCCCTTTACGAGGGGATAGTGCGTCTTGCTCTCGCCCCATTCGCCGTCGCTGAACAAATTGAGGAGCACGCTGCTCGCCGTAGGCGCCCAAAGGCGGAAAGTGACCTTGTCCTCGCCTATCTCTACGCCCAACTCGCCGTCATAGGTGTACTGGTTTTCGAAGTCCTCGCTCGAATAGTACGTCGAGGGCACTATGCCCGCGGGATCGTAGCCCTCGATATTCAGGGTGTAGGGCTTGGAGATATCTATGTTCTCCTCCGTTACGATCACGTTCTGGTTGGTGATTGTCTTGTATTTAAGCTCGTTGCCGTCCGCGTCGAGTATGCGCACGTTGTTGAGCTTGTTCACGAGGATCTTGGGGTCGCTCATCGTGATTTTTATGTGCTTTAAGTCGGTTATGTCGGCAAGGGCTATGTAGCGCACGAGCTGCAGCGTTTTGCCGCCGTCGTCGCTCTCGTAGGAGTTGCCGTCGCCCGATTTGGTGTATATTACCGTGCTCTGTCCGCGCAGGGTCACCCATCTGTCGGCGTCGGTGCCGTCCTTAACCACGCCGTCCCACGCGGCAACGCCGGGGTTGGTGCAGTTGGTCCTTATGATAAAGCCCACTTTAACCGTCGTGTCGGGCACGTTGAGTATCACTTTGCCGCCGTATTCGCACTCGTGGAAGAGAAGCGCAACGCCGTCGGCATTGTCGTACCACAGCCAAACGTCGCAGTCGTCGTATTTGCCCGAACTGCGGTTCCAGTAGATAGTGAGCTGCCTTTGCCCGTCGGGAATTTCGAGAGTGTACTCGTCCCCCGTCTGCTGTCCGCCGCCTTCGTTTCCGCCGCCTTCGCCGCCTTCACCGCCCTGTTCTGCGGGCGCGCACGCGGCAAAAACAAACAGCATCGAGAACAGTACGCAAAATACTGTCCACAGTAGTTTTTTCTTCATTTTTGCCTCCAAAATTGCCTTTATTTTTGTTTTTTTATTTTTGTTTCCTAATTATTTTCGATTGTTTTCGAAAATTATTATATCACATTTTCGAAAGATGTCAAGCGGTATTGTAATTATTTTTCAAAAAATGTTAACTATTTAAAGCGCGCATTTTCGAAAACCTTTTCGGGCGGCTCTCGGGCGGGGAAAAAGGGCGCAAAATTATAAAAATAAATTGCAACACGGGGGTTGCAAACGAGCAAAAAGTGTATTATAATACCCTATACTTCGGGTGAGTTTATGAAGATTTTAAAGTTACTTTTCAGCAAAATTTTGGTTGTCGCCCTGCTGTTCGTCGCGCAGGCGGCGTTGATTTATGCGGCCATCGCCGTATTGGAAGTATTTCCGCTGTTCCAGCTCGTCAGCGTGGTTGTCGCGCTGGGCGTGCTGCTCACGGTCATTAACAAAAAAGAACCGCCCGAATTTAAAATTCCGTGGCTGGTTCTTCTGATATTTTTGCCCTTTTTTACCGTTGTGACCTACCTGCTGTTTGCCAACGCGAAGATGTCGCGGCGGGACTGCAGGCGCATAACCCTCATCCGCGAACGCACGCAAAAATTTTCGGACGCGCACGGCTGCGAGCCGCCCGTCCGAAGCGGGGGCGTCGACGGGTATCTTGCCGCCACGGCCCTGCTGCCCTGCCACAGCGGGAACCGCATAACCTACTACGACGTGGGCGAAAAGTTCTGGCAGGCCCTTTTGGAGGAGCTTGAAAAGGCCGAAAAATATATATTTATGGAATACTTTATCGTGCACGAGGGCGTTATGTGGGACTCCATACACGAAATTTTGGCGCGCAAGGCGGCCGCGGGCGTGGAAGTGCGGCTGATGTACGACGATATCGGCTCGGTGGGCGCGGTTAAGGCGGGCTTTTGCGGGCGGCTGAAAAAAGAGGGCATAAACTGCCGCAAGTTCAACCCCTTCCGCCCCGTCGTTTCGGGCGTGCACAACAACAGGGACCACCGCAAGATAACCGTCATAGACGGCAGGGTGGGCTTTACGGGCGGCGTAAACATAGGCGACGAATACATAAACCGGAACAAGCGGTTGGGGCACTGGAAGGACACCGCGATAAAGATCGAGGGCTCCGCCGTGGACAACCTGCTTGCGCTGTTTTTGCAGCTGTTCGACATGAACGCCAAGGCCGCGGAGTGCGACTATTCCAAGTACTTTTTGCCCGAACACGAAAAATTTGACGGCGGGGGCTATATCCACCCCTTCGGCGACGGCCCCAAGCCCTTCTACACCGAACAAATCGGCGAAAACAACTTTATTAACCTTATAAACGCCGCCAAGGAATACTGCTACATAACCACGCCCTATCTTATCCCCGACTTCAACCTGACGACGGCGCTGAGGAACGCCGCCCTGCGCGGGGTGGACGTGAGGATAATAACCCCGCACATTCCCGACAAAAAGACGGTGTTCAACATAACCCGCTCCAACTACTCCTTTTTGCTTAAAACGGGCGTAAAGATTTATGAGTACACCCCCGGCTTTATGCACGCGAAAATGCTTATCGCCGACGACAATTTGGCCTTTGTGGGCACGATAAACCTCGACTACCGAAGCCTGGTGCACCACTACGAGTGCGGCGCGGTTATGTGCGGCGCCCCCTGCATAGCGGAGATAAAAGAGGACTTTACGGCCACTCTCGCCCGCTCGCAGCAGATGCCCGCCGGCTTTAAGTTGGGCAAGCTGAAATCGCTGTACGCGGCGATAGTGAATATCTTTTCGCCCATGCTTTGACTTAAAAAACGCAAAAGCGCGCCCCGCTCTGACGAGCGGGGCGCGTAAAATTTTTGTTTATGGTTACGGCTGTTTGCCTATATATGCAAGGATGCCGCCGTCCACGTACAGAATGTGGCCGTTTACGAAGTTGGAAGCGTCCGAAGCGAGGAACACGGCGGGCCCCATGAGGTCGCTCGTTTCGCCCCAGCGCTCGGCGGGCGTCTTTGCTATTATAAAGCTGTCGAAAGGATGGCGCGAGCCGTCGGGCTGGCGCTCCCTCAAGGGAGCCGTCTGCGGGGTGGCAATGTAGCCCGGGCCTATGCCGTTGCACTGTATGTTGTATTTGCCGTACTCCGAACAGATATTGCGGGTAAGCATCTTGAGGCCGCCCTTCGCCGCAGCGTAGGCCGACACGGTCTCCCTGCCGAGTTCGCTCATCATGGAGCAGATATTTATTATTTTGCCGTGACCCTTTTTGATCATCGAGGGTATAACCGCCTTGGAGCAGATGAAGGGCGCGTTGAGGTCAACGTCCACCACCTTTCTGAACTCTGCCGCCGACATTTCGGTCATCGGTATGCGCCTTATGATGCCCGCGTTGTTGACGAGGATATCCACAACGCCGACCTCCTTTTCGATTTGGGCAACCAGCGCGGTTACCGCCTCCTCGTTTGTGACGTCGCACACATAGCCGTGGGCCTGTATTCCCGCCTGCTTGTAGGCTTCCACGCCCTTATTTACAAGGTCCCGGTTGATATCGTTGAATACTATCGTTGCGCCCGCCTGAGCGTAGGCCGAAGCAATTGCAAAACCTATGCCGTAGGACGCGCCCGTGATCCACGCAACTTTGCCTTTGAGAGAAAAATTTTGTTCAAATCCCATTGGAGTTTCTCCTTAAAAATTTATTTGCGCTATCATTATAACACGCAAAACGCAAGATGTAAATACCGCCCCGCGATTTTTTAGTGTAAGATTTGTCCCCCTGCGGCTATTATTTCCTTTCCCCTGTTATTTCGGCATTGCTCTCAACCAACGCGTTTATATTCACTACAGGTAAATCTATTGTGGGGAAATTAGGTTGCGCCGTAACAAGCGATATCTCCGCCCTTAAATAAGGGAACAATATGGTAAGCGTATTATAAGTATTAATTTCTCTGCGTTTTACCTCGTCTTGTTCGGTGTTTTGAAATTCGCCCACCAAAACCACTTCCATATTGAATTTACAATCCGATTTGATTTGGCAAACCAATTTTACGGTAATTGTATCACTCTCCAAATCTTTGTACTCGGGTGTAATTTTGATTTTGAATTCCCGGGGTACCGTCTCATCCCTTTCAAACGATATTTTTTCAAAATATAAATTTTTAAGGATTAAAACACTCTGTAATTTTTCGTCCATAACTCCCATTATGCTACTCCTTTAATTTTATTATCATAACTGCTAAACGCCAGTTTAGAATTAAACGAAAAGCTCCATGCCGTCTGTTTGTTTTGTTCTTCTTTTTTCTCTTTTGCCGGCACGCCTAATTTTATTCTAGCCAGCGCTTCATCATAGAGCGATTGTAAATTTAACCAGTATTGAGCGTCACTGTAAAGTACAGACTCCAATTTAATTGCTATTTCGGCATTGATATCCCTTTTACCGTGTATAATTTCATTGATAACGGTTTTAGATATCCCCGTTTTCTCGGCAAGCGATTTCTGAGAGATTTTTAAGCTATCCATCTCTTCCCTTAAAAATGTTCCCGGATGTATTGCATAGTTAGGATTGAATTTAGTCGCCATAATGGTTTGAAACCTCCCAAATGGTAATTTCGTCTCTATTATTAATATTCGTAACCAATATTTTAATTGTCATTCTGTATTGATAGTCAAGTTTTAATGCGATTAGTTCTTTTTTATCCCCCTGTAGTTTATGAATTCTGTATTTTTTATTGGCAGGGTTATTTTGGAACTTGTCAAACGTTGCAGTGACAGATAATTTATACATAAGCTCTTGCAGGATTCGTCACTACTTTTGGTGGGAGCTTTTTTGAAGCATATTCGGCGTCTTCACACAATTTTTGCGTTGACTTGTCTCTATATCCAATATCCATTATTGCCCTTTATATAAAAAACAAACAAAGTTCACAATTTTGTGAACTTATAATAAACTATTTTAGTGACAAAGTCAATCATTTTTTTTATTTTCTATTGACGACATCTATTTTATCATGGTTTTTATGTGTTTAACAATTTAAAACACATGATTTTTTATATAAAACAAATAACCGTTATTTTAAGATGCCGTCCTTAAAATCTGCAGACGGTGCCCTCGAACGAGCCGTTTAAGTTGGCCTTCAAAAGCCCCGAAGCCTTTTTCCACCTGCCCGAAAGCAGCCGCGAGAAAAACAGCACCGAGCGCAGCACCCAGTCCGAACACATGCCTATCCAATATCCCATAGCTCCGAGCTGCGGCAGCCCCGGAATGAGGTCGGTGGTCAGCAAAAACGCCAGACCCACGCGCATTATGAACATAGAGGCTATGGCGCAGTACATCACGTATTTTACGTCGCTGGTGGCCTTTAAAATTCCCGGCGTGGTGAAGGAGAGCGGATAGGTGAAAAATTGGAACATCAGGCAAAAATACAGACAGTTGCGGCCTATCTCCTTTGCCTCGGCGACGTAGCCGTACATCTGCGAGATGGCGGGCACCAGCGCGAGTATAGTGCCCACGCATATGCCGTTTGCTATATAGGACAAAAGGAACATCCGCCGCATGTAGTACTTTACCTGTTCGGGGTCGCCCGCGCCCACGGACTGCCCTATGACCGTAAGGCAGGAGGTGCCCACTCCGCCGCCCACGACCGAGGCGATATTGTTTATCTGGTTGGCTATCGCGTTGCCGTTTGCCTGCACGTTGATGTTTATCAGCTCGCCCTGTTCGTTGAGGCCCTGTATGCTCTTTGCGCCCGTGGCGTACACGCCCGCGTTCACGAAGGTGTTGGTCATCAGCTTGCCCAACTGGAACAGCGCGCTCTCCACGCCGCTCGGCACCGCGATTTTAAGTATTTTTTTGATCATCGGGCCGTCGAAACGGAACTTTTCAAACAGCCGCACGCACACCGTGTTGTTTTTATTACCCAATAAAACGAGCATAAACACTGCGGGAACGGCGCGGCAGAACAGCGTCGCCAGCCCCGCGCCGAGCACTCCCATATTCAGCACGAACAAAAATATCGCGTTCAGTCCCACGTTTACGCCGCAGCTTATGGCCGCGCTCGCCATCGTGGAAAAGCTCTTGCGCTGGGCGCGCAGCAATGCGGCGCAGGCGTTGAACAGCCCTATAAACGGGAAAGACGCGGCGGTGACGTAAAAATATACGCGCTGGTAGGAGAACGTGGAGGCGTCCACGTCGCCGTAGAACAGCTTGATTATCGGCCGGTTCAAGGCAAGGCAGGCAACGCCTATCCCCGCCGAAACGCAGATAACCAGCATCAGCATCTGTTTTGCGCTCTTTTGCGCCGCCGTGCCGTCGCCCGCGCCCAAAAACTGGGAGGTGATTATCGCCCCGCCCGTGGCAAACGCCGAAAAGAGCTGGATTATGAGGTTGTTTATATAGTCCACGTTGCCTATAGCGTTGCTCATGTTGCTGCGCACGGCCTCGGCGGCCCTTATGTTGGACACCATAAGCGAATCGAACAGCCCCAGCGACGTAGAAAATATCTGCTCGATAACTATGGGCAATATCAGCCACAAAAGCTGCTTGCCCGTAAACAGCGTGTATTTTCTTTTAACCTTTGCCCCTGCCATACAGCGTATGCGGCTCCTTTTTTTTATACATTAATATAATACATTGGTTTTTCTTGATTTTCCATTGATTTTGGGATATAATTATCATAAAGTACGGATTTTTCAACAATCAGGTGTGCCTATGGGCGAAACGCAGACGGAAAACACTATATTTGCGGGGTGCGAAACGCGGGAGGCGGGATACATTATGCCCGGCCCCCACTGCCACGGCTGTTTTGAGCTGTTTTACGCCGAAAACGGGAACTGCAACTTTTTTATTGACAACAATATGCACTATATACATTCGGGGGATTTTATACTGATTCCGCCCGACGTGTTCCACTACACCCGCTATTCGGGCGGGCCGTGCAGGCGGTGCATGGCGCACTTTTCCCGCGCGGACCTCGGCGGGGAGATAATAGATTTGCTGCCCGGCCGCGAAAAATTTTTGGAGGCGGTGCGGATATTCCAGCTGCCCGAACCCTACCGCGAACAGATAAGCGGTCTGTTTGCGCGGATGGCGGGCGAGATAAAGCTGTCGGACAGGTGTTCGGCGCACCTGCTGCGGGCGATGCTGAGGGAGCTGTTCTTGCGGTGCATACGCGAATGTCTGTTTTTGGAGGACATACCCGAACAGATCCACACCACTGACAGGCAGATAGTCGCCGCGGCGCAGTTTATAAGCGGGCACTATTCCGAGCGCATAGACGCGGCGGAAATTGCCGCGGCGGCGGGATACAGCCCCAACTACCTCAGCCGCAAATTCAAAAAGGCCGTGGGCATAGGCGTGCACGAATATCTGCTGTTCGTAAGGCTCAAACAGGCCGCCCTCGAGCTTGTAACCACCTCCGACTCGGTGACGGAGATTGCGTTCAGGTGCGGCTTTTCGGACAGCAACTACTTTAAGGACGCCTTTAAAAAAAAGTACGGCGTAACTCCCCGCGCATACAGAAAAACATAAAATAAAAAATATTTAAGCGGCGCAACCGTGAACGGTTGCGCCGCTTTAAAGTTGCCGCAAGGCAACGCCTTTCAATAAAGTTTTTTAAGGATATCCCTGTAAGTGCCGTCGTCCGTCTCGATCAAAAAGTTTTTGCCGCTCTTTAACTGGAAAGAAACAAGCATGCGGCTCTTGGAATGGGCGCTCAGGCCGCCCCAAAGACCGCCCAAGCCCAATTTTGAAAACAACAAGCCCTTGGCCGCCATTCTCGTGCCGCTCGTATGCGTGCGGGAATCCAGCACCTCTATGTTCACCACGTCGTCGCGCACGATATGTATGGTGTCGTTGCCCTTTTTGAGCCGCACACCCTTGAATTCCACTGTGAGGTGATATCCGACATAATCTCCGCCAACTACTTTTGTCATAAAATTATTTTTCCTTTAAACTTATTCGATTTTGACCGTCAACGTCTCGCCGCATATCTCCACGGAGATCTGCCCGCCCATCGCCAGCTTCTGCATAACCATCTTGACGGCGTTCATGGCCATCTTCATCTTTTCTTCCGCCGAAGAGCCCACGCACAGCGCAAACTGCATCTCTCTTTTGCCCTTTTTAAGCTCCTCCTCGATAAAGCCCCTCAGCTCGTACAGGCTGTTCAGCCTCTTCAGGTTGCCGCCCGCCTGCGGTGCGGTTTGCCTCTGCGCGGGCTGCGGTTGGGGTTGGGGAGCGGGCCTGCCGTAAGGACGGGGTTGGGGTTGAGCCGTGTTTTGGCTCCCGTAAGGGCGGGGTTGAGCCGTGTTTTGGCCGCCGTAGGGGCGGGGGCGGACGGGCTGCGTCTGCCGCGAGTCCCGACTTTCCTCCTCACCCCACGTTTGTGTGCATGCGGGGAAGTGCGGCCTGTTCCACGCGTGGCTTGCAAGCATCTGGTCGTCCGTACGGTTGAAGTAGCGTTTGTCTACAAAACTGCGCGTAGGATTGGAGCCCAATATGCTCGTTGCGTCGAGATGATAATTTTTGCCCTTTATCTCTATGATATTCCATGCGTGCGGGCCGCCGCCCGACAGCTTTATGGAGCCGTCCACAAAGATGCACTTTATATTGTTGCAGTCGCACAGATACTTTACGGCCCTGGCTATGCCCGAACACTGCGCCTTTTTGAAGTAGAGCGCCGACGCCGCGTTCTGGTTGTAAGTTATGTCTATCTCGTAGACGGTGTTCTTTACAATCAGTTCGACGATATTGATTTCCGTCTGTTCGTCGTCAGCTCCCCTCACCTTTGAGGCCGCGGCTTCGAGGGCCGCCTGTATGGTCCGTATTTCGCCGTCGGAGTACAAGTTACGGAGCATCAACGCTATGCACGCCCCGCGGAAAGACCGCGTCATTTGCGCGGAGATGCGGCAATCCATCCAAAAAAGTTCGGAATGGTCGCAGTACACGGCGTTGTAAGCCGCGCTGAGGTCGTCGGGGTCGGTCAAATTTAAGTTGACAGAAGTCTTTTGTTTTTTGACCGCCTCAACTATTTCATCGTAGGCTGCGCCGAGCCGCCTGTCGAGTTTGCCGCGGTGATACTCATAAATATAAGCCATTGCTTATCCTTAAACCTTGAACTTGAGCGAAGGACAATTTTTGCCGATGAGCCACAGCACGCTGTCCTCTACCCTTACGGGCGTGAACTGCTTGCCGTTTTGGTTGTGGCCCAAAGGAGCGCAGGTGAAGAACCGCACGTCGGTAAACTTCTGCTTCAAGACGTGCACGAAGTTTGTTTCGCCGTAGTCCAAAAGGAACTTTTCGCACACGGCGTTCGTTGCCTTTACCGCGTCCGCGCCCTTGTTGGAATTCATGTAGTTCGTAACCGCCGCGGGGCCTATCTTATCCTCCAAACCGGGGATATCCAGCTTGGTGAACACTACCGCGCACACCTTTTTGACCCGCGCGCCGTTTTTGTGCAGCATGTTGTCGAGGGTGCCCAAAAGCATCGTGGTCACCTCGTCCATCGGCATATCGCTCGCGCCGTAGCTGTAGGGATCAAAGGAAGGATCCTGCGCCAGCTCGTCGCGGTAGTCCTGAATGGAGAGAGGGTCGAGCACCACTATAAATCCGTCGGCCTGCGTCAGACCTATCTGGGCAAGGTCGGTGTCGCTTGTGAAGATTTCGCCCGGCATATCGCACAGGGAAATAAAGTTGCCCACGTTGCCCTTGGGGGGATTTAAGTTGAACTGATAGTACTTCATCTGCATGTTGCTTGCAGAAGCGTCCGTCTTGGGGGGCGTATAGCCCTGCTCTATCGCGCTCATGTTGGTTTCATACAGGTCCTCGCGGTTGTCCGAAACGTTGGGCTTGTATGTAAATTCAAGATTATATTGGGGGGCTACGTTCTTCTCTATTTGGGAAATAGCCATGGTTATAAGGCAGGTTTTACCCGAAGAAGGGCCGCCGATTACGGGCACCCAAACCTCAACGTGCGCGCCCGCGTCCGAAAGGGGAGCGCCGCAGTGGGGGCAGAGGCCGTCCAACTTTTGTCTGCCGTTCAAGAAAGTGGTGGGCAGTTTTTCGCCGCACTCACATTCGCGCTTCAATATACCGTATTTGCTGGGTATAAGGCGGGAATGTTCCACCCCGCAGGAGGGGCAGACATATACGGGCAAATCAAATTTGTGCTGGCACGCTGGGCAGCCGCTGGATATCTTCTTTATCTTTCTGTACAGCCAGTCGAGGAAGTTCACAAAGGTAAAGAAAAGATAGATAAAGAACATCGTGAGGGTCATCACAATGATGTAGAGCAGCGAGAATACGGCGCATATAGCGGGCGTAAACACTACGTTCAGCAATAATATGGCCAAAGACCAGCCGAACAGTACGGCTCGGAACAGCGAGCGGAAAAAGCCTGAAATGGGAGCTTCGAAGGTGATTATGTCGAGCACGCCGTCCTTTAATTCACCCGCGTTGTCCACAAACTTTTCCCAATAGTCGCCCATGCGGTCGAGCCACTTTTCGAATACGTTTTTGATTACGGCTCCGCATTCCTTGTACACGTCGCCGAAAAAGTAATTCACTTGTGCAGGTTGTGTTTTCATTTATTTCACCTCACGCTATGGCGCCCGCAACCCCGAAGATAATGGGGAAGCTGACAATTGCCGCTATCGGCAATATCGCAATTATGATAACTGCTGCGATGGTAAAGCCCTTTGCAAACGGATTGGTGACTTCTTCCTTTACCGAGTTGATGTAGCTGATAGTTGCGCGGAAATACATGAACACCAATCCCGCAACGGCACCGACTGCCATTATCACCAACAGAGTAGCAAGGAAAAATATCATAAACACAATGAATAATACAATTCCCAATACTAACACGCTGCTACCTCGCTTATTTTATGAATTTCTTGCGTATGAAGAAGTAAACGGGCAGAAGCACGAGCATAATTACGCCGAGCGCTATGTTGTTGTTGGTAAAGCCCACGATGGCCAGCGCAATCAGTATGAGGTACGGGATAAGGCTGATTCTCCTCTTCAGTCTGCTCCAACGGCTTCCGCCTCTCCTGCCGCTTCTGCCGCCGCTCTTTGCGTTTCTCTCCGCCTTGCTCTGGCTTGCGCCGCCGCCCTGCGCAACGTTGTCGTCCTCGCTGAACTGTCCGAAAGGATTGTCTACAAAGTAATCAACTTCGCCGCTGTACGCGTTTACCCTTACGGTTACGCTCTTCTTGCCGCCCATGGATACCGTGAAGAAATAGAAGGGCACGAACACGTAGGAAAGTTCCTTTATGTCGGAAGCCTTGTCGTTATAGATGATCTCTATGTATTTGGTATCCCAGTTCTTGGCCTTGTGGAAGGCTTCCTTTATCTCCTGTCTTGCGCCCTCGGTGGCATCCTTGGAGGAGAGCTCGATTGCCCTCTCTATAACGGCCTTTTGGCCAACGGGATGAATACGTACCCTGCCGTCCACATAGTTGCTTGTAAAGGTTGCGTTCTTGTAAACTTTCCACAGATCGCGCTGCGTCTGCTTGGTTTTGAAGGTTGCGCAGTAGTTGGTCCAGTACATATCTACTGTATAGTCCGTGCTGCCGCTGGAAACGGTGCTGTAGCTCGGGTTGTCGTACTTATATCTTACGTTGGGGGTGCCCACTTCAACCGCGCACTTTACTATGGGCTGATATTCGAGCTGGGCCTGGGGCGCGCCCTTTAACAGCTTGCTGATCTGCGCGTAGGTCAAAATCTTTTTGGTGGCCTTTTCCTCGAGGTTGGCCTTGGCTATAGACCACGCCTCCTCTGCCGACCTGTTGCAGGGCACGAAGGTGCTCGACTTGCCGTCGGAGGTGTTCTTTTGCCAGATATCCATCTCCGTCTTGCCGGTAAACACGCCGCGCTCCCTGCCTATGGAAGCATAGGTTTCGTCGGGCATGTATTCGCTGCCGAGGAATGCCGCCATATCGAAGCTGTCGTGTATCTCTTTCGTCTTTTCGGGATAGCCCTTCTGGAGCAGCACGCCGTAGAAGTAGTAGCTTTCGGCGTCAAACTTGTCGTGATAAGCAAACGCCTTGTCTGCGGCCGTCTGTGCAAACGTAGGGTCCTTTTTGTTCTTTGCAACGAGCTTTGTGAGAACGAAGAGATAGTCCTCTACCGCGTCCTGATCGGAGAGCGTGCCCGCTTCGTAGTAAGGAAGGGATTCGGCGTACTTGCCCTTTTCCACCCACAGATATTCGCCCCACTCTTCGCGGGCTTTCTGGTTACCGGCGTCAGCCGCTTCCTTGAGCTTTGCATAGCCCTTTTTGGGATTTTTGGGGAAACCGTTGGTCCCGTTTAAGAGGTTTTGCGCTTCTTGGTAAAGTTGATTTGCGTCCATAATAAATAACTCCTGATATTAATTTTTCCAAACTTTGTTTTTGACCGAGAAATCGAGATAGGCCTTGGCCTGCGATTTCAGCTTGTTGTTCCCCGAAAGTTGTTTTGCGAGTTTTTTGGTCTTGCCTCCGCCCAACTCGGTAAAATACACTCCGAGGAAAGTTTTTATTTCGTTGAGGTCGGTGCGGTTCACGAGATAGATGAGGTAGTCCGCCGCCTCTTTGAAATTGATTTTTGAGGCAAATTTCTTTGCCATGTCCTGTATGAACGGGTTGTTTACGCCCACGTAGCCCGCCGCCCTTGCAAGGGGCGCGAACGCATTGTCCAAAACGTTGTCCACTTCGTCGGGCCGCTTTGTCACCATGCGGCAATACAGGTCGAATATTTCGTCGGTGTAAACCCTTGCAATCACCTTGTTGCCGTTGTCGTCGGCAAGCAGCATATTGTTTGCCAAAAGGCGGCAGACCTCGTCGAATATCGCGTTTTCGTTCCTTACGCCCAAGGCCTGGTGCAGCTTGTTGCCCAAATCCACCACCTTGTACGCCGCGGGATATTCGCCCGCCGTCGCGCGGTATTTTTCGGCGAAGTTGTCGATATCGGCGATCAGCCCCTTGTTTCTGCCCTTATACAGGTCCATCAAATCGCCCGTGTGCGCGCCGCCGAACACCGAGCAGATTATGTCGTATGCGCGCGCGCCGTCGCGGCCGGGCATGGAATATGCGCCGAAGTATGCGTTCCACGCGAGGGCCTGTTCGGCAAGCCTCTCGTAGTTGTGCTTCAGGCTGTCAAAATACTCCTCTAAAGCCTTGAGGAAGGTGCCGTTGGTATCCTTGCCCTTCAGATACACGTTTGTATAGTACTTTTTGAGGTCGGCCTCGGTGTGCGGTCTGTCTGCAAAGGTGTATGCAAACATGTCGTCTATAAAGTTCTGCACGGCGGGGTCGTTGCCCGAGAGCGCCGCAAGGCCGTTTATATCCAGATTCTTTTTGTTGGAATAGGCGAGGAACTTGTTTTTGAACACGGGATCGGACCCGCAGTTCTTGATGAGAATAATCACGCCCTTGTTGCAGTCCTGCGGAGAAATTTCGTCCAGCACGGACAGAACGTAGTCGTAGTCCCTTATATTGAGCGCGCCGTTGGGCGAGGCGAGGTCGTCTATAACCACCCTGTCGAGCAGTGCGGAGCCCGTCTTTTGCTTGGTTATCGCGTTAAGTTCGCGCACGGGCTTGAGAATTTTGGCCTGCAGCCTGTCGAGGAAGTAGGCCTCCACCACCTTGACATCGCCCGCGGGAAGGGCCTCGGCGCACATTCTCGCAACGAAGTACTTTACAAATTCGTTGGACCTGTTGGCCGAGAGATAGCCCCTGAGCGAGCCGTGTTTGCCCGTTATGTAGGTCAGGATATCCTGCGCGGGGAACACCATCTTGCCGCAGAACTCCGTATAGCGCGAATCGAACAGCGACGGATCGGTTGCGCCGCAGGCCTCCACCGCCGCAAGATAGCCCGAAAGCACATACTCGCGCGAGGAGATGTCGTTCTCGTACATATAACCGTAGAATCTTGCGTTTTCGAGCACGTCGAAGTTGCGCGCCCGCTCAAACGCGGCAAGAACGGAGGTGACGGAAGTTTTGTCGCCGCCGTTTGCAAGCACGCGCTCTGCCACGGACATGAGCTCCTCAGAGGAAGCGAAAACCGCCAGATCGGCATTGAAAAAGGAATTGAGGGTGAGGGCGTAGTCGGGGTCGTTGCCCGCAAGCGCGAGATATGCGTCTATCTTCGCAGCTTCGGCGCGGGCGGAGTCCACGGACCGCGCAAGAGCGTTCGCCACGTTCTCTACATACCTGCCCACCGTCACCTTGTTGTTGATAATCTTTTCTTTTATGCTGTAGACGAGGTCGCCCGCAAGCATCGCCGTTCTGTAATTTACTACGCCGCCCGGCTTTAACGCCTGCAGGACGAAGCTGTTGGACTTGCTTATGGAATAGGTGGAAAAAGTGACCTTATCCAGCACGGCGGCGGGCAGACACTTTGCCACCCCCTCAAACCAATACACGAGCGGGGAAGGATCGTCGTAGATATATACCGTCTTGTTGGTCCTTATGCCCTCCAGCACGGCCGCAACCAGATACTTTAAAATCTGCAACCTTTCGGGATTGTTGAAAAACGCCGAGAGCGAAGCGTTGTCTACGGGCTGCGCCTGCGCGGGAACCTCAACTTCGGGAAGGGGCGGGGGATTGCTGTCCGCGTTGGCCTCCTCGTCCGTAAGTCCCGTCTTGAAAATAGGGCTGCCGATATAGTCAAACGCGTTGAAGTCGGGCTTTTGGTCAAGCACAAAGGCGTGTATTATGTAATTGCCCTGCCTGCCGCTGTAGTCCCTGCCTATATATGTGGACTGGCCCAGACAATACATGCCCGAGGGCAATCTGAAGAACGCGCAGCCGCGGGGGAACATTGTTTCTATCTGTTCGGGCGTGGGCGCATAGGGCAAACCCGCGGGCGGCAGGTATTTTAACGCCGTCTGGATGGCTGCCGAATCGTCGGCGGAAATCCCCGCGCTCATGGAATATACCATAAAGCCCTTCGATGGGGAGTTTCCGTTTTTCCAGGACGTATAAATAAACTGTTTTGCCTTCATAGTACTCCTTTTAACGTTTTACCGTCTTTATATAATTATTTTCCGCAAGCAGCCAAAGCAGGGGGTCGAGCACTCTCCTCGGCTTTACGCCGTTGAGGATCTGGCCGTTGACGTCGGGCATGCTGCCGAGGGCAGACACGCCGAACAGCGCGTGCGTTTTAAACCGCTTCAGCTTTGCGTTGAGCTCTGCATTCATTTCGAGGAAGTTTTCAATCAGCGTTTCCATCGCGCGCTGCGTGGTTTCGAACTCCTCCTTTATGAACACGCCCCTGTCGAGATATTCCGAGTCGTATCTGAGGCAGCTGTCCTGCGGCAGGATATCCTCGAAACCCTCCAGCGCGTCTATCTTTGTGAACGCCAGCGCTATGGGCATGTCAAAGGGCTTTTTGGAGTTGTTCGTAAAACTTTCTATGTTATAGATAACTCTGTCGAGGATATCTATCGCGTCCCTGTTCTGTTCGGGGAGGGGTATTTTGCCCTCCAGCTGCTGGCGGATTTCGGTCACCTGCAGGGGGTCGATAAGCAAGATTATGCCCTTTGCGTGGGCAAGATAGCCCGTGAATTGGAGCATCGAGTCCTCGCTGTCAAAATTCTCGCCCGCGGTGTCGTAGAAGGTGAGCGTGACCTGCTTGCCCGAACTGAAGTCTATGGGGAATATCATCGGGGGGAGGTCGCCGCTGTCCGTCGCGCTTATCTGCATCTTTTCCTTAAAGAGGGGACGCGCGTAGTTTTCGTCGTACAGGTCCTTGGAAACGGGGTTGCAGTTCATCGTTATGGAACAGTCGAAGCTGCTCGTCATTCTCTTTCTTATCTCGTTTACGAGCACGCCTATGTAGTTGGACTTGCCCGAAGCCTTCGCGCCGACCAGCGCAATGGGAATACCGTTGCTGGCGGTGCAGCGCATCGGAATGACGTAGGGGTTGCCCTGCTTCAAAGTTTCGGGGCAGACCAAATCCTTTTTGGCGCGCGTGCAGTTCAAACATTTTTTATAGTATTTGGGGTCGATGAACATCTGGCTGTCGAAGGGAACGTTGTCGGGACAGTAGCCTGTTTTAAGCACCTGCGAGCACCTCATCGCGCAGTCCTTTACATCGTGTGTTGCATAACAATACGGACAAGTAAAACCCATATATCTCTCTCCTTTGAATTATAAATTTATTACTTCTTTCATCTGGACGTTGGCGGCCGCGCCGTCCGCTATGAACATGGCAAGTTTGAACATCTTGCCCATAGGCGGCACTTTTACCGTCGCCTTGCCCACGTATTTGCCGTGGGAGAACATGCCCTTTTTGAGCTGTACTCCGCTGACTCTCTCCACCATCTCGCCCACGTTTTTGTTGAGCGGGCGGGGGTTGCCCTTGACCAAAACGAAGTCGGGCAAATCCACCTCGGCGTCGGCCTCGAACTTGATTGTCACCGCAAAGGGTTTGGCGGGCGAAGGCTCGTATTCCAAAGCATACTTTACTATCTGCTTTTTTCTGTAGTCGATGGGGTCGGGCAGCTGCACGGGCGCGCACATGGCTATCTCCGAGCTGGAGACCCCCTTTATCTTGCCGAACAGCGTCACGTACGACACCGTGTCGGCGCGGAGCTTGAGCGATATCTCCCCGTCCCTCTTCAATTTGTCTGCGGGGAAGTTGAACGTGTCGCCGGGGCGGTCGGGCGCGTCGGCAAACTCCTTGTTGCTCACGTGCACCACGAGCTCGGTTATAACGCTGTCGAGCGAACAGGTAATTTTGAGCGTGCCGTTGTCCTCGGTGTACTTAACGTTGCTTATGCCCTTTATCGAGGACATAAACACGGGGTCGGAGGCGTTGAACAGCTGCTCGTTGACGTTTACCGCGTACACGTATCCCGTGAAGTTTGCGGGCAGGCTGAACCCGTAGGCGCCGTTGCCGTTGTCATAGGCGGACAGAAGTTTTGCGTTCCCCTTGTTTTTGGAGAACACCTCTATCTTTTCCACCTTTTTGAGGGGTATGGGCAACCTTTCGGGCGAACACCAGAACTGCGCGTTCTTCTCTATGTTTTTGCCCGTCGCCTCGCACACGCCGCCCGGCAGCTGGCCCACCTTTAATCCCTCTACGGCCTTGGGGAAGTAGAAGGGCTTGAAGAACATCTGTATGCCCGAAGAAAATACTTCCTTGCCGTCTATATCGTACACGCACCTGACAAAATAGCTGTTGCCGGCCGCGTCGCAGCCGCCGTCCTCGAACCCGTCGGCGTTCGCGCCGTGGAAGGCCGCGCCGTTTTCGGCGGGAGCGGAGCCCGCCGCCTTCAATACGTCTATTCTCTTTACGTTGGAGGGGCTGCTCCACTTCACGTGGATCTTGCCCTCGGTCATCTCCTGCTTGTAGTTGGAGACGTTCAAAAGCACCACCACGGGGCTGTTGCAGGCAACCACCGCCGTCTGCACGCCGAATCTTTCGGCAAACACGCCGTAGTAGTAGTTGACGGCCGCGCCGGGGTTGTTGTCCTCAAAATAGTTGATTGTAAGCCCCTTTACCATTGGCGTGCCGTCTGCGGGGCTCTTGGGAACGGAGCCCGCCTTTCTCACCACCGTGTAGCTTATCATTCCGTCGGCCTTGCCGTCCCACTGAACGTTCACCTTGCCGTCGTCGGTGACGCGGCAGCGCACGTTTTGCGGGGCCTGCGGGGGATATTTTTTGATCAGCTGCTGTGCCTCGAGGTTGTCGGCACATTCCTCCAAAGCCTTGGCCGCAAAGTTGATAATCTGCCCCACGTCCTGCGTTCTTTTAGCCGATTCGAGATATTGCGCCGACTTGGAAAGCCCCGCCTTTATCTTGTTTTTATAGGACTCTATGTCGTCGGCGTTGTAGCCGGGCAGCGCGGTCGCTATCTCGCGCACCTTTGCCTCGGCCTTGTTGAGCTGTTTTATGACTATGAGTTTATCCACCTCGGCAATCATCTCGCGGTATTGCTTCAGCATGGATTCTTCGGCCTTTTCCTTGGTGGCCACTTCCTTGTCGTAGAAAGCTATCTTTTTGGCCACTTCGGAGGTGGGCATCTTTTCATATCCGGGCACCGTGCTCTTTAAATTGTTGAGCGCCGTCTTTAAAGTGGGGAGGGGCGTCCTCGGGTTTTTGAACAGATTGCCCAGCTCGTTCACCTGTTTCTGGAAAACGGGCTGCATTTTGTCCGTCATGGAGCACTTGGGGCACACGCGCGCGCCCGCCCCGTAGCGGATAGGGTTCTGGCAGTTCCAGCAGAGCACGGTGAGCGGTTTGCCGCAATGGGGGCAGACCGTTATGTTTTGCGTAACTATGTAGGGCTTGCCGCAATCGGGGTAGGGGCAGAGCTCTATCTGCATCTTTGCGCCTATGGAAGCGTCGCTCGACAACTTTAAGTTGAGGGCGTTGAGCATCGCGCCTAAATCTTCCTCGGCGACCTCCAACGAGCAGCCCGTATTTTTTACTATTAATTCAAAGTATTTGAGGTATTCCTCCGCGCGGATAACCACTATGCCGTTATCGCTGCGCGCCTTGAGGGGGAAGTACACGGCGTCCTTTATCTGCAGGTACTTCTGGTACTGCGCCCTGCCGGGTTTGCCGCTGTTGCCCTCCTCCTTGAATATCGTCTCCGCACAGCCGTACAGCTGTTTCAAAGAGGGGCCCACGCCCTTCTTGAGCGAAGTTTTGGCGGCGTCCCTCTGCATGTACGACTTCAGCCGGTCCTGTATCGTTTTGAGGTCGGCGGTAATGGGCAAGTCAAGCAAATCGTAAAGGTTTGTGATTTTGCTGTCGCCGAGGCCCTTTAAATATTTTTCTATTTCGTTATACGTATGGAAGTCGAACCTGTTCTGGGTGTCGTCCACATACTTTACGCCCTTTGTGAGCAGGTTTTTGAGGCCGGCCTCTATCTCGTCCACCGACATCTTGTTCTTGTCGGCAACCTGCCTGACTTCGCTCTTATATATGATTCCGCGCTCGCACAGGCTGACGAGGAACTGGATTATCGGCTCCATCTTCAGTTTTTTATAGAGAGCCGCCTCCCTCGCCCTGCCGCCGCTGTTGGGCCTGTATGTGCCCGAGCTTTCGTCGTAGGTGGAGTCGTTAGCCAAAACCTCTATGGCGTCCTTTTTCAAATCCTTGCCGAGGCGCACCGAAACGGGGTCGTCGCTGTTCGCCTTGGTGTTGCACAGATTGTTTATTTTAGACGCTATAACCTTGGGGTCGGTCTCGTTTAAATCGATTTTGAAGGCGTTGTAGTAGTTAAAACCGATATCCGCCAATTCTTCGGGTGTACGAACGTTAGATGCCATAACTATACTCCAAAATTAAATTTCCTTTGCTATATTTCCCGCTATATCGCCAAACGCTTTGGCAAGATTGTTTATGTCTATCATCTGCGCGCAGCCGGGGGAGGCTATGCGGCTGAGGAAGTCGTAGTCCGCGTCGCCCACGCCAACCGCGTATATGAGCACGCCGTCCGACTTGAGCTCCTCCGCCTCGCGGATGGCGACGTCCGACTTTTCCCAGCAGCCGTCCGTGAGGACTATCGCCGCCTTTATAGTGTTGCCGCCGCTGAACTCCCTGCCGTACTTTTTAAACAGCCGCTCGCCGTTGGTGCCGTAGCCGCAAACGCCGTCCACCTGCACCTTCTTTATGGCGCGCTGCACCGCGCTGTACTTGTTTGTTATCCCGCACACAAGCTCGTTGGTCTTTGCAAACCGCACGATGCCCACCGACGTGTTTGAAAAATCGCAGGTGGATATAAACCGCTCCATCGCGCGCTGGGCCTCCTCTATGGGCCCGTCGTCCATACTGCCCGACACGTCCACTATCAAGAGTGCCTCTATCTTGCGGTTCTTCATCTCTTCGCGCTCGGCCTTGAGGCGGGCTATAATCTCGTCGAGGCTCTCGGAGAGCTTTTCCTGTATCACTTTGAGCGCCCTGCCCGAGCTGTCCTTTGCGGTGACTTCCACTATGCCGTTCTGGTTGTAGAGGAAGGACACCGAGAACACGTTCTTCTGCCCGCTCACAAGTCCCGTAACCGTGTATTTGTAGAGCAGCGAGCACTCGAAGGGGTCCTCCGTTTCGCCCTGCAGCACGTACACTTCGCAGCGGTCGCTCCGCACCTCGTACTTTTTGTCCTTGGCCACGCCTATCTTGCTGTTTTTGGCAAGTATTATACTGTTTATGTAGTCCGTTTCGCTGTCGTTTAAGGTGAGCATGCCGAGGCTGTGCGCCGTGATGTCCTCTATGTCGGCGCCGCGTATCGTCAGTCCTCCCCTCGCGCCCGCGGCGGCAGCCCCGCCGAGGGTGAGCGAGCTGGCCGTGCAGAGTTCAGCCTGCATCGCCGCGCCCGAAGCTACAATCGTGTCCACGTTGATGTTTTTGGTCACGGGTTCCTTGCCGTAGGACTTGACTATCATGTTTTTGACCTGCGGCATTCTCGTGGACCCGCCGACGAGCACCACCTCGTCTATATTCTTCCAGCCGAAGCCGGGAATGGTCTTGCGCAGGTCCGCAAAGCACTTGTCTATAAGCATCGTCGTCTGGTTCAAAAGGCTGAGGGTCTTTTCCTCAAACTCCTGCCGCGTGATGGTGTACTTTCCCACGAAGCCGCTGCACCGCACCACTACCGTAGTTTCGCTCATGGCGGTCAGCTTTTTCTTGGCTTCCTCGCACTGGACCTGAAGTTCGGCCGCCTCCTCGGGCATGCCGTTTATATCTATGTTGTATTCTTCTTCGAATTTGTTTGCAAAGTAATTGAACAGTATGCTGTCCCAGTTTTTGCCGCCGAGCGTATGGTCGCCGTTCGTAGTCAGAACCTTGACGTGCGTGCCGTCTATCGCGGCTATCGTAACGTCGAACGTTCCGCCGCCCAAATCGTAGACCATGGCGTTCTTTTTGCCCTGCCCCGTTAGGCCGTAGGCTATTATCGCCGCCGTCGGCTCGTTTATAATTTTCAGCACGTTGAAGCCCGCGCGCTTGCCGGCGTTCAAAGTTGCCGTGCGCCTCGGCTCGTCGAAGTAGGCGGGCACCGTTATTACCGCACCGTCTATCTTTACGCCGTTTGCGCTCTCTATGTCCCTCTTGAGTTCACGGAGGAAAAGTGCAGAGATGTCCTCTGCACTGTATTCTTTGCCGTCGATGTAGAAGGAATAATCCTCCCCCATCATATTCTTATAAAAAGCCACGCTGTTGCAGTTGCCCTGCGACATCATATTTTTGGCTTCGTTGCCTATGTAAACTCTTCCGTCTTCGACGCAGGTGACCGAGGGGGTTATCTTTTCGTCCTCGCCGTTCTTTAAAACGACTACTTCCCCCAACTTTTTATCGAAGTAAGCAACCGCAGAATAGGTTGTTCCCAAATCAATTCCAACGTTCATATCTGTTCCCGGATACCGCCCCTTGCGGGCGCCATCTTATATATTTGTATATATTATTTGCGAATACTATTCGCTTTTTTATGCGGAACGGCCGCCCAAGGAGTTTCCTCCCCGGGCGCGTTCCGTAGTTTTCAGTTATTTTACTGTTGCAGCTTGAGCGAGCTCTCCATGCCCACCATGTTGGTGTCGTTGCCCAGACGAACGGGAGTAACTTTCTGCTTGGGACCGCCGTTTACCGAAAGTTCTACTTCCAGCGTGCCGTCCTGGTCCATTACGAAGGTAACCTCCAAAGGAGTGCCCTTGGGTACGGGGTTGGGGAACTGTATGGTGGAGTCCTCATACATCTTGGTGCCCTCTTCCTCGGGGCAGCTCTCCTCGACGCTGTTGTTCTCGAGTATCTCGATGAGCGCCGCGCTCTGGTTGTTGACGCTTGCCGAGAAGTTGCGGCTTACGGCGCAGGGCTTTTCGGTATCCTTGAGGATTATGTTGCTCAGAATTCTCTGGTTGTTTTCGTCGTACGCGATGAGGCCGTAGCTCTTGGTGCACTTTACCTTAACCACGAAGTCTCTGCCCTGGGGATCGGTGAACTCCGTCGCGCCGCCCAAAGAGAGTTCGGACGAACCGCCGCCCGCAGAGGAGCCGCTGCCGTCGCTCGTCTTGGTGGTCGCATAGTTTGCAAAACTTGCCATAAGGGCCGCGCCCATCGCAACTGCCTTGTCGGGCTCAAACGAGGAGATGGGCTTGCCGTATTCGGCCTCGAGACGGGCCTTTACCTGAGGCATTCTGGTGGAACCGCCGACGAGGATTATCTCGTCTATGTCGTTCATGCTCATGTTCTTCGCGTTGAGCATGTTGTCAATGAGGCTTATCGTCTGGTTGAGTTTGCTCTCGGTTATCTCGTCAAACTTCTCCCTCGTGATTTCGATTCTCTCTTTCTGGCCGTCGTAGTTTACGGTCATGGTCGCGCTCTCCTTGGAGGTGAGGAGCTTCTTGGTCTTTTCGGTGTTCTCGCTGAACATCTGGATACATTCGGGATCGCACGCCATTTCGTCGGGGTCGCAGCCCGTTCTGCTGCAGAATTCCTGCGTGATGTATTCGGTCAGTTTAGCGTCCCAGTCCTTGCCGCCGAGCAGGTGGTCGCCGCCCGTGGTTATAACTTCCATCTCGCGCTTGTCGCCGACGAAGTTCAGCTTCATGACCGTGCTGTCGAACGTGCCGCCGCCGAGGTCGTAGATAAGGATGGTCTTGTTCATGTCCTCCTGCTTGGAATAGCCGTACGCCAGCGCGGCCGCCGTGGGCTCGTCGAGTATCTGCAACACGTTCAGGCCCGCCTTTTCCGCCGCAAGCCTCGTCGCCGCTCTCGCGTGGTCGCCGAAGTATGCGGGGCAGGTAACTATCGCGCCGTCGATGTCGTCGCCCAACTTATCCTTTGCGTCTCTCACGAGCTTCTCGAGAATGTATCTCGATATAGCCGCGGGGGAATAGTCCGTGCCGTCAACGTTGAGGGTGTAGTCGGGGTCGCCCATGTAGTTCTTTACGCGCTCAACTATACATTCGGGCTGCAAACCGCCCTCCTGCCGAGCCGTGGAACCAACCACCACTTCGCCGCCGCTGATAAATACAACCGACGGGGTTGTCTGCTCCCCCTCAGAGTTGTCTATTATCTGCACTCTGCCCGTCTCGTCAACGTACGCTACGCACGAATACGTTGTTCCCAAGTCAATGCCTATCTTCTTTCCCATAATTGTCTCCTTAAAAATTTATATAATTTTTTTTATTTTTTGAATTTATACACTTCCGTTTTCTGCAGGAAAATCACTTTCCCCTCGAAAACGTATGCGTCGGTGAGTTTTGCCGCTATCTTTCTGTCGAGCGCGGGGTCGTCCGTCTCCACGGCCTTTAACAGCCTGTGCTGGGAGGTGTTGAACTCGTCGTCGGTAACCAGCACGTCGCAGCCCATAAGGGAGAGGGCCGCCTCCAATTCATTCACGGCGTGCGTCAAAATTTCGGCATAGAGTTGCTTTGCGTCCCCTTCGCCGTCCACAGACCCGAGCTTGCCGCCGACATACTCCTTTAACCCCTCCATCTTTTTGAGGACGGGATATATGTACAGCAACTTGTTGTCGGCGTCTATCGACCCGCTCGCCTTTGCAAGCGCAAGGCAGGCCGCGTCGAGCGTCTCGTTGTTTTTCAGCTCCTCCATTATCTCCGCGTGATAACGCCCGAGCAGTTCTTCGAGGGTGGGGGCGGGCGCTTCGGCCTGTTCCCCGCTCTCTGCGGCGGGCTCCTCTTCGGCTGCCGCCTCTCCGGGCGCGCTGTCGGTCACGGCAACTTCGCCGTCGGCAACTTCGGCGGGCTCCTCTTTTTCGCTCTGCCCGTATGTAAGGGGTTCCGAAAGGCTGTGCCCGTTGTAAACCCAGCCGCCGTCCTCCTCCGAAACGCCGTTTTGCAGCATCATCTCGGTGAAGTCCTCGAGAAGATATCCGAGGTTCTTTTTAACCTTTTCGGCGTCGTAGTCATACTTGGCCGTGTTGGCAAGATCCTTTTTCAAGTCCTCCCTGAACGCTATGACGGCAAGCGCGAAGGGCTTGAACGCCCACGCGGTGAAGCCGTCGCGGTAGTGCTGCAGGTCCTTGCCGAGCTGGGCGATTATATCGTCCTTGGACTTGGTGTACCTCAATAGCTGTTTGATCTTGTTGAAGTACTCCTCTAAGAGCCGAGCCTCAACATTTTCGCCTGTTACGTTTTTTTCTTCTTCCATAAGACCTCCCGGGGTGATTTTGGCTTAGCGGCGGGGTTCCGCACACTATTATATACTTGCCGGCCGCGGGGACGAAACTTTAAAGTCCCCGTCATGCAACCGAAGTATATCAAACAAAGTGCTAAAAAAGTGCTAAAATAAGCCCCGCCGTCCGAAAAAATTTATAAATTTTTCGGCGTTTTATCGCGCGTTTTCGCTTATTTTTGGAATTTATGCCCATTACGGGCATTTTTTTACAAAAAAACGCACCCCCCCCCCGCCGTTTTTTGCGAATGGGAGCGCTTTTGTACAAAATTGCCCTAAGGCTTTTTTATTATATAATAAAACCCGCGCGTTGTCAACCCCGCCGCAAAAAATTTTGCAGGTACGTCCCTACAGAAGCCTGACGAGGGCCGTGTTTTCGGTGAGGGCCTGCCAGAAATCGCACAGGGGTATGCCCTTTATGCGGCAGATTATGGCGGCGTTCATTGCGCCGTGGCCCACGACGAGCACGCTCTTGCCGCTATTTGAGAGGGGCAGGGCTATTTCTTCCATAAATTCGCCCGTCCTCAAAAACAGGCTTTCGAGGCTCTCCGCGCCGCCGTCGGGCAGGTAGTTTTGCGGGCTTTCGAACAGCGTCTGCATGCGCGGGGGCAGCTCGTCCGCGCGGCAGCCCTCGTATATCCCGAAGCCCATTTCGGCAAGGCGGGCATCGCAAATTACGGGGGTACGTCCCCCCAAAAATATGCGGGCGGTCTCCTCCGCGCGGGAGAGAGGGGAACAGTAGCACGCGTCAAAAGGAATGTCCGCGTACTTTTTCGCGGCCTCCTCCGCCGCCCTTCTTCCCTCGTCACCGAGCGGGATATCCGTTTGCCCCTGCAGCCTTCTTTGCTCGTTCCATTTTGTTTTTCCGTGGCGCATTATGTACAGCATATCCAAACACCTTCCTTTCGCATTATACACCCCCCCGCCCCCTTAAATCAACATCTTCGGCAAAAAATAATGAAAAACTCAACATATATCGCCATTAGGCCGCTTTCGCGCGCCCGCCCCGGCGGGTTAAAAAGGCGCGGGCGGGCATATAAAACCCTTGCAATCGCGCGGCGCGTATGGTATAATCGGTATATATATTCAAAAAAAATCAAAGGATGTGGGGAGTGAAAAACAACGGAACCGCCGTAAGAAGGCTCAAAAAAATAATACCGCCCGTTGCCGTCGTGCTTATTATGGGCGCGGTGGCGGCGATTTTGGCGGGATATTTCAACTTTATATCCGCCCAGATGCGCGTCGACAGCCAAAGGCACCTGCAGGAAGTTTACGGGCAGGTGACCCGCTCTTTCGACGCGTTTATAAACGACAACTGGGGGCTGCTCGACGGGTGCGCCGTATATTATGCGGCGGACGGCGGAACGGACGGGGGCGGCGGATTTGCCGGCTTTGTGGAAACGCAGAAACAAAACCGCGGCTTTTCGGAATTTTATTTTTTGGATACGGACAAAAACTACCGTACCCTCGGCGGCGCGGCGGGCTCCTTAAAACCCGACGGCGACTACGAGGCGATGATAGCCGCCAAACAGCCCGTCATGGCGGGGGAAACGATAGGCGGCGTAAAGACGACGATGTTCGCCGTTGCCTTCGAGGGGGTTTACGGCGGCTTTGCCTTTGACGCGATAGGCGTAAGCTACACCAACACGGACATCGCCAAATCGCTGAACGCCAACGCTTTCGACGGCGTGGCGGAATGTTACGTGATAAACCCCGAGGGCAACGTATTGCTGACCACGGCGGTGGGCGGCGGCGCAAGGACGAACTACCTCACCTATCTTAAAAACGCGCTGGACGCAGACTCCTACAACGGCATAGCCGACGACATACGGAACGGGCGGCAGGGATTTTTTCAGGGCGAACTCCGCAACGAGGAATACTCGATAATTTATATGCCCGTGGGCTACGGCGACTATTTTTTGCTGAGCGCGGTGCCCCTTTCGGCCGTGAGCCGCGGCTTTTTGACGGCGCAGCGCGCCACCATGCGGGTGCTGCTCATCACCTTTTCCATAATCATAGCCGCGCTTATCGCCCTGTTGGTGTTCCGCATAGTTACGCAGTCCAACAAAAACAAACAGGAACTGCAATACCGCGAGCGCATGTTTGACGTGCTCTCCAACACGGTAAACGATATCTTTCTGATGCTCGACCCCGACACGCAGGCGGTGGAATACATAAGTCCCAACGTGGAGCGGCTGATAGGCATCAGCGCAAAGGAGGCGCGCGCCGACATACGCAACATGGCGGCCTGCGCGGTGGACCGCAACATAATTGTGCCCGACGCCGAACTGCGCGGGATACCCCTGAACGGCAGCAAGAGCTGGGAGTGCGAATATATGCACCAGTCCACGGGGGAAAGACGGTGGTACCGCGTTTCGATATACAGAATGAGTATACAGGGCACCGAAAAATATATAATCGTCATGTCCGACAGGACGCTGGACAAACAGCTCAACCAAAAGCTGCAGGAGGCCCTCGACGCCGCCAAGAGCGCCAACGAGGCCAAGAGCAACTTCCTCTCCAACATGTCGCACGACATAAGGACGCCTATGAACGCCATAGTGGGATTTTCGGTGTTGCTTGAAAAGAATGCCGACAACCCCGCCGCCGTGCGCGACTACACCCACAAAATAATGGCCTCGGGGCAGCACCTGCTCTCGCTTATAAACGACGTGCTCGACATGAGCAAGATAGAGAGCGGCAAAACTTCGCTCAACGTGGAGGAGTTCAGCCTGCCCGCGCTGCTTGAAGATTTAAACATAATAATCATGCCGCAGGCAAAGGCCAAACAACAGGATTTTACGATACATACCCACGGCAATCCGCCCGACAAGCTGACGGGCGACAGGCTGCGCTTGAACCAGATACTTATCAATCTTTTGTCCAACGCGGTAAAATATACCCCGCAGGGCGGCAAGATAGATTTTTCGGTGCAGAGCGTAAAGGGCGCGGGCCAGCTGGTTAACCTGAGGTTTGTGGTAAAGGACAACGGCATAGGCATGAGCGGGGAATACATAAAGGAAATCTTCAAGCCGTTCAGCCGCGAAAAAAATTCGGTGGTGAACGCCGTGCAGGGCACGGGCCTCGGCATGGCGATAACCAAAAACCTCGTGGACCTGATGGGCGGCGTGATACAGGTGGAGAGCGAACCCGGCAAGGGCAGCACGTTCACCGTGGACCTCTCCTTTGCGCCCGCGGCCGAACAGCAGGCCGACCGCCTGCCCGTCAAGATGACGCGCATGCTGGTGGCCGACGACGAGGAGGACGTGTGCCTGGGAATCTGCGGAATGATGCGCGGCACGGGCGTGGACGTAAAATACGCGCTCGACGGCAATACGGCGGTGGAAATGGCCGACGCGGCCCACGAAAACGGCGAGGGATACCACGTCATTCTGCTCGACTGGAAGATGCCGGGAACGGACGGCGTGCAGACGGCGCGGCTTATCCGCGAAAAGGTGGGGACGGACGTGCCCATACTCGTTTTAACCTCCTACGACTGGAGCGACATCGAACATGAAGCGCGTCAGGCGGGAATAAACGCGTTTATGCCCAAGCCCTTTTTCCCCTCCACTTTCTTCAGCGCCGTAAAACCCTTCTTCGGCGGGGAGGCGAGCCAAACGGAGACCCCGCCCGCAGACGGAACGCTGCAGGGCAAAATGTTCCTCGTGGCGGAGGACAACGACCTCAACGCAGAGATACTCACCGAGATGCTCGCTTTGGAGGGCGCGCGCTGCGAAGTGGCGCAAAACGGGCGAATCGCCGCAGATATGTTTTTGAAGGCGCCCGAGGGATACTACGACATGATTTTGATGGACGTGCAGATGCCCGTCATGAACGGCTATGAGGCCGCGCGGACGATACGCGCCTCCTCGGACTACGGCCGCCGCATACCCATAGCGGCGATGACTGCCAACACCTTTACCGAGGACGTGCAAAACGCGCTGAACGCGGGCATGGACGCCCACCTTGCAAAACCCGTGGATATGGACGCCGTGAAAAAGACGGCGGCCGCGCTGCTGGCAAAAGGGCGCGGCAAGGAGGAAACGGAATGAAAAAACTCTGCGTGGCTCTCGCCGTTGCAATGTGCGCCGCGGTTGCGCTTGCGGGCTGCGGAAACGGGGACGGCGGGCCCTCCTTCGACCCCTCGGCAATAACGATAATGGGCAAGGAGAGCGACCTTAAAAAGAACTATATGCAGCGCATTTTCGACCTGTACAGGGCGAGCGGGGAAAATATAAACGTTATGTACGTTGAGGACGGCCTTTACGAACAGAAATCGCTCGAACTCGAAAGGGCGGGGAAGCTGCCCGATTTGTACCTCCACTTCCACAACGCCGACCTCGACAATCTGGACGTGGAGAACAACTTTGAATATTTAAACGGCGCGGAGTGGGAGACCGAACTCACCGCAAGCGCGGCAAAATACTGCACGGACGGGGACGGCAATCTGCTGGGACTGCCCTTTTGGGAAAGCTCCGTTTCGGGCTGCTACTACAACAAGACGATATTCGCAAAATACGGTTTGGGGCCCGTGACCGACCAGGCCGATTTCGACGGGCTGTGCCGCCTTCTGGCGGGCGAGGGCGTGACCCCCGTATGCTGGGCCGCAGACGGCTGCTCGTGGATGCAGCAATTTGCGCTGGACCCCGTGTTTGCGGACGACGCTAAACTTTTGGAGGACCTGAACGCAAGCCGCATAACCTATGCGGAAATACCCGGAGTGCGCGCGATGACCGAATGGATATACAACGCGGCAAAAAGCGGCTGGTTCGGCAAGAACTACCTCTCGACGGGCTGGGACGGGATAAGCCGCGCGCTCAGCTCGGGCGAGGCGGCGATGACCTTTATCTGGGACACCTGGTTCTACACCGATTTTACCCCCGGCGCGTACGGCGTGGACGACTTTGCCCTGATGCCCGTGTTTATGAACACGGCGGAGGGCGGAACGTACGAGGGCGGCAACCTCAACATGATGATGGTGAACAAAAAGGGCGACAAAAAGGAAAAGGCGCTTGACTTCCTCTCCTTTTGCGCCGACCCCGAAAATTATAACGCCGCCTTCAAGGATATCTCCACCGTGAGCGTGTTCCGCCGCCAGACTACCAATATCCAGTCGAAAATGGTCACCGACGCGGCGGAGTCCATAGCGGCGCACGAGCGCGTCTCCACGGCCAGCACCAAAATAGCGGGCTACAGCAGCGACAAAGTGTGCGCCGTATTCAAGGAGCTGCTGAGCGGCGCAATCACCGTTGACCGGTGCATAGAGCGGCTGGACCGCGACAGGCTTGCCGCGGCGCACGGCCTTATATAATTTATACCTGTATTGAAAAAATGCCCGCCTGCGCCGTTATTTCGGCGCAGGCGGGCATGCGTTTTTCCCCAAAATTTTACGAGGGGCTGCCCTCCAATTCATAAAAACTTATCGCGCAGCCCACCGAGAGAGCGGAGGCGCTTTCCAAATCCCCGCCCGCGGGCGTGAGTTCAAGCGCGTCCAGCGAGCATTTAAAGCCCGTGCCGAGCAACCCGCGGAGAATGTCCGCCGCTTTGGAAAAGGCATTTTCGCCGCTTACGGAAAAGCTGAACCTCACCGTGCGCCTCAGCACCCCGTCCGCGGGACCCGAAGGCGTGCCGTAGGAGACGGTCGCCCTCTCCAAACCGTCCAAAACCGCGGCAAAACGTCCCGCAAGCACCGCCTGCTGCGCGTTGTTGTCGTAGTAGGGCATGGGCGCGGCGTTTTCCTGTTTCAGGCTTTCGAGTTCGGCAACCATTCTGTCGTAGTTGTTTTTCCTGTTCAGCGCGGCGCTTTTTTGTATTGCCGCCCCGTCAAGTTTTGCCTCCACCTCCGCGGTGCGCGCGTTGAGCGGAGCTATGGCCAGCCCGAAATACAGCCCAGCAGCCAGGGCTATCACGAGAAGGGCTATCGCCGCTATGACCGTCTTCTTTTTAAACTTGCTCTTCATGGTCCGCCTCCGTCTTTAAATATATCACGAGGCTGAGCGTCGTGCCCGTCGCGCCGAGCTCCGTGCCCGTCACGGCCACGCTCTCCGCCGCCCCGCTGCCGCGCACGTCACTAAGCAGCGTCTCCACGTCGGCTGCCGCAACGCCAGTGACCGTCAGCGAAAGGACGTTCCCCGAAAGCGACGCGCGTTCAACCTTGCCCTTGCCGAAAACCGCGTCCCCGAGCAGCCCGAACGCCGCGTCCAAATCCGCCGTTTCGGGGAAATTTTCCATAACGTATCTCCTGTACTCCTCGCGCACGTCCGCAAGCTCCCCGTCGGACACATAGTCTTTAAGCTCCTGCACGGCGGCGTTTTCCGCTTCCAGCCGCCTCTCCTTTTCTCTCAGCGCGGTATAGGGCAGATAGGCGCCCAAGAATCCCGCCGCCGCCAAAACTATGAACAGCAGGGAGAAAAACAGCGCCAGCCCGCGGGCCGAAAGCCCGTTCTTTTCCCTTACGCAGAGATTCAGGGTATCTTTTTTAAATGTCTTTGCGGGCCTTATACCCGCCTTTTTTTTATCAAACAACATAAGTAAGCTCCTCACTGCAGCGCGGCGCCTGCGGCTGCCGCTACGGAGGCCGCGTCCGTTTGCGCGCTTACCTCCGGAAATTCGGAAAGATCGTCAAGCGGCAGGGGCAAAGCCTTGCGCAGGGTATCCATAAACTCCGCGTTGTGGACGCCGCCCCCGCAGCAGTGCAGATGTTCGAGCGCTTCCCCGCTGCTGAAACGGTAAAAATTCACCGCCTTTAAAATTTCCAGCGCGGCCGAAGCGTAACTTTCGCCCGGGCCGCCGTAGCCCGCCGTGCGCACGCTCACCGAAGCGTCCCCGTTATAGAGATAGAGCCGCACCGAGTTTTGCCCGATATCCATTATGCCGTGGCGGTGGACGGTTGCCGCCCGCTTTAAAAGGTTGGCGTAGGCAAATTCGGGCGGGATCACGGTTTTCAGTTTAAACCCCGCCTCCCCGAACATGCCGACGTAGTTTTTTATCGTTTCCTTGCGCGCGGCGGCGGCAAACACTTCCATGTAGGGCGTGCCGTCCTCCCTCTGCCCCGAACCGAGCAACACGCAGTCGAAAAAATAGTTTTCCTTGCCGTCCGTTATATAGTCCCTGAACCCGTAGGGAAGGTTGAACGTCATCTGTTCCCGCGTGGCGGCGGCAATTTCGAACCGCCTGCAATAATACTGCCCCGCAGGCAGCACGAGAGCCGCGTTGCGCGCAGGCAATTTTTCAGTGCGGCGGAGCGTCTTTAAAAATTCCGCCATATCCGCGAAGGACTTTACGGCGCCCCCTTCCGCAAGGCCGCCGTGAGCGGCGTTGATCCCCGCCGTCACCTTGCCGTTTTTCACCACGGCAACGTGGACCGCAAGGCTCCCTATATCGAAACCGACGCAGTTTTTCATACAGTTCTCCTTTTTAAGTAACCAAAGATAAATAAAAATCTATTACGGGCCTGCCGAAAAGCAGGGTAAATACCGCCGCCGCGACTATCGCGGGCCCGAACGGGAATTGCCCCTTGCCGCTCCTTCGGGCAAAGGCGAACGCCAGCCCCGCAATGCAGGCGACGATTATCATCAGCAGTCCGCCCCACAGCCCCGTGTACAGGCCGAGCATGGCTATCAGCTTTACGTCCCCGCCGCCGAGCGTCTCCTTTTTGAGCGCCGCGTCCATGGCTATGGAGATTAAAAGCATGCCCCCGCCGTATATGAGCGCGGCCGCCATCCCTTCCGCCGCCCGCCGTTCCCCGCCGCCGTGCGGATAGAGGAACAGGCCGAACAGCACCGCGCCGAACAGCACGAGCCCGTCGGGAATTTCAAACGAATCGTAGTCTATAAGCGCGACGGCAATCAGGGCGGAAACCAGCGCGATATATTCCAGCGTTATAAACCCGAAGCCGTAGACGAGGTAAACGGCGACGTAAACGAGGGCCGTTATAAGCTCGCAGAAAAGACACCTTACGGGAATGGGCGCGCCGCAACGGCGGCACTTGCCGCCCAGAAATATATAACTGAATATGGGTATAAGCTCCAAGGCTCCCAACGCGGCTCCGCAGGAGACGCAGCGGCTTCTGCCCTTTAAAAAGCTCTCCCCCGCGACGCGGCGACCCGCAGCGCAGTCTATAAAACTGCCCATGCACGCTCCGAACACGAAGAGGATTGCCAAAACAAAGATATCCGCCGCAAGAGGCAACTTCAAATACATATCTATCTCCTGCCCGCCCGCAGACGCGCCGTCAGCCCGAAGCGGAAACGTCGGTGACGGTTATAAACACCGAGATATAGTACACGCCTTCCGACAGGTTGGCGAGCCCCCTGTTTTCGACGCTCAAAGTGGGATATTTGCCGTCCGTATAGGTGTGCCTGTCCCCGGGATAAATTTTTATGTTGGACATTTCTCCCGTGGAGCTTACGTCGGCGGTGACTATCCAGCACAGACGGGGGTCTGCGCCCGTGTTGTAAAACGGTCTGACGTTGTACTTTGCGCCCGTGTACGTTTCGGGGTCGTCGAGTATTTTTGCGATGGCCGTGGAGCGCACCGCGTTGATGTTTGCGTCCCGCGTGGCGTTCTGCGCCCTGGAGAGCGAAGTGGCGAATATCGGCGCCGCTATGGCGGTGAGCACGGCTATTATGGCAACCACTATCAGAAGTTCCGCCAGCGTAAAGCCCTTTTTACTTCTCTTTAACATATTCTTTTATTTCCTTTTTATTTTATTCGGACGTGACCGCCGCCTGGTCTATGTACACGGCAACGTAGTGTATGCCGTCCGCCTCGTTTACGCCCGACGTGTTCCCCGCGCCGAGTTTGGGATAGTTTGCCCCGTAGTCGGCGGAATTCCCCTTGTGTATCTTCACGTTGGAAATTTCCCCGCGTTGGTTTACGTCCGCCGTAACTATCCAGCACAGCCTTTCGGGCTCCTCCGAATTGAACGGCTTGACGACGTATTCCGCGCCGAGATATTTGTCGGACTCTTCAAAAATGGTCACTATCGCCGTGGAGCGCACCGCGTTCACGTTTGCGTCACGCGTGGCGCTTTTCGCTTTTGAAAGCGACGTGGCGAATATCGGCGCGGCTATGGCGGTGAGTACGGCTATTATGGCAACCACTATCAGAAGTTCTGCCAGCGTAAAGCCCTTTCTGTTCCTTTTAAGCATTGCTGTTTCTCCTTTAAAGAAAGATTGATCTATTGTCCGCCGCAGAGATAAAGCAGCGTTTTTTCCGGTTTTTTTAGGGGACGGGCGTCAATACGCCATGCCCGCGCCCGAACTCATGGAGAACATGGGCACGTAAATCGCTATCACCACAAAAGCGACGATGAGGCCCAAAACCACGGTGATGGCAGGTTCCAGCACGGCAATAGCCGCGTCCGAAGCCGCCGTCGCCTCCTCGTAATAGTACAGTCCCGCCGTGCGCAGGGCTTCGGAAAGGTTGCCCGACGTCTCCCCCACGGCTATCATTTCAACCAGCATGGGGGGGATATACAGCGCGTCCGCGAGCGCCTCTCCGAGGCTCATGCCGTTTTCTATTTTGGCTATCGCCCCGCCGAGTTCCGCCCCCACGCAGCGCAGGCTCGAAACGCGGGCGGCTATGCCGAGAGCCTTCGTAAGGGACATTCCCGCGTCGAGGAGGGTCGCAAGGGTGTTTGCCGTCTGCGCGGCGGCGTTGTGTTTTGCTATTTTGCCCGTTACGGGCATCTTTATTTTCAGTTTCGAAAAGTTGAGTTTGCCCCTCTCCGTCCTTCCGTACAGCGTTAACCCCGCAATAACCGCGGCCAGCGCGGCGAGCACGGCGTACCAATAGTTTTTGAAGAAGCCCGACACGGCTATGAGCGCCTTCGTAACCGCGGGCAGCTCTGAGCCGAAAGACAGCAGCGTTTCGGTCATCGTGGGCACGAGCACCGTCATTATTACCGCTATGACGACTATGGCGAGGGCGAGCACTATGGCGGGATAGGTCAAAGCCTGCCGCACCTTGGTCTGCATCTTGTTTATGCGGGAGTAATACGTTTCAAGGCTCTTGAAAGACTGCTCTATCGTGCCCGATTCCTCCCCCGCGCGCACCGTTTCGATAAATACGGGGGGGATTTTTTTGCCGTTTCTCTGCAGCCCGTCCGCAAGCGAAAAGCCCGCGGCGACGTCCTTAGAGGCGGCGGTGAGATATCTGCGCATCAGCCTGTCGCCGCACTGTACGGCAATCAGCTCTACCGCGCGGGCGACGGGGATCCCCGCCTGCAACATTATGGCAAAGCGGCCCGCGGTGAGGGCGAGCGTCTTGTTGCTTACCCACAGCGGTTCGTTTAAATCTATATGCAGGCCGCGGCCCTTTACGGGCTTGACAAATTCAACTACGGGGTACGTTTTCCGTATTGAATTTATCGCCTCGAATTCGTCGTAGGCGTCGATTTTGCCCTTTACCTTGCGGCCGTCTTTTGCCACCGCGCGGTATTTGAACGTCTGCATGCGCCCCTCCTTTGCCCTGTTTTTTTATTTTTACTTGACGGTGAGGTTCAAAACGCCCATCGCCTCTTTTGCGGTGGTCACGCCGCCGAGCACCAGCCTGCGGCAGCCCTCCGCGATGGCGGAAAAGCCCGTGCCCTTCACAACTTCTTCAAGCTGCGCGGCGCGCTTTCCCTCCGCTATGGCCCTCTTTACGGCCCTGTCCAAAACCAAAATTTCAAAGACGGCCGTGCGCCCCGAATAGCCCGTGTGATAGCAGTGCGGGCAGCCCGCGCCGCGGTAAAATTTTACGTCTTTTTTCCCGCGCAGGCCGAACGCCGCCAGCTCAGTCTCCCCGGGCGCATATTCCTCCTTGCAGTAGGGGCATATTTTGCGCACCAGCCTCTGCGAGATAACGCCGTTGAGCGCGTCGGCTATCAGATAGGGCTCCACGCCTATGTCCGCAAGCCTGTCTATGGCGGAGAGCGAGTCGTTGGTATGCACCGTGGACAAAACGAGGTGCCCCGTTATCGCCGAGCGTATCGCTATTGCCGCCGTCTCCGCGTCGCGGATCTCTCCTATCGCTATTATGTCGGGGTCCTGCCTTAAAACGGCCCTCAGCCCGTTGGCGAACGTGAGCCCCGTCTTTTCGTTTATCTGCACCTGCGTTACCCCCTCCACGTCGTACTCTATGGGGTCCTCCAGCGTGACGAGATTGGTCTCTTCCGAGTTGAGCGCGCGGATCATCGCGTACATAGTGGAAGATTTGCCCGAGCCCGTAGGCCCGACGATTAAAAGCATGCCGTGCGCGGAGGCCAGCAGGCTGTCATACTTTTTAAGGTCGTCCCCGTCCATGCCGAGGGCGCGCGCGTTCAAAAGCTGCGCGGACTTGTCCAGCAGCCGCACTACCGCCTTTTCGCCGTACATGGCGGGCAACGTGGATATGCGCAGGTCTATTTCCCTGCCGTCCACTATGATGTTGGCGCGGCCGTCCTGCGGAATACGGGACTCGGCTATGTCCATGCCGCCCATTATTTTTATCCTTGACACGAGGGTGCGTTTCAATTCTTCGGGCACGGACAGCACGGTGCGGAGTTTGCCGTCCACGCGCATGCGCACCGCCACTTCGCCCGCGCGGGGCTCAAAGTGCACGTCGCTCGCCCCGTCGTTTGCCGCCCTCTCCAGAATGGAGTTCACCAGCCGCACCGCGGGAGCCGCGTCCGCGTCCCCGGCTATATCCTCGCCCTTTACGCTAACGGGGGCCGTGCCCGCGCCGTCGAGCTTCATCTCCTCTATCGCCCGCGCCGCGTCCTCGTTGCCGTACAGCGCGGTTATTGCGTCCTCCACGGCGGAGGTTGCGGCGATTTTGGGAATCACGTGCCTGCGCGTCGCCGTGCGGACCTCCTCCAGCGCAACAAAATTGAGCGGGTCGGCCATGGCGACGGTCAGCTCCTCCCCCGTAACCTTGACGGGCACCACCGAATGGCGCTTTGCAATGCTCTGCGGCACTACGGCGGCCAGTTCGACGGGTATCTTTACCGCGGTGAGGTCGATAAAATCTATGCCGAGCTGTATCTCGAGCGCCTTTATGAGCCGCTGCTCGTCGATTATTCCCTCTTCTATGAGTATCGTGCCGAGGCGCCGTTTGCTCGTCTTTTGTATTTCCAGCGCCCCTGCGAGCTGTTCAGGCGTGATTGCGCCGTCCTTTACGAGTATGTCTCCCAAACGTAAATATTCCATACCCTTCCCCTTTGCGGTCGCCCGCGTAAGTTTATCTTTTTGGTTATAATAACAGAGATTTAAGCGCGGCGAGAAGCTGCGGGATATCTATCGGCTTGGCAATGTGCGCGTTCATTCCGCACTGCTTTGCCTTCTCCCTGTCCTCGGCAAACGCGTTTGCCGTCATCGCCACTATGGGCACCGAGGCAAGTTTTTCGTCCCCGAGGGACCTTATCGCCTTAGTGGCCTCGTAGCCGTCCATGACGGGCATCTGTATGTCCATGAGCACGAGGTCGTAGGGGTTTTCCGCCGAGCCCGAAACCTTGTCCACGGCAACCTGCCCGTTTTCGGCCGTATCCACGCCGAAGCCGCTTTCAACCAAAAGTTCCTCGGCAATTTCGCGGTTGAGTTCGTTGTCCTCGACGAGAAGTATTCTCTTGCCCGTAAAGGCCCGTATCTCCTCGTCGGTGGCTATGACGCTCTCCTCCGCGGGCTTGTTGCCGCGCTCTATGGCCGAAACGAGCGTGTCGCGCAGTTCGGAGAGGAAAATGGGCTTGTTGCAGTAGGCCGTAACGCCTATGCCGCGCGCCTCCTCTATTATGGCGGAAACGTCGTACGCCGTTATAATTATTATGGGCACGCCCTCCCCGACCGTCTTTCTTATCTGCCGCACCACCTCGAAGCCGCTCAAATCGGGCAGTACCCAGTCAATAATGTACACCGCAAACTCGTCGCCCAGTTCCACGGCCTGCTGCGCGCGGAGAACGGCCTCCTTGCCGTGCAGCGACCACTCTGGCCGCATGCCTATGCGCACGAGCATCTTGCAGACGCTGTCGCAGGTGTCGAAGCTGTCGTCCACCACCAGCGCGCGCAAGCCCTTGAGCTCCTGTATCGCCGCGGGGCGCGCGTCGCCCTGTTGCAGGCGGAAACGGAGATTTATTATAAACTCGGTGCCCTTGTCCTTCTGCGTTTCCACGCGTATGTCGCCGCCCATGGCGTCCACTATGCTCTTGGTTATCGCCATTCCGAGACCCGTGCCCTGTATGCCGCTCACCGTGGAGGTGCGCTCCCGCTCGAACGGCTCGAATATATGCACCGCAAACTCGGGGCTCATGCCTATGCCCGTGTCCTTTACGCGTATCTCGTAGGCGCCGTAGCCCTGCGGCGCGCCCGCCTTCTGCCGTACGGTGAGGGAAACCGACCCGCCCGCGGGCGTAAACTTTATGGCGTTGGACAAGAGGTTGAGGAGCACCTGGTTCACGTGCAGTTTGTCGCAATATATGTTTTCGTCTATCACGTCGAGGGTGTCCATATAGAAGTTGAGCTGTTTGCTCTTCATCTGCGTCTGGATGATATTCCTCATGTCGCGGAATATATCCGATATCGTACACTCCTTTTCCTCTATGTTCAGTTTGCCGCTCTCTATCCTCGACATGTCGAGTATATCGTTTATCAGCGAAAGCAGATGGTTGCCCGACGAAAGAATCTTTTTCAGGTAGTCCTGCACCCGCTCCCTGTTGTCTATGTTGGTCTCCGCGAGGGCGGTGTAGCCCAAAATGGCGTTCATCGGCGTCCTTATGTCGTGGGACATGTTCGAAAGGAACAGCGTTTTGGCGCGTTCGGCCGCCTCCGCCTTGTGGAGTTTTTCCTCGAGCAAGGCCCTCTCCACCTGTTGTTGCACGGCCTTTCCCGAATTGTATCGCACGAAGAAGAAATACGCCGCAAGGGCCGCCGCGTACAGCACGCCCACCACTATAAACACCGTGCGCACCTGTCCCACGCTGCCGAACGCCGCTTCCTCGGACACGACTATGCATATCTCCCACTGGTCCTTTACGGCGCCGCCCGCGGGCGAATAATAAAAATACAGCCATTCCCCCGTGCTCTGCGATTTGATCCGCGAATAGCCCTTTTGCAGGTTCAGGATATCTTTCTGTATTTCCGCGGACGACTTGCCGTCTGTCTGCCTGAACCCGTAGTCGTACAGCGATTGGAGCACGTAGGACGAATCGTAAACGGGCTCGCCCGTGACGGGGTCCCTGTTCGCGACGTGCCAGGTGTCCATTATGGTCTCTTTCCCCTCGCTCTTCACGTCGAAAATCAAAACGCTCGCGTTGGAGTTATATACGTTGTCTATGCGCAGCGTTGAGGGCAACCGGAAAAGGGGGGTCACGCCGTAGAGCATGGCCACAATCTGCCCCTCCCTTTCGATCGGCACGAAGTGGGCTATAATCTGGATGTCGGCATACTCGTCTATGCGGCTGTTGAGCCTGCCCGAAATATGCTCCTCCCGCGCCTCCTCGGCAAACTTGAAGCGGTGCGTATCCACAACCGACATCGAGTCGTCGGGCAAAATAACCGTGTCGTCGGGCAAAAGGATCCTCAGCCTCATGGACTGCTGCAGGGGCTTAAGCTCGAACAGCGTCGCGCGCAGCTTGTCCTTGTCGGGCTCCGCGCTCAAAAAGGCGTCCGACCCCGACACTATCTCGGCAAGGGAAGCCAACACTTCCCCGTCCCGCTGGAATTTGGAATTTATCTGGTCCACAACGGTATTCATGGCGTCGTCGAACTGGTCCATGCCGCGGCTGCGCACTATGTCGTCGCAGCAAAAATAGGCCGTTATAATCCCCGCGAGCACTACGAGCGTTATTATCAGCGTGGCGACTATGTTGTTCCTGCCCACTATTATCTGTTTTATTTTTTTAAAAAAGTTTTTTACCGTATGTTTTTTTTCAGGCATAACCTTTTACCCCGGGGCCGCGCGGCCGAAACTCAGCCCTGCAATGATTTTTCAAATTCGGCTATCGCCCCCGCGGTGCGTTCATAATCCGCGCGCACGGCGGGCAGGTACTTGCCGCATTCCGCGAGACTCCCCCCGCGCAGCGCTTCCGTAAGGGCCGACGACGATTTTTCAAGGGCGGTAAAGCCGAGATTCTGGCACATGCCCTTTATGGTGTGGGCGGCGCGGAACGCTTCGGCCGCGTTGCCCTCCCCAACCGACTTCAGCAAAAGCCGGTAGCTTCCGTCCTGCGGGAATTTAAGCAGAAATTTTTGCACCAGCCGCTCGCTGCGCAGCCTGCCGACAACGCCCGCATAGTCCCCGCCGAGTTTTAAGTAACATTCTTCGAGATTCACTCTCCACCTTCCGTTTGTCCCCCGTGCGGGACGATATTTTTTATATCCGAAGCGAACACGTAGGCGCCCCGTCCGGCTTCCTTCGCCGCATACAGCGCGGCGTCTGCCAGTTTAAACAGTTCCTCGTACGTCTGCCCGCTCTCCGTCATTTCGGCGACGCCCATGCTGACCGTCACTTCGCAGCCGTCCACTTCCCCGCAGATCGTCTTAAACACGCGGGCGATTATGGGCCGCAGCTCCGTAACGTAGTCGAAAACTATCAAAAACTCGTCGCCGCCTATCCTCGCGCAGACGTCGTGCACGCGCGTGCCGTGCACCAGCCTTTCGGACACTTCCTTAAGCACCCTGTCGCCGAACATGTGGCCGTTTTCGTCGTTTACGTTTTTAAACTTGTCCACGTCGAACACCGCCACGGCGTATTTGTGCGCGGGGAAATTATTGAATTTGTGCTTCAGCTCCTCGGCCGCGCCCTCGCGGTTCAAAAGCCCCGTCAGCGGGTCGCGTATGGACTTTTCTTTGAGTTCGCTCATTGCAAGGTGGGTGTCGTGCACGTCCATAATCTTGCCTATCACGCCCTCCGCGGCCCCCGCGTCGGAGTAGAACACGCGTATGAATATGTTGTACCACCTCCGCGCGCCGCCTATCGGCAGTTCGCACTCGTGCTTGAATTCGGGCGAGGCGGGCGAAGTTTTTTGTATCAGCGATTCAAATTTTTTAAACCAGCCGCTCACGCCGAACGCCTCTTTTAAGGCGGGATCGGCGGCGGGGTTAACCACTTCCTGCGGCACGCCCAGCTTTTTCGCCCCCCACGGCGAGAGCTTGAACAGGTCGTCCGCCGCGGTATATTCAAACTGTATCTCCTCGCTCAGTTCGGCAAAGAAGTTGAACTTCATCCGCTCGTAGTCCAAAAGTTTTAAGGTGCGGTCCGAAGCGGCCTGCCTCGCCGAGGGGAGAGGACCGAGCCTTCTTTTTATGTCCTCCGCGGCGGTTTCGGCGCCGCTCGCCGCGAGCGCCTGCCTTATGCCCCCGAAATCTTCCGACAAACACTCCAAAAGCAGGGGATTAAAGGCTCCGCACTGCCCCGAAAGTATCATCTTCATCGCCTCGCCGTGGGAAAACGCGGGCTTGTACACTCGCTTGGAAGTCAGTGCGTCGTACACGTCGGCTATGGCGACTATCTGGGCGGAAATGGGGATATCGTCCCCCTTTAATCCGTCGGGATAGCCGCTCCCGTCCCACCTCTCGTGGTGCCAGCGGCTTATCTCGTATGCGTAGCGCACTATGGGGTTGCCGCCGTTTACGCTCAGCTCCTGCAGCATGTTCGCACCTATCATGCTGTGCGTTTTCATCACCCCGTACTCCTCTTCGGTGAGTTTGCCGGGCTTGTTGAGTATCTTATCGTCTATCCCTATCTTGCCTATGTCGTGCAGGGCCGAGGCCATGCTTATGACGGGGATATCCTGTTCGGAAACGGGGTAGCGGTCGGTCTTTTTTATGAGCCTTCTCAGCAAAAAAGCCGTCAGGGCGCGCACGTGCCGTATGTGCAGGCCGCTCTCGCCGTTTCTGAACTCCACGATATGGCTCAAAATATCAACCATGTCGCTGCTGTTTTGTTCCTTTTCGCGTATCTGCTCCTCGATTATCCCCACGAGTTTGCGCTGTTTCGCGTACAAAAATATGGTGTTGAGCACGCGGCGGTGGACTATGGAGGCGTCGAACGGCCGCATGATAAAGTCCGTCGCGCCAAGCTCGTACGCCCTTTCTATCTGTTCCGAAGCCGTTTCGGAGGAAACCATAATCACGGGCAAATCCTCCATCATGCCCCTCTTTTTCATCTCGGCGAGCACGGCAAAACCGTCGGCTTTGGGCATGACTATGTCGAGCAGGACGAGCGAAAACCTGTCCGCCCCGCCCGCGAGCACGGCAAGCGCCGCCTCCCCGTCCTCGGCCTCCTCCGTCTCAAATTCGTCGGACAGCATGTCGGCAAGAATGGAGCGGTTCATCTCCGAGTCGTCAACTATGAGTATCCTTTCTTTAGCTTGTCTTTTTTGCATTTTTCAGCCCCGAAAATATTGTTTGCCTATGCCGCGAGTTTATTGCAAAGCGGCACCACCGCGGCGCTGTTTTTCCACAGCGGGGACCCGCTTTTATCCACTATTTCCACCGATATGTCCACGGACGGGCCGCCTATCGTAAAGGTGAGCGCGCCCACCGCAAGGTCCCCGTAGACTACGCTGCCGAGGGGGCGGTAAAACTCCGAACCGCTTATCACCACCAGCTCGCCGCCGTCGAGGGTGATGGTGCAGTTTTCGCCGTAGGAGGAGCTGTCCAGCGTTATGCTGTCCCCCCCGCCGCCGAAGTTGGAGCCGTAGCGCAGCTCGCCGCAGACAATCTCCATCACGTCCGAACCGAGCGCGGCCGCGCGGCCCGACGAGGCAATCTGCCCGCCCGACGCCCACGCAGAAGCCAGCCCCGCCGCGGCAATCGCCACAAAAAGGGCCAGAACTCCCGCCGCCACCAGCGTTTCCGCCAACGTTACGCCGTTGCTTTTAAGCAGCTTTTTCATCGGCTCTCCCCTAATCGGTAGGACGTAAACCCGCCGCCGTACCTGTCGGTTTCGGCTTCGACGACGCTTCCGTCCTCGCCCGTTATATACACGTTTAAATTTTCGCCCGAAGGCCCGCCGTTTTCCGTTTCGGTGACGGCCCCGTAGTAGTTTTGGTCGCTCTCCTTCGCAAAGAGATTCAATCTGAACGCCGCCGAAAGCGTAACAGCCGCCACAAGGCAGCCGAGCGCGGCCACGAGCACGGCCACGAGAATTTCCGCCAGCGTTTCGCCCTTTTCGGAGCGCAATTTTTCAGTTATTCTGCGCATAGCCGCCCTCCCCTATATTTCCGTGCGGGACATCGTTATGTTTTTCTTTTCCCACTTTACTTTCAAGCTCTTGGTGCGGGTCACGGTCTCGCCCGTCTGACCGCCGCGGGAAGTTTGCACGTCTTCCTCCACGGTGGCCTCCCAGTACATTTTTACGGCATACGGCTCGCCGCCGCCCGCCGCAAGCAGGAAGGTGAGATTGTAACTGCCCTCCATTTGCAGCGAAACCGTCACTTCTTCAAGCCCCTCCGCGCCCACCGTAAAATTCTGCACGACCGCGTCGGGCGTCGGGCTGCCTTCGTAGGGATTGCCCCCCATCCGCTCGTACCACTCCTGCGGTATCGAGAGGCGGGGCGCCAGACTGTCGCACCGCAACCCGATAAGCTCCGCCATGGAGCTTGCCGCCATATCTTCCCTCGCGGCGTACAGGCGCGGGCTCTCGTCCGCGGCGTGCGGAATACCGAAAGTCCGCCCGCACTCCGACAAATCCGTTATGCCGTCCTGCGGGAGGGTGCCACGCTTGAATATGTTCAGCCCGCAAGCGTAGTCCTGCCCGTCCTCGGCAGGCTGCGTCTCAAAAAAAACCACGTTGTCCAGCCCGTACTCCATTCCGTCGAATATGTCCGCCAGAAGCAGGGCCGCCGATGTGACGGTGTAGTAGGACTGTCCGTCCCGCTTGCCGCCCGCATACCGCCCCGCGTTTGCCGAAGCCGTAGCCAGCGCCAGAGAACCCGCCAAAGCGCAGACTAAAAATATTATCAGCGCAACCGCCAGAGAGGCGCCGCGCTTAAAGTTTTTGCAAACAGGTTTAATCAACTTACGCCCCCGCCGTTCCGCCGTCCGCCGCGGAGCGGCTATCGAATATCAACGAACTGCTGCGGGGAACGCAGGCGCGGTTTATCCCGCCGTCCTCCGCAAGACAAAACACCGTTACCGTCACGCGCACGGGCCCGCCCGCGGTAAACCCGCAGGGATGGCCGCCCGTATTCCCGGCAAAAGCCTTGGTGCGCGCCGCCCAGTCGGAAAATTTGCCCGCGGGGGGATTTGCAGAAGGCGCGCCGCCCGCGTCCGCCAAATGGGCGTAGGCCAAATTGCCCTCGCCGCCGCAATTCAGAATTATCTTATAATATTCCCCCGCAACCACGCCGTGCAGACTTTGGTCTACCGCGTTTCCGCCGTAGGAATAGGACCTGTACACCGCAGTGTCGTCGGGAGTGAGAGCGGGATATACCGTGTTGCCCGCCCCGTCTTTTACCGCGCCGTAAACCAGCCCTTCCGCGTCCTCGAGGCACACGCGCACCGCAAGGCGCCCGCTTGCCTTTCCGTCCTCCGCCTTAGGCAGATATATCGACAGGGTTAAATTTTCGCCGTCGGAGAGAGTTATCGCGGGAACGGGCAGCGTCTCCGCCGCCAAAATTCCCCCGTCCGCGTCCCCCGAACAGTAACCCACGCCTTCGGCCCTGCGCCCCGCGGGATCGCCCGCAAGAGAAGCAAGATATCCGGCGGTGGTCTCCCTAAAAATTTTGCCGCTCCAGAAAGCCTCCCCCACGGCGCCGCTGACGGAGGAAAACCCCACGGCAAAAAAGCCTTCGGCGACGGATTGGTCGGCCGCCCCCGCGGGGAGAAGTTCGTCCATCTCGGGATTGCGCGCAACGCTTTCGCTCTGCACCGCGTAGCTGAATACGTAGCGGTAGCCGCCTTCGCCCCCGCCTTCCGCGGACACGCCCATGGTGCGGGTCTTTGCCAGCCCGCCGCCGCTCATCGAGGCAAGCCTGCCCTGTACGGCAACGGCTATCGTCTTGGCATTGTTGTCGTTGTTCGCTCCCTCAAGCCCGCGCGGATTGATAAACGCCGCGCCCAGCGCCGCCAAAACGGAGGCGAGCGCAACCACTATCAGCAATTCCGCAAGCGTGAAACCGCAGTTTTTATATAGTTTTTTTATACGGTCCATCTGCGGTTCCCCCATAAACGCCCGCCGCGTTCACACTTATTTTGCCCGCAATATGCGGACTGTTTGCGCCTTTTTTAAAAATATGAGGCGGGCAAGCCGTACCTCATTATATAATTTCACGCGGAAAATGTCAACGGAATAAGACAAGATGTTGCATTTGCGCACGTTTTGCGTGTTTTTGTTGCCTGCGGGCGCCTTTCGTGTTACAATGGGGACGTATGAAATATCCCATAGACGGGGAGCTCTTCCCCTACTCCCGCTTCCGTCCGCCGCTGAACAGGTTTACCCTGCCTGCCGCCAACCTCGTTTTGCGGCTGCTGCCCAAGGGAAACGGCAAAAAGAGCGGGCTCACCTTTAAAAAACTCAACATATACGGCCAAAACGGCAAAAACAACGCGCTGCTGATCGGCCCCGCGGACGGGGTTTTGCCCTGCCTTTTATACTTCCACGGCGGCGGGTTTATTCTGCAGGCCGCCCCCTATCACTACGCACTCGCCCGCATATATGCCCTGCGCGCGCCCTGCAAAGTGCTGTTTGTAAACTACTCCCTCGCGCCCGCGCACAAATATCCCGCGGCTCTTAACGATTGCGCCGCCGCGCTGGACTATGCCTTTTCGAACGCGGACGGCCTCGGCATAGACAAAAACCGCATAGCCGCGGGCGGGGACAGCGCGGGGGCCTGGCTGGCCGCAACCCTCGCCCGCCGGACGCGGGGGACGGGCCGCCTGTGCGGGCAGATGCTTATTTATCCCGTAATAGAGGACAACCCGCGCACCCCGTCCATGCAAAAATACATCGACTCACCCATGTGGAACGCACAACTCAACGGACGTATGTGGAAATATTTTCTCGGCGGGCAACGGCTTCCGCAATATACGGACCTCTCCCTGCTGCCGCCCGCATACGTGGAGACGGCCGAACACGACTGCCTCAGGGACGAGGGAACAGGCTATGCCAACGCGCTCGCCTCGGCGGGAAACAGCGTCGTATTGCGGCAGACGGAGGGCACCATGCACGGCTACGACATAAAAATAAAAAGTTCCTCCGCCAAAAAGAGCATAGAGGAACGCATAGCGTTTTTGCGCGGCATATTTTACGGAGGGGACGTACGCGGATAAACTCACTCCCCGCCCGACAAAAGCCGGGTGCGGGGCCGCCACTTGCCCGAAAAATAGAGCACGGCAAAACTTAAAAACAGGAACACGTTGTGGGCTATCATGCAGCCCCACGCCGAAACAAGTCCGCCGTTCCAAAAACGGATAAACAAAAACGTGCCCAGAATGCGTATGCCCCACATTCCCAAAACGTTGAATACAAAGGGCGTCTTAGTGTTGCCCACCCCCTGCATAACGCCCTCCAGCACTATGGCTATACCGTAGAACGGCTCGGAGAACGCAACCATCTTTAGGACGGACGAACAGAGGCCTATCACTTCGCCGTCGGACGAAAATATCCCCGCAAGATAGGGCGCGGCAAAAAAGAGCGCGCCGCCCGATACAACCATCAGGGCAAACTCCGCCAAACACGTCGTTTTTACAAGGCTTTTCAGCCTTTTTTCGTCCCCCGCGCCCCAGCTGTTGCCCGCAATCGTGGCGGCCGCCGTCTGCATGCCCCAACCGGGGATATAGAACGCCGACTCCACCGTGTTGGCAACCGTGTGCGCCGCCGAAGCGACTTTGCCCAGCGAATTTATCATGGAGGCAAAGGCAACGTAGCCGAAAGAAATCAAAAACCGCTGCACCATGTTGGGAAAAGCCACCTTAAGACAGGGCTTTAACACGGAGACGTCGGGCTTTATGCTGTAGCCTTTAAAGGAAACCGTCTTGTGCCTTAAAAGGGCGAGCGTTACGGCTATCCCGCCCAAAGCGTAGGCAATCGCGCTGGCCGCAGCCGCTCCGTTTATCCCCCAGCCCGCGCCGTGCAGGACCACTTCCCTGCCGAAAATCACCGCCGTGCGCACGGGATATATCAAAAAATAATTGAGCGCAATGTTGACGACGTTGACCGCAAGCCCCGCGAACATCGGAGTTTTAGTGTCGCCCGCGGCGCGCAAAACCGTGCCGAAAATTATGTTCGCCGCACGGAAAAGCATAGTGGAATAGAGTATCAGAAAATAGCTTGAAGCCGCGCTGCGGATAGCCGCGTCCACCCTCATCCACACGGGCACAAAGGGGCTTAAACCCATTGCCAAAGCGGTGAAAACTATGCCCGAAACCAGCGCCGCCAACACCGATTGCGCAGACGCCCGGCGGGCGTTTTGCTCCTCCCCGCGCCCCAAAGCCTGGGATATATACGCCAAAAAACCCACGCCTATCGCCGAAACGGTGCTGCCTATCAGCCAGTTTACGGTTGAGGTGGAGCCCACGGCCGCCGTTGCGCTCGTGCCGAGGGATCCCACCATGGCGGTGTCCACGTACTGCACCGCGGTCTGCATAAGCTGTTCCAGCATGGTCGGCCACGCGAGCGCAGCCACCACCCACAGCATTTTTTTGGGCTTTGCGTTTTCCATCAGAATATATTATACAGGTCCGCAAAATAATGTCAAAGAAAATTTTGCCCAAAACGCTTTTGCTTTTTTTCCCGCCGCGGTTGCAATTTGCCCGAAAAAGGGATATACTGAACGGGATTTTGTTTTTTGGGAGAGTGGTTTATGAAAAAAAGTTTGGCTACCGACATTGCCTACATAGCTATGCTCACCGCGATCATCTGCGTCTGCAGCCAGATTTCCGTACCCGCCACCGTTCCGTTTACCCTGCAGACCTTTGCGGTATTTTTGTCGGTTGCCGTGCTCGGCGGCAGGCGGGGGTCGGCGGCAGTGCTGTGCTATTTGCTGCTCGGGCTTATGGGCGCACCCGTTTTTGCGGGATTTAAGGGGGGCGCGGCCGCGCTTTTCGGCATAACGGGGGGCTACATTGCGGGATTTTTGTTCTCCGCCCTGATTATGTGGGCAATGGAAGTTATCGCGGGCAAAAGCAAAGTTGTGCTTGCCCTGTCCATGGTCTTGGGGCTGGCCGTGTGCTACGCCTTCGGCACGGCGTGGTTTATGGCGGTGTACGCGCAAAAACAGGGTCCTATCGGCTTGGGAGCGGCGCTCCTTATGTGCGTTGTGCCCTACATCGTGCCGGACGCGCTAAAAATAACCGTCGCGCTGCTGCTCGGTTCAAAACTTGCAAAGCACGTAAAACCCTGCCGGCGCGCGGACATGGCGGGGCGCAAAAAAAAGACTTCGCGGTAAAGCGGAGCCTTTTAATTTTTTGCGGTTTTTCTATCGGTCAACAATCAATCCTGCACGTAAAAATCGTACCCCGGGGTCACACGGCGATGAGCCCCATGGACATAAGTATGCACACAATGGTGAATATCGTAAAGATGGATCCCACGCTCGTCCACACCACCAACTGCGCGGCGAGCTGCTCGTCGTTTTTCATCTCGGCCGCCATTATCGCGCTGGAAACGGCCGCTGGCGAGCCGAAAAGCGCAACCAGCGCGGGGAATTCGGCGGGGCCGAGGGGCAAGATGTTCGTGTAGCGGGTAAGGATGACGGCGGCGCCCAAACCCAAGAGCGGGGCCAGCACTATGCGCCACACCGTGCCCACCGCTATCTCGCGGAACATGCCCTTGACCGCGGAAAACTCAAACTGTCCGCCGAGAATTATCAAGGCGAACGGGGAGGCTATGTTTTTAAGCTGGCTGAGCGCGGAGTACAAAAATGTGAGGTTGTTTTTTATCGTGAACGCGGCCGCGCCGAACATGGCCGTCTCTGCGGCGCGCAGGCCCAGAAAGGCAAGCCCCGCGCACACGGCTATTATCAGCGGGTTGGTGATTATCCCCAAAAGCACGGACTTTGCGCGGCTTAAAAAGCTGCGTTTTTCACTCACGTCCCCCTCCTTTGCCACAAATACCGTCAAAGATATAACGGCAAGGATATTGAACATGGGAATGGAAAAGGCCTGCAACAGCGCGACCGTCGCCCCGGCCGAGGGGTTGCCCGCGGCGAGCGACGCGGCGAGCGATGTGCCGATTATGGCAAAGTTGCTGCGGAAAGTGTCCTGCAAAATGACGCCGCGGCGCGACGGGTTTTTCGTGGCGGGAATACAGGTGGCAAGGCCCAGCCCGAAAATTACCAAAATGACAATCAGCGCGTAGAGTATCAAGTCCCAGCGGAAGGCGTCCCAGCCCGCGTCGTAGATATTCATAAACAGCATTATCGGCAGCAACACCCTGAACACAAGTTTGTTGCCCGTCTTTATGAAATCCTTTGAAAGGAAGTTTACGCGCTTTAACGCATAGCCCAAAACTATAAGCAGTATTATGGGCAAAATTGCGTTTATCGCGGTTAAAATTATTGTACCTAACATGACTTTCCTTTTGGGTTCACAAAAATTCCAAGCAAGCCGTGCTTGGTATTTTTCGTGAGTTTAAGGGCTGCTCGTCCTCTGCCTGCGATCTATTAAGGGCCCACGATTATATAATCGCAGGCATTCACCTCGCTCAGGCGCAGGTATGCGCAAATTGAGACGAGCGAGGCATTTCATAGCACAGCACAGTGCGCTGTGCGTGCCGAGTGAGATGAGCGAGCGCATCCGTTCCGCGCGAGCGGTGACCGAGCCAACGGTTTTTCCTTGCCGTTGGCGAGAGGGCTGCGCAAAAGCGTGGTTTTGCTTGCAACGTTAATTATTATCGATTCACAAAAAGCTCGGCAGGCCGTGCCTGCGCTTTTTCGTGAGTTTTAGGGCTACTCGCCCTCTCTTCTCCTGTCATTCTGCGCGGGCGAACTCTCCCCTTCCCCATGTCATTCTGAGTCGGGCGAAGCCCGACGAAGAATCTGTCGCGCAGCGACCTTTATTATTTTAAAAATGTTCACAATAATTTTCGTGCGGTTGGGTACAGCTTCCCCTTGCCCTCTTCCGTCGCCGACGGGGGAGGGTGTCACGAAGTGACGGGTGGGAGAGGCGGTTGCCTTTTTACTTCCCCTCCCATCACCCGCTACGCTGGAGCTGGACGCGCAGCGGACTGAGGGGGCAAGCATAACGCTTGAGCATAGTGTCTTTATTGCGTTACCGCCTGATTGAAATTGCCGCACTTCAAACTTGAATGACAATCCCCTCAGTCGCCTATCGGTGACAGCTCCCCTTGACTCAAAGGGAGCCACGGAAGGGAACGGTGCCTCTCCCGCTTACTAAAGGGAGGCAAGATAATTTGCGTTGCTATTATTTTAAATAATTATGTTGCAAGCAAAACCACGCTTTTTGCACCTTATTATAGAAATTTTTATAATGCGGTGTGCAAAGCGTCGCTAACGCTCGCGTGCGCAGCAAGACCCAATTTGCAAACACTTTTGCCTCAGCGGTGGGAATTGCCGCGATTATATAATATGTGCGCCCCTAGAATGGCGGCAAGGACGAGCGAGGCATTTCATAGCACAGCACAGTGCGCTGTGCGTGCCGAGCGAGATGAGCGAGCGCATAGCTCAAGGCGCGAGCGGTGTCGTACCGAAGGCGCCAGCCTTACCGAACACGGCGTTGCCCTTACGCCGTGTGAGAAGCTGGCCGCCCAAACTCACGAAAAATTTTGCGGCTTATTATTTGAAATATTTATTATAAGGTGCGCAAAGCATCGCTTCGCTCGCGTGAGTGCGCGCAACCGCACGAAAATTTTTGTGAACTGTGTTAACAATATTGGGGGGGGTGGGTGGGACAAAATAAAAAAGAAAAATTAATATATGTATGTAAATTTAATGCGACAATCCCCTCAGTCGCCTATCGGTGACAGCTCCCCTTGACTCAAAGGGAGCCACGGGAAACTGCCCTTACGCAGTTAGCAACGGGTCAGAAACAAGCAAGACAAGGAGCGTCGCCTTTACGCAGTCACGGCCCTGCAATTCAGCGGCGGGTAGAAGCGAGCAGAGCAAGGAAAGCGAGCACCGTCTGCAGGGAGTGTACATAGACGTACACGACCAAAGCGGCGCGGAGCTTGACACAGCTATGCGACACTTATACACGCCGCAACCGTAAAAAGTCCCAAGCGCGAACCTACGCCCTGCGCTTGGGACCCTCCCTCTTAAAAGTCGTTTCTCTCGCTCTTGGATATATATCCCAGCGCAAACGCGCCCGGGCCCACATGCGAGCCGATAACCGGCCCCATTATGCACATTATGGGCTCTATCCCCAATTCGGTGCGCACGTATTCGGCCAGTTCGTTTGCCACGGGCTCGTTGTCGGTATGCACGATGAACAGGTGGTTATACGTGGGGTCGGGACCCTCCGTTTGCAGTTTTTCCTTGATGAAGGATATCGCCTTTCTGGTGCCCTTTACTTTGGCCAGCGGGAACAGCTTGCCCTGCTTGTCAAAGCTCAGAATGGGCTTTATGTTCAACATTCCGCCGAACACCGCCGCGGCCATGCCTACCCTGCCGCCCTTGCGCAGATACGAGAGGTCGTCCGCAACTATGAAGTGCTGGATGTGGTTCCTCAGCGACACGCACAGGTTGTAGGTTTCTTCGGCCGTTTTGCCCTCGTTGCGGCATTGCAGAGCTATTCTTACAAGCGCGCCCTGCCCAACCGTGGCCGTGAGCGGGTCAACCACGTACACGTTGAATTTGGGATAGTCCTTTTTCACTTCGGCCGCCGCCTGCGCCGCCACGTCCTTTGTGGGCGACAGGCCCGACGAGATGGTGAAGTGCACCACGTCCTCCGCGCCCTCTTTGGCGATCTTTAAAAAGTGGCTGTAGTGGCTTTCATAGTTCAGCATCGACGTGCGCGAAAAAGCACCGCCGCGCAGCTCGTTATAAAAGTCAACGTACTGTTTGTATTCGGTAAAATTGTCCAACCGCTGGTCCATCGTGCCGTCCTTTTGCTCTACGGTAAAGGTCAAAGGCACGTGCTTTATATCGTTTTCCACGACAAAATCGTGGTACAAATCGCAGGTTGAATCGGTTGAAAGCGTAAATTTGTAATTCATATTCATTCTCTCCAAAGTTTGTCGGCTAAGATTATACCACATATTCGACACTTAGGCAAGTCTTTGATGAAAATTTTTTGCAACGTGACGTTGCAGCCGAGTTTCTTTATTGCGTTAGTGACGGACAGGGTGTCACGAAGTGACGGGTGGAAGCGTTGTTTTTTTTGGGCAGGCCGAGCGTTACAACCTCAAACCACGTTAGCCATACATTCCGCTGAACGCTACGAACGCGTTTACAGCATACAGGCGGCGGGCGCGAATTGTCGCGCCCGCCGCTATAAATGCGTACACGGTTTGATAAAACGTGTCATTTTGTGCGAGCGAAGAGACGCCCTGCCGAGGGTTTCCCTTTGGGAAACGGCAGAGCGTGAGCGTAGCGGTAAGCGAAATAATCCCCCCGTGGGCTGGTCGAGGTTGGATAGGACGAAAAACAAAAAAGCCGCTGCGCGACAGATTCTTCGTCGGGCTGCGCCCTCCTCAGAATGACAGGGGGGGGGGAGGAAGGTCCCTCGCGCAGAATGACAAGGTGGGAGAGGCGGTCGCCTTTTCATTTTTGGGCGAAACGTGCGTTGAAGCCTCAACCTGCGTTAGCCATACATTCCGCTGAACGCTACAATGCCGTTTTCAACATACATTGACGTACGTAACTGAAAGTTGCCGCAGCGCAACAATGTTATGCGCCGCTTATTATCCGCTTGCGGGAGCAAAAAATACCAAGCACGGCCTGCTTGGTACTTTTGTAAACTATTGCGGAACGCCTGTCCTTTTATTCTTCACTCGCTTTGTCCAGCGCGTCCTTGCCCTCCTGCGGGACCTGGATATCGGGATTGTACCCGAATGTTATCGTCATATTCATGGTGTGGTTGCCCTCTTCGGAGCCTACGCCCCCGAAACCGCTCGCTGCCAAAATCACTTTGCTCAGCTTTCCTTCCTTAAAGTAAACAGTGATCTGCGCAGTGTCGCCACTCTCACTTGATCCGAATTCGCCCTTGTAGGCATAGGTTGCGCTGTCATAGGTAAACGCGCCGAAAAGGTCCCTGACGGGTTTTTCAACCTCTTTGCCGTCTATCGTTGCCGTAATTTTGGAAAAAATGGTCAGCTCGGGTATAACTTCATTGACGTACTCCTTAATAGAGTCCTCTGCTTGCCCTTCCTCTATTTCGCCTTGCCTTTCCGCAACCCATTGATCTTGGTCTATGTCTTCTTCGATGGTTTTATTAATACTATGGCCATAAAAAATTACGCTTGTGCCCGATACCGTCTTATAACCCGCGCTATATTCTTTTGCCTGCAAATTGCCGTCCGCGTCGTATTGGGTTGCACCCTCGGCGCACATTGCGATATTGGCGTCCAAGTCATATTTCACATGTAACAGATGCTCTATCGTGTAGGACCCGGTTGCGGTCTGCGAGTCGACGGTTGCAAATTCTTCCACGCTCAGCGCCCTTGCCGCAAAGGTGTCGTCAAAGGCCTTTGTCCACTGTTCTTCGGTCAAAACGCTGCCGTCGGCAAAATCGCTGCCCTCTCCGCCGTTACCGCCGTTTCCGCAGGCGGCAAAGCCGAACGCGCACGCGCAGGCAAGCGCGCCCGCCGCTATCGCCATAAGTACTTTCTTCATAAAACGTTCTCCTTTTAATTGATACATTAGTTACTGTACACATTATGATAACATCAAAATCTTTTTGTCAACCTGTTTGAAGAATATCACGATAAAACGACAAAATAAACCAAAATTCAATAACAAAAAAATCTCCTTGCGGCCGTATAGTAAAGCGTGAGGAGATTTTTATGAAACTTTCGGGATTTATAGGCAAAAGAATTTTGAGCACCGCAGGGCCGGAGGGCTACGTCTTGGGCGTGAGCACGGCGGGCGGCGCGCTCTATTTGGACTGCGCGGACTGCGACGAAAAGGAATTCACCGTGGATATGCAGTGCGTTTTGAGCGTAAAGGAGTGCATTATTTTCAACGGGTTCACCGCCCGTCCGCAAAACGCCATGCCCGTGCGGCTGGGCAGGGCCTGCTTTGACATGCGCGGCATGTATCTGGGCGGGTTGGAGGACTTCACTTTGGCGGGCGGAAAGTTAAAAACGGCAAGGATAGGCAAAAAAAATTATCCCGCAGAGGAGATAATTTCGGGGGATATAGTTATAGTCAAGGGCGCGCGGCTGGCCGCGCCCGTCAAAAAAAACGGCAAAACGCTCTTTAAAAAGGGGACCTGCGTTACGCATGAACTGCTGGAACTTGCGGCGGGCGAGGGAGAGTACGTGCAGACCAGACTGAAATCCATTTAGGGGCTACGCGTTATACTTTGCCATAAGTTTTAAAAGGGTGTTGAAATTTTCGTTGAGGATCTCTCCCTCGGCGGGCGTTAGGGACCCCTTTATCTTTAAAACGTGCAGGGTGTTTTTAAGTTTTTCCAGCTCCTGCCTGTCCGACTTGCCCAAATTTTTTTGCAAAAGTTTGTCGGTCACGGCTATGGCGTGCTCCAACCGCACGTTGTTTTTGGGCATAAACGTGCCTGCGGCCGTCCTCTCCCGCTTGTTCGGGTTCTGCGACGGAACGGGCGGCTGCGGCGGCACGGGCAAAACGGGCTGCACGGCGGGCGCGGTGGCGCACATCGCAACGGGCGCGGGATATTCCTCCGCGGTCTTGTTTTTGAACAGCGCGCACAGCAAACCGTAGCACGCGTATCCCGCTATATAAAAGATGCAGGCCGCAAAGGCAGCCTCCTCCAACTTCGACACCGTAAGGTAGGTGGCAAGCGTGAGGGCGGTGTAGGCGTACACGAGGCACAAAAAGGGCTTTTTGGGGGCCCTGCGCACGTTGGGGATAAACGCGCCCAGCGCGAGACAGAGCACAAATATTGCAATAAACGACCCCCAAACCGTCCACAGCAGCGTGTTGAACGGCAAGCCCGCGGCGGCCTGCATCACGCTTTGAATAAAATTCGTAAACATATCGGTTTAATTATATCCATTTCCCGCCGAAAAAAAGAGGTATTTTTGTCTGAATAACGCAATATTTGTTGTGCACAAAAAACAGACGCCCGCCGCTGAATTGCAAAGCCGTGACTTCGTAAGTGGGACTGCCGTGCCCTCTTCCGTCGCCGACGGGCGGGAGAAACATAAAAGCGTATTGTATTTTTTCTTTTGGGCGAAACGTGCGTTGAAGCCTCAACCCTCGTTAGCCATACATTCCGCTTGCGCTACAATATTATTTCATCATACAGGCGGCGGGCGCGAAAAATTCGCGCCCGCCGCTATAATGTACGCGGCTTGATGAAACGTGTCATTTTGTGCGAGGGCTTCTCTCTCCCCTCTGTCATTCTGAGTCGGGCGCAGCCCGACGAAGAATCTGTCGCGCAGCGACTTTTGCATTGCCGTCCTATCCAGCCAAGAGCAGCCACGGGGGGACGAGCGCGGAATTTTCAAAACAGCCTAGTAGCGCTGTTTTGCCGCGCGAGATGAGTGAGCGCATACGTCCCGCGCAGGCGGTGCCCGAACACGGCGTTGTCCTTACGCCGTGTGAGAAAGCTGGCGAGCAAAGCGAGACTGAGGGGATTGTTAAATACGCGTTCGGTACGACGCTACGCTCGGGCGCGAAATGACAAGCCTTAACTTGCGTTGTAATTGTTTAAAATGCGGTAGACGTCCCTTCTATTTTTAACATTATTGGGGGGGTGGGCGGGACAAAAGCAGCGTGTCGCTGCAGCCGATTTTCTTTATTGCGTTAACGCTTAACTTGCTTTTTCGCTCGTCAAACTTTAATGACAATCCCCTCAGTCACCTGTCGGTGACAGCTCCCCTTGCTAAGGGGCGCCAAGGTTGAAAGGTGCGGCAGACGACTCCCACCTGCCCTTTCAGGGCACCCTCCCCCGTTACACGGAAGAGGGCACGTTTTAGGGTTGCAATTATTTCTAAAATAATAAACGGCGCAAGCAAGCTACGCTTGCGCCAGCGCACTCAATTTGCGCATACCTGCGCCTGAGCGAGGTGAATTTGCGCCATTATATATTGGTGCGCCCCTAATAATGGCGCAGAGGGACGAGCGCGGATTTCTCAAAACAGCACAGTGCGCTGTTTTGCCGCGCGAGATGAGCCTGCGCAAAGAGAAAGGCGCAGGCGGTGCCCGAACACGGCGTTTCCCTTACGCCGTGTGAGAACTCTCACTCAATCGCCCACTACGTGGGTCTCATATCGTTCTGCCGCTTTCCGCAAGGCGGGAGCCCTCGGCAGGGCAGCGGCGGCGGAGCCGCCTCGCGCGAAATGACAAGCCTTAACTTGCGTCGTAATTGTTTAAAATGCGGTAGACATCCCTTCTATTTTTAACATTATTGGGGGGGTGGGCGGGACAAAATTAAAAAAGAAAAAGCAACGTGACGTTGCATCAGTGTTTCTTTATTGCGATAACGTGTTACTTGCTTTTTCGCTCGTCAAACTTTAATGACAATCCCCTCCCATCACCCGCTACGCGGGAGCTTCCCCCCACAAGGGGAAGAAGCCACGAAAGATTGTAATTATTTTAAAAAATAATTCACGGCGCAAGCAAGCTACGCTTGCGCCAGCGCACTCAATTTGCGCATACCTGCGCCTGAGCGAGGTGAATTTGCGCCATTATATATTGGTGCGCCCCTAAAAATGGCGCAGAGGGACGAGCGCGGATTTCTCAAAACAGCACAGTAGCGCTGTTTTGCCGCGCGAGATGAGCCTGCGCAAAGAGAAAGGCGCAGGCGGTGCCCGAACACGGCGTTGCCC
>CANRKK010000009.1 GCA_947631195.1 uncultured Clostridia bacterium
TGCAGAGTGGCCAAATGCATCAGACTGTAAATCTGACGTCTCCGACTTCGGTGGTTCGAATCCACCTCCTCCCACCAAAAGCAACCTAAATCGAATCACTTTCGATATAGGTTGCTTATTTACTAACCAAAAAATATTGACAAATTAAAATGCCAAATAAAATTAGAATTTCTATGATTAGCGACGAAAGATTATTAAAAGAATGGGATTATGAAATAAATTCCGCAGAAGGGCTTTTTCCTGATAACATGCCGCCATACAGCAACAAAAAAGTTCACTGGAAATGTAAATTGGGGCATGAATGGGTATGCTCAATTGATAAAAGAACTTCAGGACAAAATTGTCCTTTTTGTTCTAATCATAGGCTATTGATCGGTTTTAATGATTTGGAATCAAAGTATCCCAATGTCGCAAGAGAATGGGATTATGCTAAAAATCAAAATTTATTACCGAATGCTGTTATTTTTGGGTCTACAAAAATCGTTTGGTGGATATGTTCCTTATGCGGAAATGGTTGGCAAGCATCAGTTAGATCAAGAACTTTACGGTGTACCGGTTGCCCGAAATGTTCTCACACCAAAGCACAACAAAAACGGATTCTTACCCGTCTAAAAACCAAAGGAGGCATTCAAGCGCCACTACTATTAAAAGAATGGAATTATGAAAAAAACGGAACATTAAAGCCTGAACAATTTACAGCAGGAAGTAGTCATACTGTTTGGTGGAAATGTTCGGTATGCTCCGGCGAATGGCAAGCGAAAATATTGAATAGAACTAACGGCAAAGGGTGTCCATTCTGTTCAAATAAGAAAGTATTGGTTGGCTTTAATGATTTAGCAACAACCCATCCACAGTTGGCACAAGAATGGGATTATGAGAAGAATGTCGGTTTGACGCCACAAATGGTAACATATGGGAGTAGTAAAAAGGTTTGGTGGGTATGTCCAGTCGGGCATAGCTATTCAGCAAATCTTTTGCATAGAGTACATGGCACAAACTGTCCCATTTGCAATTCCGGACGTCAAACTTCTTTTGCTGAACAGGCTTTTTATTACTATATTAAAAAACTTTATCCTGATACTATCAATCGTTATACCGATATTTTCGACAATAGAATGGAATTAGATATTTTTATTCCTTCAAGAAAAATTGCAATTGAATATGACGGGGTTTATTGGCATAAAAACAATATTCGACGGGAAAGAATAAAATATCAAATTTGCCAAAACCATAATATCAAGCTCATAAGAATCAGAGAAGCGTCATTAAGCAACTCAGATTGTTCTATAGCTGATGAGCTCTATCATATGGATAATTTGGATAATAGGAATAATTTAGAGAAACAAATTATATTTTTCCTGCAAAATTTAGAAAAATTAAATGGTACATATTTGTTTCAGGCTCCTGATGTTAATCTTGAACGTGATAGCTATGAAATTCAACAACTTTATCGTCGTCAAATAACCGAGTTTTCGCTGGATAAAACACATCCGAAGTTGGTAAAGGAATGGGATTTTCAAAAGAATTTTGGCTTGTTGCCATCTATGTTCCAATCTGGTAGTAGCGAGCGGGTTTGGTGGAAATGTCCTATCTGTGGTTACGAATGGTGTACAAGTATTTCTAACAGAGCGAAAGGTACAGGATGTGAAGTATGTTATCGCAAACAAAATCGAGGAGTTTTGCATGCGGAATCAAAATGTATTTATCAATATTCCAAAGAAGGTAAATTTATTAAAAAGTGGGATTCCATTTCGGAAGCAGGACGAGAATTACATTTCAATATGTCCAATATTACAAGTTGCGCCAAACATTTAAGAGCTGTTGCAGGTGGATTCCGTTGGGAATACAGCTACTACCCACAATTGAAACCTATAGTTAAAACTCAAATTAGCAAAAAGGGCAGATATGGAAAATGTATTCTCCAATTTGATATGGAAGGAAATTTTATAAAAGAATTTCCTTCCGTAAACGAGGCGGCAAGAGCAACAAAAATTGATGCGACTACAATTTCAAAAGCGCTTCACGGACATATATCAAAAGCGGGAAATTTTATATGGAAAATAAAAAGTTCAACTTAGTTTGACGATCCCCCCCACCAGCAACAGGCACTGACTTTTTGTCAGTGCCTGTTCACATTTATGGTATTATTTTCTGTTTTTCTCAATCCATTCGACTGCGAAATCAACAAGTTCTCTTTGTCTCATAAATGTCACCGTACCGTTTCCCAGAGCGGCTTTGGCAACATGGTGGCTTTCCTCAAAAGCTCGACCTATTATGTCAAAATCTTCTCCGTCAACAAAAAGAGTCTCGTAGGACTTCCAAACGCGGACGCCGTTTTCCATAATCGCGCTGCTTTCTACAATGTTGTGTTTGCCGGGGTAGTTCGCCCGCGCGTCGGCGAGGTGCAGGGAGGTATTCTTGTCATAGCCCACGCCGATCAACAACACATACCCATCCAACTCATAGAGCTTGCCAATTGGTGAGCCGTCGCCGAAAATATTGGAAAGATTGTGGTTCTCGGTTAAGTACTCGGCATATCGTCCATAAGCCGACACAGATCTCGCCGGATGATCGCTGCGGATGGTACCGGGCCATCGGCGAAACATCTCCGCCACGGCACCCATAGTGTTGGTGGGAGTAATGTTTTTGTCGTATGCCGGCCAATTGTCGCGAATGAGTTGCCACCATTCTTGCGGTTCTTGCCAATGGACGCCGGAAGACGGATCAAGGTTTTTCCATGACTGAGACGGCATCATAATTGTTCCGTTCTCTCCTACGCTTTCCAACAAAGCCTCGATTACAACCTGCGCTCCGCCGCAGACGAAGCCGAGAGAACTGAGAGAACAGTGTACCATAACTGTCTGCCCGTCTCTCATGCCGATTGCATTGAATGCGTCAAGAATGTCTTTTTTTAATACGATTTTTCGTTCCATTTTAGCCTCTATTCCGAAAACTCGGTGTTGCGTATGATATATCTGCTCCGTTTTCTCAACGGACAAATAAAAATTGGATTTCAATTCATATTATACAAAAAAAAGAATTGTTGTAAATAAAAAAAACAGTTTGTGTTAATTAGTAGCTGCCTCATAAATTTTGCACATTAACATGCTCTCAAACATTTAACATTCGTATCTTGTATATTCAAGTATTGCTGAATAAATGCAGAGGCATTTTTGCCGATGGTTCACGCCTGCGGAAATGCAAAATCCACCCCTCCCGCCGGCAACGGGCGCTGACATTGAGTCAGCGCCCGTTGCTGTGGTACAAGATGAATCACGGTCGCGCAGTGCGGGAGCGTTAAAGCTCCTTAAAGCGTTTTAAAATTTCCGCCGCGGGGGCGTATCCGTTCGCCGCCGATTTTTTGTACCACATTTTAGCTTTGCGCCTGCTTTGGGGGATATGCTCGAACCCGTGAAGATAAACGTCGCCCAAACGGCACTGGGCTTCGGCGTTGCCCTTTTTTGCCGCCGCCCTTATGATTGTGAAATCCGCCATAAAATAGCCCATAGGGCTGAAAATATGCTTCAGCGCGCTCTTTAAAGCCGACTCCTCTTCTTCTGGAGTAAACGGCGTGAGCCTGAACAGGCAGAACGGACAATTTTCTTCGGTTTTATCTGCCTTTTTGCCGCAGCACGGGCATTTGACATATTTCATAACCGCACTCTTTTTCTTCGCGCCGTGCCCGTGGTATGCACCGCGCGCGTATTATAACCCTATTATAAATACATTATAAAACAAACGGCCGCAATTTTTAAGTGTTTTTGTGAGATTTTTTAAAATTTTTATTAATTTTTACAAAAAAAACGGAGTATCAGAATGACAATGAAGGTGGTTGCTCCCACCCGTCACTTCGTGACACCCTCCCCCGTTACCACGGAAGAGGGCAAGGTTGGGGTTGCCATGCACATGTTTAATGCGGCGGACCGAACGGTCCGCCGCCTGTATGTTGAAACGGTTTGTAGCGCTCAGCGGAATGAATGGATATCGGAAGTTGAGGCTGTAACGCTCGGGCAGACAAAAAATAAAAGAAAAATATGTATGCGCGCGCAATTGTTTGTAAAACCTGAGCTTATGTGATACAATTGAAATGAATTTTGTTACGGAGCACAATATGGGCAAAAGAAAAGACTTAAAAACGGCGATCTTGCAGAACTACTTTTCCATCGACGGCAATATCGCAACCTTGAAACTGGTTTACGACACGTTTTCGGAACTGATAAATCCCAACTTCGGGGACGTGCAGATAGAAAAGCTGAACGACAAGCTGTTTTCCGACATACGGGAGGCCGTTTCTCTGTTGCCGCGCAAATTTAAACTTGACCTATGCATTGTTATAAAAGATTTTGGGGATTACACCAAGGAAGAATGTGAAAAGATAATAAAGCAAAATGTCTATTTGGCGGTTTACCGCACCATCAAAGAAAACAGGCAAAAACTTATAAGCGGCTGGTCGTTGATAGGCGCGGGCGCGGCCATATTGGTGGTGAGCTATTTGTTGCATAACTTTGAGCTTTGGTTTGACCTGATAAATATCAGCGGAACTCTGTTTGTTTGGGAGGGCGTAAATATGGCGTTCCTTGAGAGAAGCCTTGAAAACAGGGCCACGAGGCGGCTGGCAAAGGCCATACAAAATATCAGTATAGAGGGGGATGTCCCTGGAAAATAAACAGCAAAACGGGGTTTGCGGCATATGCCGCAAACCCCGCTTTTTTTGTAAAAATATGCCTTGTCTTATTCGTGGTCCATTACCCAATAGCCGCCTTCATGCTGAAGCGGAGGGAAAGTTGTACCCTTTTCAAGATAAGTTTTTTCGTTGTCGTGGCTCTGGCCGTTCTTGTCGTAAGCCTTGTAGTGGCAAGTCATGGGAACGGTTTCGCCTGATCTGAATTTTTGCATATTGTTTACCCCCATACCTCTATTATGCGCAGGTTTTAAAATTTAATGTATCATTTTTTATAAGTCAGGCGTTGGGTGGATTTTACTTCGAAAAAGTCCGCCCACGGGTCGCGGGAAAGCCTTTTTAGCGCCTTTTTTACGTTTATGCCGCCGGGGGCTGTTTTTGACAGTTCCTCCCACGCTATAGGCATCGACACGCCCGCCCCCGCCCTTGCGCGCACGCTGTACGGCGCCACGCCCGTAGCCCCCGCGGTGTTGCGCTGCCAATCTATAAAAATTTTGCCGCTCCTTTCCTTTTTGGACATGGTTGAGGTATATCTCTTGGGATATTTATTTTCCAGCAGCACGGCGACGTTTTTGGCAAAATCGCGGAACAGGCTGTTTTCGACCCCGTTTTTAAAGGGCACCACCACATGGTAGCCCTTGCCGCCGCTCGTCTTTAAAAAGGATTTAAGGCCGAGCTCGTCGAGGACGGCTTTGAGGTCCCTTACTCCTCTCTTTACATATTTCAGGGGAAGATTTTCGTCGGGGTCGAGGTCGAAAACCATGATGTCGGGGCGGTAGGGCTTGGATTTTTTGCTGCCCCACACATGGAATTCCACGGCGTTGTACTGGGATAAAAATACAAGCGCGCGTTCGTCCGTGATATAAAAATATTCGCCGTCTTTGGCGGGCGCTTGTTTTATGCCCGAAAACTCCGCGTCGAAGTGTCTGCGGAAAAATTGTTCGCCGTCAATGCCCGAAGGGCAGCACACGAGGCTTAAAAACCTGTCCTTTATATACGGCAGCATTTTGCCGGCTACGGCGGCGTAGTAGTTTGCCAGATCCTCTTTTGTGATTTGCGGCTCGGAAAACATGATTTTTTGCGGGCTGGTTATTTTTACGCCGAGCACTTCGGCCGTCTGTTTGCCGCTTGTCTTCGGGGTCTCCGCCGATATTTCCGCGGCGGGTTTATCCGTTCTGAGCCCCTTGAAACTTGCCTGCCTGAGCACCCCCGACGAAGTTATGCCCGCATACTTAATTTGGGCGGCGAGTTGGGGCTTTACCCAATTTGCACCCTGCCTGTACTCCTGCGGGACATTTGCAAAAGGCGGAGTTTTGCGGGATATCTTGGAAAATTTTTGCAAAAATTCGCGGCGGGAGCTGTCGTTGAATCCCGTTCCCGCGCAACCCGAAAATTGCAGCTTTCCGCCCTCATAAACGCCCAATAGAACAGAACGCAGTTCATCGTTTTGGTCAAGGGTGTAGCCGCCTATAACAAATTCGTCGTCCCTGCGGAATTTCAGCTTTTGCCAATCGCCGTTTTTGCCTGCGGCATACGGTGAATTTTTCCTTTTTGCCACTATGCCCTCCGCGCCCTGCTTTTTAAGCGCGTTGAGGCGGCTTTGGTCCATTTTTTCGGTGTGTCCGCTGTATGAAATAACAGGCGGCGCGCCATCGGCAACGGCCCTTAACTTCTCTTTGCGCTCGCAAAGCGGCAGGCCGCGCAAGTCCTCGCCGTCCAGCGCGAGGAGATCGAACAGCACATAATTTAAACCTCCGCCCCCGCTCTTTACATATTTTTGCAGGGCTCCGAAGTCGGGGACTCCGTTTTTGCCCGCAACCACCATTTCCCCGTCCAAAACAGCCGCCCGTCCGCGCAACATCGTTGATACCGCGTCGGCGGCCGCGTCAAAGGCCTTAGGACACCTATGCCCGTTGCGGGACAACAATACCGTTTTGCCGCCGCCCGAAAAGGCGAGAACGCGGTAGCCGTCGTACTTCAATTCATACAGCCATTCCCCGCCTTGGGGGAGCTCGTCGGTGAGCTTTGCAAGCATTACGCCGGCGCTGTCGAACGGGTTGGTTTTTTTGGACTTCGATATTTCGGCCATGGTCTTATTGGAGCGCACGCCGCGCGTAAACCGCCCTATACCCGCCGATTTTTTGGTGTATTGATCCCTCTCCTTTATCAAAAGCCACGGCTCGGATTTTTCGTCCTCGCTCTTCATTTTTACAAGCGCCCAATTGCCCTTAAGCCGTTCCCCCTCAAGGCTGAATTTGAGGGAGCCGTCCTTTAAGCCTTTTTCGGGGTCAAAGCGCGGGATCCATATTCCCTCGTCCCAGAGCATTACCGTGCCGCCGCCATATTCGCCCTGCGGAATGATTCCCTCAAAATCCATATAGTCCACGGGGTGGTCCTCCACCCGCATTGCCAGCCGCTTGTCGGCCGTGTTGAACGACGGGCCCTTTGGAATTGCCCAGCTGAGGGCCACGCCGTTGAGTTCCAGCCGCAAATCGTAGTGGTCGCTGCGCGCCATGTGATGCTGGACGGAAAACCTGAGGTCTTTGCCACGTCTGTTCTTTATTTTGCCCTCAGGCTCGCTTGTTACGCCGAAGTTGCGCTTTGAGTTATATTTTTGCAATTTGTCTGCCATAAAACAAGTATGCGGCAGGCGGCCGATTTTATTATAGCTACAGATTAAAAAGTGCAATAAGGGCTATACTTTTATCTGTGACGGAGGAAATTTATGGCAGTAGTTCAAAAAGGCGCGATATCGTTCGGGCTTGTGTATATTCCCGTTAATCTCTATACGGCCACGCAAGACAGCGATATTACTTTTAACCAGCTCCACAAGACGGATAAATCCCGCATACGCTACAAAAAAGTGTGCGGACACTGCGGCAAAGAGGTTGAGGCAAAGGACATAGTGCGCGGCTTTCAATACGCCAAGGACCAATACGTTGTGATAACGGACGAAGAAATAGAAAAAATCAAAACCGAAAAGGACAAAACGATAACCATACTCGGCTTTACGTCCCTCGATGAAATAAGTCCCGTATACTATGACAGGGCCTATCACGTCGTCCCCCAAAAGGGCGGCGGCAAGGCGCTGGAACTTTTGCGGCAGGCGATGTTTAAAACGCAGCGCGCGGCGCTGGGGCGGACGGTTTTGGGGAATTCGGAAAAATTGCTCGTTATTATTCCCCGCAAAGACGGGATATTGATACAGACCCTCCTCTATCAGGACGACATAAGGGAAATCCCCGTCGCATACGAAAAGCCCGCAGTTTCCGACGCGGAACTTGCAATGGCGGAAAAACTGATAGAAAGTATGAAGGAAAAATTCGAGCCCGAAAAATATAAAGACGAATTCCGCGAAAAATTAAAGGATCTGATAGACAGCAAAATCGCGGGCAAGACAGTGGAAAAACCGCGCGAAGAAAGACCCGGCAAAATTATAGATATCATGGAGGCCTTGAAAATGAGCATAAAAAATACGGACTCCAAAAAGCCCGCACAAAAGCCAACCAAAACAGCGTCCAAACCGCGAAAACGCGCGTAGGACTATCGGGAAATCAAATCCTTTATCACTTCGGAGGCAATTATAAGCCCCGCAACGGACGGGACGAACGCAACGCTGCTGCACGCCCGCCTTGCCCCGTTTTTTATCTCCTCGCCGCTTGCGCAAGGTTTGGGTTCCTCCTTAGAATACACGACTTTGAGGCTGTCTATGCCCATTTTTTTGAGTTCCCTGCGCATGGTTTTGGCAAGCGGACAAACGGAAGTTTTATATATGTCGGCAACTTCGAACATGGTGGGGTCCAGCTTATTGCCCGTACCCATAGAGCTTATTACGGGAACGTTTGCCGCCTTTGCGTTTTTTATAATCGCAAGTTTGCCCGATACGGTGTCTATGGCGTCGACGACATAATCGAACGCCGAAAAATCCAACTCGTTTTCATTTTCGGGCAGATAAAACAGTTTATGCTTTGTTACGGCGCAGTCGGGATTGATATCCAAAATGCGCTCCGCAGCGACGTCCACCTTGCAGCAATCCAAAGTTTTAAGCGTGGCGATGAGCTGGCGGTTCAGATTTGTTACGCTCACCATGTCGTTGTCCACAAGGTCGATGGCCCCCACGCCCGAACGCGCCAAGGCCTCGACTACGTAGCTCCCCACTCCGCCTATACCGAATACGGCAACGCGAGACAAGGCGAGTTTTTGCATAGCTTGTTCACCCAAAAGAGATTGGGTTCTTGAAAACTTGTCCAACATAAATATAAAATAAAAAACTCTAAAAAATTTGAACGAACGGTTTAAACGGCGGGAAACTGCGGTATAAATAAAATGAACAAGGAAGACGGTAGGCGTCGGGCGGAAGGCGCTCCGTACTTCGGTAAAACCGAAACAGGATTTTGCCCCCAACGCGACCACCGCAGCCTCCCAAAGTTATAAAAAATTATAATTTAAGGAGAATTATTATGAAACATTATTTACAGAACAGAAATAACAACTACGACATTTTTGACGCTTTTGACGACTTTTTCAAACCGATGTTCTACGACGAGAGCAGAGATTTGAGGACGGACATCAAGGAGACCGAAACGGACTATGAACTTGACATCGAGTTGCCCGGCTATGCAAAAAACGAGATTAAAATTTCCCTTGAAAACGGATATCTTACGGTGAACGCCTCCAAACAGAAGAAAGAGGAAAACGGCAAAAAGTATCTGCGCAGGGAAATATCGGAGAGCACTTCGAGAAGTTACTATGTCGGAGCGGACGTCACCCGCGATAGCATAAAGGCCAAGTTTGAAAACGGCATACTGACTTTAACCGTCCCCAAGGCCGCGCCCAAACAACTCAAGGAAAACAACTATATAGACATAGAGTAACCCCGCTATACGGCTGCAATATTTAAAAACATTCGGTCCGACGTTTTATACGCCGGACTTTTTTGTTGTCCGCCCGTTCGGCCCTATTTATTGTTTTTATTGTTTTGCATGGCGGCAACTATGTTGAGCAAAATCTTCAATATGATCCTGATCAGCTGCAAAATGTTGATTAGGAAGTCGCATATATAGGCCGCACGATACGTGGAAAACACCCTTGCAACGCCCTCCTGTTCGTCGGGAGTCAAGAAGTCGTAGCCCTTGATTATCCCGAGAGTTTCGCGGTTGGCCCTGCCCTCCACTTTGATTACGAGGAAGGACAGCACAAAGCTCGCCACAAAGTACGCAAAGCCGAGGCAGGCGGCGATTAACGTGAACAGGCCCGTGAACGAACCGCCCGTGAGGACGCACATTACAAAATCGCCTATAACACCCAGAATGACTATGGGGAGAAAGAACACCGGACCGAACACGGCCACCTTTTGCAGGCGCCAGCGCATTTTGAAAGAGGCGCTGTTATTTTTGTCCAGAACAACAAGCCCTACCTTCTGGAGCGCGAGCCCCACCGCGGTGAGGTTTTCGCCGTAGTATGTCGATTTGCGCAAATATACCGTTTTTTTGTTGGGATTATAGTGGTTGCCGAAGATCATTGCGCGGAAAAAGCCGCTCTGCTTCACCTGTATATCGCCGTAGCCGAGGTCCTGCAACAGGGTGACGGCGGCCGAATAGCCGTTGTAGCCCCCCTCGGTCTTCTTGCGGTCTGTAATCCAATAGTTGACAAAAATCTTTATGCGCAATACCAAGGCCGCCAAAGAGACAATACATATGAGTATAGTAACTATGGCCAAGGCAATTAAAAGAATGAGACTCAATCCAAGCCATGGTTGCGAGTTGCCTGTTTCGGCAAGTAAATTGAACATAATTTCCCCCTTGTTTTATAAAAGACAATAGCGGTCAGTTGACCGGAGTTTCGCTGTCCTCGGGCGGGGTTGACGGCACGCACGGGAAGTCCACCCAGAACGTGGAGCCCTTGCCCTCCTCGCTCTCTACGCCGAAGTCAAACGCGTGTGTTTCGAGAATGACTTTGACTATGTTTAGCCCGAGCCCCGTGCCTTTTACGGGCCGTACGTGATTCTCCTCCGAACGGTAATATCTTTCCCAAATATACGGCAGTTCATCCTTTTTAATCCCCTTGCCCGTATCGCGTATGGAAAACTTGATCCGTTGCCCGTCCATGCTCTGTTTAAGGCTGATATACACCATCTTATCCGCGCCCGTGTAGTTTACGGCGTTGCCGAGAAGATTGTATATTACCTGCCCTATCTTTTCCTCGTCGGCGCAGGTGTACATATCGGAATCTATATCGAGCATCAAGTTATAGCCGCTCTGCTGCAGATAGCCGAACTTGCCTATGAGCCCGTATAAATATTCTGTTAAATTGAACACTTTTTTATTGAGGTTGCCGAGATTTGACCTCACCTTGGAGACAGACAAGACGTCGTTTACAAGCCCTGTGAGCCTGTCGGCCTCGTCAATTATAACCTGCAGGTGCTTGTCGCGTTTTTCGGGATTGTCCCCCGATATTTCCTTGATCATTGAGGCATAAGCCTTTATCATCGTGAGCGGAGTTTTGAGGTCGTGCGTGATATTCGCAAGTATCTCGCGCTGGAAATCGCCGCTCTTTTTAACCTCGTCCCGCATTTCGTTTAAAGTGTCGGAAAGCTGGGCGAGTTCGCGGTAGTCAACGTTGACAAATTGGACGGAATAATCGCCTTTGGCAAGTTTTTCGGCCGAATCGGACAGGGATTTTAATCCGCGGGACAGCCTTTGGGAAATGGAATACGCTATTACAAACGCAATCGCCAACGCGATCCCGCTTATGAGCAGGAGATAGATCTGCATGCTGGTTACCGTTTCCCGCACGATGCCGAGCGAGCAGGACACGAGCAAAACGCTGTTTTGACCGTCCAACATGACGTTAGTGCAAAAATTCATAAACCCGTCCGAAACATAGACGGCGTCCTCATTTTCGGAAAGGCGCACGGCATGGTCAAGGGCGTTTTGTATGCGCTCTCCCGAAACGGCGTCCACGTCCGCAGGGCGCAAAACCTCCCCTCCTGCCGAAAAAATATAGGAAATTATGCCGTCCTCGCGATAGCGCAAAAACACCGAATCGAGCACTGTGCCGTCGGGACTATGTTCAATGGTGCGGACCACCTCGTTGCCCACGTTTATCACCCTGTTGCGCGATTGGTTGCCCATCGTGTTTGTGACTACTATAAAAAACACAACGTCCACAAGCACGAGAATGAGCACGCCCAAAAGGCAGAAGTAGGCAAACATAACGCGGTTGACGCTCTTGAGTTTAAGTTTTTTTGCGGATTTGTCAGACTTCAAATTTATATCCCATGCCACGAAGCGTGACTATGAATTTGCGGTATTGCTTTAAGTTGGAACGGAGCATTTTTATATGGGTGTCGACCGTTCTGTCGTCGCCGTAAAAGTCAAAGCCCCAGACGTCCATCAGGAGTTTTTCGCGCGTGAGCGCAATACCCTTGTTCTTTACAAAATAAAACAATATTTCGTATTCCTTGGGCGTGAGTTCAACCTTTTCGCCGTCCACATACACATTCCGCCCCGCCATATCTATCGTCAGCCCTTCAAAGCTGACTACATCGCTCGGGCTCTCCTCGCCGTAGCGTTTAAGTACCGCGTGAATACGCGCCATGACCTCCTTGGGGGAGAAGGGCTTGGTGACGTAGTCGTCGGCCCCTATCTCAAAGCCGAACAGCTTGTCATACTCCTCCCCGCGCGCCGAAAGCATGATGACGGGTATGTTTTTTGATTTTTTTATTTCCTTTACGGCCGAAAAGCCGTCGAGGCGCGGAAGCATTATATCCATCAAAATTATATCGAAGTCGGCTTCGCGGCACATTTTAACCGCCTGCATGCCGTCGGCGGCTTCGTATGCCTCCCCTCCCTCGAACTCAACGTATTCCTTGAGGACGTTGCGTATCATATCTTCATCGTCAACTATCAGAACTTTCATAAAACTTTCTCCGTAACATTTTTTATAAGCCCCGCATAAACAGCTTTAATTCTTTTTGCAATCTCGGCGGATTTCATTGCTTGTCCTCCATAAATATAACTTCCTTGCCGTGAGCTTTTGCATACTCAATTTCGTTTGCCGTGCTTGTGCCTATATAGCCATTTTTATTTATTACATAAATAGCGTCGGAAAGGTCTATTTTTCTTTTATGTATCTCGTCAAGCATTTCTTTCTGCTCGTCAGAAAAAACATCTCCGCTATGCCCGAAACATCCTACCGATATTACTATGTTCCCGGCCAAGGTTAATTCTCTATTTACTCTTTCAAAATCTTCTTTGAATTTTGTACTTCCACAAAGTGTAATGACTTTAATTGCCATTTTAATCTCCTTTACTTTATAATAAACCGCTTTGCGGAAAGATTATTTGTATAATTGTGAAATATACGTAAAATTTCATAATAAGTGTAACATAAAAAAATATTTTAGTCAACGCTATTGAAAATTTATAAAAAACGGTTGACAAAATGCCCGAATACGGATATAATCTATTTATAAACAAATGTTTGCATACTGTTTTTTCGGGTAATTAAAACAGTTTGCAGGCAAATCGGGTAGCTCCGCCGGGAAAGCCGTTCTCCTTTCTCCCGGCGGAAATTTGCACTTTTATATCGGAGCGGGCGCAGACAGCGCGCAAAAACGTATGATTGACGAGAGAAAGCTGGAAATTTTAACCGAGAGCGCAAAGTACGACGTAAGTTGTTCCTCCTCGGGCTCAAAGCGGGCAAACAAACCCGGCGGGTTAGGCAACGCCTCTTTCGGCGGGATATGCCACTCCTTTACGCCTGACGGGCGGTGTATTTCCCTTTTGAAAATATTGATGAGCAACGAGTGCCTGTATGACTGCGAGTACTGCCCCAACCGCCGCAGCGCCGACGTGCCGAGGGCGAGGCTGACGCCCGACGAAATTTGCGAACTGACGATAAATTTTTATAAGCGCAACTATATAGAGGGGCTGTTTTTATCCTCGGCTGTGTTCGACTCGCCCGATAAGACAATGGAGCTTTTGTGCGAGACGGTGACAAAGCTGCGCAGGGTGTATAATTTTAACGGATACATACACTTGAAGGGCATACCGCATGCCGACAGCGCGATTATGATGAAAGCGGCGCACATTGCCGACAGAATGAGCTATAACATAGAGCTGCCGAGCGAAAAATCGCTGAAACTTTTGGCCCCGCAAAAGAGCAAACAGAGCCTTGTGGCGCCAATGAAAGAACTTAAAGAGGCCATGGACTATGACCGCATAAACAAGGTGAGAAAAAACAAGGTGCTACCTGCGGGACAGACCACGCAGATGATTATAGGCGCGTCTCCCGAGAGCGACGGGCAAATTTTAAAGCTCACGGAGGCGCTGTACAGGAATATGAATTTAAAGAGGGTTTACTACTCCTCGTATATCCCCGTTGTGAAGTCAAACAAGCTCCCTGCGGTGGGCGCGGGCCTTTTGAGGGAACACAGGCTGTACCAGGCAGACTGGCTGATACGTTTTTACGGGTTTGACGTTGACGAGATCTGCGGCGCGGAAGAAAATCTTTCGCCCGACTACGACCCCAAGTGCGCGTGGGCGCTGAAAAATATGCAACTTTTCCCCGTGGAAATAAATACGGCGCCGCTGGCCATGCTCCTGCGGGTGCCCGGGATAGGCTCCAAGGGCGCATATAAAATCTGCGAGGCGAGAAAATTCGGCAAGCTGGATTTTGATAATCTTGCAAAAATGCGCATAGTATTAAAGAGAGCCAAACACTTTATTACCTGCAAAGGTAAATTTTACGGTTCGGACAGCTTTGAACAGGTTAAAACTTCGCTTATGCTCGACGGGGCGCGCGAAATGCAGACGCAGCTTTCAATGTTTTCCGACTCCTCCACCGCGCTCTCCGTTCTTACAGGTGAATTATGAAAATCTTTATTACAGACGGCGGCTCCTACAGCTTTTTTACCGCCGTATTCGACGCTTACAGAGAGCGCGAGTGCATTATAACTTCCGACGAAAACGTGCAGATGAGCTTTGACAGCGAGATCGTGCGCGTTGAAACCAACTACAATAAGTGCGCGCGCGTGCAGAAAAAACTCTTAAAATACGACAGCTCTGCGGTGGACGATATTCTGACGGTTTTGAGAAGCTGCGACAGCCTGAAAGAGCAGACGGCCTTTGACTATATAAAGCGGCTTATGGAGCAAAAGACATCAATAGACAGGGCCTATAATTTGCCCGAAGTGATTATCTTTAACGAACTCAAGCACAAGGTTACCTATGAAGTGCACAAGATGAGCGGCTTTTTGAGGTTTATGGAGTGCGACAGCGGGGCTTTTTACGCCCCCTATTCCCCCGACAACGACATAACGGACATGCTTATGCCCCACTTTGCCGCAAGATTCAGAAACGAAAGATTTGTTATCCACGATGTTAAAAGGAAGATTGCGGGGATATACGACGGCCACGAATGGCTTATAGGCTATGCGGGCGAAGCCGAAGTTTATCTTTCGGAATACGAAAAAGTGTTCCAGACGCTGTGGAAAAAGTACTATAAGGCGGTAAACATAAAGGAACGTCCGCACGAAAAGCAGATGAAGGGCTATATGCCCGTGCGGTATTGGAAATTTTTGCCCGAGAAAATGGACGGATAAATTAAACGGCGGGGTTCGCTTAAAGACCCCGCCGCTCTTTGTTTTTTATGGTTTTACTTTGTAAAGCAGAATGAATAGTAGCCTTCTTTTGTGTGCACGGTGCCAGTGCCCGAGTAGTTGTTTACATAGACGTAATTGGAATATCCCTCAAGGAACAGAGTATGCGCGCCCTTCTGTACGCTGAAGGTTATATAGCCCTCGGCGTCGGTGGTGAGCGGTTTTGCCTCGCCGCCGTCCACAATTAAACTTACCGAGCGGTTTGCCGCGGGAGTTTCGCCGTCTTTAACCTGAATCTTTACTTCATAACTTTCGGGGGACTTGTCGTTTGCGATCTTTATGCGGTAGTAAGCGCAGTCATATTCGAGCACTCCGTTGTTCTGCCCGCTGACAAACAGAATGTAGTCCTCTATTATTATATCCTCGCCGCCGAGCTCGCCGAGCTTTTCGCCCTGCGCAAACGATGAAGAAACATAATTGTTCGTGGCAAGAAGGAGCTTGTTTTCGGTATCTTCCCTGTTTAAAACCGTGCCGTTATCAAGCTTTACTTCCGTCACTCTGCTGCCCGCCTCGCCCGCGGGATCATATGTATAGGAAAAGCCGCTGCACTGTATAAAGCTGCCGCTGACGCGCTCTATCTGCAATAAGCCCGTTTCATCCTGTCCAGTGGTTGCAAGACCCTTTTCTATTGCCGCATAGAGCTCTGCAGGGGAGACCTTCAAAACCTCCACCATGTTGCCGTGATTGAAGGCGCTGAGCACGTCTCCGCGCGTTACCTTTGAGCCGCCCGTATGCCATGTGGGCAGGCTTTGGGAAATGCCGCCGCCGTTTTCCACGGCTATTACGGGGAGATCGAGCGATTCGTTTGCGGCAAACTGTTCGGCATAGTATTTAAAAGCGTCGGTGACAAAATCGCCGTAGGACGTTTCCACCGCGCGCGATTCCACATAATCGTAGCAGATATATCCTCCCCAAAGGGGCGCTTTGAGCGTGCACAACTCCTCGTCCAAAACTTGTTTCTGCCGCGCGTTTATGGTATCTATAACCGTTGCGACTTCTTCGCCCTTGGCCGCGCCCGCTTCCGTAACGGGGTAGGCCATAGCCTCGTCATAGCCGAGCACCTCGCCCTGCGCTTTGAAACTTACGCCCTCTTTGCTCTCCTTGAAATTTATGGTAATCTTGCCGAGATTTGCAAAGTTAACTCCCGTCTGCACCACGGGAACGCCCTCCACCGACGTTTCCTCCACGGTGTGGCTGTGCCCGTCTATTATTGCGACAACGTTTGCCCACTCCTCGGCGGTAAAGGATTGTACGAGTTTTTCGCTCGTGCAGGAGACGGCCGAGGCGTTGTCGCCCATATGGCATACAAGCACTATCGCGTCCGTTTTATCCTTCAAGTTTGCCATCTCGGCCTTTGCCGCGGCGATCTCGTCCTCAAACGTGATTCCGCTCAAAAGCGTGGGATTTGTGGAGGTTGCGGTTGAAACGGTGGTCAAACCTATAAAACCTATCTTATAGTCGGCCCTCTCTATTATAACCGAGCTTTGGAGAAAAGCCGAGCCGTCCTTTTTGACGTTTGCGGCGAGTATGGGGAAATCGGCATTTTGGGCGTTTTGCAAAAGCACGTCTGCGCCGTAGTCAAATTCGTGGTTACCTGCCGCCATAAGGTCGTAGCCCGCCGCGTTCATCGCCGTTATAACGTCTGCCCCGCGCGAAACGGAGGCAAACGAAGCTCCCTGCGTTGCGTCGCCCGCGTCAACGAGAACAGAGTTGGCCGTAGACGCCTTTATCGCGGCGGTTTGAACCAAGCCTATCACGCTTTTTTCGTCGTTTACAAGCGAACCGTGCATATCGTTGGTTGTAAAAATCGTTACCGTGGCGCTGTCCCGCGGGACAAAATCACCTTGACCTGCACCGCCCGTACATGCGGCAAACCCGAACGCAGTTATCAGCGCGAGCGCCGCAGATAAAATGGAAACTATTGACTTTTTCATTTTTATTCCTCGGTAAATTTATTTATTTGAGGCTTATTTTAGCACTTATAATTGCCCGTTGCAAATAAATAGAACCATAATTATTTGAAAAATATGTGAAAATCCGCCGCAAAAATTTTGCGGCGGATTTAAAATTATTTACTTTTTTTCGAGTTGACCGAAAATCTTGCCCCAAAAATCTGACAGCACGTCGTCCCTGTACTCCAGCTTGCCGAGGTCTGCGGCCTTTGTGAGTTCTGGGTCTATTGGCAGTTTTGCCACGGCGGGAATACCGTATTCCAAAGCCAGCGCGTCCACTCCGCTTTCACCGAACACGGAGATCTTTCTGCCGCAGTCGGGACAGGTGATATAGCTCATATTTTCGACAATGCCCAAGATGGGAATATTCATGAGGTTGGCCATATTCACGGCTTTTTTAACTATCATTCCCACCAAATCCTGCGGCGTGGTGACGACTATTATGCCGTCTATGGGAACGCTCTGGAACACCGTGAGCGGCACGTCGCCCGTGCCGGGGGGCATATCTATAAACATAATGTCTACGCCCGTCCAGATGACGTCCGTCCAGAACTGCATGACCGTCCCCGAAATGAGGGAGCCGCGCCATACTACGGGTTCGGCCTCGTTTTCAAGAAGCACGTTCATAGACATGACCTGTATGCCGCCGCCCGTAACAACGGGGAGTATGCCGAGCTCGGTGCCCGTGGCGCGCTCGTGTATGCCGAACATTTTGGGAATGGAAGGCCCCGTGATGTCGGCGTCCATGACGGCGGTCACTTGGCCGCTTGCCTGTGCCGCCGCCGCAAGCAGGGCGCAAGTCATGGATTTGCCCACCCCGCCCTTGCCGCTGACCACGGCTATTACCTTTTTGATATCGCTCATCTTGTGGGGCTCTTTTAAAAGACTCTTTTTGTCCCGCGAGGAACAGTCTTTGCCGCACGACGAGCAATCATTATTGCATTTTTCAGCCATAAATCTCCTTAAATACAAAAGATTGTTTCGACAAATATATTATATTCATTTTAAATACGGGGCAAAAAAAAGTCAAGCTATAAAGCAATTTAGTTGCAAATTAAAAAAATATCTGCTAAAATAATTTTACTGTGCTGGGTGGGGAGTTTGCGGTGCCCTGTACCTGCAATCCGCAATAGCAGGACCGACCGTCTTTCCCGACGGAGCATGTGGAAGGCCGCGCCTTATAAGGAGCGTTGATATCAAGGTCTCATGCAACCGCAGGCTGCGAACCGTGTCAGGATAGGGATATAGCAGCACTAAACAGTTTTAGCGGTGTGCCATGAGGTAGCTTTGAAGGAGCCGCCTGTAAGGTTTACGCTTCGGCATGTTCCGGCAAAAAAGACTGCACAGCTTTTTTAAAAAATTCAGCCTCCGACGATATCGTCGGAGGCTTTTACTTGCAATTTATTCATATAGCGCCGAGATGGCCCGTGAAATTAAGGACGAGACATACTGCCGAAAATATGGCAAGATATAGCGAAAACCACTTGTAGTTTGCGTTTTTTATCGCTTTTAGCATCACCTTTATGGCAAACAGCCCGACCACGGCGGATATTACAAACCCGAGCGCCACGGCCACGGCAAAATTTACGCCGCCGTCCGAAAAGGTTTGCCGGATTTCTCCGTTCAGCAGTCCCTTTACAAGATCGACCGCAAAGCCGCCCAAAATTACCGGTATGGACATTAAAAAGGAAAATTTTGCAATCTCTTCGCCGTTGCCGTTTGCAAGCGTGCCTGCGCAGATAGTGGAACCGCTCCTCGATATCCCAGGAAGAATGGCAACTGCCTGCGCGAACCCCATGGGAATAACCGTTTTAAAAGTTATCCCGCCGCTTTCCTTTCCCGCCTTTGCGCGCCTTTTTACAAGCGTTTCGGTCATAAACAGCACAGCTGCCGTGATAAGGAAAAATACCGAAAGGAAAATCCCCACATAGTTGCCGCCGCTTATAAAATCCTCGACGCTGTCGCCTGCCAAAACCCCCGCAAGTCCCGCGGGAAGGGTGGCCAACGCCAAAAAACCCAAGGTTTTAAACGGTTTTTTAAAGAGCGATAAAATATCCTTAAAGAAAACTGTGCACACGGCTACAGCCGTTCCGAGATGAAGCACAAGCGGTATAAACAGTCCGCCGTCAAGCCCAAAGAGCCTTTGCAGGAATATTAGGTGCCCCGATGACGAAACGGGGAGAAATTCGGTTAGTCCCTGCACAAGCCCTAAAACTGCCGCTTGCCATATTTCCATAGATTACCTTGATCAGCCTAAATTCAAAAGATCCTGATATGCCTCTTGCTTTTTGCTTACGGTATTGTCCTTATTGAACTGCGTCATTATCTGCGTTCTTCTGCGCGTGGATATCTCCGCAATGTCGTTGCTCTTTACCCATTCGTAGAAAAGATTTTCAAACGTTCCCTCAACTTCTACGTTGGCTTCCCAATCGGGAGTATAGACGTTGCCACCCTCGCTGTTGTAGGTGTAGGTTACGTATATGAGGTGCCAGCCGTAGTCGCCTGCGCACACGTTGAATGTGCCGGGGCCCGCCTTTATTGCCTGCTGGGCAGCATATTCGAACTCCTTGATGTAGCCCGTGCTGTCGCCTATATTCACCGAATAGCCGAGATATTTGGAAAGAATACCCGTGTCGGTGGTGTATGCATATTGCAGCTCGTTGACCGCCGCAAGGGCCTTGTACTGCTCGCTATCCTTGTATAACAAGCCTGCTTTGAATGCGGGGTCATTTTCGGGAAGCGTCACTTTGCCAGAAGCGTAGATAAAGTTTTCGTAGTCGATTTCTTTTTTGTCTGCGGTTGAATCCTTGTAGAGAGTCTCCCCGGTAAGCGAAGTGTAATAACCGTCGTTGCCCGTTGCGGGGTCGTAAGAATTATCGAAAGTTACCTTTTCGCCGCCGAGTACATAATCAATATATGCTTTGAATTCTTGAAGCATACCGTCTATGCCGAGTTTGTTGGGAATTAATTGATATTTGCCGTCCTCAAGCTCATAAACGGCGCCGTTGTAGGAATATTGTCCTATATATTTTTCAAGCGGCTCGTACTGCGAGCTGTTTTTAAGGTTGTTTTCAAAGAACAGATAGGTGCGGTTTGCGTCGCCGCCGTCATAGTAGTCAAACCCATCCTCGGCTTTGAAAGAATAGTCGGTTGTGCCGTTGAACCATGCCGAACGCTGGTCTATGGTTTGGATAGCCTTGAGCAAATCGTTTCTTTTAATGTAGTAATCCGCGGTGTAGCCGCTCTCCTCGTCGTCGTCCTGATACTGCGTTTGAAGCGTTGTGAGCGCGGCGCTCTGCTTTGCGCTGAAGGGAAGCAAGATGTTGTAGACAAAGCCATACGTGCCCTCGCTTTCGGTGTCGGGCGCATATAAAATGAACGAAGTGTCGGAAAGGCTGTCCATCGTGCTTGTAAAGCCCGAATTTTGGTTGCTCTGCTTCTGGCTCTCAAGCTGGCTCTGATAGAAAGCGTCGAGATACTCGTACTTGTTGTCGTCGGTGAGCTTGTTCTCCTGCTCCTTTTCGTATAAATCATAGTACTTGTTGATTACGCGGTTTTCGAGCTGGGAAACGTATTCTTTTTGAATATAAGCTATGCCTGCCTTGTCGTTGTCTATTCCACCGCAAACGTTGCGGAGAGCGTCCTTTGAGGGGTCCACAAGCTCGTTGTTAATAAGGGCGGATATAAAATTGTTGTATGCTTTAGTTCTCGTCACCTGGTTGGAGCCCTCAAGCATATCGTCCTGATATACGCCGCTGTCGGAAATGAGGTTGCCCTCGTAGCCCGTATAAACGCCGTAGTTTAAGGTCTTGTCCTCGTTGGCGGGATAGTAGTCCTCCACCTCGGCGTCAACGCCGTCGGGGACGGCGTGCGTTTCGGTGCCCGCGTTATCCTCGTCCTCCTCGAGCATGTCCTCCTCGTAGGAATCTATGGCCGAATTGAGGGTTTGATAGAGGTTGTACTTTGCGATTTTTATCTCCTTGTCGGGATCTTCCGCGCTTACGCTGCCGTCGGTGAGAAGATACTCGAGCTTTTCGATATAAGTCGCCTTGGAATTGTATTCGTTGAGAACGGTTGACGAAGCTCCCGTACCCGCCTTGTCGTTGAGCAGATACATGATGGCGTACTGGGTTATTACGGCGTTTTCAACAAGGCCGTCAACCAACATATTGAACACGTCGGCATAGCCGTAGCCGCTGTTGACATAGGACATGCCCACGTTTACATAATAGGCAATCAGCTCGCTCTTATATATTTCCGTCGTGCCCACAGCCGATTTAAAATTGTTTATAAGCTGCGTGTCAAACGTATCCATGCCCTCCGCCTCAGAGATGTTTACGGTGGCAATCACCTTGTTCATATCGCTGTTTTCATTGGACGGCGTAAGGGAACACCCTGTAAATGCGGCTGTTAATGCCAATGACGACGCTAAAACGACGCCTGCAATTCTTTTCTTGTTCATAAATAATGACTCCCAAAAAGGTTGTTTACAATAAAATCTTTTACCATTATATAATATTTAAAATATTATAGCAATTAATTTTAGGCGTTTTGAAGGGCAAATTTCAAAAATTTTGTCATTCCGAGCATAGTTTTTTTAGGTCCCTGACCGTTGCCGAACACCACGAGCGGGGCGCGCGCCATCGAAAGGGTTACGTCGCTATGGAAACGCTCAAGCGCGGAATTGAGCCCTTTATGCTCCAAACTGTTGATGGAGGGCAGTTCCAAAAAGTTTTTCTCCCTGCCCACGGATATTTTTTTGACGTTGAATTTTTGCGCATACGACTTTAAAACGGCAATGATCATAAGGTTTAAAACGGACTCGGGCATTTCCCCGTAGTTGTCCTCGATGGATGCGCATACCCGCTTGTAGTCGTCCACAGTGCGGATTTCCGCAATCTGCTTGTAGCAATCCAGCCTGCCCGCGCTGCTTTCGATATATTTTTCGGGAATGTACGCCGAAACCTGTATATCCAGCTCGGCGGCGAACTGCGGCTCGCCCGTGAGCTCCTCCTTTAAAAGTTTGGAGTAGAGTTCATATCCGACCTTATCCATATGACCGTGCTGTTCGGCGCCCAAGACGTTGCCCGCGCCGCGGATCTCCAAATCCCGCATGGCTATTTTAAATCCCGAACCGAGTTCGGTAAACTGCATTATGGCCTTGAGCCGCTCGGTGGCGTCGGATGTGAGCACCTTTTCCCCCTTAAACGTGAAATAGGCCTGCGCGAGGCGGGAACTCCTGCCCACCCTGCCCCTCAGCTGATAGAGCTGGGAAATGCCGAGGCGGTCGCTGTCGATGACTATCAGCGTGTTTGCGTTGGGGAGGTCGATGCCGTTTTCGATTATAGTCGTTGTTACCAAGACGTTTTTTTCGCCGCGGTAAAATGAAAATACGGAATTTTCCAAAGTATCCCTGTCCATTCTGCCGTGCGCGTACGTCACCTTTGCTTCGGGGACGATGGCGCAGATGCGCGCGGTGAACGTGGCGATGCTTTCCACCCTGTTGTACAGTATAAACACCTGCCCCCCGCGTGAAATTTCGCGTATTACTGCGTCGCGGATAAGCGTTTCGCTCTCCTCCACCACGTAGGTCTGGACGGGCAGCCGCTTTTGCGGGGGAGTGTTGATTGTGGAAATATCGCGTATCCCCGCAAGCGACATGTGCAACGTGCGCGGAATGGGCGTGGCCGTCATGGTGAGGCAATCCACGTCTTTTTTTACATGCTTGATCTTTTCCTTGTGCTCCACGCCGAAACGCTGTTCCTCGTCCAGCACCAAGAGCCCCAAATCATAAAATTTGACGTCGTCGGAAAGAAGCCTGTGCGTGCCTATAATCAGGTCGATATCGCCGTTTGCAAGGTCCTTTAAAGTTTGGGCCTGCTGCGCGGGAGTTTTAAAGCGGTTGAGTTTATCCACGCGCACGCCGAACTCCTCAAAACGCTTTACGGCGGTGTTGTAGTGCTGTTCGGAAAGGATAGTGCTGGGACACATGATCGCCGCCTGTTTGCCCCCCAAAACGGCAAGATATACCGCGCGGAGAGCTACTTCCGTTTTGCCGTAGCCGACGTCGCCGCAGAGCAACCTGTCCATAACTTTTTCCGAGCACATATCGCGCTTTATTTCCTCGACGGACAGGAGCTGGTCGGGGGTTTCCTCGTACTCGAAACTGTTTTCGAATTCCTGCATCATCGCCGCGTTTTCGGGGAAGGCATAACCGCGCTTTCGGCTGCGCTCGGCGTATAGTTCCTTTAAATCGAAGGCAAGTTTTTTTATGGACTGGCGCACCCGCTCCTTTACGCGCTCAAAATCCGCCCCGCCTATTTTAGAGAGAGCAGGCGCGCTGTCGCCCACGTATTTGGAGAGGATATCCATCTGTTCCACGGGCACGTACAGCGTGTCGCCGCCCTTGTATTCGATGGCGACGTATTCCTTTATGCCGTCGATGGTCTCAATCTTTTTAGTGCCCGTTATTTTGCCTATGCCGTGCTTTTCGTGCACGCAGTAGTCGCCTATTTCGGGGGCGACGAACATGTCGCCGCGCCGCCGTTTTATGCGCTTTGCAACGGCCTTTGTAAACAGGTCGGAGCTGCCTATTATCACCAACTTACATTCATGCAAAATAAGCCCGTGGGCAAGCTCCCCGCCCGACACGGCTATCCCGCGCAGCGCTTCGAGCCTGTCGGGCACCGGATATACGGGCAGATATTCGTCGGTCAAATCGTCGCAGAGCTTTTGGTAACGTTCCACGCTCCCCGCAAAAATGAGCATACGGTATCCGTTTTGCAGCCAATTTTTTGCGTCGGTTATAAGCTGCGGGAGGGAATTGAGGTAGGACGGCGCGGGGGTCGAGCGCATGTTTATCGTTTTGAGCGGGCGGAAAAAGCCCATGCCCGCCGTGAAAGTCTGTACGGCAAAATTGCGGAAAGAAGAAAATTCCCGCGTGAGATATTGCGGCGAAACAAGCTGGTCTGCCGAAAAATCGCAGGCCTCGCCGCCCTTTTGCAACTCGCCGACGCGCTCTAAATGTTCGCGGTACACCGCGTCCATTCTGTCTGCTATCAGCTTACATTCGTCAAACACGATCAGCGTGTCTGCAGGCAAAAAACTCAACACGGTATGGGAATTTTCAAGCAACGGAGCCACGTACGACACTCCCGCGAACGGTATTCCGAGGGCAAGTTTTTCGGCTATTTCGTCGGCTATGGCGCGCGCCCTTTCGTATGCCTTTACGTTTGGCGATTTTTTGAGCTGCGCGTTTAAAATATCCTTTACGCGCGCCGCGTCCCCCGCCGTAAAAGTAAAGTCTGCGGCGGAAATAACGGTAAGTTCTTCAAGCTCGGACAGCCTTTCGCCGCTCGTCTGGTCGTAGGGGCGGATTTTTTCCACCGTATCCCCGAAAAAGTCGACGCGCACGGGGTTTTCGGCGTTTACGGGATATATGTCGAGAATGTCGCCGCGAATTGCAAAAGTGCCCTTTGAATCGGCCGAATATTCACGTACGTACCCCATCGAAACAAGTTTTTCGGGCAGAGAGGAATAGTTATAGTCCCGCCCCGTCCGCAGGGTCACGGACTCTATATGCGCGGGCGCGAGCTGCATCAGCGATTCAACGTCCGCAACGGCCACGTCGACGCCCTTTTCTATCTCCGCGAGGGCGCATATCCTCCTGAATATGGCGTCTTTGGAAAGCGCGTCCTTATACAAAATGACCTCGTCTTTGGGCGTAAGCAACGCGCAGTTCTTTGACGACAAGGCTGAAATCGATTCATATGCGCGGGCGGCGGAAAGCGCGTCTGCGGTCACGTATAAAATTTTGCCCTCCAAGGCCGCCGCCGTGAGATATTTTTGGGGATCGGACAGCCCAAAAGCCGCCGTCGGCGTGCCGAGGCGGAGTGCTTCCGAAAGGGCGGGATATTCGCCCTGCAAATTGCGGTAAGTGAAAAACGATTTGTTCAAATTACACCGCTTTTTTGTTATAGTTTAAACGGGGTTCAGCCGTTATAATCTGTCATTACTGCCTCTACCGCCCTGCCTTTGGCAATCTCCGTGGCGGCTTCCGCGGCCCTGGTGCATGCCGCTATAAACAGGTCGTAGTCCTCTCTTTTAACTTCGGACAACACATAGTTGATAAGCGGTATGTTCACTTCTTCATCGCGTATGCCTATCCTTATCCGTGTGAAGTTCTGCGTGCCTATCTCCGCAATGACCGAGCGCATGCCGTTGTGCGTGCCCGCGCTGCCCGACGGGCGGATCCTTACCTTGCCCTTGGGAAGATCGTAGTCATCGTAAATCACTATGAGATTTTCCGCAGAAGTTTTGTACTTTGCGAGGAGCTGCTTTACCGCGCGCCCCGAATTGTTCATGTATGTTACGGGGCGGGCTAAAATCACCTTTTCGCCGTTTATGTTGGCTTCGGCTACGTAGGCCTCACATTCCTTTTTTTTGAATTTTACGCCCAGCCCTGCCGCAACGTCCCCCACGGCTATATATCCCATGTTATGGAAAGTTTTAAGATATTTTTCCTCGGGATTGCCGAGTCCCACTATAATATACATTGTTATCCTTTATATTTTAAAAGCCGCAATACCGTTGCGGCTTATCGTGGTTTAGTCGTAGATTTTGGACATGGATTTGTCGAGATACACGTTTTCGATTGCCGCTGCAAATATCGGCGCAGTTGAAATCATCTTGAAGAAAGGAAGCATTTTTTCCTGCGGGATATTTATTGTGTCGAGCATGGCAAGCTCGGTTATCGGAGAATCGGCAAGCCGCTCTATCGCCGGACCCGAAAGAACGCCGTGCGAACAGCAAGCGTATATCTCTTTTGCACCCGCGTCCTTTAAGGCCTTTGCGCCCTGCACGATAGTGCCCGCGGTGTCTATCATGTCGTCAACCATAAGACAGCTCTTGCCGTTCACGTCGCCGATTATGTTCATAACTTCCATAACGTTTGCCTTGGGGCGGCGCTTGTCTATTATGGCCATTTTGGCGTCCATGCGGGCGGCAACTTTTCTTGCCCTTGCAACGGAGCCGATATCGGGTGAAACGACGACGAAGTTTTCGTCCACCTTGGGTTTGAAATAGTTATACAGCGTGGGGCCGCCGACAAGGTTGTCGAGGGGAATATCGAAAAATCCCTGAATCTGCATACAGTGCAGGTCCATTGTGAGGACCCTGTCCGCACCCGCGCTTGTGATGAGGTTGGCGACGAGCTTGGCCGTTATCGGTTCGCGCGAGCGCGCCTTTCTATCCTGCCGCGCATATCCGAAATAGGGTATTACCGCCGTTATTCTGCCCGCGCTGGCACGCCTTGCCGCGTCGATCATTATCAGCAATTCCATTAAATTGTTGTTTACGGGGTTGCTTGTGGATTGGACAAGGAACACATCCATGCCGCGGATCGTTTCGTCAAAGCGGACGTAAATCTCGCCGTCGGAAAAATGGGTCACTTCCATTTTGCCCAGCGTGGTGTTCAGGCGGGCGGCAATTGCTTCCGCAAGGGGAATATTTGAGTTACCTGCGAAAATCTTGATTTCATTGCCATGGTTGATCATTAAGGTTTTCTCCTATAACTTTCTTTGGTAGTAGCGCCGCAGACCCGCGGAATCAACCCTATAACATTCTATAATGTGCGGTATGGCAAAGTCAACTTTAAACAGGTGGGTTTTGCAATTGAAAAATTCACACATATAAATTTTATAAATTAACGAAAAGGCGGTAAAAGGAGTTCATCCCCACCGCCTTTAAGGCTATTTGTTTTCCCGCTTGCGCATATCGGAGAAAAATGTTGAAAGAATGTCGGCACATTCCTTTTCCATAACTCCTCCCTCTACTTCAATTTTGTGGTTTAAAAGGTTGGCGCCCGCAATTTCATTGGTCAACGACCTGCCCTTGGCTTCATACGCGCCAAAATAGACTTTTTTTATCCGCGCGTTGAGCATGGCGCCCATACACATCGGACAGGGCTCGAGCGTAACGTAGATTTCACATTCGGGAATACGCCAGCTTTTAAGTTTTTTGCACGCCTTCTCTATGGCCTCTATTTCGGCATGGGCCGTGGCGATTTGCTTTTTTGTCCTTCGGTTGTGCCCGCGGGCGATGATTTTGCCGTCCAGAACCACCACGGCGCCTATCGGCACTTCGCCCTCCGAAAGGGCGGTCTGCGCGCATTTCAGCGCGGCTTTCATAAATTTATTAACCATAATTCAACGTAAAAACACTCAATAGATTATAACATTTTTTAAGTTGGCGCAATTTTTTTATGGGGTGCGTAAGTTTATCCGCCCCGCACTCCACAGTATATGCCGGGATGCGCAACTTTTGTATGCACCAGTCCTTGTATCCGCCCGAACTGCCGAAAATTTTGCGCACCTTATAGCCTGTACAATTTGCTATTATTTCTGCCCCGCGTATGTCGCCCCTGCCGCCGTACTCATAGTAAATCTCGCCGCCCTTGGTGTGGAAGCTCAAAGTGACGTAGGGCTTGACCTTTAAAGTGAAGTTGCGCACGGCGATTGTTTCGGGCTCGGAAAAAGGCCTGTCCCCTATGCAATTTTCACTGCCGCGCAGCTTTGTGTTCAGCCGTCCGCAGCCCCAGTCGGCGTCAAAATTGCAATTTATGTCCACGCCGCGGGCATTGGCTTTCCACATGGGGTCCTTGGTTTCGCAAAGGTATGCCCCGTCGGGATTGACAAGCGGGACAATCCAGCCGCCTCCCTTTTTTATGCCCTTTTTTATGTGTTTGAGGGCAAGACGGGCGGTTATCCACTCCCTGCCGTGCACGGCGTAAATGGCGATAAACTGCTTGCCGAAACTATCCCCGACGTGAAAGGCAAAGATCTCCCGTCCGCGGAAAGAATAGCCTATGACGCACTTTTTGCCCGTATAACTCAAGTAGAAACGTTTTACATCATCGAATATCACACAATAAAATATGATTTTTTTATTTGTGATATTCGCTCCCCGAATTAATCATAAAGGCCCGATACACCTGTTCGAGCAAAATTACCCGCATAAGCTGGTGGGGAAAGGTCATTTTAGAAAAGGAAAGTTTTAAGTCGCACGCGCTTTTTACCCTTTCGTCCAGCCCGCACGAAGAGCCTATTATAAAAGTTATTTCCGCGCCCGCGTCGCACAGCGTTTTAAGTTTTTTTGCAAGTTCTTCGCTTGAAAACTCCTCCCCCTCAATACAGAGCGCGATTTTATAGCCCTTGGCGGCGCGTAAAACAGGCTCCGCCTCGTCTTTGACGGACTTCCCCTCGGCAAGCTCCCGTATTTCCACCTTTGCAAAGCGGGAGAGCCGCTTTAAATATTCGGAAATTGCCGAACGCAGATATTCTTCCTTGATTTTACCCACGCATACGATGTTTATCTTTTGCATTTTTTACCTTACAAAAAACGACAGGATCCATATGATTATCAAAATTATTATGCCGACGGAGGCAGTTATGAAAAAGCTCTTTACTCCCCCCTTGTTGCCCTTTGCAAGCGGCTTTTTATCGAGGATCAGCCACAGTACGCCCCCTATAAAAGCTATGGCCGCAAGCACGGTGAGGGCTATATTCCACCCGAAAGCAAGCGCCAAATTCCCGTTTGCGTCCGTACAGCCGCAGGCGGTTAAAATTATTATAAGCGCGTTGTTTATAAAGTGCATAAGCACGCAGGGCAGCAACGATCCTGAGCGGACGGCGAGAAACGCGAATATACAGCCGCAAATAAATTGGTAGACAGTCTGTTCGGGCGAGCCGTGGAAGAGCGCGAAACAAAAGCCCACAATAAATATCGCGCGTATGTCGCCCGTCCCCGCGCGCAGGTCGGACAGCAATATCCCGCGGAATAAAAACTCCTCCATAATCGCGGGCAGCACGGCTATGACTATGAGAGCGGGCACAACCGACCAGCCGCTTAACGACGGCAGATAACTTTGGCTGTCCCTCGGCGTATAGCCTAAAAGCTGCAAAAATTTTAGGGTGAGGGTGTTTATTTCGCTCACCGCAAAGAGCAGTCCGAACGCAAGCAAAAGGGCGATTATATAGTACTTTATCCCGCATTTAACCGAGACTGCGTCCCGTATTTTCTGCTTGCGGAACAGCATAAAAAACGCGCAGCCCGCGCCGATGGATACCGGGCCGCAGATGTAGTTCAGATATTTATAGGCGTCCGTGTCGGCGTCAAGTTTTGCGGCCGTGATTATGATAGACATCATGAGGCTGACAAAGACAAGTGCAAATACGTTTACGGAAAACGCTATGCCCGCCGACGCAGGATTGAGTTTGGGGTTTGCTTCGTTCATATATTTTGATTATACAGTAAAACAAGGATTTAGTAAACAGTTTTTTATTTACTTTTTTGTGCGTTTGTATTACAATGTTATTGAATTTTTTAAGGGAGTGTATTATGCGGGTTATAAACACGAAACAAATTGCCGACGCCGTCTATAAAATGGCGCTGCATGCGGGCGTAAACCTGACTTCCGCCTGCCTTGAAGCTCTCCGCTCGGCGCGCGACGGAGAGGACGGCGGGGCAGCAAAGTTTGCGCTTGAAACCATTTTGGAAAACGCCGATACCGCCGTCCGCAAAACTATGCCCGTGTGCCAGGATACGGGCATGGCCGTGGTTATTCTGGAAATAGGACAGGAAGTTTATCTGGAGGGCGAGCTTTTGGGCGACGCGGTAAACGACGGGGTCCGCAGGGCGTACAAGGACGGATATTTCAGAAAGTCGGTATGCAATCCCATAACCCGCGTGAACACGGGAGACAACACTCCAGCGGTAATTCACACGGAAATAGTAAAGGGCGACAAGATAAAAATCACTTTTTTGCCAAAGGGATTCGGAAGCGAAAATATGTCAAGGCTGTACATGCTCAACCCCGCGCAGGGCGTTGAGGGAATAATCTCCGCCATAGTGGACACGGTGAAGATTGCCGGCTCCCGCCCCTGCCCTCCCGTCTACGTCGGCGTAGGCATAGGCGGGTCGTTTGACACCTGCGCTTACCTTGCAAAAAAGGCTTTGGCGCGGGACGTGGGCACGAAAAATCCCGACAAAGATATAGCCGAAATAGAGAGCGAGGCTTTGAACAGAATAAACGGGCTGAACATAGGTTGCCAGGGCTTCCACGGAAAGACGACGGCTATAGGCGTAAGCTGCGAATGGGCCCCCACCCACATTGCGGGGCTGCCCGTGGCAGTGAATATCCAGTGCCACTGCGTGCGCTGCGAAAAGGAGATTATATGATAAAACTTACCTTACCGCTCGGCAAAGACACCGTTAAAAGCCTTAAAGCGGGCGACAGCGTTTTGATAAGCGGCACGATTATGACGGCGAGAGACTGCGCGCACAAGCGCATTTTCGAATACATAGAAGAGGGCAAAAAACTGCCCTTTGAACTTAAAGACGCGATTATATACTACGCGGGCCCCTGCCCCGCCAAACCCGGCATGGCTTCGGGGAGCTGCGGCCCCACCACCTCCGCCCGGATGGACAGCTTTGCGCCCACGCTTTTGGATTTGGGGCTTGGCGGAATGATAGGCAAGGGTGAGATGTGCGACGAGGTGCGCGAGGCGATAAAACGCAATACGTGCGTGTATTTTGCGGCGATAGGCGGCGCGGGCGCGCTGTACGGAAACGCGATTAAGTCGAGCGAGTGCATAGCTTTCGCCGACCTGCTGTCGGAGGCTGTTTACAGGCTTGAAGTGGAAAACTTCCCCGCGGTGGTGGCATATGATTGCGAAGGGCGCAGCATTTACGACGACCCGCAGCAAAACTAAATAAAAAAATTTAAGGCGGCCGCCCTTTGGGACAGCCGCCTCCTTTTATATTCGGTTATTTTTTAAACGCGGGCATCGGGCTTATTTTGTGCAGATTGGCCCTGTGCATACCGTCTATTTTTGCCTTGAGTTCTTCGCTGTCGATCTTCCCCGTTTCGATATATGCGTCGAGGGCGGCGTATGTAAAGCCGAGGTTATCCTCGTCCGTTTTGCCCGAAAGGCCGTCCTCGGGGACTTTTTCTATAAATTTTTTGGGAAGTCCCAGCTCGTAGCCGAGCGCCTTTACCTCCCGCACGGTCAAATCGCTCATCGGGCTGAAATCGCCCGCGCTGTCACCGAATTTGGTGGAATATCCTATGTAGTCCTCCGACTTGTTGCAGGTGTTGGCCACGCGCCCGTTATACAGCGCGGATATGCCGTACAGTACGGTCATTCTTACCCTTGCGGGCGTGTTGGAATAGTACACTTTGTTGGTGCGCAGCTCCTCTGCGGGAATACCGCCCGCCGAGATCGCCTTTGCAAGGCTCTCGCAGACTTCGCCGATATTCACCACGATATGTCGGATGCCGAGAAGTTCGACCAAGTCGTAGGACACGCTTATGTCGTGCTGGTTGCCCTGCGGCATAAGCACGCCTATTACCCTGTCCTTTCCGAGGGCTTCCACCAAGAGCGCGGCGCACACCGAGCTGTCCTTGCCGCCCGAAATGCCTATGACGGCGTTGCAGCCCTTGCCGTTCTGTTCAAAATAATCCTTTATCCATTGAATGACGCGGTCCTTTATCTCTTTCATAATATCTCCTATGGTTCCATTGTCGTTTGGTGGCTGGCCACCGAAACTTATTGTATCACGGCGGCAAAAATTTTTCAAGGTTTTGAAATTCCGATTTGAAAATCCGCCCGAAATTTTGCCTTTTGAAAGGGCGCCGTAGCGCAAGCGGAATGAAAAGCGGAGGCAAGGAAGAATATTGGGCCCGTACCGCCCAAAAAAAGTTGACAATAAAAAAATTTTTAAATATAATTCTATTTGTTTATCGGTTTGGCCTGCCGAACTGTTTATAAACATTCTCAAAATAAATGACGGCGCAAGCAAAACCACGCTTTTCGCCGCCCTCTCGCCAACGGCGCGAGCTTTTTGTGAACAACTATACAAAGGCGTTGACCGGGACAGACGGACGCGAATACTCCTTTCAAGAGAGAAAAATCCATGGGCTGAGAGATTTTTTACGGGAGTGCGGACGGTATTCACCCGCGAGCCGAGGCGCGAAAGGCAACGAGTAGCGCTCTCCGCTTCCCTTGGCGTTATAAGGCAACGAGGCGCCCCTTTTGGGGTGCGGATTCAGGTGGTACCGCGGAAAATTTTTTCGCCCTGTGCTTTGCACGGGGCTTTTATTTTATAAAATATTTTAAGGAGAATTTATGGAAATTCACGAGAAAATAAAGGAGATCGAGGCCAAAATTTCCGAATCGCTGAAGGAAGTCAATCTTGCAAAGCACTTGCAGGAAGTCAAGATGAAATTTCTTGGGAAAACGGGCGAGATTTCCGAACTGATGAAGGGCATGCGCGAGGTGCCGCCCGAAAAAAAGCGCGAGATAGGGCAACTTTTAAACGATTTGAGGGCGCGCACCGAAAAGCGGTTTGAGGAGCTCAACTCCAAATTACAGAAAAAAGAACTTGAAGAACGCTACGCGGCGGAGACGATCGACGTCACTATGCCCGCAAAAAAAGCGGAGAGCGGCTCCTTCCACCCCAACACGCTTATCCGCAACGAGCTTGTTTCCATATTTTCGGGAATGGGCTTCGAGGTGTTCGAGGGGCCTGAAATCGAGAACGACTACTACAACTTTACGGCTTTGAATACGCCCAAGGACCACCCCGCGAGGGATATGCAGGACACCTTTTATCTTGCGCCCGACCTTCTTTTGAGGACCCAGACCTCGGCGGGACAGATCCGCGTTATGGAAAACAAAAAGCCGCCCATCAAAATTTTGTCGCCCGGCAAAGTTTACCGCAGCGACGACGACGCGACGCACTCCCCCATGTTCTCCCAAATGGAAGGCTTGGTTGTGGACAAGGGCATAACCCTATGCGACCTTAAAGGTATGCTGGACGAATTTGCGCGCAAGGTGTTTGGGGAAGGCGTTAAAACGCGGCTCAGACCCTCCTACTTCCCCTTTACGGAACCTTCGGTTGAAGTGGACGTGAGCTGCTTTGAGTGCGGCGGCAAGGGCTGCAGGCTGTGCAAGGGCACGGGCTGGATTGAAGTTTTGGGCGCGGGCATGGTGAACAGGCGCGTTTTGGAGGGCTGCGGCGTGGACCCCGACGTGTATTCCGGTTTTGCTTTCGGCATGGGCATAGAGCGCATAGCCATGCTTAAATACGGCATCAACAACATGAAACTGCTCTTTGAGGGCGACACGAGATTTTTAAAACAGTTTAAGGATTGAGGTAGATTATGAAAGCACCTTTAAGTTGGCTGAAAGATTACGTTGATATAGATATTCCCGCAGAAGAACTGATGCAAAAGCTATTTTCCTGCGGGTTTGAGGTTGAAGAACTAATAGAGGTCGGCAAAGATATTTCCGGGGTTGTAGTCGGCGAAGTTGTGGAGTGCGAGCCCGTTGAGGGAACGCATCTGCACGTGTGCAAGGTTGACTGCGGAAAATACGGCGTATTGCAGATCTGCTGCGGCGCGGACAACGTGGAAAAGGGCATAAAGGCCCCCGTTGCGCTCGTCGGCGCCACCGTGTACGCGACGGGCAAGGACCACGTCACCGTCGAGGGCGTGATGACCATTAAAAAGGGCAAGCTCCGCGGCATAGAGAGCGACGGCATGCTCTGCTCGGGCGTGGAAATAGGCGTGAACGGGGATATGTTTGAGGGCGGCGACTATTGCGGGCTGCTCCTGTTGCCCAAAGAATTTGAAAACGGCGCGGACATAAAGCCGCTCGTGGGGCTCGACGACTACATTTTCGACATTGCGGTGACGGCAAACCGCCCCGACTGCCAATCGGTTTTGGGGATAGCGCGCGAGGTGGCCGCCGTGCTCGGCAAAAAAGTGAGGGAGCCCGACTGCTCCTACACCCCCGTTGCGGGCAAATACAAGCAAATTAAAATTACCGATCTTGCGCCAGAGATATGCCCGAGATATATAGGACACTATGTAAAGGACGTTAAAATAGGCCCCTCCCCCATGTGGCTGAGAAAGAGGCTGGCCATGTGCGGGTTGCGCTCCATAAGCAACGTTGTGGATATTACAAACTTTATTTTGCTTGAAATGGGGCAGCCGATGCACGCTTTTGACCTTGCCACCCTCGGCGGGCGGGAGATAGTAGTGCGCAGGGCGCGCGACAAGGAAAAAATAATAACTCTCGATAACAGCGAATTTGAACTGAACGGCGAAAATCTTGTGATCTGCGACGGCGAAAAGCCCGTTGCGCTTGCGGGGGTTATGGGCGGCCTCAACAGTGAAATTACAGAAAACACAAAAGAAGTTTTGTTTGAGGCGGCGAAGTTTGCGCGCGACAGCGTGAGAAAGACGGCGAGGGCTTTGGGTCAGCACACCGACAGCTCGGCTCTGTTTGAAAAGGGCGTAAACGAATACACAACCGAAAGGGCAATGGCAAGGGCGCTGCACCTGATACAAACGCTGGACTGCGGCACCGTGACGGACGTCCACTCGGACGTCAAAACGGAGTATTCCAAAACGGAAAACAAACAGATGACGGTGAGCGTAAATAAGATAAATGCCCTGCTCGGAATCACCGTGCCCACCGAAAAAATTGTGGAGATTTTAAAAAGCCTCAGCTTTGAAGTGACGGAGGACGGCGACAGCCTGCACCTCGTCGTGCCCGGGTGGCGCGAGGACATAGACCTGTACCCCGATATCGCCGAGGAAGTTATAAGGCTGTACGGCTATGAGCACATAAACGGCACTTTTATGCCATCGGCCTCCATTACCAACGGCGGATATTCCCCCGAACAGAAGGCGGAAATCAAATTGAAGCGCGCTTTGACCGAAAAAGGCCTTTATGAAATATCCACCTACTCCTTCTATTCGCAAAAGGATTTAGATATGCTGCATATTCCCGAGGACGACGCCTGCAGGAACGCAATACGCATTTTAAATCCCATAAGCGAAGAATTGTCCATAATGCGCACCACGCTCGCGCCCTCCGTTCTGCAAGTTATAGTCCGCAATCTGAGGCGCGGAAATATGGAGGGCAAAGTGTATGAGCTTGCAAAAATTTATCTTGCAAAGGAGCTGCCGATAGCCTCGTTCCCCGACGAGCGCGCAACGCTTGCCGTCGGAATGTGGGGCAAGTGCGACTTTTTCGATTTGAAGGGCGCGGTTGAGACGATTGCGGACGTGCTGAACACCAAATTTGAATACGTCCCCGCAAAAAAGGAGTTTTTACACCCCGGAATCACGGCCTCGGTTATATGCGACGGCGTTGAAGTGGGTTATTTGGGAATGTTGTCGCCGCAAATTGCGGGCGAACTTGCGCTGGACCGCCCCGCGTTTATCGCAGAACTCGACTATGAGGAACTCAAAAAACACGAAAAGCCTTTCCGCTACTCCCCTCTGCCCAAATTTGCCGTTGAGACGCGCGACCTTGCGCTTGTCTGCGACAAAAAGATAACCTGCGGGGAGATTGAAAAGACCATTTACGGCGCATGCAAATACGTTACCGACGTAAAACTGTTTGACGTGTATGCGGGCGGACAGGTTGGCGAAGGGAAAAAGTCGATGGCGTTCACCGTGACCTTTACGCCCAAAGACGAAGATATTTCAACGCGCATAGACGGATTTGTCAAAAAGATACTTGGCAACCTTAAATATAATTTGGGGATCGATTTGAGATAGCAATACGCAATTAAAAAATGTGCGCAGATAAGCCGACCGCGTTAAATGCGGTCGGCGCTTTGTTTTACGGGACGAGCGCGGAGCCCGAATTTATCAGGCCGCCCTGCAGGTATGCGTTGGGAATTTTGCCCGCGATTACGCTTTCGCATATGAGCACTTCTGTCGTGGACGCCAAATTGGTGGATTTTGACGGCATTATGATTGAAATATCCGAAACTATCTCAAGATACAGCGAGTGCAGAGTCTGGTTTATGCCCGCATCCCTGAATTTGGATACAAAGCGGCACTCCACGTTGGATATGGGGATAATTTTTATGTTGATCGGCCGCCCGAAGCCCGCAAGAGCCTCTATGCCCGTGAGCGCGCCGAGGGGCACCATTATGCCCTCCGCACTCATTCTGTTTAAATTTTCCTGCGACAAATATGCCGTATCTCTTGCTATCCTGTTGATTTTGAGGCTGTCGGTTGTAATTGAAGTGACGTTGCCGCCCTCGTCCCTCTCTATATCTATCAAGTCCTCGTAGCGGACGGCGTCGTTCAGCGTGTAGTAAATGGCGTCGTTTACGGCAACCGTGGTGATGGAGCGGATCGTGGCCTCGCTTATGGAAATTAAAACGCGCGTCACGTTGCGCTGAAAATAGACCAACACGCCGATTACCAGCAAAAAAACTATGGCAACTATCACTTTAAAACGCCGAAACTTTTTGTTTTTTGCTTTAAACGGCTTCTGTTTGCGCACCATACAATATTTTATGGCAGGCAAGGCGCAAAATTGTTGCAAAAATTAAGATTGTAAAAAATTATACCCGCCGGATATGCCGGCGGGCACAATTTGTTTGCCGTTATTCGGGTTTGTTGTTCCTGATATAAACGACGGAGCTGACGGCCGCGAATATCAGCGTTATCGCCGTTAAAATAACCAAAATGTACCAAACGATATCCCAATTGAAACCGTTCTCCGCGTCCGTTTGCGAATCGCCGGGGTTATCGGGATCCGACGGAGGAGGCGTTACTTTGGAGGCCTCGATGGTGAACGTCATTTCGGTTTGGCCAACCAGCTCGTAGTTGTCGGACAACGTCTCTACCTTTACGATATACTCGCCCGCCTGCGAAGGCGCGCCGTCCGTGCCGTCGCCGCCCGTATAGCTTACCTTTACAAGATCTTCGGGTATGCCCTCGACCCCCGCATAGGGAGTTTGGGCTGCGCCGTTCTCCTCAAACGAAGTTGAACCGCTCCATATTACGCGGGCTTGTTTTCTGGTGATTACAAGTTTGGCGGTCGCGCTTGCGCCGTTATAGTTTTTGGTGCTGCTGATAAGCACAACCACTTTGTATTCGCCTGCGTTTACGGGCGCGTTTTTATTGCCGTTGTAGGTTACGGTGACGCCCTCCACCCAGCTATCCGTTTCGGGAGTTGCTATGCCGTGGCTTTCGCCGTCGTACTCCGCCGTAACGTCCTGCAGAGGTTTAATGGTGGCATTGGCCTTGTTTATGGTCAAGGTTACCTGCGCGCTGTTGCCGTCCGCAAACTTAAAGTTGCCCGAAGTTAACGTTACGGTGTAGATATATGCGCCCGCATCCTTTGCATCGGCGCCGCTAACCTCGTAGTCGGCCGCCTCAAGCTCCCCTCCGTTCCATGTTATTTGCAATTCGGGCAGGGACTGACTTTCGCCGTTGTAGGTGGCTGTAAAGGCGGTTTGCGCCAAGGTTACTTCGGCGGGAGTTATCGTGAGATATACCGTTTTGCTTGCGCCGTTGTAGTTGTCGGTGCCCGCAATGGTCAGCGTAACGGAATAGTAACCTGCGTTTACGGGTTTGCTTGTTCCGCCGTTGTACGTTACCGTTGCGGAGTTTACATAACCGGGATATGTAAACGTTACGCTATGCTCCTCCCCGTTGTATGTCGCGGTTATATTATCACCCTCAACGGTATAACCGTTTTGTGACGCGACCTCGATTGCCGACCCGTCTATCTGACCTTTAAGCATTTTGACAACCGTTTCTTTGACCGTTACGGCAGTCCCGTCTACAAAAGTGAAGTTTTGGGCGTCCGCGCCGAGCAATTCTGCCTTGAGCGTATATTCGCCGCTGTTGACGAACTCCTTTGTTTCAATACCGCCATCGGCATACAGTTTGATCTCTGCCGACGCGGGTATTACGGCCGTATCGGACTTATTGACAAATACAACGCTTTCGAAAAGCTGGGCGTAGCGGTCCTCACCGTTATAGGTGTACGGCCCGTTGTTGAACTCTACGTCCGCCACTGCACGGTTGATTATGCCGTTTGACAATATGAACTTGTCTGTGGCCAGGCCGTTTCCGTCGGTAAATTTATAGTTTGCGTTATGTACATTTATCGTAACTATAATATTCTTTGCGTTGCCCGCTGCGGCTGTTTCATACTCGGCCGTAACCGTAAAATCAACTATTTCCCTGTTGCCCTCAACCGTCACTCCGTGGAGAATACCCGAAGTTATGGCATCCTGTGCCACGACCGTGGTGCCGTCGTAAGTTTTGGCCGCAATCACAAGGCCTTCTATATCGGCAACGCCGAGAGATTTGGGAGTTATTTCGCCTGTCAAGGTGATTGAGTACTTGTCAAGCGCATAGTTTGTGCTGCCGAGCGACAATTCTGCGGTTACGGTGTGACTTCCGGCATTTGCCGCTTCATATACTGCCGACAAAACATTTACGGCAACCGTTTCATTTATGCCCTCGATAGATCCCTGTGTGACGGTTGCAATATTGTTGCCGTCATATTGTTTGCCGACAACCGATATGCCGTTGATATTTTCGGCCCGAAGTTGAGCGGGGGTGATAGTGAGACTTGCCGTTGCGCTTGTGCCGTTGTAGTTGTCGGTGCCGGCTATGGTTACAACCACCGTGTATTTGCCCGCGTTGACGGGTTCGCCTGTTTCGCCGTTGTAAGTTACGGTGACGCCCTCCACCCAGCTATCCGTTTCGGGAGCGGCTATGCCGTGGGGGTTGCCGTCATATTCTACTGAAACGTCCTGCAGAGGTTTAATGGTGGCGTTGACCTTGTTTATGGTCAAGGTTACCTGCGCGGTGTTGCCGCCCACAAACTCAAAGTTGCCCGAAGTTAACGTTACGGTGTAGGTATATGCGCCCGCATCCTTTGCATCGGCGCCGCTCACTTCGTAGTCGGCCGCCGCAAGAGTTCCGCCGTTCCATGTGATTTGTAATACGGGCAGGGACTGACTTTCGCCGTTATAGGTGGCTGTAAAGTCGGTTTGCGCCAAGGTTACCAGCGCGGGGGTGATATCGTACGTGCACGTTTCGGAATCTTTTTCGAGAACGTAGTTTACCGTGCCCCCAGGCAACGCGGCCGTTGCGGTATAACTGCCGACATTTTTGGCTTCGCCGTCTACGAAAATCTGCAGAGCAATCTCTTGCCCGCCGATATCTTTTGCCGTGGCCGAAGGAATCCGGACATAGCCCGTATATACGAGGTCTTTGTACCCGCTCCAGCTTGCGGCGATGGATTTGGGGTTGATTGTGAGATATACCGTTTTGCTCGTGCCGTTGTAGTTGTCGGTGCCGACTATGGTTACAACCACTTCGTACTCGTCTGCGTTTACGGGTTCGCTTGTATCGCCGTTGTACGTTACCGTTGCGGTAGTTACAAACTGAGGTATGCCGCTGAACTCTATGCCGTGGGGTTTGCCGTCATACTCTACCGTCAAATTGTCGCCGCTGACTGTAAAGCCGTCTTTGCTGAACGTGATATCTTCTGCTTCTACTTCCGCCTTGCCGATATGGGCTTCCAACGTTACGGTTTTGCCCGAAAGGCTGTAGTTGGGCTCGTTATTCAACTCTATCTCTACAGTTACAGTTCTGTCGCCCGCGTCGGCTTTGTCATATTTTGCAGACAAAATGTTAAACTGCACTGTTTCGCCGTTTACGCCTGCAAGCGTGCCGCCCGTGACTTCGGCTTTGTCCGTGCCGTCATACATTTTGGGAGTTACGCTCATGCCCCTTATATCCGCCGCATTGACAGTTGCGGGAGTGATTGTGAGATATACCGTTTTGCTCGTGCCGTTATAGTTGTCGGTGCCGACTATGGTTACAACCACTTCGTATTCGTCTGCGTTTACGGGCGCGTTTGTATCGCCGTTGTACGTTACCGTTGCGGTAGTTACAAACTGAGGTATGCCGCTGAACTCTATGCCGTGGGGTTTGCCGTCATACTCTACGGACAGATTGTCACCGACAACTGTAAAGCTGTCTTTGCTGAACGTGATATCGTCTGCTTTTACTTCCGCCTTGCCGATATGGGCTTCCAACGTTACGGTTTTGCCCGAAAGGCTGTAGTTGGGTTCGTTATTCAACTCTATCTCTACAGTTACCGTTCTGTCGCCCGCATCGGGTGTGTCATATTTCGCAGATACAATGTTGAATTGCACTGTTTCGCCGTGTACGCCCGCAAGCGTGCCGCCCGTAACTTCGGCTTCATCCGTGCCGTCATACGTCTTGGAGGTTACGCTCATACCCGTGACGGAAGCGGCAGACACAACGGCTTTACCCATGGAAATATTCCTTATCAGAACCGTGTCGCCGGTAAGAGTATAGTTACCGTTTTGGAGAACGATTGTGACAGTTACCGTTTTAGTGCCGGCATTTTTGCTGTCATATTTTGCCGAAGCAACGCTGAATTGCAACTCTTCGCCGTTTACGCCTGCAAGCGTGCCGCCCGTGACTTGGGCTTCGTCCGTGCCGTCATATGCTCTGCGGGTTACGTTCATGCCCCTTATATCCGCGGCATCGACGTGCGCGGGAGTGATTGTGAGATATACAATTTTTTCAACTTGGGGATAGTTGCTTGTCTTGGGAACGGTAATTACCACCTTATATGCGGCAACTTCCCCGTTTTCGCGCTTTACGTTTACGGGTGCGGCCGTTTGCCCGTCGTAAGTTACATTGGCCGAGACAACGTACGAAGGCAAACTGTAGGACACGCTGTGCGCGCTGCCGTTGTAAACAGCCGTTAAGTTGCCTGTTTGAACGTCCACGTCATAGCTGCCGCTCTTCTCTATCTCTATTGCATCGCCGCCGAGAACAGCGGGTTTGATAGTTACGCCAAGGCTTGCGGTATCGACATATTTGCCGATTTCAAAGGTATAGTTGCCGTATGCTTCGGTATGGGAGTTTATGGTTAAAGTCAGCTTATAATCTCCCGCTTGAGTAAACTCGGAAGGATCGGTTGTAAGCACAAACCACTTCCCCTCGGGCGTTATACCCGTTTGGGGATTTGTAACCCGAATACTTGCGCGCAGGTCATCGATTTGGTTTTCTCCGTTAAACAAGAATTCCTTTTCAACGCTTACCTGTAACAGCGCGGGAGTTATTACGGCGCTTACCTTGCGGATATTTACTTCAAGTGCGTAGTTGCCCGAATCATCCGTGAGTTCAATAGCTATAGTAACGGTTCTGTTGCCCGCGTCCGGTCTGTCGTATGCGGAGGAAACTATGCTGTAGCCCACTTTCTCCCCGTTTTTGCCCGCAAGCGCGCCATGTTTTATGTTTTCTTCGAGGACTTCCGTCTCGCCGTTGTAAATTGCAGGTTCAACACTCATTTCAATGCTTTCCGCGCTGAGTTTTGCAGGCAGTATGGACGCGCCGCCAACCTTATATTTGCCGTCATCTGCCAATACATAGTTGCCGTTTACCTCATCGCCCGTGAGTTGGACTTCAACGTTGACGGAATCGGCTTTATTGACGTTTGCACTGTTAAATTCGGCGGATATCACGTTGAATTGCAGCTTTTCGCCGTTTACGCCCGCAAGCGTGCCGCAGATATATTTTGCATCGTGCAGACCGTCGTATTCCTTTGTAAGCTCGATTTCCACAGCCGACAAAACCATATCCCGAGTTATCGTATAGGCTTTGACCGTTACGGATATCGAGGTTTGCGCGCCCTCGGCCCAGACAAAGTTATCCGACTTGGTCGCCTCAAATGTGTGAACAGATACGACGTCTTTAAATGTAAACTGCTCGTTAAAGGCTCCTCCCGTCCAGCTGAAAGTTGCCGTTACGGCGTGTACGTGGCCGTCGTAGGTATATTCGTCCGCGGGATTATTGCCGTCGATCTTCCATTCCACCGAAAGGGTCGCGGGAATTATACGGAGGTGCACTTCAAGTTTGTTGCCGACAACCCTGTCGCCAAACTTGCTGCCCCAAGTATAGTTTGCGTTCTTTATCGTTACATAGGCCGTATGATAGCCGTAGCTGCCGTCGGGGTTAATCTTGACGTTTGTGAAATCGTCCTCCCCGTGCTCCCAATTGAAATCATTGTACTCGTCTGCGGTGAAATAGTGCTGTTCGCTGCCGTTATAGACTTTTTCCCTGTCCTCGCCGAACCCGCTGTATTTAGTGAGATCTATTTCCTTGGGGTTGACGGTGATGTCCCAAACATAGCAGGGCTTGGAATAGTCTTTGCCGTCGTCGCCCTTTTCCACAACGATATATTCGCTTTCAATCTTATAGTTGTTGTTATCGTTACCCGTCGAGTTCCAATGGTCAAAGGTAAATATCCACTTGTACGACCCTGCATTTTTGGGCAGGCCTATGAGTCCTTCTTTGCTGCTGCCTGTGCCGAGAGGAGTTTTAAAGCCGCCGTCATCCGCCGCATAGTATGCATAGCGGATTTCCACGTCGTCCCCCTCCAAAACCTGTTCATTGCCGAATACGAGTTGCAATTTACCGTCGGCTTGCGTGCCGTAAGTATAGCTGACGGAGTTGTCGCCCAATGTGATTCCGTTGCCCGCGGAAGTCGGTTCAAGGCTCAAACTTAAAGTTTTTTGCCTGATGGTAACTTTAAACTGCCCTATATACTCATCGTAGTTGGGCGCTTTAAACCTATAATGAACTTCGTATGCGTCCTCTTTAAACAGATATGTGCCGTCGGATTGCAACTCGGCTTTGAGCTTAACGTCCACGGGCGCACCCGACATACGGGCAAACGCGTCTCTTGAGTTGAACGACGTGGTCCCCGCCGAGAAAGTTATATTGTCTTCGTCAAACGCATAGTAACTGTCGTAAGCGGACTCTTTCCAGACGCCGCCCGCCTTTTCGCGGATTTGTTGGGGATTTATCGACTCTGTTATGGATTCAAGCGACGGCAACTGCAAGGTGCCGTTATAAGCAAATTCCCCATCGGCTACGGTTATTTCGCTTATTTGTGCGTTTCCTACGTTTATTATGTAGGATATGTCCGTTTGTGGATATGCCTTGCCGTCCACTTCAACCGCGCCGATATGCAAAACCAGCAAATAGGAGCCGACGGGCGTTGCGCTGTTGAGATATTGCGCAATTGTGCCGTTGCCGAACTCTATCGTCCATGACGTCTGCAAGGACTCCGCCCTTCCGTTGTTCAGTTTGGTGAGCGAATAACTTGCCTTTGCCGTTTGGTTCATCAGCGCAGGTTCTTTGATAGTTACCTCATCACCGAAACACCAAGTCGTGCCCGACGACAAATCTTTGCCGTTTATCTTGAGATCTTGTTCGTGCTTGACGCCGTTTTCAAGTTGCACGAGATACCAATTTTTGGTGAGCGTTACGGTGCCGTCGGAATTGAGAGTGAGCTGCTGGTTCAGCTCCGCTTCAACATACTTTAAGTTGCCTGCAGCATCTGTATCCCATGCAAAGTTTTTGTTGAGCGTGAGCACGGCCGTTGCCGAATAGCTGTAGACGTTTTCCTGTTGCGTATTGTTACCGTAGCCGCCCACAGTGAACGCATAGTAAGAATCGATATGCCAGATGTTGCCGTTATCGAGCGTTACGGCAGCCGTACCGCTATCCCTGAGCCATGCAAAGGCGTTGGTTGCCTCTACGGACCCCGTTAAGCCCTCAACATTGTAGGTGCCCGAAGCAAGAAGATTGCCGTTGCCGTTCCCGCTGTTGATCCACTTTTGGGCTATGGAATCAACGAGCTCTTGTTGGGTGATTATGTGGGGCGTGATGACAACCGCGAGTTTATCGGTGCCCGCCTTTATTTTGTAATTTGCAAAGCCCGCGCCCGGAGTTGCAACGAGCGTGTAAGCGCCCGCCTCGGTTATGTCGGTGCCGCCGCCCTCTACGGCAATCGAGCCTATACCTACAGTGTTGAATACTATAGTATTCTTGCCGTTACCCGCAATAAAGTCTGCATAGTACTCGTTGAATCTGTTGCTGCCGTCAAACACATGCTCGTCTTTAAAATCGGCAAGCTGTTTGGGATCGCTGATATTATGGTGCCATACAAGCGCGACTTCGCACTGCGCAACGGACAGTTCGGCTTTTGTTACAGCCGAAAAGTCGGCATAGTCCCAGAAGCCCGTTTCAAACCCATCGTTGCGGTTGTCTACGGTGTTGCCGTCATCATAATTGCCCCTTATGCGGGCAACCGTGTCCGCATCGCTGCCAAACAGCGAATCGTTGGTGGCTATGTTTGCCTCGAGATAGAGCTTGTTTGCCGACGTGCCGTTGACGACGATATATGTGCCCGCATTGCCCGATGCTGTTGCAAACATAAACGTGATTATTGCGCCGTCGCCGTTATCTTCGCCTATGCCGCCGTAGAAGTTGTTTATGTTAAGGCCGTACTGCTCAAGACTTGTCAAAGGCAGATAGAAATAAGGATGTGAACCGCCGAGGCCTATGCCGCCCTCCGCGCCTACGCGGCCGCCGGTTTGCACATTGTCCCCGTCCACTGCGGGAACTTTTGACAGCGGTGAGTTTGTTATGGCTATGGTTTTATGCGTCGAGCCGTTGTACGTAAGATATCTGTCAAGCTCATCTTTGACCGCCTGCGAGACGATGCTGTTTTTGATCGATTCTATCGTAAACGTACCGCTTACTGTTATGCGCGCCTTTGTGATTTTGCTGACGCCTGTGGTTTCGGTGAAGGGCTTAACCCGATAGTTGGCCGCCTCGGCTCCGCCGAGAGTAACCGACGTTATGTTAAGAATTTTACCTTCGCCGACATTGGGGTCATCATAATTGCCGCTTGCGGATAGAACGGTCACATCGTCGCCCGCTATTATGGCCCTTAAGGGGAATGTTGCCTGTGTGACATCTATGCCGCTGCCGCCGATTTCCGTTGTGGCGTTATAAATCTTTTCGGCTTTAAGCCCCGTCACATAATCTAACGTCTTTGGAGTTACGGTGAGAGTGAACGTAGCCGCGATGTCGGGCGCAAATTCATAATTGGACGTGGGCGCAGCCGTAAACGTATAGCCGCCGTCTTTTACGTTTTTATATTTATTGATATCAAGCTCGAGAAGGGTTGCGGCCGCACTGCCGTTATTCCATACGCCGTAAGCCAAAACGGTGTGTGCGCCGTCATATACAGCTTCGGTCTGCAAAGGCGTGCCGGAGTTGTCCCTGTACCACTTTATTTCGGTTATGGTGGCGGGTTTGATTGTGAAATGCAGCTCATTGACTTCCAACCGATAGTTGTTTGCGGCATCTCCTTTAAGCGTGATGGAAACGATGTATTCGCCTGCATTGACGGGTTGGGCTATGGGCTCGTTATGCAATTTGTACGCAACGGTGTAGTCGCCCGCCGTTAACTCTGTGTCGCCCGACAGAACTATCTCGGCATACAGCGCGTTGCCCGTATATGTCTTTTCGGTCTGCCCAAGTTTCCACGTAAGCCCGGCCGCAACTATTTTTCCGTAGACAACGCAATCATTTACATAGTAGTTGACCGCCGCATCGCCCGCAAGAATTATATCAGTTACGTCTACCGCAACGCTTTCGCCTGCATTCTTGCTTTGGTATTCAGCCGTATAACTATCTACATATGCCGTTATAGCGCTGTCCGTCCCCTTATATCCCTCAAGTACAAAGGAAACTATTGCGTCGTCGGTCTTTTGGTTATATTGTTTTTCTGTAACGGTTGCGGATTTTACCGCAAGTTCGGCGCGCGTTACGCTTATATGTAACGACCATTCTTTTTGGGTGAAGTTGCCGCTTTCGTCCGTTGCGGTAAAGGTGTAGCCGTCCTCCTTTACGTCTTTATAACTGCCGTCTGTAATTTCTATGGTTTGACTGTACGAACCCCAAGTCAGCCGCACGGTTACGGTGTGCGCAACTCCGTCGTAAACAGCCGAGTATCCGTCGGATATAGCGTCGCCGTCCGAACTCCATTTGGCCGTTGCTTGCGCGGGAGTTATTTCAAACACAGGGTCGCCATAGCTGAGAGTGTAGTTACCGGCTTGTGCCGTGCCTTCTCCCATAGCCACGTTTACATTGTATTTGCCCGCGTTTATCGCTTCGCCGCTTGTGAGCTTGCCCGTACTGCCATCTGAAAGCGTTACGGTAATTGTCGCGCTTTCACCGGCGGCAAACTCTGCGGCCGTTGCCGTGGGAACGGGCTGCGCTTCGCCGGTATAAGTTTGCTGAAGTCCGCTTAGCGTAACGCTTAAAGTCCGGCAGGTTATGGTCGCATTAACCGTCCATTGGATAGCGCTGTCAGAGCCTTCTTTAACGCTATAACCTTGCCCTGCCGCAAAGCCGTAATTCTCGTTATCAATTGTCAACGTAACCGTTATTTGGTTTGCTTCGGAAACGTTCTTTGAATTGTATTCGGCCGTAAGGGAATAATGAACAGATTCCCCCTCTATCCACTCAAAGTGCAGATCGTTGCCTATAATTTCTACATTTGCGCTCCCGTCGTAAGTTTTGCTCGCGGATATATTGCCATTAATCTGCGAGATATCATCGGCTTGAAGCTCTGCAAGATATTTGGTTATGGTAGCCGCGCCGCGATATTTATCATTGGTGAGCTTATAGTTTGGATTGGCGAGTTCGATTGTAACATCGGCTTGACATGCGCCCGCTTGTTTTGTATCGTACGACACGCCGACAACCGTAAATGCAACGCTTTCATTATTAACGCCTGCAAGAGTGCCTTTTGAGGTGACATTCTCTACAACTCCTCGGTTTGTAGAATCGTACTGTTTTGTTATAACCATGCCCTCGATATCTTTAGCGTCAACTTGCGCGGGGTTGATTGTGAAAGACTGTGTGTCACCGCTTTCTATTTCATAGTTGCCGTTGGCCGCCGTAACGTTTGCAACATAATCGCCCGCGTTGATTGCCTTGTCGTCGGTTGCGTTGTCTCCGCTTATCGTCACTTGCAGACCTGCGTCCTCTTCATCAAGAACACCTTGCGCAACGGGCGTAACCGCTTGGGCGTCACCGTTATAAGTAAAGTTCCCGCCGTCCCAAGTAATGTTGATCTTTTTGGGGGTGATTGTAAGGGTTAGAGTCAGCTCCAAATCGCCGTAGTTTGTCGTGCCGTCAATGATTAGTTTTACGGTATACGCGTTCGCATTTATCGGTTTTTCTGCCAAGTCATTGTACGTTACCGTTGCGGTAGTTACAAATTCCGGTATGCCGCTGAACTCAATGCCGTGAGGTTTGCCGTCATACTCTACGGACAGATTATTGCCCTCAACTGTAAAGCCGTCTTTGCTGAACGTGATATCTTCTGCTTTTACTTCCGCCTTGCCGATATAGGCCTTTATTGATATAGTCGTGCCCGAAAGGCTGTAGTTGGGTTTGTTGTTCAGCTCTATCTCTACAGTTACCGTTCTGTCGCCCGCGTCGGCTTTGTCATATTTTGCAGACAAAATCTTGAATTGCACTGTTTCGCCGTTTACGCCCGCAAGCGTGCCGCCAGTGACATCGGCTACGTCCGTGCCGTCATACGTCTTGGGAGTTACGCTCATGCCCTTTATATCCGCCGCATTGACAGTTGCGGGCGTGATTGTGAATGTGCCGCTTGCGGACAAAGTATAGTTTGAAGCCTTGCCCGTTTTGTCGCCGAGCGTTACCGTAAGAACATTGCCGCTACTGCCGCCATAGGTGTAGGTGCCGACATTGATTGCGCTTTCACTAACCGTTACTTTTAATTCCTCATCGCCCACATAGCCTGTTATCTCATAGTTATCATTATGTTCAAGGCCGTCATAAACGATTTCCACTTCTTTAGCGGTCAACGTGAGTACGCAAGGATTTATAACTATATCCTTTTGAGCATTTGTTAAATTAAAATTAGTTGCAACGGCCGCAGAGGCGGTAAATTTATAACTTTGAGCGTCTTTAATTGAGGAATTACCCGAAAGATTAAGATCTTCGGTATAAGAAACTCCGTTAACTGTCCACTCGGCCTTGGCTGTAACTTTGTATGCCTCCGCCTTGTATGTGAGGGCTTCCGTATATTCCTCATCATCGACATACCATTTTACGGTAGCTTCGGCGGGAGTGATTGTGAAAGACTGTGTGTCACCGCTTTCTATGTCATAGTTGCCATTGGTCGCCGTAACGTTTGCAATATAATCGCCCGCGTTGATTGCCTTGTCGTCGGTTAAGTTGGCTCCGCTGATTATAACCTTTAGCCCCGCGTCCTCTCCATAAAGAACATCGTGCGCAACGGGCGTAACCGCTTGGGCGGTGCCGTTATAAGTTAAGTTCCCGTCATCCCATGTAATGTTGATCTTTTTGGGCGTGATTGTAAGATATACGGTTTTGGTAAGCGTTTCATAGTTGTCGCCTTCTGGTATCGTGAGGACAACCGTATAACTTCCAACTTCACCGCTACTCAAACGCTTTACGTTTGTGGGAGCATTTGTTTCGCCGTCGTAGGTTATCGTATCGGATTTTACATAATCGGGATATGTAAACGTTACGCTGTGAGGTTTGCCGTCGTAAACCGTGGATAAATTATCCCCCTCAACTGTAAAGCCTGTTGTGTTGAGCTGTATTTCGCTGTCGCTAAAAGTTTTCTTGTCGATATAGAAAGTCCTTGTGCCGCTTTCTACATTTTTCCAAACAAAGTTACTTGCATTTTTGCTTTCGTCTATTTTATCAAGAGATACGGTGTATGTATATCCATCCACCTTATATACATTTAATGGTTCAAATTCAAACGACTTAGTGCCTTTGCTCCAGCTTGCGGTGGCCATCACATTATAATTTTCATTCTTGAATACATAATGTCCGTCAGCATTTGCGGCCTTGCCGTCTACCGTCCACGTCAACGTTACTTCGGCAGCATTGATTGTGAATGTACCGCTTACTGCCTTAAGAGTAAAGTTGTCATTTGCAAGGGTTACCTTAACCGTTTTACTTTCGGCATTATTTTCCATACCGAAATGGTAAGTGCCGGCATTGGTTTGCGACTCAACGGAAAAAGTACTTGTCTTCAGCTGTCCAATAAGAAGTTCAGACAAATTTGAATTTACGGTTTTTACAACGGGGGTGATAGATATCGGTTTGCCTTGATAAGTTAGAGTATCAGTTACCTCAAGCTCTAAATCTACTTCGGCTGGCTTAATTGTGAATGTACCGCTTGGAGACAAAGTGTAGTTGGAAGCCTTGCCCGTTTTGTCGCCGAGCGTTACCGTAAGAACATTGTCGCTGCTGCCGCCATAGGTGTAGGTGCCGACATTGATTGCGCTTTCACTAACAGTTACGTCTAATTCCTCATCGCCAACATAGCCTGTTATTTCAAAGTTATCATTATGTTCAAGGCCGTCGTAAACGATTTCATTTTCTTTAGCGGTCAACGTGAGTTCTTTGGGGGTTATATTGGCCTTAAGATCTGCGGGCAAAATTACGCTATAGTTGAACGCGCGGTCGCCGCTCAGGACTATTGAGGTAACGGTCACATGTATGTCGTTTGCCGCATTTGCATCGTCAAAAACGGCCTTGGCATTTGTCAAATCAAGAGTGACTTCGCCGTCGTAAACACCTTCCAATTTGCCGCCCGACAGAGTAGCCTCAACCGTGCCGTCGTATGGTTTATTTTCTGCGGAAAGGCCGCTCACGGTGAGTTCCGCCCGATTTACTGTTACGCGGACATAGAGGATATCGGGGTTATCGATATCTATGGTGATATTATTAAAGGCCATATAATCCGCGGAGACGTCGATAAGCCACTGGCTGCCCAGCGAAGATTTAAGCTCATATTTTACCGTGTAAACGCCCGCGTCCTTGATTGACGTAGGTATAGCGCTTTCGGCTTCGGTATTGCCTGCCTTTACGTAGGAAATTATTGTTCCCGAATCTTCCGTGATATCGTCCTCTACTCCTTCGGGCAGGGTGATAATATCGCTCGGCTGCCACTCGCCGCCGCCATATGTTAGCGCTGTATTAACATAGGGCGCTACCGTGGTTTTGGCGGTTACGACCATGGTGACATTGTGCGTTGCGGGATAGAAGTTGCCCTCCACCGACCTTGCGTCGCCGCTGAAATAGTAGTTGCGGTATGCTTCGGCCGTCAAGGTGAGCGTTACGCTGTATGTGCCCGGTTTATAAGGTAAGCCGTCGCTTGTGAGGCCGCCGTTTTCCGTAGCATATGTGACGGTGTACAGCGAGCTTTGATATTCGGCGGGCAATTCGGCCGTGCCGCCCTTGGGCAGTTTTACTTCGATATTTCCCGTCACGCCGACAAATTTTGTGATTGCCGCCTTTTCAACGGTAAGCTGTACCGTGCGGACTCCCTTATTATGTTCGCCGTTTTGTGTGCCGCTTTCATCCTGCGTCCACCAATAATCGGCGCCCGGCAAACTGAACGTTATGGTATAGTTGCCCGCCTCCCTTATAGATGAGGGCGAGGGTGTTGCGGTCGCCGTGCCGTATTTTCCCGTCGCGGAATCGTAAGTATCATAGGTATAGTTTGATATTGTGCGATATTCGGAGGTGAGAACGGGGGCATAGTCGATATACGTTGCCGAACTTACGGAGGTATTGCCGTTGCTGTTATAAACGGGGTTGGAAACGTCGTTGCGCTTGGGATTTTCAAGGCCGTAGTCCGTCGAAAGGCGTATTTCAAGCTCGGTTACGGCGTATATAGGATTTTCGGGTTGGGGAGAACGCCAGCGATAGTTGGTTGCATCGGTGAGCTTTACTCTTACCTGATATTTGCCCTCGGTAAAGGTTGTTCTGGGCGCAAAATCGCTGTCGCTTTCGGCCTTGTAGCCGTCCACCACCCACGTGCCGTCCGAGGCGGGAGTAAACTCAAACTCGCCCGAAGTGTCCGTCAAAAATCCTATCTGCTTTACGGGTGTATCGAGGGGCTTGGGCAAAACCTCTACGGTTACGGTAAACTTTCCGTTTACGGTATCGGGCGTTACAACCTGCCCGCAGCCGCGCGATCCGTCCTGCCACATATAGTTTGCGGCGGGCTCAAGCTCGATCTTATAGGTGCCCGCATTGAGTATGGAGGAGGGCAGATTGTCGGTCTTGCCGTTGTATTCCGTGATTTTTGCGCTCATGGAATATCCGTAGTAGCCGTAGAAGATTGTGGTAAATTCATAAACTTCGTTGCGATATACTGCGGTGAATTTATCGCCCGAATACGTACCTATATTTTCGTTGGAGGTCCAGCGGGGCAGGGGAATTGCGGGGGCATCGGAAACTATAAGTTTGCAGGTTACAAACTTGCCGCCCGCCGCCGTATCGCCGATTGTTTTGCCCACTTCCTTGTAGTACGCGGGGTCGCCGTTTTGCACTATTTCGTCGCCCTCTCCAACCCAGCACAGGTTGTATGTATCGACAAGTTCAAGGGCAACCCAATAAGATCCCCTCCTGTACGGCACTTCGGCAAGAGGATCTATCTCCCCTATCTGCTTTTCGCCGCCAATGCCCGCGGTGATCTTTTGGGAATATTTGACTACGTTGTAGAACGCCTTATTTTCAAAAATCGTGACTTCCGCGCCCGTGGCTTCGGCCCGCAGCACTTGCTGGTCGCCCGGTACGGGAACTTCGCGCTTTAAAATATTGAGAATGTAAGTTTTGGACCCGCTGTCCGATACGGGCGAGCCGTTATATACGCCCTCCCACTTGTTGCCGTCTTTCGATAGCGACACCACAACTTGGTATCTGCCCGCGTCGTAGGGGAAGCCCTTTTGACTGTTGTTGGAAGTTGGATCTTCATTCTCCTCACTTACTTCCGTAGAGTTGAGCGTGCCGTCGCTTTCATACTTTTGGTAAGTATAGGTGGCTTCCATCGTGTAGGGATCGAAGCCCGAAAGGAAACGCGAATACGGGTAGCCCGAAAAATCGAAAGTGACGGTGATTTCGGGGAATTCCCTTTCGCCGTCGGGCACCTGCGTTCCTATGGCCTGGAAGCCCGGGGCGGCAATTTCGTTAGATTCCTGCCTGCTACCCGACTCCTTGGTGAGTATTATCGTTTGGGGCAGACGGTTAGAATTGCGGTCATAAACAAATTTAAAACTGTCAAATTCAGGCTGAGAAGAAGTATTCCAGCTGTCGATTGAAGTTGTGTCTGTATTGGTGAAAATGCCGGGCGACAATTGTCCGTTATCGATATAGATGGCGCCAGTACAATTGCCTGTTATAAAGTCCTTAATAACCGATTGGTCGATTTTTGTTGAACCGTAGTAATAATCGCCGTCCGCAATTTCAGTCCAGGACAATGTTTTAAACACGCCGCCATCCTTTACATAGAGATTGTCGCCGTCCATCTGGTTATACAAAACGGTCACAGATTTATCGCCGTCGGCCGAGCGGAATATAATTTCCACCTCGTAGGTGAGTTTTGCGCGGTAGTCATAGCGTATGCCGCGCATCTTCAGATCATCGAGCGTGCTGTTGAAATTGGTATCTCCCCTGTTAACCATTCCGCTATTTCGAAGCAGTTGGTCGTACACCTGATATGAGGGAGCTATCAGCACGAGATCCTCATTTTTATAGCCCGTGAGGAAGTCCTGATTTTGTATGCCCACGTCATCTTTCGTGCTACCCGACGTGCCTATGCGGAAGTCTTTGTATTCCCCGAAAACGGCGTTGCCGTAGGTGGCGTTGGAAGGCAAATATACAACCTGCATGGCATTGGAATAACGGAAAGCATACTCCTCGATAGTGGAAATTCTGTCGGGAATTATAACCGTCTGTATGCTTGTTGCGGTGAAAGCCGAATTGCCTATGATTGTGGTTGCGGAATAGTCAAACGTAAATTCTGTGAGCAATTTGCCGTCCGCACCCTTTAATTGAGGGGGGACGTACACGAGTTTTTGGTAAGCCACGTACGTTTCTTTTAGCATTTCGGGCGCGGGGATATCCTCTGTGCGGGAGACGCCCGCCTTGGCAACTATAAGGCATTGGGCGGTATAAGTTTTGCTGCCGCTGTGGTATTTATCGGTGTAGGTTGCAGTTAATGTGTACGTGCCCTCTTCACCTATATTAAGTGTAACTATGTTCTTTGACTGCGACACGGCGCTGCCAACGATATATTCTTGTGCGCTTACGCCCTTGGCCGTCTCAAGCTCCCACGCGATATTCTTGAGCATTTCCGCAAGCAACTCACCCTGTTGGGGCGCACTGAAAATAAGCTCGGCCGAAAATTCCGTCTCTCTGTTGAGCTCTATACTTGTAACCGTTCTGTTCAGCTTTATGTCTGCGGGAAGATCGGGGAGGGACGAATCGATAACTTTTATAGATATATTAAGTTCATAATCATATGCTCCATCCGGCAGGGAACCGTAGGACGAACTTTCATCATCGAAAATAAAGGATAAAGTCAAAGTCCCCTCATACTCGACGGTTCCCGTTATGGTCAAAGTGTATATGCCGTTATTATAGCTCGGGTCGCTTATATCGGGCTGATTATCGGAGGGAGCAAGGACGCAATTCAATTTCAAGGCTCCACTTTCTGCCAACGCCTTGACGTCGTCGCTTACGTTAACTTTAAGTTCATAGGATTCTTCGGTGGCGAGGTCGATTAACACTTCCTTATTTTCTACCGATAAATACTCCACGGCAGGCTCGGGCGTTAGAACTATGGCAACGATACCTATAGAACTACTTGTATCATTCATTGTCAATGTAACTGAACCCTTAACATCTGATATCGAGAGATAATCAGGATCAGTAACGGAACCGTTTCTGGGAGGCAATTTTTCGGATTTGCCTGATTGGGGCTCATTATTCTTATCTGTGTAATTGTACGCTATATATGTTTCGCCGAGATTATTATTATCTCTCACTGCATATACGGACACGTTAAATATTCCGTCATAATTTATAGTTAATGTACTATCCTTACTTATAATAAAATATCCGCCATATGTAACTTCATCAAATATATATTTTCTATCGTTACCGGATTTAATATAATCATCACTGCCCGTGCCGGAACTAAAACTAAAACCTCCATCATTCTTTGTTTTTAAGTCATTCAGTGACTTTACAGGCACCACATTGTCGTAATTGATAAAATCCTTATCGGATTCATTGCCGTCATTTTTATGGCCGTCATTTGCGTCAAAAACAATACTGCCCGCGGGGATATCAATGCCGTCGCCTGTGGTAATAGGAGATATATCGCTATCGGGAGAATAGAGCATAATGCCCGCCGAAGCCGATGACGCGGAGGTTATAATATCGTTATAGGGATTATTTTCGCCGTCCCAGTTTTTGGAATTGTTCCAAAAATCATCGTTGCCGAGCTTTTGCCCGTAGCGGGTTACATAGTCCCACACCAAATATTTGCGGTAGCCCGCAGTGTCATAATACTCGTAGCTGTAGTCGCCCGTATATATTGCGCCGTTGTCGCTCATTATGTAGAACGAGGGAACGTTGGCATTGCTTTCGGCGGCGATCTGCATCACGGCCACGCTGTTGTCGCCCTGGAACGCGCGGACGCCGTCGGCAAGCAACACGCCCGCCGAAAGAGTTATGGTTTGCAGATGGGTGAAACGCTGGAACGCCAGCCCATAAATCGAGAGGACGTCAACTCTGCCCGTTGCAAAGTGCATCCCCGTCAAATTTGTCTCGCTGCCCGCGGACGAACGGAAAGTATCCTCTATTTTTATTGCATTGTCCTTTACATAGGGGCTGAAAAAGCGGGTTACGCCCGACGATATAACCATATTGCGGAGCAGACTGCCGTTTTCGGGTTTGTCGGCCTTGGGTTGTTCGTCTATTAAAAGTTCTACCTTGGGGAAAAGTTCGCAAGGGTCCATTGCGTCATCGCCGTCTTGGTCGTACCACATGGGGGAAGGCACGATAAAGTTGGCTTTGAGCTTGGAAAGGTCCAAGCCGTAGACGGTGGCGGTTATGCCGTCGTTTGCGCCGAGCATCCACGCCCATTGCGCCCTGTTTTCATATACATCTTTATTGTCAGTGACGACTTTACCCGTTAAATGAGACCTTGTTACGTTGTTCTTGTCGCCTGCACCGTAGTTAAACTCGTTGGCAATTTTGAAAACGCCGTTTTTGGTTGCCTGCCAAAAAACCGTTTCGGGCGTATGTATATCGGTAATGCGCAGGGTTATTGCGCCGTTATTTTCATAGTAATTGTCATCGAAGGCGCCCTCCTTTACGTAGGCCACCTTAACGCCCGCGGGGATATCGCCGTGAGCGTTTTGCAGGCGTTCGGGTATCTCCAAACGGACGTTGTAGGTTACTCCACCTTTAGCGGAATTGGTATATGTATTCAGAAATTCCGTTGCGAGGCCCGTTATTACCGCGCCGCCGTCAGACTTTTCATATGTAAAGTCGTTTTCGTCGGTTGTGACCGTTTGGGTCAATTCGTTTACGGAAGCGGCCAAAGCCACGGGCGGCCGACTGAAATAGAGCGCAAGCCCCGCAGACAGGCAAACCGCCGTTAAAACGCTCAACAGAGCTATGCCGATGTTTTTTACGCTTTTAAACATATATTTTCCCCCTGTGCAGACGTGGAACATTTAAAACCGCACTATATACTTATACATTATTTATTATATTACCGCAATTTTTGTATGTCAATAATTTTCCAAAATTTTGTAAACGGATTTCAAGTTTTTATTGAATATAGTTAATAACTAACATATTTTGTTAGAATGATAAATTTGTTAATTATTATCATCCTTTGCAGGGTAAAATTTATGTGAAACAAAAGGCATAAATGTTAATTTGATTGTATGAAACAAAATAATGTGAACTTTTTGGGGGAAATTATGTTGCTCTTTGGGTCGGGGGTTTATGTTTGGCAATAAAAATTATTTTAATTTTTTTAAACTTTGACTAAAAGCAGCGACTTTTTTTGGTTGTCGTATGGCAACAGATTCTTCACAGCACAGTGCGCTGTGCGTGCCGAAACGAGATGAGTGAGCGCATACGTTCCGCGCGAACGGTGTCCGAACACGTTGTTGTTCTTGCAACGTGTGAGAAGCAGAGCCGCCAAAACTCACAAAAAATCCCAAGCACGGCTTGCTTGGGATTTTTATGAGCCCTTTGAAACGGTTTGTAGCGTTCAGCGGAATGTATGGCTAACGCAGGTTGAGGTTGTAACGCTCGGGACGTCCAAAATAATAAAATCAGTTGCGCTTTGTGCGGGATTTGAAAATAAGCGCCATAATGAACGCAAACACCACGGCGGCGGTCACTCCCGCGCTGGCCGCAGTGAGGGAGCCCGTTATTGCATAAAAAAAGCCCCTTTCCGCTCCCTTGATTGCGCCGTTGGCAAGCAGATATCCGAAACCTGAAATGGGCACTGTCGCGCCCGCCCCCGCAAAGTCCACGAGGGGCTGATACAGGCCGACGGCCGTTAGCACCACTCCCGCAAGCATAAAATACACCAAAATTTTGCCTGCGGTGAGGTCGGTGAAATTGATTATTATCTGGGCTATGAGGCAGATCCCGCCGCCCACGGCAAAGGCCTTTAAGTATTGAAGAAATATCGCTAAAATTTCGGCTTCCATTTTACACCTCGAGTTGGACTGCGTGACTTATGCAGGGAATGGACTCGCCCTGCCCCGACGACACCGTGGACAAAAGCGCGCCCGTAGCCGCAAAAAGCACCCGCTTATATAGCCCCGCGTTCATTTTTGTGAGGATATAGGAATTGAGCACGGTGGCCGAACAGCCCGCGCCCGAGCCGCCCTGAAATTCGCTTTCGATAACCTTGTACACTATTTCGCCGCAGTCCACGTGGCGGGAGGAGATATCGTAGCCTTTCTCCCACGTTAAATCCTTTAAAATTCTGCTGCCGAGCGCGCCCAAATCGCCCGTTAAAATCAAATCGTAGTCCTCGGGCGAGGTTTCGGTGTCGTTGAAGTGGGAGATTATCGTCTGCGCCGCGGCAGGAGCCATTGCGGCGCCCATATTGTTTACGTCGGTTACGCCGAAGTCGCACACGGCGCCCATCGTGCCGTTGACTACCTTTATTCCCTTTTGCGCCCTGCCGAGGACAAGCCCGCCCGCGCCCGTCACCGTCCATTGCGCCTGCGGGGGGCGGGTGCAGCCGAGCTCCAAAGGATATCTGTATTGGCGTTCGGCGGAGGCAAAGTGGCTGCCCGTTGCGCAGACCGCGGTGTTTACATAGCCCGCATTGACGAGCGCCGCGCCGAGAAGTATACTTTCGCTCATGGTGGAGCAGGCAGAATACAGTCCCAGAAAGGGAAATTTGAAATCGCGGGCGGCAAAACTTGCCGATATGATCTGGTTGAGCAGGTCGCCAGACAGCAGGACGTCTATCTTGTCCTCGCCGAGGCCGCTCTTTTTTATGGCGAGCGATATCGCCGCGGACAGCATTTTGCACTCGGCCTTTTCGTAGGTAGATTCGCCGTACATATCGTCCTGCAAAGTGACATCGGCATATTTGCCGAGCACGCCCTCCTTTTCCTTGGAGCCGCAGACGGCGGCATGGGAGAGTATGCACGGGCGGTTTTTAAAGAATATGGTATTTCCCTTTTTCATACAAACAGATATATAAGCCCCACCAGAACGCCTGAAAAAACTCCGAAAACTATGATGGCGCCCGCCACCGTGAACATCTTTGCCGCCATGCCGTAGATCCAGCCCTCGGTTTTGAATTCTATCGCGGGGGAGGTCACCGAATTGGCAAAGCCAGTTATGGGCACGATGGAACCCGCGCCGGCATAGCGGCCTATGCGGTCGTATACGCCGAGACCCGTCAAAAGGCAGCCCAAAAATATCAGAATTACCGATGTGGAGCCTGCGAGTTCGTCGCCCGTAAGCCCCGCATACTGCAACATATACCTTATAAACTGGCCTATACAGCAGATAAGACCGCCCACGCCGAAAGCCGCGGCGCAGTTTTTGAGATGTTTTGTGGGCGGGTCCTGCGTTTTGACGTAGTTTAAGTAATTTGTGTTCAAGTTTTCACGTGTTCTGCCTGTCATTTTTTATTCTTTCACCCTTTTGCGGTTTTACCAAAGTTTCGCGCTCGTTGCGGCGGGTAAGGTCCACTTCCCTTTTCACTGGTTGTACATCCTGTCGTTTAAGTTAAGCGTAAACTTTGCAGGCATTATGCGCGAAAAAACCCTGTACACCGTATTCTTTGTGCCGCAGATTTTTATTACGGGAGGGTTGTCCGTTGCAAGCAGGTTGCAGATTATGCCCGCAACCGCCTCGGGCGTCATTCCGCTCTGTTCCATGTTGGCGAGCGCGGCCACCGCCTTGTTCATGTTGCCCGAATAGCCGCCCGTTTCGCTGTCGCTGTAAACCTTGCGCTTGAACGTGAAGCCCGTGGAAGTGCCGCCCGGGAGCACGCCCGTAACTTTGATGCCGTAGGGCTTGAGTTCGCCGTACGCGGCGCGGCAAAGCATTTCGAGCGCGGCCTTGGAGGAGGAATAAAAACTGTCGAAACAGATCGGCAGATCGCCGCCGAGGGAGCCTATCAGTATCACTCTCCCGCCCTTCTTTTTCATGTGCGGGATTATAAGCTGAATGGCGCGCAGGGCGCCGAAAAAGTTGACCTCAAACAGATATTTGTAGTCTTCCTCTTTGGCGTACTCTATGGGCGCGGCCATCGAAAAGCCCGCGCTGTAGATTAAAACCTGCACGCCGTTTTTGCCCGCAGCCTTTTTTATCGCCGCGGCAAAGGCCGCGCTGTCCGTTACGTCGGCCGTGATATTGCCGACCTTTGCAATTTTGCAGGGCGTGCGCGAGATATTTATGACGTTATATCCGCGCGAGGCGAGCCTTGAACAGGTTTCAAAGCCTATGCCCGAACTGCCGCCCACCACTATTGCGGTTTTTTTGTTAGATGATTTTTCCATATCCCTATGTTGCGGAAATTTTTGTAAATTATTCAGCCGAAGGCGATATCCAAAATCATCATCAGCGTAAAGCCCGCAATTATCCCCACCGTGGCCTTGATTTTGCCCTGCGCAAAACTTTCGGGAATGAGCTCCGAACAGACTACGGCAAGCATCGCTCCCGCCGAAAAGGAGAGCGCCCATGGAAGTATCCCGCTGACGGCAGCCACTGCCACCGCGCCCAAGACGCCCGCGACGATTTCAACCGCGCCCGAAAGCTGGCCGACAAAAAAGGCTTTGCCGCGCCCCATTCCGTTTGCGCGCAGGGGAAAGGCGACGCACATCCCCTCGGGAAAGTTTTGTATGCCGATGCCAACCGCAAGCATCACGGCGGCAAGGGCTGTTGAAATATCGCCGCGTATCACCGCGCCGCAGGCTACGCCCACCGCCAGGCCCTCGGGTATGTTGTGCATTGTTACGGCTATGCACATCACCACGGAAGAGCGCTTTTTGGCATTGTCCGAAAAAAAGCGGAGTTTGCCTATCAGTATATCGGTGACGATAATAAGAAGTCCGCCGGCGACAAAACCGGCAGACAAAACGATATAGGACGGCCCGCTTGCTTGTTCCATAGCGGGCAGCAGAAGCGAAAAAAAGGTTGAGGCGAGCATTATGCCCGCCGCGCTTGACATCATCAAAGAAAATGCGGAATTGTTTACCTTTTTGCAGATAAATACGAGCGACGCGCCCGCCGCCGTCATCAGATACGTGAATGCCGTGGCGATAAGGGCAAGCTCGACGCCCGAAAGTGAAGCTAACCATTGCATGTGTTTTTCCCCAATGTACAATTATTCAATACATTGTATGAAAAACATAAAAGGAACGTGACGTTGCAAGCGTAACGCTTGACCTTAGTGTCTTAAATTCGTTGACGGCAGGCAAACGATTGCACAATTCAAACTTGAATAACAATCCCCTCAGTCACTAAAGTGACAGCTCCCCCTACCACGGGGAGCCAAGGTTGGGGTGGCGTGTTATCCTGCCAAGAGCAACCACGGGGGGACGAGCGCGGATTTCTCAAAACAGCACAGTGCGCTGTTTTGCCGCGCGAGATGAGTGAGCGCATACG
>CANRKK010000010.1 GCA_947631195.1 uncultured Clostridia bacterium
GTCATTGATTAGGGCTCAAACAATAGAAATAGTCCAACACACCTATCCAAACGACAGATTTTGTACGGACAGCGCAGCCGACCCTGTCGGGCTTTAAAGTTTAAACGTTGAAGCGGAACAGTACCACGTCGCCGTCCTTAATGACGTAGTCCTTGCCTTCCGAACGCACTTTGCCCTTTTCGCGCGCGCCCACAAGCCCGCCGCACTCCAAAAGCGTCTTATAGTCGCAAATTTCCGCGCGGATAAAGCCCTTTTCAAAGTCGGTGTGAATTTTTCCTGCCGCCTGCGGGGCTTTGGTACCGTTTACTATCGTCCACGCCCTCGTTTCCTTTTCGCCCGCCGTGAGGTAGGATATGAGCCCCAGCAAAGCATAGCTCTTTTTAATGAGCCTGTTCAGGCCGCTTTCCTCAAGCCCGAGCTCCTCCAAGAATATCTGCGAATCTTCGGGCGACATCTGCGAGAGTTCTTCCTCGGTTTTGGCGCAGATTACCAAAACTTCGCTGCCCTCTGCGGCGGCGTATTTTTTTACTTCGGCAACAAACGGGATATCGTCGTCCGGTTTGCCCATATCGAATTCCGAAATATTGGCGGCGTAAATAACGGGCTTGGCCGTCAGCAGAAACAGGTTGTCCAACAGCGGCTTTTCGTCTTTGGTACATTCAAACAGTCTTGCGGGTTTTTCTTCCCCCAAAAATTTTTCGAGTTTCTCCAAAAACGCATATTCAAACGCCGCTTCTTTATTGGAACCGCCGCGCGCGACGTTGCGTATTCTGTCCTGCCGCTTGTTCACGGCCTCTATATCTGCAAGAATAAGCTCCAAAGTGATAGTTTTTATATCTTCTACGGGCTCTATTTTGTTGCTGACGTGAGTTATATTTTCGTCCTCGAAACACCGCACCACGTGTACTATAGCGTCACATTCGCGTATGTGCGAAAGAAACTTGTTGCCGAGGCCTTCGCCTTTCGAAGCGCCCTTTACCAAGCCTGCTATATCCACGAATTCAACGATGGCGGGGGTCACTTTTTGGCTGTTATAGAGTTTTGCCAACAGGTCGAGCCGCTCATCGGGAACGGCCACAACGCCCACGTTCGGTTCTATGGTGCAAAAGGGATAGTTGGCGGCCTCCGCGCCTGCGTGGGTTATAGCGTTAAACAGAGTGGACTTGCCTACGTTCGGCAGCCCAACAACTCCTAATTTCATAAAAAATCGTCCTTAAAAATTGTCTTGACAAAATTATAATATAAATTGCGCGAAAAATCAAAAGGAATAGCCAGTTGATTGCCAAAAATTTAACATTGTGCTAAAATATTATCAAAATAAAGGAAAATCATATGGACTACAAACAATATATTGCAAATAAAATCAAAATCGAAAACGTCGGCGCGGAGGAAATTATGTCGGCAATCGCGCTCCCGCCCAATTCGGATATGGGGGACTATGCGCTCCCCTGTTTCAAATTCGCTAAGATTCTGCGCAAAAGCCCCGTTGCAATAGCCGAGGAGTTAAAAAATAACTTTGCGACCGACGACGTCATAAGCGAGGTTTCGGCCGTAAACGGCTATCTCAATTTTAAAGTCAACAAGTCGGGGCTTGCCGACAGCGTATTGAACAGAATTTTGAATGAGGGCGACAGTTACGGGTCATCCCGGGAAGGCGCGGGAAAAACCATTTGCATAGACTATTCCTCTGTAAATATAGCAAAGCCCTTCCACATAGGCCATTTGTCGACTACGGTTATCGGCGGCGCGCTTTATAAAATTTATAAATTTTTGGGTTACAACGTGGTGGGCATAAACCATCTCGGCGACTACGGCACGCAGTTCGGCAAACTGATTTCTGCATACAAGCGCTGGGGCGACAGGGAAGAAGTGCAAAAAGGCGGCATACACGCCATTAACGACCTGTACGTGCGCTTTAACACCGAAGCCGACGAAAAGATGGAGAGCGAGGCCCGCGAGTATTTCAGACTTATCGAAAGCGGCGACAAAGAGGCCAACGAGCTATTTGAGTGGTTTAAGGAGCTCACTCTTGAATATGTTAACCAAATATACAAAAAGCTCAACATTACCTTCGACAGCTATGCGGGAGAGCGCTTCTATACCGACAAAATGCAGCCGATAATCGACGAGCTCAAGGCTAAAAATCTATTGAAGGAGAGCGAAGGCGCCCAGATTGTGGATTTAGAGCCCTACGGAATGTCGCCCTGCCTCATTTTGAGATCGGACGGGGCCTCGCTTTATGCCACCCGCGATTTGGCGGCGGCGGTTTACCGCAAAAATACGTATGATTTTTATAAATGCCTCTATGTTGTGGCATACCAGCAAAATTTGCACTTCAAACAGGTATTTAAAGTGCTGGAGCTCATGGGCAAGGAGTGGGCAAAGGACCTTGTGCACGTAGCGTACGGCATGGTGTCGCTTGAGGACGGGGCAATGTCCACGAGGAAGGGCAAGGTCGTCTGGTTAGAGGACGTCATAAATAAGTGCATCGAAAAAGCCTCCGCGATAATAAACGAAAAAAATCCCGACCTTGTAAATAAAGAGGAAACGGCAAATCTTGTGGGAATAGGCGCGGTAATTTTCGGCGCGCTCTACAACAATAAAATAAAAGATATCGTTTTTTCGTACGACAAGGTATTGTCTTTTGAAGGCGAAACGAGCGTGTACGTCCAATACACCTGCGCGCGCGCAAATTCGGTGCTTTCCAAGCGGGAGGGCGGCTACAAAATCCCGCAAAACTATTCGCCCAATGCGCAGGAGTCTGAAGTGATAAAAGCTCTCGCCGCTTTCCCTGCGACGGTAGAGGACGCCGCCGAAAAATACGAGCCGTCCTGTGTCGCCCGCTATGCAGTTGACCTCGCGCAAAAATTCAATAAGTTTTATATCGAGTGTAAGATTTTGACGGCGGAGGGAGACGCGGCCGATTTCCGTCTGTGCCTCACCAAAGCTACGTTGGTTACGCTTAAAAACGCCTTGACGCTTTTGGGGATCGGCGTGCCCGAAAAAATGTAATGATAAGGTTAATAATATTCGACCTCGACGGCACGCTTGTAAACACCGCGCGCGATATCCGCGCAACTTTAAACGACAGTTTAAAAGCGTTTGGGCTGAACGGGTTGAGCTTGGAAACAACCATTAAATTTGTCGGCGATGGCGCAAAAAAGTTAGTTGAAAGAGCGGTGGGGGACAGGCGCGACTTAGCCGAAAAAGTTTATCAGGATTTTAGCGTCCGGTTTGCAAAATGTCAAAATAATCTCTCGTCATTGTATCCTTTTGAGGAGGAAACGCTGCAAAAGCTGAAAGACGGCGGCGTAATGCTTGCGTTGCTTACAAACAAGCCTCAGGCGGCAACAGACGGTGTTTACAATAAATTTTTGGCAAAATTTGGCTTTTGCATAGTACTTGGTCACACAGAATACTACCCTTTAAAGCCAAATCCCGCTTCAACTTTGGACATTTTGAACAAATTGGACGTAAAAAAAGAGGAATGTGTTTTTGTGGGCGACGGAGAGGCGGATATCAAAACGGCGCGCGCTGCCGGCATAAGATGTATTTCTGCGCTGTGGGGATTCAGAAGCAAGGAGGAGTTGCTTGCTGCGGGAGCCGAAATATTTGCGCGGGATTTCAGCGAACTGTACCAAAAAATTTTTGAATTACTTTAAAGAATTTTATAAATTTTCTGTTGCTTAAAAAGCTGCAATGTGATATAATTTCATCAATCTAAAAAATTAAATTTTCAGGAGATCAGATAAAATGAAAAGATGTGTTGTTTGCGGCGAAATCGTTGAAGACGACGTAGAAGTTTGCCCTGTTTGCAAGGCAAAGAAATTTGAGCCCATTTCCGATGACAACAAGCCCGTGTATGCTTGCGAGCATGTGATCGGCGACGGCGTAGTAGAAAATGAAGAAATAATGGAAGGACTGCGCGCCCATTTCAACGGCGAGTGCACCGAAGTCGGCATGTATCTTGCGATGTCCAGAGCGGCCGAGCGCGAGGGCTATCCCGAAATCGCGGAAGCGTTCAAGCGCTATGCTTATGAAGAGGCGGAGCATGCAGCAAAGTTTGCCGAACTTTTGGGCGAAGTTGTAACCCCTTCCACAAAGAAGAACCTTGAACTCCGCGCAGCCGCAGAGGCGGGCGCATGCGAGGGCAAGCTCGCAATAGCGAAGCTTGCAAAGCAGCTCGGCTATGACGCAATCCATGACACCGTACATGAAATGGCAAAGGACGAAGCCCGTCACGGCGCAGGTTTTGCAGGCCTTTTAAAGAGATACTTCGGCAAATAAATTAAATATACAACCTACGGGCGGAGCCGAACTTTTCGGCTCCGCTTTTCATATTATGAAGTATAGGCAAGGGGGAAAACCTTTGCCAAACTTACGAAAAAGGACTGATGTACAAATGTGTAATAACTGTAACGGCGGGTGCCCCGGGCTTTTGAATTTGCTTTTCGGGCGTCCTTCAAATTGCGGCTGCAATAACGGAAACGGCGGTTGCGGTTGCGGCTGTAACGGCGGAAACCGCTCGGGCAACAACGGCTGCGGCTGTTATGACTCGTACTATGCCGCGCAATACGCGTTGACCCCCTGCGGCTGCAACGGCGGTTGCAATTCGTGCGGCAACACCGCTTCAACGTTTAGCAACGGCGGCGTATACGGCTTTATGACGACTTCATCCGGCGGTTGCGGCTGTAACGGCGGCTGCAATAGCTGTGGCAATAACGGCTGTGGCTGTAATGGCTGAAATTCTCCTGTAAAAAAATAAAAAAGAGGGCGTCATTCGTGTGGCGCCCTTTTGAATATGCCGCGGATTATTGCCGAAAATAATTGTATGCGCAAAGCTGTAAAAAAGATAATCAAAACCTTTAAATATTATACGGACAAGCGGTTTTCAACCATTGCGGGCACGCTTGTGTATTTTTTTCTCATGAGTATTGCGCCCTTTATTTTATGGCTGACGTTGCTTTTGGGGAGTTTGAACATAGAGCAAATATTGCCCCGTAATCTGTTTGACAGTATCAGCCCGTTTATTTCCTATCTGGAAACTTCGGCGCAGAGCGCGGCGGGCGGCGCCGGGTTGATTTTGCTTATAACTTCGCTTTACTCGTCAACCAACTTTTTTTATCATTTGAGGAGGAGCGGGGAGATTGTGTACGGCAGTCTGCGGGTAAAAGAAGGCGTAAAACTCCGCATAATTTCCGCAGTTTTGATTGTGATCACAATACTTGTTTTGTCTTTGCTCGTTCCAGTTGCTATTTCGGCAAGGTTTATGCTGCTGACTTTTATGCCTGAAGCTCTCTGCGACGTTATTGCCATGATTTTTTTAACCGTTCTGGCGTTTGCGGTAGCTTTGCTCTTGAATATTTTTGCCTGTCCGTATAAACTTAAACCGTCGCAGGCACTCACGGGCAGCATCCTGACGACGGTCTTGTGGGTAATATTTGTTATAGGCTTTGCAATCTACGTTCAATTTGCCTCGCCGGGAAAGTTGTACGGCGCCATAGCGTCGGTAATCGTATTTTTGCTGTGGTGCTACTTTATGATGTGTTGTTTTGTGATAGGAATGATAAAAAACGGGGCCGATATAACCCAAAGACACTATAAAACTTTTTTATAAAATATAAAACGGCGGGAACAAACGTTCCCGCCAAAGTTCGGCAAAATCAGTATTTGACGGCGCAGCCGGCGGCCAAAGCTCCCGGGCCGATGTGCACCGATACGCTCAGGGAGAGGGGGTCAACAAAGGTAAATTCCACGTTGGGGAAAGTTTCGATTAGTTCTTCTTTAAACTTTTTTGCTTCCTCAAAATTCCTTGTGTGGGCAACGGCGCACGTCATTTTGCCCGTGGCTACAATGTCCTTGAATCTTGTCTCGAAGTCGTGTTTTAAAGCGTTAATTATCTCGGTCTTGGCGTCCAAAAGTTTTCTAACCTTTTTATATTGGTCGAGTTTTTCGCCCTGTATTTGCAAAACGGGCTTAATTTTCAGCAAAGTACCTATCATTGCAACGGCGGGAGTAAGCCTGCCGCCCTTTTTAAGATATTTAAGCGTGTCGACCATGATGTAAATGGAGGACTGCATCTTTGTTGCCATAAGCCAATCGTAAATTTCTTTTGCCGATTTGCCTTCGCCCGCCATCTTCAATGCGTCCATAACGCTTTGGCGCTGGGTTATTGAGATTCGTTGGTTGTCAACAACAAAAACTTTGTCCTTGAATTCGCTTTCCGATTCCGCAACGTGCGAAAGGGTGTGGCAGGTCTCCGAAAGTCCGCTCGACATAGGGATATACAATATTCCGTCGTATTCTTTAAGATACTTGCGCCATACGTCTGCCACGGCCGAAGGGTTGGGCTGGGAGGTGGAGATGCTCACGTCGCCAAGCAGCTTTTCATAAAATTCGTCCTGGCTCAACGTAAGGTCCTCATAGTATATTTCGCCGTCCATCAAAACGGGCATGGGAACAACGTAAATTCCGAGTTCTTTGGCTTCCTTTTGTGTAATTCCGCTGTTGCTGTCGGTCATTACTGCTACTTTCATCTTTTCAATTTATTCTCCTGAATCTTGTTTGAACGTAACAATTATAAAGGTTGGCGGCATTTAAGTCAACAAAATTTAGCCAAATGTCTAATTATATTTCTGCAATTACTTCAATTTCAACCAATGCGCCCTTGGGAATATCCTTTACGGCGACGCAGCTTCTTGCAGGTTTATTTATAAAATACTGTTCGTATACGGCGTTAAATTCACCGAAGTCCGATATGTTTGCCAAAAAGCAGGTGGTCTTTACAACTTTGTCTATCGATGTTCCCGCCGCTTCAAGGAGAGATTTGACGTTTTTGCAGGACTGATGCGTCTGTTCCGCAACCGTTTTACCTTCGATTTGCGAAGTGGACGGATTTACCGGTATTTGTCCCGAGCAAAAAATATATCCGCCCGTAACTATTGCCTGCGAGTAGGGGCCTATGGCGGCCGGAGCCTTATCTGTGTGGATTGTTTTCATATTATTCACCTTCTATAAGTTTTAATCCGTGCTCTTTGAGCATGGTTTTTATTTGCTCAATGTGTTCAAAATTTCTTGTTTCAAGGGATATTTTCAGGTAACAGCCGTTGATATCCGTCCTTTCGGTAATTCTTTCGTGCAACACGCTCGTAACGTTCGCGCCGCTTTGCGCCACAACGGAGATGACCTCGTTGAGCTGGCCGGGCCTGTCCATAAGTTCGAGGGTGAGGGTGGTGCACCTGCCCGACATAAGCAACCCGCGGTTGATCACGCGCGACAAAATGGTTACGTCTATATTTCCGCCGGAAATTAAGCAACATACCTTTTTGCCCTTGATGTCGGGGATTTTATCAAACATCACGGCCGCAAGCGAAACGGCGCCTGCACCCTCGGCAATCATCTTTTGCTTTTCTATCAGCGCAAGTATTGCTGCGGAAATTTGCTCGTCGGTAACGGTTACTATATCGTCAACGTACTTTGAACAGAGCTCAAAAGTCAGGCTCCCCGGTTGCTTAACCGCAATGCCGTCGGCAATGGTGGACACGGAGGGCAGTATTTCCATTTTGCCGTCGTGAACCGAATTGGCCATCGAGGGCGCCCCCGTCGCCTGCACGCCGTAGACCCTTGCGTTTGGATTAATCGATTTAACGGCATAAGCAACGCCTGAAATCAGCCCGCCGCCGCCAACGGGAACAACCACAACGTCAACGTCGGCAAGCTCGTTCATAATTTCAAGCCCGATGGTGCCCTGTCCCGCGATAACGTCCTCGTCGTCGAAGGGGTGGATGAGGGTGTAGCCGTATTTTTCCTTGAGTTTTTCCGCCTCGTTGTGCGCGTCGTCATAAACTCCGGGCACTAAAATCACCTCGGCGCCATAGCCTTTTGTGGCTTCTACTTTGGAAATGGGCGCACCTTCGGGCATGCAAATTTTAGCTTCTATACCGAATTTCTTTGAAGCTATCGCCACGCCCTGCGCGTGGTTTCCTGCCGAGCAGGCAATAACACCCTTGGATTTTTCCTCCTCGGAGAGTTGGGAGATTTTATAGTATGCCCCGCGGACCTTAAACGACCCTGTCCTCTGCAAATTTTCGGGTTTTAAATAGATATCGCACCCCGTCATAAGCGATAAAACGTGGGAATTTATAATATCGGTGTGCCGCACAAACCCCTTTAAAACGTTTTGAGCATGATAAATTTTGTCAAGTGTAAGCATAAAAATCCCGCCCTGTGGTTGAGTAATAAAATTATATAATTTTACGCCGCCAAAGTCAATAATTAATTTATAAAGTTTTGCGGTTTCACGGCCGAAAGTAAATGGTTTTTGACCGCTTGATTTTCTCTGTGCGGCTGTGATATAATGGAAACGATAAACAGGAATTTAACGAAGGAAACTATGCAACACAAGGGAACGAAAATTTTTGAAACGGAGCGTCTGCTCCTTCGTAAGTGGAAGGAGAGCGACGCCGAAGAGGCGTTTGCGCATTGGATGAACGACCCCGGCGTTACAAAATACCTCACATGGACGCCGCACGGGGACATCGAAGTTACGCGGTCTCTTCTCAAAATGTGGGAACGTGAGAGTGGAGAGCCGCATATCTACCATTGGGCAATCGTTCTGAAAGAAGGGAACATCCTCATCGGTGACATAGTAGTTCTGCGCGCGGACGACTTTCAGGAACGCGGCACAATCGGCTACTGCATTGGTAAGGCGTGGTGGGGAAAGGGCATCATGACGGAGGCTCTTTCCGAAGTTCTGCGCTATTGTTTTGAGGAGGTGGGATTTTTCCGCATCGACGGTGAGCATGCGGCGGAGAATATCGGCTCCTCCCGCGTCATGGAAAAGTGCGGGCTCGTCTATGAGGGGACGCGCAGAAACTTCTTTCGCCTGCCAACTACGGGCGAGCGCGTCGATATGGTTGAACGCGGTATTCTGCGCGAGGATTATTTCAAAAATATAAAATAAATTAAAATTGAGGACATATAAAGAAGGCGAGGGCAGTTTTTGTCCTCGCTTTTGCAATAAAAAATGAGACGCAAGTTATGTTCAACTTACGTCCCACTTGGCGCAGAGAGAGGGATTTTGCCTTTTCCCGCAGGCGGGAACCCTCGGCAAAGCGTCGTCGCTTCGCTCCTCGCGCGAACCCGACGGGGGTTCTTTATTCCCTCAACACAACAGGCGGAGCACAAAAAGTGCCCCGCCCGTTCTGGCGCAGAGAGAGGGATTTTGCCTTTTCCCGCAGGCGGGAACCCTCGGCAAAGCGTCGTCGCTTCGCTCCTCGCGCGAACCCGACGGGGGTTCTTTATTCCCTCAACACAACAGGCGGAGCACAAAAAGTGCCCCGCCCGTTCTGGCGCAGAGAGAGGGATTCGAACCCCCGTACGTATTCCTACGTAACACGATTTCGAGTCGTGCGCGTTCGACCACTCCGCCATCTCTGCTTATCGGTCGCCTGTTAATTTTATAACAAGCTAAAATAAAATTCAAGCGTTTTTGGGGTGTTTTCAAAATTTTATTGGCGGGTAAAATTCCTGCGGCGTTATTTCACGGGTTAAAGCTCAAACTTGTTTGACAAATCGGCGTTGTTTATATATTATATAAACGGTATGTTTAAATCAAAGTTCAAACTCAATATAGGGGCTAAAAGCATTATACTTTTGGTCGTCTGCGGGTTACTCGTTGCCGCAGATCTTTTAACGAAGCATTTTGAGGAGGCCTACGGCTGGAATCTTGTTATAATTTCCGGATTTATTGAAATCGACGGCGGCGTCAAGCGGAGAAATCCCGGTTGCGCGTTCGGTTTTTTGAACGACAATCCGCAGATAGGCCAACCTGTCTTGATATCCCTCACGATCGTGATGATTTTGTTCCTTTTATTTGCGTTTGCCGTGATGCCCGAACGCTTCACTTTCGTTAAAGTTGCCATAACTTTGGTTTTGGGCGGCGCATTGGGAAATCTCGTAGACAGGATTATGCTTCACGCCGTCCGTGATTTTATCGGGCTGAATATGCTGTTTGATTTTACCGCCCCCATAGATCTCATATATTGCAATCTTGCCGACTTTTTTGTAGTTATCGGCGCAGTGATGATTGTAATCTACATGCTGTTTTTCGGCGAGATGGCGGTATTCCCGCTCACTAAAAAGGCAAAAGCCGCGCAGGCGAGGCGCAAGGAAGAGGAAAAAGCAGCAAAAAACGCGCCTCAAAATCCCGATCAGCCCGCAGTAACCGACGAACAACCGCCCCAAGAGCCGCCGTCAGATACGCAGGTTGAAAATACGGACGAGGACGGCAGGGAAAGCGGTCAATGAAAAGGGAAACGTTAACTGCATCAGAGCCTTGTCCGCGCGCCGATTTGTTTGTAAGCGCCAACATTGCGGGGTGCACGCGTTCGTCGGTCAAACGGCTGTTTGACGAGGGCAATATACGCATAAACGGCAAAGCGGGCAAGCCCTCGGCCGCAATTAAGGCGGGGGACGTCGTTGAAGTGGTCGTGCCCGACGCCGTAAGCTACAGCGCAAAGCCCGAAGACATCCCGATAGAAATAATCTATGAGGACGAGGACATCGCCGTTGTCAACAAGCCGCAGGGAATGACCGTCCATGCGGGGAACGGTAACACGGAGGGAACCCTTGTAAACGCGCTTTTATTCAGATTAGATAATCTTAGCGGGATAAACGGCGTTATGCGGCCGGGGATAGTGCACAGAATAGATAAAGATACTTCGGGTCTTTTGGTCGTCGCCAAAAACGACGGGGCGCACCTTAGCCTGTCCTCGCAAATCGAACAAAAAACTTGCCGCCGCACATATATTGCGCTTTTGGAAGGTATAGTAAAAGAGGACTCAGGCACAATTAGCACATATATAGGCAGAAGCCCACAGGACAGAATAAAAATGGCCGTAGTGCCGCCCGATAAAGGGAAGCTGGCCATCACCGATTTTAAGGTGCTCAAAAGATACAAACAGGGTTTTACATTGTGCCGTTTTGATTTGCACACGGGCAGAACCCACCAAATCCGCGTGCATGCAAGATATATGGGGCATCCAGTCGTCGGAGATCCCGTATACGGGGTAAAAAAGCAAAAATTTTCGTTGAACGGGCAACTTCTCCACGCGTGGAGGTTGCAACTCGTTCATCCGTCAAGCGGCAAACAGATGGATTTTGAAGCGCCTTTGCCCGATTATTTTGCTGATATATTGCAAAAACTGACCGAAACGTAAAAACGCTTCGGCGCGCATAAAAGTTAAAAGGAGGAAATTATATGGCGAAAAAAAATAAGCGGAGCGAGGAGGAGCGCGAAGAATCCTCCGCCAAAAACTCAAACAACGGGCCCAAATCCCGCAACTCGTTTACAAAATTCTGTGCCTTTTGGGGCATAACGCTTGCCGCGCTCCTGTTTGCGGTAAACGGATTGCTGCAGCTTTTGACCAAGGTTGCCAACGTCAATGCGGACGGCATGAATACGGCAATGACCGCCATAGATTTTGTGTCCAAATTGGCCCTGCTGTTTGCCGTCGGGGTGCCCGCATACGGCTATGTTTATCACAAAAGTCTTGCATGGAAAATTATCTACATAGTTGCGGTAGTATTTTATGCATGCTTCTGCATCTATCGCTTATTTTAAAAAGAGTTTAAATTATGTCAAATCCTTTAGTAGCAATCGTCGGCAGACCCAATGTTGGTAAAAGCACTTTTTTCAACAAGGTCGCCGGCAGAAAAATTTCTATAACCGAGGACAAACCCGGCGTCACTCGCGACAGGCTGTATGCCGATACCGAGTGGCGGGGCAAGCCCTTTACCATAGTAGATACCGGCGGCATAGAGATGCGGTCGGAGGATACCATGTGGGTGGAGATCAAAAACCAGGCGGAAGTGGCCATAGATACCGCGCAGATAATACTGCTTTTTGTGGACGGTAAGGAGGGCCTTACGTCTTCGGACTATGACATTGCCGACAAATTGCGCCGCTGCAAAAAGCCCGTGATTTTGGTTGTAAACAAGATCGACGAATATTCCGAGGATAAAATTTTTGAATTTTATTCCTTGGGTTTGGGCGAGCCCTATCCCGTCTCCGCCGAACACGGAAAGGGCATAGGCGACGTTTTAGACGAGGTTGTAAGCTGGTTTGAAAAGGGCGAAAACGCCGAGGACGACAGCATCAAAATTGCCGTAGTGGGCAAGCCGAATGCGGGGAAAAGCAGTTTGGTAAACAAGCTCTTGGGCTTTGAACGCTCTATCGTCACCGATATAGCGGGCACCACGCGCGACGCCATAGACACAAAATTTTCGCATAACGGCACGAATTACACCATAATCGACACGGCGGGCATACGCAAAAAGAGCAAAGTGGAGGATAATATCGAATATTATTCCGTCATGCGCGCCTTTGACGCCGTGCGCCGCGCCGACGTGTGCCTTTTGGTTGTGGACAGCGTGGACGGGCTCACGGAGCAGGACACTAAGATTGTGGGCTATGTCCACGAGCAGGGCAAGCCGTCGCTCATTGTCATGAACAAGTGGGACCTGATTGAAAAGGATACCAATACCATAAATAAGTTCCAAGACAAACTCGCGCAAGACCTTAAATTTATGGACTATTTCAAGAGCATTTACATTTCCGCAAAGACGGGTTTGCGCACCGAAAAACTTTTGTCCATGGTAAACGAGGTCTATGAGCACGCCCGCTACAGGGTTGCGACAGGCACGCTTAACGACGTGATTGCGGACGCCGTGAGGACGAGCGAGCCGCCGTCCTACAACGGCAGGAGGCTCAAAATATATTATGCCTCGCAAGTTTCGGTCGCCCCGCCCACTTTTGTGCTGTTTGTAAATTCAACCGACCTTCTTCATTTTTCATACGAGAGATTTTTGGAGAATACGTTGCGCAAAAATTTTGATTTTTCGGGTACGCCCATAAAAATAATCACGAGGGAGAGAAACAATGACTGAACTCTCTTTTGCGGCAAATTGGTATTGGTTTTTGCTCGGCGGCATAGCAAGCTATCTTATAGGTTGCTTCAACTTTGCCGTGCTTATATCGCATTTTAAAAATAAAGATATACGCGATATGGGCAGCGGAAACCCCGGCACAATGAATATGACGCGCAGTTTCGGCCTTAAGTTCGGGGCGATAAATTTTTTCTGCGACGTGCTGAAGGGCGGGATTCCCGTTTTGGCGGGCTGGCTGATATTCAAAGATTATTGCTTTGAGGGGACCGCGTTTTGCGTCGCCGATTTTTCCCGTTACTTTTTCGGTATTATGGTAATTATAGGCCATATATTCCCCGTAACGATGAAATTCAAGGGGGGAAAGGGCATAGCTTCTACGATGGGGCTGTTTCTGTTTGCCTTATCCTGCGAACAGTGGTGGTACGTATTCATTGTGGTCGCCTTTCTCGTGTGCGTGTTGCTGTACATAGTATTTTCCGAAATGGGAAGTATGGGTTCCCTTCTCGGCGTTTCGGGACTGAGCATTTTTCAGGCTGTAGTCACCGTAATAAAATACGGAGAAAATTTGAACAGCATATGGGTGATTGTAACCTTGATGCTGATATTGGGCATAAACTTGCTCACGTGGATTGCGCACCATCAAAACATCTGGCGCTTGCTTGCGGGCGAGGAACACCATACCTCCGTCAGAAAGCATAAAAAGAAAGCATAAAAAAAAGGCGCCGCCGTGATTTACACGGCGGCGCTGAAATTATTTTTTGGGTTGGTTATCGGGAGAGTTTTTAACCGAGTTTATTATATATTCTATATTTGGATTGCACTTTAAAAGTTCGCTTACAAAGTTTTCATACCATTCGGGATTGACAACAATCATTACAAACGTATCGTTTTTAAAATATACCGCAAGTTTGTCCGTCGTCCTGTCAAGCACGGCCCTTTCTATATCGCTGATCTTAAATTTGCTTTTAATTATCCCGAAACTTGTCTTTAAAGTATCTCCGCCCACGGCATAATAGGAGGAGCAGAGCAGGCTTACCAAAATAACCGACAGCAAAACGGAGACGATGAACATCGTTACAAAACCTATTATAGAATAAATGGCTTTGTCCGAATACATATAATCGCCCTTTATCACGTTATACAGCGTAACTCCGAACGCGGCAACGGCGAGGACTATTCCCGCATATATCAAAACTGTGGTCAGCTTGGAAAACTTGAATTTGAAAACTTTCATAACGCCATTATAACCCAAGCCGCTATAAAAAGCAACAAAATTGTCGGGTTTTGGTTGGCGCGTTTAAATAAATGGTTCAAAGCGGGATTTTGGGAAACAGGATAACGTTGTCCTTCGTGTGTGGACGGGGCGCTCTCGGTCTGTACCTGTTGCGGCAATCGGGACGCTTGTCCTCTGCGCCGTCGTCTGTTTCGGGCGCTTTATTGTCCTCCTCGGTGGTTTCGCGCACCGTCGTTGCGGCGGGCTGCGCTTTGCCTGCGGCCGAGGCCCAGCCTGCGGCAAATATAATGGCTAAACTGAGCATGCTAACGAGAAAATACAGTAACTTTTTCATATCAACAGTATGAATATTTAAAATTCCGTTATGCAAAGAGTTGCAAATTCGCCTGAAAAAATGTAAAATTATGTTACCTGAACGCAAAGAGTAATCTGAGGGCAAAGGACTGCATATCTGGCCGCCGCATAGTGTACGGCGGATATTGTCCTTTCCCCCTTAACGATAAGGAGGGATTTTTTATGTCGGAAAACAGAATAGCCGTAATAAGCATAATTGCGGGGGCAAGGGAACAAAGCCCCAAAATAAATGCAATTTTATCCGAGTTCGGCGATTTTGTAATAGGAAGAATGGGAATACCGTATAAACAGAAATCGGTATTCATAATAAGCGTAGCGGTGGACGCGCCCGCAGAAGTTATAAACACAATAACCGGCAAGATAGGGCAGCTTGAGGGCGTTACTGCAAAGACGCTTATGTCTAAACTTTGATTAAATTTTGAGGTAAAAGGTCATGCCTGATACCGAAAAGGAGCAAATATGAAAAAATTTTTAGCAACACTCACCTGCGCGGTTCTCGCCGCGCTCACCGCGGTATGCTTTGCCGCATGCAATCCCCAAACCGATCCCGCGAAGGTCAACCTCGTGGCAATTCCTTCGGCTGCCGAAGTGCTTGCCCGCGACGATATCGACTACTTTGTGGTGCCCGAACCGGCTGCAAGCGTGCGCGTTAAGGCCACTGCAAATTCCAACCAAAAACTCAATCTTGTAGGCGACCTGCAAAAGCTCTACGGCGGCACGAACGGTTATCCGCAGGCCGTAATAGTTGCAAAGAACAGCGTCATATCCGGCACTACAAGCGTGTTTTTGGATAATCTTAAAGAAAGCATAGACTGGTTGTCGGAAGATTCAACAGAAATATCGGATATAGTTACGGCCGTTTCATCCCATTTACCTTCGGGAACAACGCCCACGTTTAACGCAAACAATCTTACCAAACCTGTAATAGCAAACTGCGGCATAAGATTTACGGGCGCGGGAGAGGGTAAAGAGGAAGTAAAATCCTTCCTTACCGCGCTCAAAGCCGCGCAGCCTGCCGTAAACGATAGCCCTGCCGATAAATTCTTCCAGGGGGATTTCCCTGCGGACTCTACAAAGCCTCAAACCCTTTCCGTATATGCGCCAGACGGCGCACCCGCGCTTGCTCTTGCGGGACTTATGGCGGGCGCGGTAGATACTTCCGGGGCGGCCGAAACTATAAATTATAATATTGTAAACGCAACCACCATAAAGACGTACGTCACGGGCGAGTCTCCTGCGGCGGATATCTGTATTCTTCCCGTAAACCTTGCGGCCAATTTGCTCGGCACGGGTGAAAAATATACTATGCTCGGCACGGTTACGCACGGCAATCTGTATATCTTATCCGCAAAGACCGACGAAGAGGTTACCGCAGACAATATATCTTCGCTCTGCGGAAAAACGGTGGGAGTAGTCAATTTAGCGGAGGTCCCGGGCCTTACGTTTAAACTTATTTTAAATAAGTATAATATCGGATATTCCGAAAATTCCTGATTAATGAAAAAATTTTTTACCGAAAGAAAACTGAATATTTTGATCTCGGTCTCTGCCGTAGCCGTTATGATTCTTGTGTGGGTAATTGCCTACTACTGCATTAAAAACGACTACATCATACCGTCTTTTAAGGATACCGTTGCAAGTATGTGGCGGGATTGCCTTATAAGCGGTCCCTTTTGGCGCGCTTTCGGCAATACCGTATTGCGCACGCTTCTGGCATTCGCCGTTTCGTTTATCATAGCCGCGGCGTTGGCCTGTCTCGGCGCGCTTTCAAAAAAGGCTGCCGCATTCATTGCGCCGTTTATGGTGTTTTTCCGCACGCTCCCCACGCTTGCCGTGATATTGGTTTTGCTCATTTGGACAAACCCGCGCGTTGCGCCGGTGATAGTCACCGCGCTGGTGCTGTTCCCCATGATCTATGCCCGCCTTTACGCCGCGCTGGACGGTATAGACGGCGGGATAAGGCAAATGGTCAAGGTGTACAAAATAAGCAAAAGAGAGTCGGTTTTCAAAATTTATTTGCCGCTCATCACCCCCGAGGTGCTGCCGCAGACGGGCGCGGATATTTCCCTCGGTCTGAAAGTTATGATATCGGCGGAGGTCTTGGCGAGCACGTTTCAAAGTTTGGGCGGAATGATGCAGGAATCGAGACTCTTTCTCGAAATGCCGCGTTTTGCCGCGTTGACGATTTTGGCCGTTATCGCAGGGCTTGTAGTGGATATCGCCTTTTCCCAACTTGCCCGTATAACGTATAAGTGGAGCAGAAAGGAGGGCGCAAGATGATTGAAATCAAAGATCTTTATAAAAGCTATGGCGATAAGGTCATCTACAGCGGCTTCAATCTCACGCTTGAAGAGGGCAAAATCACCTGCCTTTTAGGCAGCAGCGGCAGCGGCAAAACCACGCTTTTGAACGTGCTTGCGGGAATAACTTCTTTCGGCGGCGAAGTGCCCGCGCTCGATTGCTCATATATTTTCCAATCCCCCGCGCTCGTTCCAAATCTCACCGTTTTGGGGAATTTAAAGCTCGTTTGCAAGGACGAGGGGGCGATAAACGATATGCTTTCCCGCGTGGGACTCAAGGACAAAACGGATAGCTATCCCATAAATCTTTCGGGCGGAGAGGCGCAGAGAGTAGCGATAGCCCGCGCGTTTCTCCATAAAAGCGATATTTTGTTGATGGACGAACCCTTTTCGTCGCTTGACCTCAAAATCAAAAAGCAAATTATCGAACTGTTTTTTGAACTCTGGAAAGAGGACGGAAGGACGGTGCTTGCCGTCACGCACGACCCCGACGAAGCTGCGGCCGTTGCGCAGCGCATACTTATCTTAAAAGACGGAGTTATCGCAGAGGACTTTACTCCACAAACTCCCGTGCCGCGCACTCTGTACGAAGGGGGGAATCTGCGCGAAAAACTCATCGGATTGTTGATAAAATAAATTACAGCAATCAAATATCGCTTGACTTTATAACTTTTGAATTTTATAATTGTTCTTGAAAAAAATACAAGGAGAACAAAATGAAGAAATTTTTTCAAGAGTTTAAAAAATTTATAACCCGCGGCAACGTTATCGATATGGCTGTCGGCGTTATAATCGGCGGCGCTTTCAGCGCTATTGTAACTGCCTTGACCAACAATATCTTGATGCCCGTGATCAACTGGGTGCTTCTTGCGATTACAGGCGGTCAGGGTATCGACAAAATCTATACATATTTAAGCAAGGTATATGAAGTAAACGACGCCGGCCAACTTACAGATGTGGTTGATTTGACCAAATCCATCTATATCGACTGGGGTGCGTTTATCACGGCTATAATCAACTTCCTCCTCATTGCGCTGGTGCTGTTCCTTATCATCAAGCTGATCAACGGCCTGCATGAAGGCGTGGCAAACCAAAAGGGCAAATATGCGCCTCTTACCAAGGATGAAGTGAAGGCGCTCAAAGCGCAGGGCAAGGGCAAGGAAGAAATTTTGGCCGCAGCCGCCGCAAAGAAAGCTGAGGCTGAAGCCGCCGCGCAAAAAGCCGCAGAGGAAGCTGCCGCAAACGCTCCCGAAAGCGAGCAAAAATTGCTTTCCGATATCCGCGACCTCTTAAAGGCGCAGAGCGGAAAATCCGAATAACTTCAGATATAAATTTAAGCCGCCCGCAACGTTGCGGGCGGCTTTACTATGCCGTTTTAAATTTGTCAACTGTTTAAAGGATAAAATGTTAAATTTTTGTAAAATATATTTTAATAATTGCGGCGTTAAACATTTTTATTTTTACTATATCTTGTGTTATAATCTATCTGTAACTTGAAAATATAGTGCTACAAAATAAAAAATGTAAATCCCGAACGGAATGCGAGATAAAAAAAGTAAACGTTAAAGACGCCTATCACGGGCAGCAATACCATAAGCAGCAAATTTTTAAGGCGGTACTTCATTATAAACATACTGACGTAAAGAGCTATGGCGCCTCCCAAGATGGCCGTTAAAATAAGTTTTCCGTCTCCCGGTACGTTAGATTGGTTATCTCCGGATTCGTCGCGTTGGGCGCGAATCAGCATGACGGCATAAAAATTGATTGCTATAATATAGACTGAAAAGATTATATACAGCAAAATCATACTTAAAGTATGTTCAAATATAACCTAAAAATACGGAGAAGATATGGCACAGATTGCAATTTTAATGGGCAGTAAGTCCGATTTCGGAGTTGTAAAGCCCGCCGTTAGCCTGATAAAGAGTTTTGGCGTGGAGTGCGAGGTGCACGTGATTTCTGCGCACCGTACGCCCGAAGAAGCCCATGAGTTTTCACGCACGGCAAAAGAGCGCGGTGTGGAGGTTATAATCTGTGCCGCAGGCAAGGCTGCGCACCTCGGCGGGGTTATTGCAGCCAATACGACTTTGCCCGTTATAGGGTTACCCGTAAAAACGGACATGATGGGCGGGCTCGACAGTCTTCTGTCGACAGTGCAGATGCCCTCGGGCATACCCGTTGCAACCGTAGGCGTAAACGGGAGCGAGAACGCAGCGCTCCTCGCCCTGCAGATTTTGGGGATAAAATATCCGTCTGTCGCAGAAAAACTTTCCGCATATAAATTGAACATGAAAGAAAAGATCAACTCCGACGACGCCGCGTTGCAGGCAGAACTTAATAATCTTTAATTGCATACCCGCAGTGCACTCTGCGGGTTATAACTTTTTATAATACCGAATTTCGGCAACATTTTAAATTTTAAGGAGAATTCTTATGCAAAAAATGGAACAGCTTTACGAAGGTAAGGCAAAAAAGGTGTATGCAACCGAAAACCCCGATTACGTTATTGTTTCCTACAAGGACGACGCCACGGCTTTTAACGGGCTTAAAAAGGGCACGATAACGGGAAAGGGAGTAATAAACAACAAGATGAGCAATCTGATGATGGCCATGTTGGAAAAGAAGGGAATACCCACTCATTTTGTTGAGCAAATCGACGACAGAAACACCGTTGTCAAAAAAGTACAGATTGTTCCGCTTGAAGTTATAATCAGGAACGTTGCCGCAGGCAGTTTTTCAAAGCGCTACGGCGTTCCCGAAGGGACCCTTTTCAAGGCGCCCACAATAGAATTTTCCTATAAAAACGACGAGCTCGGCGATCCGCTCATAAACGATTATCATGCGCTGGCATTAAATCTTGCAACCGCCGCCGAGATCGAAACGATCAAAAAAATGGCCTTTGCGGTAAACGACGCGATGAAAGCGTTTTTCAAAGAGCTGCACATAGATCTTATCGATTTCAAACTCGAGTTTGGCAGGTTCCACGGAGAGATTGTGCTCGCGGATGAAATTTCACCCGACACCTGCCGTTTCTGGGAGGCAGACAGCTGGGACACCACAAAGCACGTCAGCCTCGATAAGGACAGGTTCCGCCGCGATCTCGGCGGCGTCGAGGACGCATACAAAGAAATTTTCAAACGCCTGACGGGAGAATAATATGGGAGGATTTTTCGGCGCGGTCAAAAAAACGGACGCCGTGTTCGACGTGTTTATAGGCACTGACTATCATTCGCATCTCGGCACAAAACGGGGCGGAATGGCGGCCTATGACTCTGCGATCGGCCTGCAACGTGAGATACATAATATAGAGAACGCGCCTTTCAGAACCAAGTTTGAAAAGGTGCTGCCCGAAATGAAAGGCAGGGCGGCTATAGGCTGCATAAGCGATACCGATCCCCAGCCCCTTATAATGGTGTCAAAAGTAGGCACCTACGCGATATGCACTATCGGCATTATAAACAACGCCGAACAAATCATGAAAGAGGTGCTGCACAGCGGCGGCTATTTTGACGCTATGACGGGCAGCAGAGTGAACGCAAACGAAATCGTTGCCGCCCTTATCAACAGCCAAAACAATTATGTGGAAGGCATACGCTACGCGCAGTCCAAGATTGCGGGGACGGCCTCCATATTGCTGTTGACGGACAGGGGCACCATAATTGCGGCGCGTGACAAAATGGGCAGATTGCCCATACAACTCGGCCAAAGCGAGGACGGATATTGCGCTTCTTTTGAGAGTTTTGCCTATAAAAAACTCGGCTATTCCGACTTGCGGGAGCTCGGCCCTGCGGAAATTGTTGAAATCTCGGCGGACGGTATAACGCAGTTGTCGCCGCCGGGGAAAGAAATGCGCGTCTGCGCTTTCCTTTGGTCGTACTACGGATATCCTACGTCGAGTTACGAGGGGATCAACGTTGAGGTTATGCGTTGCAGAAACGGTGAAATTTTTGCCAAAAGCGACGCAAAAACACACGACATGAGCCAAATAGATTATGTCGGCGGGGTGCCCGATTCGGGCACGCCCCACGCGATAGGCTATGCCAACGCTTCCAAAATTCCGTTCGCCCGCCCTTATATAAAATACACGCCCACGTGGTCGCGCAGTTTTATGCCTGTCAACCAAACGGAGCGCAACAAAGTGGCAAAAATGAAATTGATTCCCGTACACGAATTTATCGAGGGCAAGAGACTTTTGCTTGTCGACGATTCGATCGTGCGCGGCACGCAGCTTAAAGAGACGGTGGAGTTTTTATATTCCCACGGCGCCCGGGCCGTGCACATGCGTTCGGCATGCCCGCCCATAATGTACGGTTGCAAATATTTGAATTTTTCCCGTTCGTCGAGCGATATGGATTTGATAACGCGGCGCGTTATGGCCGAACTCGAGGGAGAGGAAGCCGTTAAACACATAAAGGAATATGCGGATTCGCAAACGGAGCGCGGAAAGGCGATGAGGCAAGCGATCTGCAAAAAATTTCAATTCGAATCTTTGGAATTCCAATCACTGGACGGCCTGACGGAGGCCATAGGATTGGAACCCTGCAAACTTTGCACCTATTGTTGGACGGGTCGGGAATAGAATTTGTCGGGGAATAAATATGGACGATATTCAAAGGGAAATCCATGAGGAGTGCGGCGTTTTCGGCGTGTTTTCACAGGAAAACCGCGACGTGGCGCACACCGTATATTATGGCCTGTTTGCCTTGCAGCACAGGGGGCAGGAGAGCGCGGGCATTGCCGTTTCTTTTGCCGATAAAATACATTATTTCAAGGGAATGGGGCTTGCCGCCGACGTGTTCGGGCACGGCGCGCTCGACGAACTTCCCGAAGGCGATATAGCCATAGGGCATGTCAGATATTCCACAACGGGAGCCAGCCAGCTGCTGAACGCCCAGCCCGTAGTCTTTACGGGCAAATGCGGCAAAATGGCGGTTGCGCACAACGGGAATCTTATAAACACCAAGCAGCTGCGCGATGAAATGATAGCCCAAAACGCCGTATTCCAGACTTCTATAGATTCCGAAGTGATAGCCATAATGATAAACAGTTTATCCGACGGAGATATAGTAAAAGGGATAAAGCGGGCTTGCTCCAAACTTAAAGGTTCGTACGCTCTCGTTATAATGACGTGCGACAAACTCATTGCGGTGCGCGATCCCTACGGAATACGCCCGCTGTGCATAGGCACAACGTATGGCGATGTGGTAGTTGCAAGCGAAACCTGCGCGCTTGACGCGGTGAGCGCAAACTTTTTGAGGGACGTAAAGCCGGGTGAGATTGTTATAATAGACGACGGCGGAATCCGTTCCGAATTTATGGATAACATTCCAAAAAAGCCGAGCATGTGCATTTTCGAATACGTGTATTTTGCCCGCCACGACTCGGTTTTGGAGGGATTAAGCGTGTACGAAGCCCGCAAGGAAGCGGGAAAGTTGCTCGCAAAATATTACCCCGTTGAAGCCGACTTGGTTTCCGGCGTGCCCGATTCGGCAAACGTGGCCGCGCGCGGCTATGCCGAGGAGAGCGGCATACCCTTTGTTGAGGCGCTGGCAAAAAACAGATATGTGGGAAGAACGTTTATCCAACCCGACCAAAGGCAGAGGGAAAACAGTCTGAACGTAAAAATGAACGCCCTCCGCGCCAATATCCGTGACAAGCGGGTGATCATTATAGACGACTCCATAGTGCGCGGCACAACGATGCGCAAAATTGTAAAAATGCTTAAAAACGCGGGAGCAAGGGAAGTGCATATAAGAATATGTTCCCCCATCATAAAGCATCCCTGCCATCTCGGAATAGATATACAAACCTATTCGCAACTCATCGGCGCATACAAAAACGAAGAAGAAATATGTGAAAGTTTGGGGGCGGACAGCGTGAGATATCTGTCCATAGACCAACTCGTCAGCACCTGCAAGGGCGCAAACACAAGTTTTTGTTTAGGATGCTTCAACGGGCAATATCCGTATCCGCCCGATGAGTACGAAACTGATAAACTTAAACTCGAATAAAAACCGGAGGTTATTATGATTTCCTATAAGGACAGCGGCGTAGACGTTGAAAGGGGCTATGAGGCCGTAAAGCTCATGAAAGAGTACGTCAAATCTACATATACGGAGGGAGTGTTGGGCGACATAGGCTCGTTCGGCGGTTTTTTCCAAATTCCGAAGGGCTATAAAGAGCCCGTGCTCGTTGCGGGAACCGACGGAGTGGGAACAAAGCTGAAGTACGCCATCCTTTCAAAAAAATATGACACGATAGGCATCGACGCCGTTGCCATGTGCGTAAACGATATAGTGTGCCAGGGCGCAAAACCGCTGTTTTTTCTTGATTATTTTGCTTCGGGCAAGCTGAATCCCGTGCAGGTTGCCGAGGTTGTGTCGGGCGTTGCGGAAGGATGCAGGCAGGCCGGCGCGGCCCTTATCGGCGGGGAAACTGCAGAAATGCCTGGATTTTATCCCGGAGGCGATTTTGACGTTGCGGGTTTTGCCGTGGGCATTGCCGAAAAGAAAAAAATAATCAACGGCGCTAATATAAAATCGGGAGACCTCCTTATCGGCATAAAATCGAGCGGGATTCACTCCAACGGCTATTCCCTCGTGAGAAAATTATGGGGCGAGGACGTTGAGGACCTGCAAAAATACGACGCCGACCTCGGCGCGGCGCCCTTGGACGTGTTGCTCACACCCACTAAAATATATGTGAAGAGTATCCTTGCGCTGATTGAAAAAGTAAAGGTAAAAGGCATAGCGCATATAACGGGGGGAGGCTTTATAGAAAATATACCCCGTATTTTCCCCGAGGGCATAGGATGCCGTATAGACACAAAGTCCTATGAAGTTCCCGCGGTATTCCGCATAATGGTAAAAAAGGCCAAATTGGACAAGCAGCAGGCCTATAACACTTTCAATATGGGCATAGGCATGGTAGTTTGCGTTGCAAAGAAGGACGCGGACGCGGCAATAGCCCAACTCGAAAGCAGCGGTGAAAGCTGCGTTGTGCTCGGCAAAACGGTTAAAGGCAGCGGAGTTATTCTCAAATGAAACGCATAGCTGTTTTTGCGTCGGGAGGCGGCACCGATTTCCAATCAATAATAGACGCCAACGAGGCGGAACATTTTTGCGAGATAGCCGTGCTGATAGCTTCAAAAGAGGGAATAGGGGCGATAGAACGCGCCAAAAAACACGGTATCGAAGCGGCCGTGTTTGCAAAAAAGGACTATGAAAGTTTAGAGTCGCTCTATGGTGAATTGGCCGCGCTTTTGAATAAAAAACGCGTTGACTATATTATTCTGGCGGGCTGGCTTAAAATAATTCCCGAAAATTTTATAAAGACCTTTGAGGACAGGATAATAAACATTCACCCGTCGCTTATCCCGTCGTTTTGCGGCAATGGATATTATGGGTTAAAAGTGCATCGCGCCGTATTGGAGTACGGTGCGAAAGTATCGGGTTGTACGGTGCATTTTGTAAACGAAATTCCCGACGGCGGCGCGATAATTGCGCAGAGCGCCGTCAAGGTGGAGGACGGCGACACGCCCGAATCCCTGCAATTACGCGTTTTGGAGGAGGAACACAAACTTCTTCCGTATTGCGTAAAAAAACTTTGCGAAGGAAAGATAGAAAAACTCGGCAGGCGGGTTACGATAAGATAATTTTTAAGGAGAATATAAGTATGATAATGAAAAAGCGCGCTTTGGTGAGCGTATCCGACAAAACGGGAGTTGTTGAGTTCTGCAAAGGACTTAAAGAAAACGGCTTTGAAATCATTTCCACAGGCGGCACGGCAAAAGTTTTAAAGGATGCGGGCCTGGAGGTTATAGGCATTTCCGACATTACAGGTTTTCCCGAGTGTTTGGACGGCAGGGTTAAAACGCTGCACCCCAACGTACATGCGGGGCTTTTGGCAATGCGCTCCAACCCCGAACATATGGCGCAGCTTGAAAAACTCCATATAAACACAATCGATATCGTTTGCGTAAACTTATATCCGTTTAAGGCGACGCTTGCAAAGGGGGCGGATTTTGCCACCTGCATAGAAAATATAGACATAGGCGGCCCTACAATGATAAGGGCTGCGGCAAAAAATTATCAGGACGTCGCGGTGGTGGTCGACCCCAAAGACTATGACAGAGTGCTGGGAGAACTTAAAAACGGAGGGGTTACTCTCGAAACAAAGAGATATCTTCAATACAAGGTGTTTGCCCATACCGCCGTATATGACAGCCTGATCTCCAATTATCTTGCTTCCGAACTCGGCATAACTTTCCCCGAGCAGGTAACTTTTGCGTATGAAAAGGCGCAGGATATGCGCTACGGCGAAAATCCCCAGCAGCAGGCGGTGTTCTACAACGAGCAGTTTATCCGCGCGGGTTCGCTGTCCTCGGCCAAACAATTATGGGGAAAAGAGCTCTCTTACAACAACATCAACGACGCCAACGGCGCGCTTGAACTTTTAAAGGAATTTAATGATACGCCCGCGGTCGTCGCCTGCAAGCATGCAAATCCCTGCGGCGTAGGAACGGGGGAGAGCGTGTATGAGGCTTATATGCGCGCGTATAATTCCGATCCAGTGTCCGTATTTGGCGGCATACTTGCCATAAACGGCATGGTGGACGCGGCTACGGCTACTGAAATAAATAAAATTTTCATCGAGATAGTTATGGCGCCCGACTATGCGCCCGAGGCCCTCGAAATCCTCGAAAAGAAGAAAAATATCCGTCTGCTTAAAATCGACGATATAGCGGCAAAGCGCGACGCGTCCGCGCTGGACATGAAAAAAGTTTACGGCGGGCTTTTGGTGCAGCAATACGACGAAAGTCTTATACGCGGCGAAGATATGGGGCTTTTTGAAAGAAAGGCCACCGTTGAGGAAATAACGACTTCTACAGGCAAAACGAGAAAGAGTTACGGCTTGGGCGTTGTGACCGACCGCGCTCCCACGGCAGAGGAGATTGAGGCGCTTTTGTTTAACTGGAAAGTGGTTAAACACACCAAGTCCAATGCAATAGTAATAGGCAAAACCGGCAGGACGACGGGGATAGGCATGGGCCAGACAAACCGCATTTGGGCGGCAAAACAGGCGATTGAACATGCGGGCGCGGAGGCCGAGGGATCGGTTATGGCTTCAGACGCATTTTTCCCTTTCCCCGACTGCGTGGAGGAGTGCGTAAAAGCGGGGATCACCGCCATTATTCAGCCGGGCGGCTCCATTCAGGATGAGGCTTCGGTTGAGGCATGCAACGCCGCGGGAATCGCCATGGTATTTGTGGGGGACAGACACTTTAAACATTAATCGTAAAGGTTGAATTATGAACGTTCTTGTCATAGGAAACGGCGGAAGGGAGCACGCCATATTGCTTGCGCTTAAAAAGAGTCCCAAAGTAGATAAACTCTACTGTATGAAAGGCAACGCTGGCACGGCCGAAATTGCCGAAAACGTAGATGTAGACTACATGAATATCGAAGCGGTAAAAGCGTTTGCCGCAGACCATCCCGAGATTGATTACTACGTCGTTGCTCCCGACGATCCGCTTGCGCTCGGGCTGGTGGACGAGCTTGAAAACATGGGCAAGCGGTGTTTTGGTCCGCGCAAAAATGCGGCAATCATAGAATCGAGCAAGGCATATGCCAAGCGCCTAATGAAAAAATACAATATCCCTACGGCCGAATATGAAATTTTCGACGATTATGAAAGGGCGTTGGCATACGTCCGCAAAAAGGGCGCGCCCATAGTTTTAAAGGCGGACGGGCTGGCTCTAGGCAAGGGCGTTCTTGTGTGCAAAACTTTAAAAGAGGCCGAGGACGGTCTGAAAGAAATTATGCTTGATAGGGCTTTCGGGGCCGCGGGCAATGTGATAGTGATTGAAGAATGTTTGCGCGGGCTTAAATACGATCCGGGCGAAGAAGTGTCGGTATTGTCTTTTACCGACGGAAAAACCATAGTGCCTATGATAACTTCCTGCGACCATAAGCGGGCGCAGGACGGAGACAAGGGGCTGAATACCGGCGGCATGGGCGCCTTTTCGCCTTGTCCTTTCTGGACGGAGGAGCTTGAAAAGGAAGTCCTGCAAAAAATAATGATACCAACGGTAAACGCGTTGAACTCGGAAGGCAGGACGTTTAAGGGCTGTTTGTATTTCGGGCTTATGCGCACGGACAAGGGAATAAAAGTTGTGGAATTCAATTCCCGCTTCGGCGATCCCGAAACGCAGGTTGTATTGCCGATGCTTAAAACGGATTTAATGGAGATATTCGAAGCCGTTACCGACGGCAGACTTGGCGATATCAAAGTTGAGTGGGAGAGCGGGGCGTGCGTATGCGTCGTGCTTGCAAGCGGCGGCTATCCGCTTGGTTACGCCAAGGGAAAGGAAATTAAAATAGGCGACGTGGGGGATTGCACAATCGTTCATGCGGGGACGGCTGTCAGGGACGGAAAACTTGTCACTAACGGCGGCAGGGTCCTCGGCGTCGTTGCAAAGGGCGAAAATATAGAGTCTGCGCGAGTAAAAGCATATTCCGCGGCCGCAAATATCGGTTGGGAAAATATGTTTTACCGCAAGGATATAGGAATTAAATATCGTGAAGGTTAGAGATGATTTACAGAATTTATGTTGAAAAGAAAAACAATTTAAAAGCCGTACAAACCAAAAACGATATCCGCAATTTGCTTAAAATCTCCGTTGAGGACGTTCGCATGCTTTTGCGCTACGATGTGGACGGCATTTCCGAAGAAGAATTTAAGGAGGCCGTTCCCTGCGTATTTTCGGAGCCGCCCGTAGATGACGTATATTTTGAAAATATCTCTTTCCCCGCGGGCTACAGCGTGTTTGCGGTGGCTTATCTTACAGGGCAGTACGACCAGCGCGCGGACAGCGCGGCCCAGTGCGTCCAGCTTTTAACGCAAAAAGAGAGACCCTTAATCAAATGCGCCGTCATCTATGCCGTAAAAGGCGCGGACGGGCGGCAGCTTGAAAGAATAAAAAAACATCTGATAAATCCCGTAGAGTGCGAGGAGGTGGCGCTTGACAAGCCTGTTTCCCTCGCGCACGCGGCCGTCGAAGCCGCGGAAGTTAAGGATGTGGACGGCTTTATAACTTTTGACGACGACAAGATTCGCGAATATCACCAAAAAACGGGGCTTGCGATGTCGGTTGCCGACCTTGCCTTTGTGCGGGATTATTTTAAAAGCGAGGGGAGAAATCCTACCGAAACGGAAATAAAAGTTATCGACACGTATTGGTCCGACCACTGCCGCCATACAACCTTTGCAACCGAGCTTAAAACCATAACGGTAAACAGCAATAATAACAGGGTGGAAGAAGCTCTGGCTCTTTACAGGGAGCTGTTTGCGGAATTATATAAAGACAGGCAGGACAAATACGTCTGCCTTATGGACATTGCCACGATAGCCGCCAAAAAACTTAAACGGGACGGCAAACTCGATAATTTAGACGAGTCCGACGAAATCAACGCCTGCTCCATAAAAATCGACGCGGTTTTGGACGGACAGCCGAAAAAATATACGGTTATGTTCAAAAACGAAACGCACAACCACCCTACGGAAATAGAGCCTTTCGGGGGCGCGGCGACATGCCTCGGCGGGGCCATCAGGGATCCGCTTTCGGGCAGAACGTATGTGTTGCAGTCGATGCGCGTCACGGGCTGCGCCGATCCGACGGAGCCGATAGAAAATACGCTCCCCGGCAAACTTCCCCAACGAGTTATTACAAAAACAGCGGCGGCGGGTTTTTCCTCGTACGGCAATCAGATAGGGCTTGCCACAGGACAGGTTGACGAAGTTTATCACAGCGGATACAAGGCGAAGAGGCTGGAAACGGGCTTTGTGGTAGGCGGCGCAGAGTCCGATAAAATATATCGCGAAACACCGAAAGAGGGCGATATTATAGTTCTTTTGGGCGGAGAAACGGGTCGCGACGGTTGCGGCGGCGCTACGGGTTCATCCAAGGCCCACAATAAGCAATCGGTGCAGACTTGCGGCGCGGAAGTGCAAAAGGGCAACGCGTTGACTGAGCGCAAGCTCCAACGGCTGTTTTTGAACAAAGAGGCCACAACTCTCATTAAAAAATGCAATGATTTCGGCGCAGGCGGAGTTTCCGTTGCGATAGGCGAACTTGCCGACGGCCTTGAAATTTATCTTGACCGCGTGCCCAAAAAGTATGAGGGACTTTCGGGTACGGAGTTGGCAATTTCCGAGTCGCAGGAGAGAATGGCCGTGGTTATCGCCGAAGAAAACGTGGAAAAATTTACTGCGCTTGCGGCGGCGGAAAACCTTGCGGCAACGCCCGTTGCGGTTGTAACAGGCGACGGCAGAATGAAGATGTATTACCGCGGAAAAACCATAGTGGATATTTCGCGCGAATTCCTCAACACCAACGGCGTAAAGCAGATAACCGATGCTGAAATCAACGAACAAATAACGGCCTTTTTCAACGCACCGCAAACTAAGCCCTTTGAAACGGCGGCAAAAGAAACTCTTTCGCACCTCAACGTTTGCTCCAAGAAAGGGTTGGCGGAGATGTTTGACTCAACCATAGGCGCAAAATCCGTGTTTATGCCGTTCGGCGGAAAATATCAGCTCACCCCTGCAATAGCGATGGCCGCAAAATTGATCGGCGGCGAAACAGACGATTGCACCGTTTCTGCGTACGGCTTTAATCCCGACCTGATGGCTACCTCGCCGTTTACGGGCGCAATCTATTCGATCGTGACCTCGGTATCAAAAGTGGTTGCCGCAGGCGCAGATTACAAGGATATAAGGCTTTCACTGCAGGAGTTTTTCATGCGGTTGGGCAGCGATAAAAAGCGGTGGGGCGTGCCCTTGGCGGCTCTCCTCGGCGCGCTGTATGCCCAAATAGGTTTGGGGCTCGGCGCAATAGGCGGCAAGGACAGCATGAGCGGCACATTCGAGGATATAGACGTTCCGCCAACTTTAATCTCGTTTGCCCTTGCCCCCGCCAAAGCGTCAAGGCTTATTTCAAACGTGCTTACTGAAAAAGGACAAAAACTGTATCTTTTGCCCGCCGCAAAGGATAAAAATTTTGTCCCTGATTTTGAATATCTCAAAAAGATTTATGGCGCGGTAAACAAGAATATCGGATCCGGAAATATACGGTTTGCAACGGTTGTGGAAAAGGGAGGCATATTTGCCTCCGTGGCAAAATCATGCTTCGGCAACGGGTTCGGATTTGATTTTGACGTCGATTACAGCGCCCTGTTTTCCGAGCGCTACGGCGACATTATTGTGTGTGCCGACGATATAAATGAACTCGGTGTAGATTATATCTATATAGGTTGTACAAGCGGCAGCGGGTTCGTTTGCGGCGATGAAAAGATATCTTTCGGCGACGCGCTGGCGGCATATACGTCAAAACTCGAGGGCGTATTCCCCTCAAAGGCATTTGCGGAAGGGGACGCGCCCTGCTGCGATTACCGCGGTGAAAAAAAATATTCCAACATATCCGTTAAAACCGCAAAGCCGCGCGTGTTTATTCCCGCGTTCCCCGGCACCAATTGCGAGCTTGACACGGCGCGCGCCTTTGAACTTGCAGGGGCAGAAACGAAAATATTGGTTATAAAAAACCGCACTCCCGCGGATATAGAGGAGAGTATAAAGGCAATCGCAAAGGCCGTCGGAGAATGTAATATAATTGCCTTCCCCGGCGGGTTTTCGGGCGGCGACGAGCCTGACGGCTCGGGCAAATTCATTGCCACAACGTTCAAAAATCCTACGATTTCCGAAAAAATCACTGAGCTTTTGGCCTGCCGCGACGGGCTTGTGCTTGGCATTTGCAACGGATTTCAGGCGCTGATAAAGCTCGGCCTTGTGCCCTACGGTGCAATCCGTCCGCTTACGGCAGGGTCGCCCACGCTCACGTATAACAATATATCAAGGCATGTGTCAACCATGGTCAATATTCGCGTTGCGTCGACGCTTAGTCCCTGGCTTTCGGCGTGCAGCGTGGGGGACGTGTACTCTGTGCCCGTGTCCCACGGCGAGGGCAAACTTATTGCGCCCTTGGCCGAACTTGAAAAGATGAAAAAGGGAGGGCAAATCGCAACCCAATACGTCGATTTGCAAGGCAGACCCACGATGGAGAGCCCTTATAATCCCAACGGCAGCATGTGGGCGATAGAGGGCGTCACTTCGCCCGACGGCCGCGTGTTCGGCAAGATGGGACATGCGGAGAGAACGGGCGCAGACCTTTATAAAAATTATTGCGGCAATTTCGATATGAAAATTTTTGAAAGCGGCGTTAAATATTTTAAATAGCGGCGGGTGAGCGCATTTTTAAAACACTTTACAAACTCAACGCGTTGTGCTATAATAAATGAAATAACACAAAAAATTGTTATAAGAGGGCGAAAAAAAATGAAATGTATATTTTGCGGCTGCGAGGACAGCAAGGTCATAGACAGCCGTTCGGCAGACGAAGGCAGAACCATAAGACGAAGGCGGGAATGTATCCGTTGCGGAAAGCGTTTTACGACATATGAAACCATAGAGGATACGCCCGTGCTGGTTGTTAAAGCCAGCGGAATGAGGCAGGCCTATGATCCGCAAAAGCTGAAAAACGGCATAATCAAATCGTGCGAAAAGCGCCCTGTTTCCCTCAATACGATAGACGATATGGTGTCTGCGATAACCAAGCGCATATACAACTCCATGGAGCAGGAAATCTCATCAAAAAAAATAGGCGAGATGGTGATGGAGGAGCTCAAGAAGGTGGACGAAGTCGCCTATGTGCGCTATGCGAGCGTATATCGGTCGTTTAAGGACATCCCGAGCTTTATGGAAGAACTTCAAAAATTAATGGAAAATAAAAATTAATGTTTTACAGACAGTGAAATCCACTGTCTGTATTCTTTGAAATTATGGAAAGAAAGACCAAAAAAGTTAAAATAGGGAACATTTTCATCGGCGGCGGGGAAAGCGTAAAGATTCAATCGATGTGCACGGTCAAAACGTCGGATACCGAAGCCGTATGCGGGCAAATTTTCGGACTTGAAAAGGCGGGTTGCGAAATTATCCGCGTCTCGGTGCTGGATGAGAGCGACGCCGCCGCCATTGCCCAAATAAAACAGAAGATACATATTCCGATTGTTGCCGACATACATTTTTCGGCCGAACTTGCGGTGAAAGCCATTGAAAGCGGTTGCGACAAGGTGCGCATTAATCCGGGCAACATAAGCGGCGAAAAACAGATTGCATATGTCGCGGACTGCATAAAGGCCCACAAAATCCCCGTGAGAGTCGGGTCAAACACGGGCAGCATAGAAAAAGAATTTTTGGGAAAATACGGCAAGAGCGAATATTCTCTTGTCGAAAGCGCCTTAAAAAGCGTTGCCGCTTTTGAAAAATACGGCGTAGACGACATAGTAATTTCAGTGAAAGCCTCGGACGCGCCGTTAACCGTCAAGGCATACAGATTGCTCGCTTCGCGCACGGAATATCCCCTGCATATCGGAGTTACGGAGGCAGGTATCGGGCAAATGGCCGTCATCAAGTCTTCGGCGGCGCTCGGTGCATTGCTTTTGGACGGAATAGGAGACACGTTGCGCGTTTCCATAACCGATGACCCCGCGAAAGAAGTTGCTGCGGCGCGCGGCCTTTTGAGGGCGGTGGGGCTGGATAAAAATTATGTAAACGTGATTGCCTGCCCCACTTGCGGGAGATGCATGTGGAATTCGATGGAATTGGCAAAAAAGGTTTCGGACTACGTCAAGGGCTATGCCAAGCCGCTGAACATTGCCGTTATGGGGTGCGTTGTAAACGGACCGGGCGAAGCTAAGGATTGCGATTTGGGCATTGCGGGCGCAAAGGACTATTGCGTTATTTTCAAGAACGGCGAAGTTATAAAAAAGGTAGCCGCCGCCGACGCGGAAACAGAATTTTTAAGGGAGATAGATAAACTTTTAAATGAACGCTGAAATTTTAGAGGCCGTGCGGGCCTCGTCACCCAACTTAAAAAGCGCAATCCTGCGTTCCGTAACCGTTGAGCGGGCAACCCGCACCGTGTGCGTGGAGATAATAACCGACCGTATTTTCAGCGAAGCCGACAGGACGGCCGCGCAGAACGCAATTAAGCCGTACGTGCCCGGATATTTTGACTGCGCGGTAGAGATATCAAAACTTTCTCCCGACTGTGAAATGGTAAAGAGGAAGATAAAAGAAGCCATTGCGCAGCATTTTAAAGCTATTTACGTAACGCTTAACGACGGGGATATCACCGTAGAACAAACCGACAATGGATTTTGTTATACTGTGGCCGTTATGCAGTTCATACAGACGGGGCAGGATATCTGCGCGGCAATAGATACATACCTTGCGTCAAATTTTTGCGGCGAATTCAGCGGCAAATGCGTTGTGTCCGCAAAGGGAGTAAACGATATAAAAATCGAAGAAAAGCCGGACGAGGTTGAGTTTGAAATCCCCGTGCGGACTTTTGCCATAGAAGATTTTAAGTTTTTGGAGGGCACAAAAAAGCAGACGGCGGCAGTATATATCGCCGATTTGAATTTTGTTTCGGATGAAGTTGTTTTGTGCGGCACGATAGAACAGATCAACGAGCGCGAATACACCAACAAAAAAGGTGTGCAAAAGACTTATCTTTCTTTGGAAATTTCAGATACCACGGCAAGCGTGCACGTCACATACTTTATCAGGCAAAAGAGTTACGATAAAATCAAATGTCTGAAAGCGGGCGACAGCATCGTGTGCACGGGCGCAAACGAAATGTTTAACGGCAGTTTGAGATATACGGCGCGCGTTATCGACTACGGAAGATATCCCAAAGGGTTCGTTCCCCAAAAGCGGGAATCAAAGCCCGTCCCCAAATTTTATCATTATGTCAGCCCGCAGCCTTATTCGGATATACAGCAAACGGATCTGTTTACCCAAAACGTAATTCCCGAATGTTTACTTAATAATTCTTTTGTGGTTTTCGATTTGGAAACCACGGGATTGAATTCCTCTCCTGTTTCGGGGAATATGGACAGAATTATAGAGATAGGGGCCTATAAAATCGTGGACGGCAAAATTTGCGAATCGTTCTCCACGTTTATCAATCCGCAAAAAAAACTTTCGGACGAGATAGTTAAACTTACGGGCATAACGGAGGAGATGGTTGCTGACGCGCCCACGTACGAACAGGTGATGCCCGATTTTTACAAGTTTTGCAGCGGGAGTATTCTTGTCGGGCACAATATTGCCGGGTTCGACTTCAGGTTTGTAGACTACTACAGTTCAAGTCTCGGATATATTTACGACAGAAAGATGATCGATACGATACCGCTTGCGCAGGAGCTTTTGTTTTTATCCAACTATAAGCTGAACACCGTAGCCGATAAATTCAACATCACGTTCAATCACCACAGGGCCATAGACGACGCCCTCGCCACGGCCAAGATATTTATAGAGCTTATAAAAATAAAAAAATCTTTGCCCAAAACGGCTTAAACTTAAAAAAATAAGTTGCTTTTTTAAATATATTATGTTAAAATAAAAATAACCTTAATAGAAATGTTAAGATTGAGTGCCCTGCGGGGCACTCAATACTTGTATATTAGAGTCGGATGAATATTAAACCTATTGCAGAAATTCGTGCGTTCCTTGAAACTATTGCGGGGCCGATGTGTATCGAAGTGGTAGACGTGGAGTGGAACGACCGCTCCGCCGAACTTACTGTTTTGATAGATACAGAAAACGGAGTTGATCTGGACACGTGCGAAAAATTCCACAACGCAATCATGGAACCTATCGATGGACTTGATCCCACGTACGATAAGCCTTATACCTTGAACGTGTCCAGCCCCGGACTTGACAGGCCGTTTAAAACGGCGCGCGATTTTGAGCGCAACCTCAATAAGGAAGTTGAAGTCAAACTCTATGCGCCGCTCAAAGGCAAAAAATATCTCGAGGGCGTGCTGCTGGAATACGGAGAAAACGCGATTGTTTTAAAAACCGAAAAGGAAGAGATAAAAATCGCGCTCAATAAAATTGCAAAAATAAATAAAGCCATAAAATTTGAATAACCTTACAAATTGTCAGGAGAATTAAAATGATCAACAAAGATTTTTTTGTAGCTTTGGAAGACCTTGAAAAGGAAAAGGGAATACCGCAAGAAGTATTTATGGAGGCGCTTTCGAACGCCCTTGTATCTGCTTGCAAAAAACAGTATGCCGGGGCGGTCGGGCAGGTTGATATAAAACTCAACCCCGAAAAGGGCACCATAGACTTCTTCACCGTTAAAACGGTTGTGGAGGAAGTTGCGGACCGTGAAAACGAAATATCCTTAGAGGACGCCCAAAATATCAAAAAAAGTTATAAAATAGGCGATCAGGTTGCTGAAAAATTTGTGCCCAAAGATTTCAGCCGTATAGCCGCGCAGACGGCAAAGCAAGTTATTTTGCAAAAAATTCACGAAACCGAGCGCGACGCCGCGATGAACGAGTTTTCCAACAAAGAGGGCGAACTTTTGGTGGGCATTATAAGAAAAATCGACGCCCGCAACGTATATGTCGAGCTCGGCAAAGGGCAGGTGGAAGGCTTGATGTTGCCCTCCGACCAGGTGCCTGGTGAAAAATATAATGTAAATGATAAAATCAAGGTATTTGTAAAGAAAGTAAAAAGCGGTTACCGCGGCGCGCAGGTGCTTGTAAGCCGTTCTGCGCCGGGACTTGTAAGAAAGCTCTTTGAGGAAGAAGTGCCCGAAATCAAGCAGGGCACGGTTATAATCAAGGAAATCAGCCGCGAGGCGGGCGCGAGAACAAAGATGGCAATCTATTCCGAGGATGAAAGAGTGGACGCCATAGGCGCGTGCGTAGGAAACAAGGGCGCAAGGGTGAACGCCGTCGTGGAGGAACTCAGAGGCGAGAAGATAGACATAATCCCTTGGAGCGAAAATCCTTTGGAGTTTATCGCCAAGTCGCTTTCGCCCGCCAAAGTAATTTCCGTAACCCAGCTTGACGGCGAAAAAACAGCCATGGCGGTAGTACCCGACGACAAACTGTCGCTCGCGATAGGCAAAGACGGCCAAAACGCCCGCCTTGCTGTAAGACTTACGGGCTGGAAAATAGACGTAAAGAGCGAATCCGCCGCCGCAAAACTCGGTTACACCACCGAAGTGCAGGAATAAGGTATTGATATGCCCGATAAAAAAATACCGCTCAGGCAATGCATAGCTTGCAGGGAACTTAAGGAAAAGAGATCCATGCTCAGGGTTGTTAAAAATTCCGAGGGAAAGATATTTTTGGATTTTTCTTCCAAGGCGTCCGGCCGCGGCGCATACATTTGCGACAACCCGGACTGCATAAAAAAACTTAAAAAAGGGCGTCTTTTAAATAAAGTGTTCTCCTGCAATGTGGACGACAGCATTTATGCGGCCGTTGAGGAGGAGTATTTTGGGAAAAACCAAAATTGAAACCTATATAGGTTTTTGTATAAAGTCGGGCAAGCTCACGCGCGGCGCGGGCGCAGTCGAAACGTTAAAAAACGGAGTGTATCTGATTATAGTAGCCGCCGACGCTTCCGATAACACCAAAAAACTTGCGGTTAAATATAAGAACAGATTATTGTGTCCGCTAATTGTATGTAAATCTGGTTTTGATTCGGTTGTAAACAAACCCGGGTGCAAGATGGCGGCGGTTAGAGATAAACAGCTTGCAAAAGCGATTTTGGACAATTTAGACGACAATTTTGAATTTTATGCCGGAGGCAATTATTAAATATGGCAAAAAAGTACGAGAATATCGAAAATGTTACCAAGCTCATTTCCAACGGAGCTATTTCCGAACTCTCAAAAAAGATTACTGCAGCGGAGCGTACAGTATCCGACATCGTTAAAAGTTTGAACGCCATCGAGGCGGCCCGACTGCAGGCGAAACTTGAAGAGGAGCGCGTGGCTGCGGAAAAAGCGGCCGCCGAGGAGGCTGCAAAACTTGCTGCAGAGCAGGAAGCCTCGGAAAAGGCTCAAAAACAGGATGAGCAAAATGTAACGCAAGCGCCTGCCGTAGCAGAAACGGCCGAGGCGCCGTCTCCCGTACAGCAAACGCCCGAAAAACCTGCGGAGCAGAAGGAGCAGCAAAAGCCCGCAAAGGATACAAAAACTTTCATAAACCACGATTCGAGGGCTCCCAAGGGCGACAAAAAGGGCGCTCCGCAACATAGTCCTGCGACCCAGCGTCCCCAGCAGGGAGGGCCCCGCCCCCAGACGGGCGCAAAGTTCAATGCACCCTCGGCAACTCCTGCAACTTCGTCGTCGCAAGCGCCCAAAAAGAATTTCGGGCCCGATAAAAAGAAACAGAGCTACGACAAAACGTATGTTGAAAAGGAACGCCGTGCGCCCTCAAAGCGCGCTTTGCAGAAACAGCAGGGGGCCAGCATAGAGGATTTTGATGAAAATAAGAGCGGCTACAGGAAGTTACGCGTAAAGAGAGACAAAACAAAGCAAAACTCCCAAGTTATAAAGATTGAAAAAGCAGTCGTTACTACGGACGAGATACCTTTGAAAATACTTTCCGAAAAGCTCGGAATTTCCGCCGTGGAAATTACGAAGAGACTTTTTAAAGAAGGTATAATGAAAACCGTAAACGAATCTATAGATTATGATACGGCCGCGCTTGTGGCGGCGGATCTCGGCATAGAGTTGGAGTATAAGCCCGAAAAAACGGCCGAGGAAGTGCTGTTTGAAAGGCAGGCAGACACCGTTGAAGAGATCGAGAGTTTGGTTCCCCGTCCCCCCGTTGTTACGGTGATGGGCCACGTAGACCACGGCAAGACTTCCCTTCTCGACTATATAAAAAATACCAAAGTTGCCGCGGGAGAGGCGGGCGGCATAACGCAGCATATCGGCGCATATACGGTTACCGTCAACGGCAAGGGCATAACGTTTATCGATACGCCGGGACACGAAGCGTTTACTGCCATGCGTGCGCGCGGCGCTCAAATCACCGATATAGTTATATTGGTTGTGGCGGCCGACGACGGGGTAATGCCCCAGACGATAGAGGCGATAAACCATGCCAAGGCGGCGGGGGTAACCATAATTGTTGCCGCCAATAAAATAGACAAACCGGGCGCGAACATCGAAAAGGTCAAGCAGGATCTGACTGCGCAGGGGCTTGTTCCCGAAGAGTGGGGCGGCGACACTATGGTGTGCCCTATCTCGTGCAAAACAGGCGAGGGGATAGACCAACTTCTCGAGAGCCTGTTGCTTGTTGCCGAGATGAAAGAGTTGCTCGCAAATCCCGCGAGAGAGGCGCGCGGAGTTATTATAGAAGCCCGCCTCGATAAGGGCAAGGGCCCCGTGGCCACCGTGCTTGTACAAAACGGCACTTTGCATACGGGCGACAATCTGATTTCGGGCACCGTCACGGGCAGAGTCCGCGCAATGATCGACGACAAGGGCAGAACGGTAAAAGAGGCAGGCCCGTCTATGGCCGTAAATATCCTCGGCCTCGAGGAAGTTCCCAATTCGGGAGATTCCATTTATGCCGTGTCGCAGTCTCTTATGAAGCAGGTTATGGACGAGCGCAAGCGCAAAGAGAGCGAGTCCATGATAAAATCCTCGTCGAAGATTTCGCTTGACGATATATTCAATAATATTGCCGAGGGCAATTTAAAGACGTTGAACCTTATAATCAAGGGCGACGTGCAGGGCTCGGTAGAGGCTATTAAACAATCGGTGGTTAAACTTTCTAACGATGAAGTAAAGGTAAAGGTTATCCACAGCGGCGCGGGCGCCGTTACCGAAACAGACGTTATGCTTGCCGATTCCTCCAATGCAATTATTTTGGCTTTCAACGTCCGCCCGGACGCAAAGGCAAAGGTTCTTGCAGAGAGAAGCAAAGTGGACGTCAGGACATACAGAATAATTTATGACCTGCTTGACGACGTGGAGGCCGCGCTCAAGGGCATGCTTGCGCCCAAATACGTGGAAGTGTTCCTCGGCAAGTGCGAAGTTCGCCAAACGTTCAAAATTACAGGCGTCGGAAATGTTGCGGGATGTTACGTTTTGGATGGCAAGATTGTCCGCGGGGGCAAACTCCGCATCTACCGCGACGACGTTCTGGTTGTCGAGGGCAACGTAAAGCAGCTCAAACGTTTTAAGGATGACGTCAAGGAAGTTAATGCCGGGTTTGAATGCGGTTGCGCCATAGAAGGTTTTAACGACATACAAATCGGCGATATAATCGAATGTTACCTGATAGAACAGGTAGCTGCGGGGTAATATATGAAAGGTGTGAGAGGCGAGCGGCTCGCCGGAGAATTCCAAAAAGAAATATCGAGTATAATTTCCGGAAAACTGAGGGCTAAATTCCCCGGTCTTTCGGCTATTATAAGCGTGACCGCGGCGGATGTTGCCCCCGATTTAAAGAGCGCAAAAATATATGTGAGCATATATGACACCGATAAGGCAAAAGCGCAAAACAGCTTTGCAACGATAAAAGAAAACGCCGGGTTTATAAGGCATGAACTTGCCCAAGTTATGCATATCAGAACGGTGCCCGAACTCAGATTTATTGAGGACACCAGCATGGAATACGGCGAAAAGATCGATAAAATTCTTTCGGATATAGGGACAGATGATAAATAATACCTTAGGGGAAATAACCGAAAAATTAAAATCCGCAAAGTGCGTGGCGATATTTTGCCACGTCAGGCCAGACGGCGACGCTCTCGGCAGCGGGCTTGCGCTCCGCCTCGCGTTGGAAAACGCAGGCAAAACGGCCGTGATGTGTTGCGAGGACAAACCTCCGGAAAAATTCTTTTTTCTGTCGGAAATGACAAACGTTTTGCGGGAATTGCCCGCCTATAACTATGATCTGTTGGTCAGCGTCGACTGCGCCGACATCACACGGCTCGGATCTTTTGCCAAATTCTACAGCAAATTTAAAAAAGAAACGATAAATATCGACCATCATATTTCAAACAACGGTTACGGCAAGCTGAATTACATTCAAGAGTGCCCCGCAAGCTGTGAAATAGTTACGGGCATTTTGAATGAGTGCGGCTTTGAAATAACTGAGGACATCGCGGACCTTTTGATGCTCGGCATGATTACGGACAGCGGGAATTTTACGCATCTGGACGTAACCGAAAATACATTTAAGACGGCCGGATATCTGCGTTCCAAAGGCGCGGATTGCAATAAAATCAACTATAATGTAAACGTGCGCCAGCCTAAATCACGTGCGCTTCTTTACGGCAGAGTGATGAGCAAAATGCGCTTTGACCTTGAAGGCAAACTTGCCTTTGCGGTAATTACACAAAAGGACATGCAGGAACTCGGCGCAGATAAAGATTTAACGGAAGGTTTTGTTGATTTTCCTCTTACGGTGGACGGCGTTGAAGTGGCCGTTTCGCTGCTTGAATATAAAAAGAACAAGTACAAGGTTTCTCTGCGGAGCAAAGGCAAGGCCAACGTAAATGCGGTTGCGACTACGTTCGGCGGCGGCGGTCATATACTTGCGAGCGGCTGTATGCTGTTCGGTGAACTTGAAGAAGTGGTAGAGCGGCTCACCCGCGCCGTTTCTTTGAATTTATGACAGGTTTTATCAACGTTGACAAGGAACAAGGGGTTTCTTCCGCAAAGGAAGTGGCAAGAATCAAGTTCCTCACAAAAACGCCGTGCGGACACATGGGCACGTTGGACCCCATGGCTTCGGGAGTGTTGCCTGTAGCGATAGGAAATGCTGCGCGCCTGTTTGATTATTTTTTGTCGAAAACAAAGACCTATATCGCCGTTTTTAAATTCGGCGTGGATTATGACACGCTCGATACAACGGGAAATTTGATTTTTGAAAACGGCTCCGTTCCCAAGGCGGGGGACATGGAGAGCGTTTTGGACAATTTTGTGGGGGAGATCGAACAGTATCCGCCCAAATACAGCGCTAAATGCATAAACGGGCAGAGAGGATACAACCTCGCCCGCCGCGGAGTTGAATTCGAGCTACCGCCTAAAAAGGTTACGATACATTCGATTTCTCTTTTGGAACAGGTAAGCGAAAGCGAATTTGTGTTTAAAATAGAGTGCGGGAGCGGCACTTATATCCGCTCGATTGCGAGAGATATGGGGGCAATGCTCGGCACGTGCGCCGCAATGAGCGGGCTGACGCGCACTCAAAGCGGAGTTTTTACTATCGACAAAGCCGTCCGTACAAAAATTCTTGCGCCCGAAAATTTTGAAAATTATATAATCAAAACAGAGGACGTTTTGGATTTAGACAGTATTTGTTTGGCGGACGGCAGATACAAAAAACTGTTGAACGGATTGGCCGTAATGTGCGACGAGCCCGACGGAGTATATAAGTTGTTTAACGGGCAGGGCGAATTTTATGGGCTGGCCGAAGTTAAATCAAACGTTTTAAAGGTAAAAACCAAGTTATGTTAGAAGTTATAAACTACAATAACGGAGAATACGGGTTTCCCAGCCTTCTGGTTCTCGGTTGCTTTGACGCTTTGCACAAGGGCCATGCGGCGCTTTTAAAAAAGGCCAAATTGCAGGCCAAGATCAACGGGCTTGATTTGGGCGTGATGCTTTTTGCGGAAGGCAAGGGCGGCAAGCAAGTTTATTCATACGAAGAAAGATTGGGTTTGCTGGAAGAATTCAGCGCAAAGTTTGTTTTGAGAATAGATTTTGACGAGGAATTCAAAAAGACGACGGCAAACGAATTTTTGAGAAATATAGACGAAAAGATCAATATCAAAGGGTTGATGAGCGGCAAAGATTTTCATTTTGGTGCAGGCGCAAAGGGAAAATCAGCCACACTGAAGAGTTATGCCGATAACGAAGATAACGGCGTGTGGTACCAAGCGGTCAACGACGTTATGTACGGCCAAGAAAAAATAAGCACGACTCTCATCAAATCGCTTATCGAAAGCGGGAAGATAGAGCTTGCGAACGAGTTGCTCGGCAGAAATTATTCTGTTTGCGGTAACGTCGTCGGCGGCGCTGAACGCGGGACAAAAATACTCGATTATCCCACAATCAACGTTACCTATCCCGAAAACAAAGTCGAAGTAAAAACGGGAGTGTATGCCGTACGATGCACGGCAGGCGGCCAAGTGTACAGGGGAATTGCAAACTACGGGCCGCGCCCCACGTTCGACGAGTTTACGCCTGTACTTGAAGTACATCTCGATAATTTCAGCGGCGATCTGTACGGACAGGAAGTTAAGGTGGAATTTTGCGGATATATAAGGGATATAGTCAAGTTTGACAGTCCCGAAGCGCTTAAAGCGCAACTCGATAAAGATATTTTAACCATCAGGGAAAACCATGATTAAATTCGGGCCGAGCGGCAACGGCGAAAATTTTTATGCCGCAGGATATAAGCATACAACGCAGGCGGCGGGCTATTGCCGCGGGCTGGGCCTTGATTGCTACGAGTATTCGTTTGGCCGCGGCGTAAACCTGTCGGAAAGTAAGGCGGTGGAGATAGGGGCGGCGTTTAAGGACGCAGGCATCGAGATAAGCGTACACGCGCCGTATTTTATCAATTTTGCCAATCCCGACGACGAGGCGGTCGAAAAGTCATATAATTATGTTTTGGCAAGCGCCGCATGTCTTAAATTACTCGGCGGGGAAAGAGTGGTCTTTCACCCCGCAACGCAGGGCAAAGCGACAAGGGAAGACGCCGTTGCAAAAACCGCGGACCGACTTAAAATTTTGCGCGACTACATATATTTGAATCATTTGGAAAATTTCAAATTTTGCCCCGAAACAATGGGCAAATCCGCGCAGATTGGCACACTTGAAGAGATAGTTGATTTTTGCAAGATAGATTCGTGCTATGTCCCGGCGGTTGATTTCGGACATATCAATGCGCGGGAGCAGGGGAGTCTTAAAACCGTAAACGATTATAAAAACCGCCTTGAGTATATGATTGCGGAACTCGGATATGAGAGGGTAAAAAACTTCCACGTTCATTTTTCAAAGATAATGTACGGCGGCAAGGGTGAAATCAAGCACCTTACCTTTGAAGACAAGCTGTACGGACCAGAATTCGGGCCCCTCGCAACGGCGCTTAAAGAACTTAAGCTGGAACCGTATATAATATGCGAATCTTCGGGAACGCAGGCCGAGGACGCCGCGGAAATGAAACGTATATATAATAGTGTTGACACTTGAGAAAATATTTGGTAAAATAATACAGAGGGCAGAATATGGCTATCAACAACACAGATAAAATTTACAAATCCGTTTCCGCACAGGGGGTCCTCACGGAACAGCACGATTTGCGGCAGTACCTCACGGGACTCTCAACTTCGTTCGGCTATGTGTTGAGCGACGGCGACGGCACAACTTTTTATACCGATCCGAGATATTTGGAGATGGCCGAAAATGTTCTTGCAAAAACCGGAATAAAGGTGAAACTTTACGAGGGTTCGCTGGAAAAATTGCTTAAACCGTACAGGGAAATAGCCATTCCGCTGTCGCGCACGCTGTATAACGATTGGCGGAAATTCGCCGACCTCAATCTCAAAATCGTAGACAGCACGCAGGCTTTTGAAGCGGCTATGGAAATTAAGGAAGATGAGGAGATAGCGCTGATAAAAAAGGCGTGCGATATCGCCGACAGGGCGTTTGTCGAACTTCTCGGCAGGCTCAAAGAGGGGATGAGCGAAAACGAGCTTGCCGCCGAACTTGAATATCTAATGCGCACATACGGTGCGAGCGGGACGAGTTTTGATACCATCGTGGCGTTTGGTGAAAATTCCAGCGTGCCGCACCATGAAACGGGGTTCAGAAAGCTGAAATACGGCGATATAATTCTGATTGACTTCGGCTGCAAATACGGCGGATATTGCTCGGATTGCACAAGGACGTTCCTTTTCGGCGACGACGGCAAACACGAAGAATTCAAAGAGGCGTATAAGCACGTTTTGGCCGCCCATTTTGCCGCAAAAGAACAAATTGTCGAGGGCGTCAAGGGCAGACAGGCGGACGCCTTTGCAAGGGATTACTTGCGCAATTATAATCTTGATAAATATTTTACGCATAGCTTGGGCCATGGAATCGGCATAAACATTCACGAAAGACCTTTCATTTCGCCCAAGAGCTACGAAGAATTAAAAAACAATATGGTATTTTCCGACGAGCCGGGCGTATATTTTGCAGGCAAATTCGGAATAAGGATAGAGGACACGGTGATGCTCGAGGACGGGCATACCGTAAGTTTAACCGATTCGGATAAAAAATTAACCGTTTTATAAGGTTTTATTATAAGGAGAAATTTTATGGCATCAATTTTAGCAGGCGATATAAGAAAGGGCACAACTTTCGAGTACAACGGCAAAGGCGTATATACCGTTACGGAATTCCAGCACGTTAAACCCGGCAAGGGCGCGGCGTTCGTCAGGACTACGCTTAAAAACGTGGTTACGGGTCAGGTGCTTTCCGATATCACTTTTAACCCCACGACCAAGCTGGAAACGGCGCAGGTTGAAACGAGAAAAATGACGTATTCCTATTTCGACGGCGAGTTTTACAACTTTATGGACCCTGATACGTTTGATATCATTACGTTAAACCACGACCAGGTGGAGGACGCGCTCAAATATATCAAGGAAAACGACGTTGTTACGGTAAAATCTTTGAACGGCGTGGCATTTTCGGTAGAGCCCGAAAATTTTGTCGAACTCAAGATTGTCGAGTGCGAACCGGGCGTTCGCGGCAACACGGCAACAAACGTTATGAAGAATGCCGTTGTTGAAACGGGCGCAACCATTCAGGTGCCCATGTTTGTTGAAGAGGGCGAAACCATCCGCATCGATACCCGTACGGGCGAATATATGTCGAGAGTCGGCAAATAATTAATGAGAGCGGTAGTGCAGCGCGTTAAGCGCACTGTGCTTTCGGTAGACGGCAAACTTATATCCGATATAGATTTTGGGCTTGCCGTTTTTCTCGGCGTCAAAACCGGGGACAGCGAAGCGCAGGCAGAGGCAATGGCAAAAAAAATAGCCAATCTCCGTATTTTTCAGGACGGCAACGGCAAAATGAACCTGTCCGTAAAGGATGTCGGCGGACAAGTTTTATTGGTTTCCCAATTTACGCTTTTGGGGGATTGTTCCCACGGGAACAGACCGAGTTTTTCGGATGCGGAGAGGCCTGAACGCGCAAAGTTTCTCTATGAATTTGTTGCGGAACAATTGCGCGCGCGGGATGTGCCCGTAAAGACGGGCGTGTTCGGCGCGGACATGAAAATAGAGCAGTTCAACGACGGACCTGTATCTATTATTTTGGAAATTTAATCGGCAGGGCGCGCGTCGCCCTGTTTTGGTATTTATGAAGATACTTTATCTTGGCACAGGCGCGGCGGAAGGAGTGCCCGCTATGTTTTGCAGTTGCCCGTTTTGCAGCAAAATAAGGGAGCTCGGCGAACGGGAATTTCACACCCGCTCGCAAATAATTCTCGACGGCAAGATAGGCATAGATTTTCCGCCCGAGGCCTATGTACATTCCCTAAAATTCGGTGTGGATCTGTCTGCGCTCAAATATTTGCTTATAACACATTCGCATATGGACCATTTTTATGCGCATGATTTTATTTTGCGCGGTTATAAGTACGCGCAGCTCAGGGAACCGATAATGCAAATATACGGGAACGCCGCCGTAAAAGATATTTTTTATGAATGTACCGCGCGGGAGATGAAGCCCGAGGTGGCGCCCAACCTCAAATTTATTCAAATCGGCCCTTACAGCGAGTTTGAAATTGAGGATTACAGAATTTTAGCAATCCCCGCCAATCACGGAAATACCGAGGACGCGCTTCTATTTTATGTGGAGCGCGGCGGCGAAGGATATCTGCATCTGTATGATACGGGCATAATAAGCGCGCAGGCGTTGGATTTTCTGAAAGAAAGGGGAGCCAAAGCGGGATTGGTAAGTTTTGACTGCACTTTCGTGGAAAACAGCGGACGGCCGGGCGGCAGGCATATGGGGATATCAGACGATATGTTTGTCAAGCAGGAGTTGTTGGCGCGCGGAATAATAAACGAAAATTCAAAAATCGTTATCACCCATTTTTCCCACAATAACGCGCCCTACAGTGAAGTTTTAAAGGGGCTTGAAAAGCGCTACGGCGTCATTGCCGCCTATGACGGCTTAGAGGTTGAATTTTAAATGAATTTTTTTAAACATCTGTCAACCGTCCGCCGTCACCGCCGCGCAGTGCGCAAACTGTGCTTTAAGGCGGGCCTTGTCAGGCAGGGTTTGACGCACGACCTTTCAAAGTATTCGCGCGCGGAGTTTTGGCCGGGCGTTAAATATTTTCAGGGCTACAGAAGCCCGCAGGCAAAAGAGCGGGAGGTTTTGGGCTATTCCGCCGCATGGCTGCACCATAAGGGGAGAAACAAGCATCATTTTGAGTATTGGACGGACTTTGCCGACGGTAAAAAGGTTTATGTTGACATGCCGCCCGGATACTTTGCCGAGATGGTTTGCGACAGGATAGCCGCAAGCAAAATATATTTGAAGGACAAATACACCGACGGCAGCCCTTTGGAATACTTTGAAACAAAGACGGACATCAAGGGCATGAATCCCGATACGGCCGAACGGCTGAGATATTATCTTACCTTGCTTAAGGACGAGGGCGAGGAAGCGATGTTCAAAAAATTAAAGGCGTATGTAAAGGCCGCCAAAAAGAAAAAATAAAATCAATGTAAAGCGGGGAGCGCATTTGCGCTCCCCGCAGTTAAATGTGCGGGCATTATTTTGTCCGCGCAATTTTTACGTTGTCGTCCTTGCGGTTTCTCAATTCTTTTACGGGGTGTTCGCTGTCCTGATATCTGAAATCCCGTCCGAGTTTTTCTATAGCTTTTTCTATAACGAGGTGCGAGGGATTTTTTTCGGGGTCGCCGGACATATATTTTTGATAGTCGAAGTATCTGTGGTCATCGGCAATCTTTTTGATATCCTTGTAATCGAAAACGTTGTGCGTGTTGTCCGCCGTAAGAAGAATGGTATTTCCAAGCACTTTTCTGATATATTCCTTGTTGCCGCCGAGTTTTAAAAGTTTGGGAAATTCTCCCGTTCCGATTATACTTTCGTAGTTCTTTTTTTCGTATTTGGACAATAATCTTATTGCCGTTTTAAGGTGCGTTATTTCCATTTTGTAGTGTTCGGTCCAAATCTTTTTTATCGATTCGTCGCTTTCGTCCTGCATGGCAGAATAGTAGAGCCAGCACTCCGTATATTCGTGCATAACCCACTGTTCAAGCCAGGTCATGTTGGGGTCTTTCAGACTCTCATACTGGGTGACGTGCGCTTCCTCTATCATTGCGATTTCCGCATATAGTTTGCGCCCGAGGTCGTTTTTGTACCACTGCGCGATGTTCATGTAGTAGTTCATCGTCTGCTGTTCGGCGGCAGTGATGGTGCAGGCAACGAGTTTACTGTACAGGTCTGCGTTTTCGGAATTCATATGCGGCTTGATATCGTCTGAAGGATATCTGTGTTCGGCAACCGTGGGGCGGCCGGGCATAATTTCCGTGTATTTGCCCACAAGCATATCCGCGTCGATATCTTTGTCCATCTTTAAAAGGTTGGCATAGCGGTAGAGGTGGTCAAAGTCCTCCAAAAGCGCAAAGTTTAGGGCTTTTATATTGTTCTCGTCCTTTTCGTTTATCGCAAGCACCGCAGTCAAGTCCACGGCGAGCTGTTCATAGGCGATGGTTGTTTCGAGTATGCTCTCGTTTATCGGCTTTAAGCAGCTTATGCGTTTTTGCTGCTGCTGTTCCTGCCTGCGCACCACGGCAAGCGCCTGCAAAATTTCAGGTTCGTTGCAGTGCCTTGCAAAATTGTGCATAAACCATTGCGATTCGAATTCCGTGCCGTTCATAAGTATAACCCGAGTTTTGGTATAGGGCGAAGTTTTATCCTTGTTATAGCTTTTAGGATACATTTTTTTCAGCGGTAAAAAATTGTTGTCAAGCGATTTGCTTTTTTCTTTAACCGGATTCATAAATACCTCCGCGTAAGTTTTAGGCAACAACGCCGATTTTTAATCAAATAATAACTAAATTCTTGACATCTAAGGCAAATTAAATTATACTTTAAAAGGTATATTTTAGACAATAATCTCAAAAAGGAGGGGGCATATGTGGTATGAATACCTGTACAGGGTATTGAGCATTATCAATTACATTGTTTTATTGCTGATAGGCATCCCTCTTTTGATCCAGATTTTATATGTGCTGTTTTCCTTTGTAAAAAAGAGAACGTGGCCCGAGTCCGAAAAAAAAGCCAAGATAGCGTATCTCATCCCCGCGCACAACGAGGAGGATGTGATTTATGATTCCGTAAAATCCATATTGGATAACCAAAAGTATCCGCGCGAAAAATTCGATGTGTTCGTTGTTGCGCATAACTGCACGGACAATACGGCAAAAGAGGCCGAGCGTGCGGGCGCAATCGTTTTGACGCTGGACGACCCCGACGAAGCCCACCGTATGGCGGTGTATCCGTTGCGCTACGGCATGGAACACATTATGTCCATAGTGGACGACCCGTATGAGATTATCATAAGGGTGGACGCCGATAATCATTTAAACGACGTATATTCGGCCAAGATGAACGACGCCTATCAGGCGGGCGTGGACCTTGCCCGTCCGTATGAGGGTGCGATAAACGGCACGCAAAACTTTTTTACAAAGGCGTGCGCAATGTTTTATGTGTTTGAATCCCGCTACGGCAGCCGCGTGCGCGAACGCTTGAATTTAGCGGCGCACGTAAACGGTAGCGGCGCAATGATGAGCGTCAGAATGTTAAAGGCAACGGGCGGATATGACTGCGAAACCATTTCTGAGGACGCCGAGTATTATTTCAACCGCCTTTTGCAGGGCATCAAGGGCAGGTTTGTGGAGGACGCCATAGTTTATGAAGATATGCCCTCGTCGCTCAAGGTAACCTATCACAGAAACAAGCGGATAGGCAGCGGCACGTCCAAACTTTTAAAAACAAAATTGTTTAAACTTTTGGGGCACTTTTTTAAAACGGGCAGTCTGTCCTGTTTGGAAGTGTTTATGACATACAGCCTGCTGATATATACAGTGCTGTTGGCGACGTGGATTCCGCTGTTCTACATATACAATTTTACATTTTTGGGGTTTGCCGCATACGGAGGATTGCAGCTTACGCTGTATTCCGTGGAATTTTATAAAACCTTGCTATGGAACACAATAATAATAGGGGCAAGCATTTTGTTGGGGCTCTTTGTGTTTTTCGGCTACATACAGGCCTTTGTGCTTGCAATGGTGGAATACAAAAAGCTGGGCGCAAAGAAGCGCAGCGAGCTTGCAAGCGCCGTTTTGCTGTTTCCATTCTTTTTGATTGTATATTCCATAACTATCTGCATCGGCACGATGTCAAAGCCGAAGTGGATTAAGGTAAAGCGCAACGCGGACAAAAAAAATAATTGAGCCGGTGAATTTTTGGACAAACAAGACTTAGCGTTAAAAATAGAACATCTCTGCAAATCCTACGGCGATATCAAGGCGGTGGACGACATTTCCTTTGAAGTTGCCAAGGGATCTCTTTTTGCGTTTTTGGGCGTAAACGGGGCGGGAAAGTCCACTACGATAAACATAACCTGCTCCATTTTGGGCAAGGATTCGGGCAAAATTTATGTGGACGGCTACGACCTTGACGAAAACCCCGCCCAAATCAAATCGGAAATAGGAATAGTGTTCCAAACAAGCGTGTTGGATAAGGATTTGACTGTAAAGCAAAATCTCGATATCCGCACGTCCTTTTATTCCCTGTCGCGGGCGGAAAAAAAGAAAAACATTGCGGACATAATCGAACTTTTGGAGCTCGGCCCCATTCTCAACAAACCCGTGCGCAATCTCAGCGGCGGGCAGATGAGGCGGGTGGACATAGCCCGCGCAATGGTGCACCGCCCCAAATTGCTGATTTTGGACGAGCCCACAACCGGCCTTGACCCCAAAACGCGTATGATAGTGTGGGCGCTCATCGACAGAATCCGCGCCGAAACGGGCATGACGGTGTTTTTGACCACGCACTACCTCGAGGAGGCAGAACTCGCAACCGACGTGGTTATAATGGACAAGGGCAAAATTATTGCCCACGGCACGCCGAACGACTTAAAAAACGCCTATTCAAAGGACTATATAATAAGTTTTTGCAAGGAACGCAGCCCCGAATTTGAGCGCGCCCTCGCCGACAAGGCCGTGCAATACACTTTTGACGAGGAGCATTTGGCCTACAAAATTTATATACGCGACACGGCCCACGCAAAGCAGCTTATACGCGACTTTGACGAGTATCTTACCGATATAGAAATTTTAAAGGGGACCATGGACGACGTATTTTTAAACGTCACGGGCAAAAACATACGGCTGACGGAGGGGGAAGATGCAAACGGTTAAGCGCAAAACGAACTATTTTGACATATTTTTCCGCCTGACCGGCCGCCATATGCTTGTGCTGTTCCGCAACAAGATTCGTATGTTTTTTACGGTTATGGCGCCGCTTATTATTTTTGCGGTGTATATCCTGTTTTTAAGAAATCTCGAACTGGACAGCGTAAAATCGGCCATAATGCAGATAAACACCGATCTGGGCGTAAATCTCAACTATGCCGACTATCAAAAATCGGTGGAAACGATTGTGGATTCGTGGATGTTAAGCGGAATAATAGCCATATCCACGATAACAGTGTCGTTGCAGACGAACAACATAATAGTAAACGACAAGGAAAACGGCGTAAACCGCGACTTTGCCTCGTCGCCCGTAAGTAAGGGCCTGCTCATTGCAAGCTACTTTTTATACAACATTATCGTAACCGTCATAATCTGCTTTATCTTTTTGATGGTGTGCTTTATCTATCTTGCATGCCTGGGTGAGTTCACTATAGATTTTGTCGGCTTTTTGCAGATTTTCGGCATAATGGTATATTCCTCGATAAGCTCCGTGCTGTTCACCGTGTTCATATGCTCCTTTATCAAGCGTGACGCAACGATGGGTAGCATAGTTATGATATTTTCCACCGCGGTCGGCTTTATCATGGGCGCGTATATGCCGCTCGGAATGATGCCCGGCTGGGTGGGCAACATTTGCGGGTTTTTCCCCGGCACGTACACCTGCTCGCTGTTGCGCTATGCCTTTTTGTCGACGCCAATAAGCAATATCGCCTCGCAGTTGGGCGCGATAAGCGGAGGGGCGGAGCTGATTGAAAGCGTAAACGGCAGTTTCGGCTTCAACCTGCAATTTTTCGGCGTTTCGGTAACGCCCGCCTATCAGACGTTGGTGCTTGCCCTGTTCAGCTTGCTGCTGATCGTGATAAACATATTTTCGTCAAGCCACCTGATAAAGGTCAGCGGCGTTTTAAAATTCAAAAAAAAGAAATAAACTATCCAAAAGGAGTATAATATGGAAATTGCACCCGCAATCTTCAACGTGGGCGTGGAAGATACCCAAATCGACCTGTTTGAAGGCTATCTGCCCGTGCCCGACGGCATAAAATACAATTCATACGTTATAAAAAGCGACAAAATCGCGGTGATGGACAGCGTGGACGCCCATTTTTGCGGCGAATGGCTGAATAACCTGCAAGACGTTTTGCAGGGCGCGCAGCCCGACTACCTCGTGGCCCTGCACATGGAGCCCGACCATTCCGCCTGCATATTCGAATTCGCAAAAAAATACCCGCAGGCCTTAATTGTGGGCAATGCCAAAACCTTTGTTATGCTCTCCGAGTTCTTCGGCTGCGACTTCGCCGACAGGCGGGTGGTGGTGAAGGACGGCGACAAACTCAGTCTGGGCAAACACGAGCTTACGTTTATCTTTGCCCCCATGGTGCACTGGCCCGAAGTTATGACCGCCTACGAAAGCTCCACCCAAACCTATTTTTCCGCCGACGCGTTCGGCACGTTCGGCGTCGGTGATGGCGCAGAGGATTGGGCAACCGAGGCCCGCCGCTACTACTATGCCATAGTGGGCAAATTCGGCGCGCAGGTGCAGGCCCTGCTCAAAAAAGTTTCGGCATATCAAATCAAGACTATCTGTTCCCTGCACGGCCCCGTGCTCGGCGGCGATTTAAGCCGCTATCTGCAGCTGTATGACGCATGGTCGTCGTACCGTCCAGAAAAGGAGGGCGTGTTTATCGCCTACACCTCGGTCTACGGCCACACCAAGGCCGCCGCTGAGGCCCTTGCGCAGCGCCTCAATGCCCTCGGCGTTGAAACCAAGCTCTGCGACGTAGCCCGCACCGACCACTCCGTCGCGCTCACAAACGCGTTTATCTACTCCAAAACGGTGTTTGCCACCACAACCTACAACGGCGGAATATTCCCCGCAATGCGCAACTTTATCTACGCGCTAACCTCCCGCAATTTCTCCAACCGCACCGTGGCCTTTGTCGAAAACGGCAGCTGGGCGCCCGTGGCCGCAAAAGCCATGCTCGATATGTTCGCCGCCTCAAAAAATATAACCTTTGCCGCGCAGTCCCCCAAAATCCGCTCGGCCCTCAATGCCGACAGCCTTGCCCAAATCGACGCGCTGGCCGAAGAGTTGTCACACTAACCCCGCGTTTTGTAATAATAAACGCTGAAAATTGTAATATGTTTTTTTAAAATGTAATCAAATACTATTACATTTTATGCTATTATATATATTATATGGAAAGAATATCCAGCTTTTCGGTCAATCACCTTGCGCTGTTGCCGGGTCTGTACGTTTCCCGCAGGGACTACAGCGGCAACTGCGCCGTAACAACCTTTGATTTGCGTTTTACCGCCCCCAACCGCCAGCCTGTTTTGGACATGCCCGCCGTGCATACGATAGAGCACCTCGGCGCAACCTACCTGCGCAACTCCGCGCAGGGGGAGAAGGTGGTGTACTTCGGCCCCATGGGCTGCAGGACGGGTTTTTATTTGCTTATGTTCGGCGAGCTCTCTCCCGCGGACGTATACGGGTTGGTCTGCGGAATGTGCCGCTTTATCTGTTCGTTCCGCGGCCCGCTGCCCGGCGCCACCCCGCAGGAGTGCGGCAACTACTCCGAACAAAACTTAAAAATGGCCAAATACTACACGCGGCGGTATCTGCGCGCTCTCACGGCCCACAAAAGGTTTGACTATCCCCTATAAACAAAAATCCCCCGCAAAAACGATTGCATTTTTTAAAATTATATATTATATTATTAATATAGTTTTTTGGGCGGACCGGGCGTCAATTCCTTAATACGCGTTAGCCATACATTCCGCTTGCGCTACTTTTCCGCCTTGCCGAAGTAACTTAATACGCTTCCGTAGTTAAATGGATATAACAAGCCCCTCCTGAGGGCTATGGGTTCGAAGATGCGCAAGCAGCGCACGAGCGTTCCGCAGGGACGGACAAAAGCACAGCGGCAACTAACGCGAGTATTACCGTCGGGCGACGGGAACAACTTAATACGCTTCCGTAGTTAAATGGATATAACAAGCCCCTCCTGAGGGCTATGGGTTCGAAGATGCGCAAGCAGCGCACGAGCGTTCCGCAGGGACGGACAAAAGCACAGCGGCAACTAACGCGAGTATTACCGTCGGGCGACGGGAACAACTTAATACGCTTCCGTAGTTAAATGGATATAACAAGCCCCTCCTAAGGGCTAGTTATGGGTTCGATTCCCGTCGGGAGTACCAAGTCCCCGCCGACGGCTGTTGCCGTCGGCGGGGATGTTAGCATCGCCACCGCGCGACAATGCCGTTCCATCCAACCAAGAGCAGCCACGGGGGGATTCTCTCGCTCGGTCGCGCGCGTTGCGCGTCTCCCTTCGACTCGAAATGACACGAAGTAATAGGCA
>CANRKK010000011.1 GCA_947631195.1 uncultured Clostridia bacterium
CGAGCGAAGCGACGCTTTGCGCACCTTATAATAAATATTTCAAATAATAAGCCGCAAAATTTTTCGTGAGTTTGGGCAGCCAGCCGCCCTTGCCGCGATTAATAAGGGCGCACATATTATATAATCGCGGCAATTCACCCCGCTCAGGCGCAAGTGTGCGCAAATTGTGTCTTGCGGCGCAGGGAAACCCTGCTTGCAACATAATTATTTAATATAATAGCAACGTAAATTAAGGTTTGTCATTTCGCGCGAGGGCTTTGCCCGCTGCCCTGCCGAAGGTTCCCTTTGGGAAACGGCAGAACGATATGAGACCCACGCAGTGGGCGATTGAGTGAGAGTTCTCACACGGTGGCTGCTTTTGGTGCGTTAAAACGCACATAAAGCCATCGCTACGCTCGGGCGGGGTTGGATAAGACGGCCACCCCCCTTGGCTCCCCTTAGTAAGGGGAGCTGTCACCGATAGGTGACTGAGGGGATTGTTTCAAGTTTGACGTGCGGCAATATAAATCAAGCGGTAACGCAATAAAGATACTATGCTCAAGCGTTACGCTTGCCCCCCCTCAGTCCGCTACGCGTCCAGCTCCCCCCACAATGGGGGCAGCCAAGGTGGTTGTCCGCCGCCTGTAAGTTGTAAACGCGTTCGTAGCGTTCAGCGGAATGAATGGCTAACGAAAGTTGAGGTTGTAACGCACGTTTCGCCCAAAAAAATAAAAAAATGCCCGCGCAGCTTATAATTCACATACCACGTTCATATTTAAAACGTCGCTGCGCGACAGATTCTTCGGCTATCCTCAGAATGACAGGAAGGAGGGCCCCGCGCAGGTTATAATTCACATACCCAAATTATTATAAAAACCCGCGGCGGAACGGCAATCAAAAAAAGCGGGGCGCGCTTTTTAAGCGCGCCCCGCAAAATAATTTTTTATTTGGACGAGATGTGCAGATAGTCGTCGGGGTCCACGATTTTCCCCGCCTCAAAGACCTCAAAGTGCAGGTGCTCGCCGTCGGCGTTTTCCCTGCCGGAAGCTACGGCAACCGTGCCTATAACCTGTCCGCGGCTTACTTTTTGGCCGACCTTCAGGCTCTCCGCAGGATCCACAAACTTATACACCGTCTTGATGTTGTTCGCGTGTTCGATCTCGATGACGGCATAGTCGAGCTTGTCGTCCGTCACTACGGATACGACCGTGCCGTCCACCGCGGCGAGCACGTTGGTGCCTGCGGGAGCGCCGAAGTCCATCGCCTGGTGCAGCCTGTACCAATCCATCGTCTTGTCATAGCCAAACTCGTGCGCCTTTATCAGCGTAACCGTTTCCACGGGCGGGATAAACTCGTACTGGGTGGAGGTGTCAACGGTGGGGTCGTCCTCCTTGTCGTCCCCGTCGTCGCCGTCCTTATCCTTGCCGTCGTCGGGGGGCGTGGGTTTGTTATCGCCCTGGTTGGTGCCGCTGTCAACGGTGGGGTTGGACGCGCTTCCCCTCACGCCGAAAATAATTCCTACCGCAATGGCGGCAGCAATAAGTATGCATGCTGCTATCGTCAGCCAAAAGAGCAGTTTTTTCTTTTTAGTAGGTTTTGCAGTTGCGTTTTCGTTCATATTTGTCTCCTTATTTACTTGTTTTTTTGATATTGCCAAATCCTGCAAGGATTATTCAGTATCCGCCGAAAATTATGGGCGTGCCGAGCTTTGCCGTATCGTTTTTAATGCATATCTGCAGGTTTACCGTATATCCCTTGATCCGCACCGAATAGGGCAGCGGGGCCGAGCAGTAGTAGTTTTCGGAATCTTCGCAGCTTTCGCAAAACAAAACTTTGCCCCCTATCCTTTTAAGATAGCTCTCCATGTCGAAGTCCTTGTATTCCGCGCTTTCGCCACACACGTTCAAAAGGAACAGCCTCTCCGCCTCGCAGTTAAAGGACGGCCTGTATTCTCTGCAGTCCGCCGAGGACGTCCCCACAAAAAACACGTGCGAGCCGCCGTCGGCAAAACACACTCTCGGCGGCAAAACGGCCAGCGCGCACAGCATTACCGCCGCGCCGATAAAGGTGGCAAACGCAAGTTTCACGGCTCTCCTCCCACAAAAATTCGCTGTACAGGTTATTGACCTGTTTTTTAAAATTAAACCGCCCGCAAATAAAGTTTTGCCGCCGCCCTTTTTGCTTTGAAAACGCTTGTAATTTATAAATTTTGTTGCTATAATGTTAGTACTTAAATTTTCGGTTTGCGGAGTCTTTACTTTATGCTTAGTATGACAGGATACGGCAGAGGCGGATACAGCGCGGGCGGGCTGGAGCTCACCGTGGAGATAAAAACGGTAAACAACCGCTATCTCGACGTGGCAATAAAGTCCCCGAGGATATTCGCCGCGCACGAGGAGGCCATCCGCGGCGTCGTCCGCGAAAAGCTCACGCGCGGGCATGCGGACATATTTATAACCTTTTCCGACAAGCGCGAAAGCTGCAGGGAGCTGTGCCTCGACGAGGGGGCGGCAAGGGCGTACGTAAACGCTGCGGCAAAGGTGGCGGAGCTCTTCCCCGAAATAACGAACGACGTTACGGTGACTTCCGTCTTGCGCTATCCCGAAGTTTTAAAGGCCGACGACCCCGCCGAAGCGGACGGCCAGCTGATAGCCGCAATGACCGCCGCGCTGGAGAGCGCGCTTGAAAAACTCAACACGATGCGGCAAAACGAGGGCGAAAAGCTGAAAAATGACATGCTCTCGCGTATGCAGACCATCGAGCGGTTGGTGAACGAAATCAGGGAACGCGCCCCGCTGGTTGCGGAGGGATACAGGGTAAAGCTCGGCGCCAAGATCAAAAAGATTCTGGAGGGGGTCGAGGTTGACGAGGCCCGCATACTCACCGAGGCGGCGATATTTGCCGACAAGAGCAACATAGACGAAGAGCTCACCCGTCTCGGCTCGCACATAGCGCAATTCAGACAGATCTGCGGCGATGAGATAGTGGGCAGAAAACTCGACTTTCTGGTGCAGGAATTCAACAGGGAAACGAACACAATCTGTTCAAAATCGAACGATTTGGAAATAACCCGTTTGGGGCTCGCGCTCAAAAACGAAATCGAAAAGGTGCGGGAACAAGTTCAGAACGTGGAGTGAGTATGCGCAATTTACTACTGATAATTTCCGGCCCTTCGGGCGTAGGCAAGGGCACCATCGTAAAAGAATTGATAAAGAGCGGCAAATACAGCCTTTCGGTATCCTGCACGACCCGCTCCCCGCGCGCGGGCGAAGTCGACGGCAGGGAATACTTTTTTATCACCCGTGAAAAATTTATGCAGATGATAGCCGACGGCGGGTTTATCGAATACAACAACCACTTCGGCAACTACTACGGCACGCCCAAGGGCTTCGTGGACGAAAAACTCAAGACGGACGACGTCATTTTGGAGATAGAGGTCAACGGCGCGCTCAAAGTAAAGACCACCCACCCCGAGGCAATACTGATAATGATTCTCCCGCCCGACAGGGACGAACTCCGCGCAAGGCTCGTGGGCAGAAACAGCGAGAGCGAGGAGAACATAGAGGAGAGATTGAAGAGAATGGACTACGAGGTCTCCCTCGAGGACAAGTACGACTACATTGTAATCAACGACGATTTAGCCACCGCCGTAAAAAATATAGAAGAAATTATAGAACGCGAAAAGGAGCAGGAAATATGATAAACCAACCTTCTGTAGACACATTGATAGAGCAGCTCAGCTCGGACGGCCAGCCCGTTTCCCGCTATGCGCTCTGCGTTGTGGTTGCAAAGCGTGCCCGCCAGATTATAGAGGCTACGCAGGGCATGGCCACATCGAGCACAGACGTCATAAAGGAAATAGCCATTGCCAGCCGCGAAATAGCGCAGGGCAAAATCAAATGCGTTAAAGACTGAAAAAAAGCCGCGAACGTCCGTTTTGCGGGAACGTGTTGAGTTTTTGGGCAAATTTTGCCTTATTTTGCACGCCTTCCGCACTCCCGTTTGGCGGTTTTTGTATTTTTTTAAATGTACGCAAGCGTTATAGTAGACATAGCCCACAGCAGCGTGGACAAAATATTCGAGTATTCCTGCACGGACGAAGTAAAGGTCGGGTGCCGCGTAAAGGTGCCCTTCGGCGGCAGGATAATAGACGGGTTTGTAATAGGCACGGGGGAGGAATGTTCCGTCCCCCCGCAAAAGGTAAAGCCCGTATATTCGGTGTACGCCGAACCGCCCGCGCTCGTGGGGGAATGTTTCAGCCTTATGGAGCTGATATCCCTGCGCTACCGGGTGCCCAAGGCCGCGGCCCTCAGGCTGTTCGTGCCCTCGGAAATGAGGTTGGGCAAGGTGCACGAGGCGTATTATAACGTGGCGGCGCTTATAAACGGCGACATAGCCCTGCCCGCGTCGGCAAAAAAGCAGGCGCAGGTTTTGCAATATTTAAAGGAGCGCGGGGAGTGCGAACTCTCCGTTTTAGCCGAAAAATTCGGCAGGAACGCCGTCAATTCCCTCAGGGACAAGGGCGCGGTCGCAATCGAAAAGCGCCAAAAAAAGCGCAACCCGCTGTCTGGCGCGGAAAGCGACGTTCCCAAAACTCTCACCCCCGCCCAGAGCGCGGCGATAGAAAACATAGAAAATTCAAACAAGCAGATACACCTCATACACGGGGTTACGGGCAGCGGCAAAACGGAGATATACCTCAACATCATCGCCCGCGCCATAGCCTGCGGCAAAACGGCCATATTTTTGGTGCCCGAAATTTCACTCACCCCCCAGATGCTCGCCCAGTTGCGCGCGCGGTTCAAGGGGGAGGCGGCCATATTACATTCGGGGCTGTCTGCGGGCGAACGGTTCGACGAGTGGTGGAGGCTGCGCTCGGGCGAGGCCAAAATAGCCGTCGGCGCAAGGAGCGCGATCTTCGCCCCGCTGGAAAATTTGGGGGCGATAATCATCGATGAGGAGCACGATTCCTCCTACGTTTCCGAGTCCGCGCCACGCTATTCCACGGTGGATATAGCCGCGTGGAGGGCCAAATACAACGATTGCAAACTGATATTGGGCAGCGCGACGCCCTCGGTGGAGAGCTATTTAAAGGCCACTGAGGGGGAATATAACCTCATCACCCTCCCCGAAAGGATAAATAAGCGCCCCCTGCCCGAAATAATAATTGCCGACATGCGCAAGGAGGTCAGGCGGGGCAACAACTCGGCCTTTTCCGCGGCGCTCAGGGAGCAGCTTTCCCTCACTTTGGAGAGCGGCAACCAAGCGATAATCTTTTTAAACCGCCGCGGCTATTCCCAAACGGTTATTTGCCGCGACTGCGGATACGTTGCAAAGTGCCGCAACTGCGACGTGACTCTCACCTACCACAGCGACGAAAACGCCCTCAAGTGCCACTACTGCGGCGCGCGGTACAGGATGCTCGAAGCCTGCCCCGAGTGCGGCGGGCGGCACATAATCTACAGTGGCACGGGCACCCAGCGCGTCGTGGCGGGCTTAAAGGAGCTGTTCCCCGCGGCGCGGATTTTGCGGATGGACAACGACACGGTTTCGGGCAAGGACGGGCACTACAAGATACTCTCGGAGTTTGCCTCGCACAAGGCCGATATCCTCGTGGGCACCCAGATGATAGCCAAGGGGCACGACTTCCCCGCGGTGACTCTCGTCGGCATACTCGACGCGGACATGAGCCTGCACTTTGCCGACTACAGGAGCGGCGAACGCACTTTCCAGCTTATTACGCAGGTTTCGGGCAGGAGCGGCAGGGCGGGCGCCCCCGGCAAGGTGGTTTTGCAGACCTACTCCCCCGAAAATTACATTCTCCGCTACGCCACGGCATACAACTACACGGGCTTTTTTGAAAACGAAAAGGAGATACGCAAGGCCACAAACTTCCCCCCGTACGCGATAATCTGCAGAGTTATGGTAACATCGGAGGACGAGCAGGGCGCGCTTGCCGCGCTGAAAGAGGTGTACTTTGCCTGCGAGGAGCTTAAGGCGACGTATCCCGCGGAGTTTATATTTTTAAACCGCATGCATTCCCCCATAAAGCGCATACAGGGCAAGCACCGCTTTCAGGTTTTGATGAGACTTAAAACGGGCAGGCTCTTGCCGCGAATATACGATATAGCCGTAAACAACACCTCCGCGAACGTGCTGTGTTACGTGGAGGAAAATCCCGGCAATCTTTCATAAGGAGTAATTATGTCTTTAAGATACGTTGTGCAGACGGGCGATCCCGTCCTCCGCCAAAAGTGCGACCCCGTAAAAAATTTCAACGGGGAGCTTTGGGCGCTTTTGGACGATATGAAAACTACGGTGCGCGAAGAAAACGGGGCGGGGCTTGCCGCGCCTCAGGTGGGGGTTGCCCTGCGCGCGGTGGTTATCGACGTGGAGGAGGGCTATTTTGAGCTTGTAAATCCCGTCATAATTTCCGTCAAGGGCGAGCAGACGGGCCCCGAGGGCTGCCTTTCGGTAAAGGGCAAGCAGGGCACCGTTACGCGGCCGCTGAAAGTCAAGGCCGAATACCGCGACAGAAACGGCAAAAAGCACAAACTCACCGCCGAGGGCTTTTTCGCCCGCGCGGTTTGCCACGAGCTGGACCACCTCGACGGCATACTCTACACGGACATAGCCGAGGAGGTCTACGACCTCCCGCCCGAGGAGTGATATGAAGATAGTTTTTGCAGGTTCGCCCGAATTTGCCCTGCCCGCGCTCAAAGCGCTATATGAGGGGGGCAACGACATAACCGCCGTAATAACCCAGCCCGACAGGCCGACGGGCAGAAAGAGGGTTTTAACCCCCACGCCCGTAAAGAAGTACGCGCTGGAAAAGGGCATAAAAGTCTATGATTTTGCGAAGATCCGAGACCATGCGGCGGAAGTTGCCGCCCTCGGCGCGGATATAATGATAACTTGCGCCTACGGACAGATTTTATCGAAGGATATATTGGGGTGTTTCCCCAAGGGCGTGTGGAATCTGCACGCCTCGCTTTTGCCCAAATATCGCGGCGCAAGCCCCATTCAATCGGCCATATTGGGGGGTGAATCGCATACGGGCATAACAGTAATGAAAACCGAGCCCGCGCTCGATTCGGGCGACATATTGCTTGTCAAACGGTGCGAAGTGGGCGACAAAACATACGGTGAACTCTCGGAAGAGTTGTCAAGTCTTGCGGCGGAGGCGGCCGTGGAGGCCGTAAAGTATCTCAGCGAGGGCAACGTGCAGCTCCTCATGCAGGACGAGGCGCAGGTCACCTTCTGCAAAAAGATAGAAAAAGAGGACTGCAGGCTGGATTTTGCCGAACCCGCCCAAACGGTTCTCAAAAAGATAAAGGCGTTCAGTCCGCAGCCCGCGGCATACTGTATTTTTAACGGTTCCCCCCTGAATATCCTCGATGCAACGCTTTTTGAGGGGAGCGGAAAGGCGGGCGAAGTGCTGTTTGCGGACAAGCGCGGAATAGCCGTGGCGTGCGGCGGCGGCGCGGTGCTTATCGCCGTGTTGCAGCCGTCGGGCGGAAAAGCGATGGCCTCCCGCGATTTTGTGAACGGCAGAAAAATAAAGGCGGGCGACGTACTTGGTTAACCCTCTCTACGACCCCTTTTTGATTCTCTGCAAGGTGTACAGGGAGGGGGCATATCTCAAACAGGCGATGGCCGCGGCGGCGGTGGAGCCCGCAAACAGGGCGCGCACGGTAAAAATTTGCTACGGCGTGCTCGAAAAGGACGTGTGGCTGGAGGCAGTGATTGCGGCCAACGCGCAAAAGCAGCCCAAACCCGCCGTCAAAATAATTTTAAAAACGGCCGTATATATGCTTGAATTTATGGGCAAGCACGACTATATGGTGGTCGACTACGCGGTGGACCTCACAAAAAAATTGGGCAAGGGCGGAGCCGCGGGCTTCGTGAACGCCTTTTTGCGCTCCTATAAAATTCCCGACCCTCCCGGGGGCGCGGCCGAGCGGCTCGCGTTCGAAACGAGCTCCCCGCTGTGGCTGGCAAAGAGGATAAAGAGGAGCTACAAGCAGGACGCCGCCCGGATTTTGTCCGCGCCGAGCCTCGGGGTTTGCGTGCGCTTTGTGCGCGGCGAAGAAAAATATCTGCAAAAGCCGCATATTGCAACCCCTTTCGGGGGAGTTTATATATTTGATAATTTTGTGCGGGACGAGGAGTTTTTTGCGGGCGCCTACACCTTCCAATCGGTGGGTTCTGTGGCGATTGCCGCGGCAATATCCCCTTGCGAACGCATTTTGGACGCCTGCGCGGCGCCGGGCGGCAAGTCCGTTTTGCTTGCGCAAAAGTGCGGGGAAGTGGTCTCCTGCGATGTGCACGCGCACAGGGTGGAGCTGATAAAGTCCTACGCGGCGAGAATGGGAGCGACAAACGTTATGGCGGTGCAGGCGGACAGTTCGGTCTACAACCCCGGGTTTGCGGGCAAGTTCGGCGCCGTGCTCGTGGACGCCCCCTGTTCGGGCACGGGCGTGATAAACGAAAATCCCGACATAAAACTGTTCAGAAAGGAGAGCGACATAGCAGAACTCTGCGCGCTGCAGCTCAAAATTTTGAATAACTGCGCCCGATACGTTGCGGACGGCGGCTTTCTCTACTATTCCACGTGCTCCGTTTTGCCGGAGGAAAACGATTCGGTCGTCCGCGCCTTTTTGGAGCAAAATCCCCAATACGTGTTGAGTTTTCCCGAGTCCCCGCTCGGGCATATAACTACAAAATACGGCCTGCAATTTTTGCCGCACCTCTCGCTGGGGGCAGGCTTTTTTTTGGCAGGGTTCACAAAAAAATGAAAAAGATACTGCAGGATTTGAGTTTTGAACAACTTAACGAGCTTGTTTCGGGGCTGGGCGCAAAGCCTTTCCGCGCAAAACAGCTCGCCGAGGGCCTTAAAAAGGGCAAAAAGATATCGGAGATAAACATAGACCCCGCGCTCAAGCAGGCGCTTACCGCCGAATACGAGGACGAGCCCGTGCGGGTGGAAAAAGTCCTACGTTCGGCCGACGGCTCCGAAAAATATCTTTTCCGCCTCGCCGACGGCAATATTATAGAGGGCGTGCTGATGAAGTATAAATACGGCAACACGCAGTGCGTCTCCACGCAGGTGGGCTGCCGCATGGGCTGCAAGTTCTGCGCCAGCACGTTGGGCGGCCTCGTGCGCAACTTGACTTCGGGCGAGATACTTTCGCAGGTTTATGTTGTCAACGCCATGCACCAAAACGGCAGGGAGAGGGGCGTCACCAACATAGTGCTTATGGGCAGCGGCGAGCCGTTGGACAATTTCTGCGAAGTTTCTGCCTTTTTGAAAAACGTGACGGCGGAGGACGGCATAAATATTTCGGCGCGCAATATATCGCTTTCAACCTGCGGGATTGTGCCCAAAATATACGAGCTCGCCGACCTCGGAATCCCCGTTAACCTCACCATATCCCTGCACCAAACCACCGACGAGGGCAGACGGCGCACCATGCCCGTCGCCAACAAATACACCATTGCGGAGATACTCGGAGCGTGCTCCTACTACTTTGAAAAGACGGGCAGAAGATATATATTCGAGTATTCCCTCATAGCGGGCGAAAACGCCGATAAAAAGCACGCGGAGGAGCTTATAGCCCTTCTCAAGGGCAGGCCCTGCCACGTGAATCTGATAAGGCTGAACGAAGTGAAGGAGCGCAGCCTCAAAGCCGCCGCCGACGCGCAGGCATACAAGTTTGCCGCCGTTTTGGAAAAAGGGGGCATTTCCGCCACCGTCCGCCGCTCGGTGGGCGCAGACATAGGCGGAGCCTGCGGGCAGCTCAGGGCGGGATATCTCGCCCAAGACGACTAAAAAACTCAACACATATGCGCAAAACAGCGCAAAAACACTCTGTGAGGTGATGGCTATGCAAACGAAAATAGCGCCGTCCATACTTTCTGCGGATTTTTCCAAAATGGGCGAAGCGATAAAAATGCTCGAAAGCGCGGGCGCGGACATGATACACTGCGACGTCATGGACGGCAGCTTTGTGGAGCCGATAACTTTCGGCGGGCAGATGGTAAGGGATATCCGTCCCCTGACAAAACTTCCGCTCGACTGCCACCTCATGGTGGAGCATCCCAAAACGCAGGTCGGTTTTTTCGCCGATGCGGGCGCGGACATAATAACCGTGCACTACAAGGCGTGCCGGAAGATTTCAAAAAGCTATCTTGCCGAAACTTTGGAACTAATCAAAAGCCGCGGGGTCAAGTGCGGCGTGGCGGTGAATCCCGACGTGCCCGTGGAGAAAGTCTTTGACCTGTTTCCCCTCTGCGACATGGTGCTGCTTATGTCCGTATTCCCCGGTTACGGCGGCCAGAAATTTATCCCCGAAGTGCTTGAAAAAATACGAAAGGCACGGGAATATGCCGCAACTATCGGGCGGGAGGAGACGGATATCGAGGTGGACGGCGGCGTAACTTTGGAAAACGCCGCGGCCATAAGGCGGGCGGGCGCAAACGTGCTTGTGGCGGGCTCCGCCGTGTTCCGCTCGGACGATCCCGCAAAAACTATCGGCGGTTTAAGGGGATGAAGGGCATAATTTTGTTGAACGGCGACCCCTACGGCGGGGAAATAGACTGCTCAAACGCCGCGGTTTACTGCTGCGACGGCGCTTACGGCTGGGCGAAGGGCAGGGTGAGGATAGATAAAAACGTGGGGGACTTCGACAGCCTCGGCTATATCCCCGACCCGCCCCCCGACGAGATATATCCCTCCGAAAAAGATTATACGGACGGGGAGATCGCTCTTTTCAAGCTGCTGGACGCGGGCGCGGACGAAATTGAAATTTACGGCGGTGGCGGCGGACGGGAGGACCACTTTTTGGGCAACCTGCATCTGCTTTATTTGGCGCATATGCGGGGGGCAAAGTGTAAAATGATAACCGAAAGGTCGATAATTTTCCCCGCGACGGGCAAGATTTTTTTGGGCGGCTTTGCGGACAAAACGCTTTCGGTGTTACCTTTTGGCGGGGATTTGAATATAATGGATTTTAAGGGGCTCAAATACTCCTATCCCCGCCGCATATCCTACGGCGAGTGCCGCGGCATATCCAACATAGCGGAGGATAAGGACGCGTTTATCCGCGTCAAGGGGGTGGCCCTCATAATAGTAAACAGGGGGGAAGTATGACCATAATATGCGTAAAACCGCCCAGGCCCGTGCGCAAGATACTAAAAATTATCTGCCGCAAATGAGGGCGGATATGCACTGCGACTCGCTCACTTTAACGCGGCCGCTAACAGGGCAGGTCAGGCCGCAGGAGCTGTCGAAAGACGTTTTGCAGTGCTTTGCAATTTTCACGAAAGACGATGACGCCGCGGCATATGCCGCGGCTAAAACATTATTTTACCGCGCTTTCGGCGGGCAGAAGTACGCCGCGATAAAAAGCTACGGCGATTTTTTGTCTGCGCGCGCGGAAGGCAAAATCCCCTGCGCCCTCACCTGCGAAAACATAGGCTTTACGGGCGGGGACTGCGGCCGGGTGCGCGAACTGCGGGCGGACGGCGTGATAATGGCCTCCCTCGTGTGGAATTATGAAAACGCGCTCGCCTATCCCAACGTGCGGGAGGGAGGCGGCAGAGAGGGCCGCGGGCTTAAAAAAAGGGGTAGGGAGGCGCTCGAAGCCCTCGACGCAAGCGGAATAATAGTGGATATTTCCCACCTGTCGGACGGCGGCGCGGAGGAAATTCTTAAAAACCGCGCCATTCCCGCGGTCGCCAGCCATTCCTGCGCGGACGGGGTGTGCCGCCACCCCCGCAATCTTACGGACGCCCAGCTCAAAATGCTCGCCGATTGCGGCGGGGTGGCGGGCGTAAACTTCTGCAAAAAGTTTTTGGGCGGGGAGGGGGGATATAAGCAAATCTCCGCGCACATAAAGCGCATCATAGCGGCGGCGGGCGAGGAAACGCCCGCTTTCGGCAGCGACTGGGACGGCGTTCCCGCGGGCGGAATAGACGTTTGCCCCCGTAATATGCCCGAACTAATGGAATTTTTGCATGACGACGGGCTTAGCTATGCCGCGATAGAAAAAATCGCGTACAAAAATTTTTTGCGGGTTTTAAGGGAAGTGTGCAAATAAAAATTTTGCTTGATTTTTGCGGGCGCGTATGATAGAATGGTTGCATATGAAAAAATCTGTGATTGCAATAATTGCGGCGGCGGCAACCGCCGCGCTGTCAATCCCTTTCCTTTCGGGCTGCTCCGCAAGCGTGGGATATATTTTAAAGACGGACGAAAACGGCGACGGATACTATTCCGTTAGCGTTGACGGCAACAAACTCGCCATGGGCGGCGAGCTGGCGATCCCCTCCGAATACAACGGCCTGCCCGTAAAGGAAATCGAGGAGAGCGCGTTCAGCAACACGGGCGTTACCAAAATCACCGTCCCCGCGAGCATAACGAAAATCGGCAGCGCGGCCTTTGCCTACAACCGCGACTTAAAAGAGGTTGTGTTTGAAAGCGGCATCGCCCTCGGCTCGATAGCGTGGGGGCTTTTCGGCAACTGCCCCAACCTCGAATCGGTGACCATACCCGATTCGGTGACGACTATAGACGGCCTCGCCTTTTACGGCTGTTCGGGCCTCAAAGAAATAAATTTTTCACGGGGGTTGCAGCATATAAACGTGGGCGCTTTCGGCGACTGCGCGGCTTTGGCGGAGGTGGAGTTCCCCCAAAACCTTATTTCCATAGGCGCGATGGCCTTTTCCAACTGTACGGCCCTCAAATCGGTAATTTTGCCCGACAGCCTGCACCCCGTAACTTCGCCGGTTGTCGACGAGGACGGCAACGAGGTCAAGGACGAAAACGGCAACGTACAAACGGAGACGACGCCCGCGGTGGGCCCCATAGCCTTCTTCGGCTGCACTTCTTTGGAGTTGGCCGTGCTGGGCGGCGGGATAACCTCGGTGGAGGCGGGCACTTTCGGCAACTGCGTCTCGCTTAAAGACATATACCTGCCCAGGGCCCTCACCCAAATCGGCGGCATGTACTCCTCCGGCAACACCTACTACGGCCACGCGTTTTATAACGTCGCGGGGCTCACAGTTCACTACGCGGGCACCGAGGAGGAATGGGGCGCGGTAAACATAGACGACTCCTACTATACCTACGGCGACGGCAGGTCGGACAACTCCGCCATCATCGACGCCGAAAAGATTTTCAGTGACGTATATAAGGCGTAAAAGCCTTGCCCCCGCGCATTGTCTACGGGCGTGCGCGGAAATTTTTTTTTAAATTTCCCTTGCAAAAAGGGCGGCGCGTATGTATAATAACAACCGACGGAAAAATTCAGTCCCCATGGGGACTATTTGCTGCAACACAGCAAATAAAAACTTCTGTCGGATAAAAAAATTTTTTTAAGGAGAGAAAAATGAAGGCAAAAAGACTTTTGGCGGTATTCGCGGTGTTTATGATGTCGGCTGCGGTATTCGCGGCAGGTTGCGGCAACGGTGGCGGTAACGTAACACCCGGCGGATCGGGCGGAGAGCAGACTCAGCAGTACACCGTTACCTTTAATCTCAACGGCGCGCCCGGCACGGCTCCGTCCTCCGTTACGGTTGACGAGGGCGGCAAGGTAAGCTCACCCGACGACCCCTCCTGGCCGGGTAACAACTTTAACGGTTGGTACACGCAAGCCGAGGGCGGCGAAAAGTGGGATTTCAATTCGGAGGTAACCGCAAATGTTACGCTCTACGCGCATTGGACGGCAAACGGCGGACAACAAGGGGGCGGCCAGCAAGGCGGCGGGGAGGACACTCACACGAAATTAACAGGCAAAATCTATCTCGTGGGCGACTCCACGGTATGTTCGTTTGACGACAACTACTATATCCCCAGATACGGTTACGGCACCCAGCTCTACAATTATATCGACTGCGACCCCGACCAGATAATAAACCTTGCCTATTCGGGCAGAAGCTCCAAGAGCTTTTTGACCGATTCGGGCGGCAACTATCAAAGGCTTGTAGACGAAATCGCGGAGGGCGATTACCTCATTATAGGTTTCGGCCATAACGACGAAAAGAGCGACGAGGCGGCCAGATTTACCGACCCCGTCCCCGATTATCAAACGGCTGCAAGTTCCAAGGGAGACGGGTTCCAATATACCCTGTACGAAAAATACGTTAAAGTTGCAACCGAAAAAGGCGCAACGCCCATTCTCTGCACGCCTATCGTAAGATACAGCGACAAGGGCGATTACACGGGTTCGGTAATTCATAACACCGCAGACGGCGACTACGCGGAAGCAATCCGTAAATTGGGCAAAGATACCGACACGACGGTAATCGACCTTACGGCGATAACCAAAGAGATTTACGAAAGCGACAACGCGGCTGCCGCAAAGTTCCACGCATACACCTCTTACCAAAGCGAAACGGACAAAACGCCTATCGGCAAGGACAATACCCATATAAATTACTACGGCGCAAAAGTGGTTGCGTATAACCTTGCGCAGGCTTTGCTGAAAACGGATTGCCCCCTCAAAAACAGCGTTAAAACCGATTCGGCGGCTCCTACCGAGGCGGCGGACTATCCCAACGCTATAAAAGCGGACTACGTAAAACCTCCCGTTTCGGCTTTCGATCCCGAGGCGAACGCGGGCAGACTCTTAAACGACGAGTTCTACAAGGGCGCGCTCGGCAATATCGGCGGCGATAAAGAGGGCGAATTTGCGATGGCGTATGCGGACGGCACATATACTATCAACAACGCAGACAAAACGAACGGCAAATTCGAAAGCGCGGGCGACGGGTTTGCGTTCATTTTCAAGCAGGTAGCCAAGGACAGAAACTTCAAGCTCTCCGCCACCGCGACGGTTAAAGCTCTCACTGCAAAGAATCCCAACCAGGCGGGCTTCGGGCTTATGCTGCGCGACGACGTTTTGCTTGTGAATAAAAGCGGTGGCGTAGACGGAAAGACGGGCGTAACCTCTAACTTCCTTGCGGCGGGCGCGTTTGCGGACGGAACTACTATCTTCAGGCGCGAAAACGCGACGCTTTCAAAGGAAAGCTCAAAATCCGATGTCGGCGTCGACGCAGTTTTTGAAATCAGCATAGAGAGAATAGGCCAGACGGTAGTTCTTAAATTCGGCGAAGCCACGAAGACGTTTACCGACTTCGACCTGTTTGCGGTAGACAACGACTATATGTATGTGGGCATGTTTGCAAACCGCGGTTTCCATGTTGAGTTTACGCAAGTGGTATTCGAGGACAAGGGAGAGGCGCAGGGCGCATAAACATAATCAATCAAAAAACAAGAGGGGCGGGGCCGAGAGGCCCCGCCCCGAATTTTTTTTTGCAAAAAAAATTTGCGGCGGGAGCAACTTGCTCCCGCCGCTTTTATACTAAAAATTTATGCTCTTTCAACCGTTTTAAGGCATCTTGCGCAAACGTAGCCGCTGGTCACCTTGCCGTTTACCACATAGGAAACCTTTTGAACGTTGGCCTTAAAGGTCCTTCTCGTCCTTCTCTTGGAGTGGCTGACGTTGTTACCGCTGGTCTGGCCCTTGCCGCATACTTCACAAACTCTCGACATAATATATATACCTCCGTGGGATAAAACCGTTAAAAATAAAGCCGCTTTTTTTACGACCTTACTAAATATAACACGGCTTTAAAAAAAAATCAATCAAAAATTGCGGCAAAGTTTTATTTTTTTGTATTTTTCAAAATAATTTTTATATAAGTGATATACGAAATCCCGATAATTGTCGGGAAATACTTGCAAAATGCTTAAAAATGGTATAAAATAACAATCGGACGGTAAAAAGTTATGTCGGTTAACACAAGCAACGTGTACGGTAAAATTTCAATATCCGATTCGGCCATCGCCAAGGTGGCTAAGAGCGCTACGCTCGAATGTTACGGAATAGTGGACACCGTTTCCCGCAACATCGGCGACTCCATATCCGAACTGTTGAAGAGAAAGTCGGACGGAAAGGGAGTTAAGGTTGTGACCAACGGCGATAGAATTTTTATCGACGTAAACGTTATTATCAAGTACGGCGTGTCCATAAACGCCGTGGCTGAATCTTTAAAAGAAAGCATAAAATACAGGGTTGAGCACTTTACGGGCATGATAGTTGATACCGTAAACGTCAACATTATCGGCGTCAAGCTGTAATATCGCACGGTCTTTTTTGGATTGTGCGAATTTTGCTGTATTTAAAACGGCAAAAAAAGGAGTACTATGCAAAAAACAATCAACAGCACCGAATTCCGCAAGATGGTTGCCTCCGGTGCCAGAATGCTTGAAATAAACAGGGCAAAAGTCGACGCCCTCAACGTGTTCCCCGTACCCGACGGAGACACGGGCACAAATATGTCCCTCACGCTGCAATCGGCGGTAAAGGAGATGAACGCCTGCACTTCCAACCGTTTTCAGGAAATCTGCGACGCCGTTTCCAAGGGCGCGCTGAAGGGCGCAAGGGGCAATTCGGGCGTTATATCCTCGCAGATTTTCCGCGGCATATGTTCGGTTATAAAGGACACAAAGGACGCGTTTGACACAAGAACTTTCGCCAAGGCCATGGAGGCGGGCACCAAAATTGCCTACGGCGCGGTGTCCATTCCCAAGGAGGGCACGATTTTAACGGTAGTGCGGCTGATGAGCGAATCGGCCGGCAAACTCGCGGGCAAGCACAAGGACTTCGTGGACTTTTTCAAGGCCCTCATCGAAGTGGGCGACGACGCGCTTGCAAAGACCCCCGAACTTCTCCCCGTTTTAAAAAAGGCGGGCGTAGTCGACTCGGGCGGGGTGGGCCTCATGCATATCATGCGCGGGTTCCTTGCCGCCATATCGGGCGAGGACCTCGGCGAAATCACCACCGAAGCGGCCGCCGACTCCAAAAAGAGCGACGAGGACCTGTTCGGCGACAATTCCGACATAATCAATCTCGATTTGGGCGACATAGAGTTCGCCTACTGCACCGAATTTTTCGTAATCAACTTAAAGCAAATGACCACGCTTGCCGACATCGACAGGCTGAAAGAAAAGCTGATGGAGATAGGGGACAGCGTTATCTGCATCGGCGATCTGGAACTTATAAAAGTGCACGTGCACACCAACAATCCCGGCCGCGCGCTCTCCTACGCGCTCGAACTGGGCGAACTCGACAGGATAAAGATAGAGAACATGCTCGAGGAGAACCGCGCCCTCAAGGCCAAGCTCGAGGCGGAAAAGAAGGAGATGGGCATGCTCGCCATCTGCGCGGGCAAGGGGCTTGAAGAGATATTCAAGGACCTGCTCTGCGACAGGGTGATAGAGGGCGGCCAGACGATGAATCCCTCTGCGCAGGACATAGCCGACGCCGTGCAGAAGATAAACGCCTCCAACGTGTTCGTATTCCCCAACAATTCCAACGTGATTCTGGCTGCCGAGCAGGCAAAGGCGCTCGTAAACAAGCGCACTATCCACGTTATCCCCACCAAAAACGTGCCGCAGGGTTTTGCGGCGGCGCTCGCGTTTGACCCCGAGGCCTCCATTCCCGAAAACAAAACCAATATGACCCACGCGATAGACAACGTGGCTTCGGGCATGGTTACCCACGCCGTGCGCAACACCACTATGAACGGGTTTAAGCTGAAAGAGGGCGACATAATCGGCCTCGACAACAAGCGCATACTCGCAAAGGGCGACGGCATAGCCGAGACCACCCTCAAACTGATAAAGGCCCTCAAGCGCGACGAGCACGAGATGATCACCCTCTACTACGGCGAGGGCGTGTCCGAGGAGGAGGCAGGAGAGCTGGCGGGCAAAGTGGGCGAAGAATTTCCCGACTGCGACGTGGACTTCCACTTCGGCGGGCAGCCCGTGTATTACTACATGGTTTCGCTTGAATAATCTGCAACTTTTTTAAAAAAAGGGGACTACAGTTTCAAAAGGCTTAACCGCTTTTTGGAACTGTTTGTTTTTAGATATGCAACTTACGTCGCTTAAGTACATTTCCGACAAACGGGAAAAGGACTTAAACAAACTTAATATCTTCACGGCCGAGGATCTTCTGCGCCATTTCCCGCGGGACTATCTCGACCTGACGCACGTCACCCCCGTAAAGGACGCCTATCACAACGACGTCATTTTAACGGCGTGCGAAGTCGTGGGCGTGGAGTTCAACCGCTATACCAAGCGGCCGGTAGTAAAGGCGCTGTGCAGGCAGGGCAACTATATCTTTTCGGCGGTCTGGTTCAACCAGCCCTACGTGGCGCAGAGGCTCGAAGCGGGCGAATATCTCTTTTACGGCAGGGTGCAAAACAAGTACGGCTTAGGCTGCCAGATGGTAAACCCGTCCTTCGAAAAGGCGGGGAAGAGCAGCCGTCTGCAGGGCATAATCCCCGTGTATTCCCTCTCGGGTTCGCTCACGCAGGGAGTGGTGCGGCAGGCGGTGCGGCAGGCCCTCGAAAAGGTGGATTGCCCCTCGTATATCCCCCAAACATTGCAAAAAAAATACGGCCTCGCGCCCCTCAAGGAGGCGTATGTAAAGGTCCACGCGCCGCGGTCCCAAAGCGACATAAAGAACGGCTCCGAGCGCATTGCGCTGGAGGAGTATTTTTTGCTGATCTCTGCCTTTAAAGTGATAAAGGGCGGGCGGGACGACGCGCGCATGAACAACTATTCCGTCACCCGCGCCGGGCTGGAGGACTTTATCTCCCGTTTCCCCTTCGAATTTACCGCGGGGCAGAAGCAGGCGGTTGAGGACGTCTACAACAACCTGCGCTCCCCGCACAAGATGAACAGGCTCCTGCAGGGGGACGTGGGCTGCGGCAAAACGGCGGTTGCCCTCGCGGGGATATTCATGGCGGTAAAGTCGGGATATCAGGCGGCTATGGTCGCTCCCACCGAGGTGCTCGCCCGCCAGAACGCCGCGCTGATACAAAAATATTTCCCCGAATACTCGGTGCGCGCGCTTACGGGCTCGACCCCCGCCGCCGAAAAGCGGGAGATTAAGCGGGGGCTTGCAACGGGCGGCGTAGACATAGTCTGCGGCACGCACGCCGTGATGCAGGAGGACGTGCTGTTTAAAAATCTTTCTTTGGTCGTCTGCGACGAACAGCACCGCTTCGGCGTGGCGCAGCGCTCCTCGCTCTCCCAAAAGGGGGACGGCTGCGACGTGCTGGTAATGAGCGCAACCCCCATTCCCCGCACGCTGTCGCTGATTTTTTACGGCGATCTCGACATAACCACCATAAAGGACAAGCCCAAATCGAGGCTGCCCGTCTCCACGTCGATAATCCCCGAAAGGAAGTACGCCGACATGTACCGCTACGTGGCGGAGCAGGCGCGGCAGGGGCTGCAGACCTACTTCGTCTGCCCGAAGATAGAGGGCGACGAGGAGGGGACGGTGATGTCCGTCACCGAACTCTACGAGGATCTTCAAGGCAAGATGCCGGGCGTGCGCATAGCCCTTTTGCACGGCAAGATGAAGGACAAGCAAAAAAACGATATAATGCAGGCCTTCAAAAACAAGGAGTACGACTGCCTCGTTTCCACCACCGTCATAGAAGTCGGCGTGGACGTGCCCGACGCAACCACGATGATAATCTACAACGCCGAGCGGTTCGGGCTCTCCCAGCTGCACCAGCTCCGCGGCAGGGTAGGCAGAGGGGACAAAAAGAGCTATTGTTTCCTTCTGATGGGCGCCGACACCGACGAGGCCCGCGCGCGGTTGGGCGTTATAAAAAACAGCGCGGACGGCTTTGAAATTGCCGAGGCCGACTTAAAACTTCGTGGCGGCGGCGACTTTATGGGCACGCGGCAATCGGGCAGGGTGCTCTCCGAAATAAAAAATTTAAAGTTCCCCGTAGAGACGATATTCATGGCGAAGGCGCTTTCGGACGAGGCCTTTTCGGGCGCGTTCGACGTAAAACTCCTCTCGCGTATAGCCGCCGAAAAGTACGAGAGCTTAAAAAATGTTATCCTCAACTGAAAAGGGAATACCTGCGCCGCGGGAGATTGCGCCCCGCGGCAATTTTTTTGCAAAATTGTACTCTTCCCCGCATAAACCCGTATTGACTTTTGGCATGCTTTTATGTTAAACTAAAATCAAATTCAGGCGTATGGAAGGACCACGTATATGATAAACAGAAACGCGCTGTTCAGCGACGAAACCCGAAGATATAAGACACCTTACGAACCTGCTGCGGGCGACAGAGTGACCGTGCGCGTGAGAACGCTTGCAAACGACGCCTTAAAAGTCTGCGTTGTGATAAACGGCGTCAAGCACGAGATGAAGGTTATGACGCTCAAACAGCGGCGGGAAGTCGTGTCCGTCAGAAAGGACGTGTTTTTCGACTACTTCGAATTTTCGTTCAAGTGCCCCGAGAAACAGGTTAAGTATCACTTTGAAATCTCCGACGAGGACGACGTCGTGTTCTATAACCGCCTCGGCTGCGTGGAGAACACGCAGGAAGAGTATGAATTTTCCTTTGTGCCGGGTTTTAAAGTTCCCGACTGGGCCAAGGGCGCGGTGTTTTACCAGATTTTCCCCGACCGCTTTTGCAACGGCGACCCCTCCAACGACGTGGAGGACAACGAATTTTATTACACGGGCGGGCACTCCAAACGCATAAGGGAATGGTACAAATTCCCCGACGAGCTGGACGTGCGCTGCTTTTACGGCGGCGACCTGCAGGGCGTGATGCAAAAACTTGACTATCTGCAGGATTTGGGAGTGGAGGCAATCTACTTCAACCCGCTGTTTGTTTCCCCCTCCAACCACAAGTACGACACGCAGGACTACGACCATATCGACCCGCACCTCGCCGTGATAGAGGAGGACGTGGACCACAGGATGCAGCATTGGGAAAAGCACAACGGCTATGCCCCAAAATATATCATGCGCACCACCAGCCGCGTCAACCTCGAAAAGAGCAACGAGTATTTTATAAAGCTGGTGGAGGAAATCCACCGCCGCGGCATGCGGGTGGTTATAGACGGCGTTTTCAACCACTGCGGTTCCTTCAACAAGTGGATGGACAGGGAGGGGATATACCTCAACAAGGAGGGCTACGAAAAGGGCGCGTTCCAATCGGCGAGGAGCCCTTACAGGAGTTATTTCAAGTTCAAAAAGCCGCACGAGGCTCACAGCGAATACGAGGGCTGGTGGGGCTACGAAACCCTGCCAAAGCTCAACTACGAACACAGCAAGGAGCTCGAGGACTATATCATAGGCACGGGCGGCAAGTGGGTGAGCGAGCCGTACAACGTGGACGGCTGGCGGCTGGACGTCGCGGCCGATTTGGGGCACAGCGCGCGCTACAACCACAGATTCTGGAAAAAATTCCGCACCTGCGTGCGCGAGGCCAACCCCGAAGCCTTTGTCTTTGCCGAGCACTACGGCTCCCCCGAAAGCTGGTTCAACGGCAAGGAATGGGACTCGGTTATGAACTACGACGCCTTTATGGAGCCCGTCACGTGGTTTTTGACGGGAATGGATAAACATTCCGAGTCGTTCGACTACGGCAAACTGTGGGACGGCAAGGCCTTTTTCGCCTCGATGTTCAAAAATATGTCCAAATTCCCCCGCCCCGCGCTGGATTCGGCCTTAAACCAGCTTTCCAACCACGACCATTCCCGCTTTTTAACGCGCACCAACAGCACGGTGGGAACGCTCCGCACAAAGGGCCCGCAGGAGGCGGGCTACAACATAGACAAGAGGATAATGGAGCTTGCCGTGCTCATACAGATGACGTGGCCCGGCTCCCCCGGAATATACTACGCCGACGAGGCGGGGCAGGTGGGCTGGACGGACCCCGACAGCCGCAGGACGTACCCTTGGGGCAGCGAGGACATGGAGCTCTTGCAGTTCCACAAGGAGGCAATCCGCCTGCGCAAAAAGATAAAGTGCCTCAAAATGGGCAGCATAAAGGAGCTGGACGCGGGCAACGGCTATATAATCTACGGCAGGTCCGACGAGGAGGAGTGCTGCATAGTGATAATAAACTGCTCGGACACGGAAATAAATTTAAACGCGCCCGTGTGGCAGCTTGGAGTTCCGCGGAACGACGCGTATATGACCCGCAAGTTTTTCTGCGCGGACTGCAATCTCGATTTGACCGAAAAAAAGGCAAAAACCCAAAACGGGAGGCTGTTTTTGACGGTGCCGCCTAAGGCGGGCGGGGTGTACTACTACCAATTTTAAGCTGCCGCCAAGCGCGGATATACTTCGCATAACTTTGTTGCCTTTACGTTTTTGCTCAGTCACGTACTTCTATGTACGCTCCTGTCGCAAAAGCCGCAGGCGCCTCGTTCTGCTCGTATCTGCGCGCTTGCAGACTTCGTAAATGCAGAGAGCGCCTTGCATAACTCGCTTCTACCCACCGCTGAATTACAAAGCGGTGACTGCGTAAATACAGGGGTTCGCCTTGTCTTGCTCGTATCTGCGCGCTTGCAGACTTCGTAAAAACAACGCACCCTCCTTGGCTCCCTTTAGTAGGACGAGCGCGGATTTCTCAAAACAGCACAGTGCGCTGTTTTGCCGCGCGAGATGAGTGAGCGCATACGTCCCGCGCGAACGGTGCCCGAACACGGCGTTGTCCTTACGCCGTGTGAGAAAGCTGGCTGCGAAGCAGACTGAGGGGATTGTCACCTTAAATTTACATACACATTAATAATTTTCCTTTTATATTTTGTCCCGCCCACCCCCCCAATATTGTTAAAAAATAGGATATAATACCGCAATTTTTAAATAAGTACCGCACCAATTAAGCTTTGTCACCACTACCGTGGCTTCTTCCCCACGGGGGGAAGCTCCCGCGCAGCGGGTGATGGGAGGGGAAATAAAAAAAGCAACCGCCTCTCCCACCCGTCACTTCGTGACACCCTCCCCCGTCGGCGACGGAAGAGGGCACGGGGAGAGCGGTGCCCCGCCGTCTGTATGTTGAAACGTTTTGTAGCGTTCAGCGGAATGTATGGCTAACGAAAGTTGAGGAACTAACGCTCGTTCCGCCCAAAAAAGCAACGTGACGTTGCATCCATATATTTATACTGCAATTACAAAGTGGCAACCGCACGAGAATTTTTGTGAACATTTCAAAATAATAAACGGCGCAAGCAAGCTACGCTTGCGCCCGCGCACACAATTTGCGCATACCTGCGCCTCTGCCGTTTCCCAAAGGGAACCCTCGGCAGGGCGTCGGGCAAAGCCCTCGCGCAGCGGGGTGAATGCCTGCGATTAAATAATCGTGGGCCCTTAAAAAATCGCAGGCAGAGGACGAGTAGTCCTAAAACTCACGAAAATTCGCAGGCACGGCCTGCCGAGAATTTTGTGAACTATTTGAGGAGGTTTTATGGATAAATTTTTCGGAGATCTGGACAGATATCTGTTCCACCACGGCACGCACTACGAGCTGTATAACAAGATGGGCGCGCACCTGCGCGAAGTCGACGGCGTTCGGGGCGTTCAGTTTGTTTTATGGGCGCCGCACGCGCGCGCCGTATGCGTCGTGTCGGACGGCAACGGCTGGACGCCGTGGCGCGACGTCATGCAGAAGATGGACGACGAAATTTGGGAGCTGTTCGTCCCCGGCATGTGCGAGGGCGTAAAGTATAAATATCTCGTCGTCCGCGCCGACGGCAGCGAGGTCTACAAGATAGACCCCTACGCTTTCCGCTCCGAACTCCGCCCCGCAAACGCCTCGATAGTGTGCGACGTAAACGGCTTCCAATGGGAGGACGACGGCTGGAAAAAGCAAAAGCACAACGAAAACTTTTTGGAAAAGCCCATGTCGGTGTACGAGGTGCACCTCGGCAGTTGGAAAAAGGACCTCTCCAAGTGGGACGAGGACCAATATTTTGACTACCGCCGCCTTGCGCACGAACTCGCCGAATATATAACCTATATGGGCTACACGCACATAGAGCTGATGGGCATCTGCGAATACCCCTTCGACCCGTCGTGGGGCTATCAGGTGACGGGCTACTTCTCGCCCACGTCCCGCTACGGCACTCCCGAGGACTTCCAATACTTTGTAAACCACATGCACAAGTGCGGCATAGGCGTAATTTTGGACTGGGTGCCCGCGCACTTCCCCAAAGACGACTTCGGCCTTGCCAACTTCGACGGCACGCCCCTGTACGAGTACGGCGACCCCCTGCGCGCCGAGTATCCCGAGTGGGGCACCAAGGCTTTCGATTTGGGCAAAAAGGAAGTCAGCAACTTCCTGATGGCCTCGGCGTTCTTCTGGGTGGACAAATACCATATCGACGCCCTCCGCGTGGACGCCGTTGCGGCAATGTTCTATTCCAGCTTCGGCAGGGAGCAGTGGAGGCCCAATATCTACGGCGGCAACGAAAATTTAGAGAGCTTCGAGTTCTTCCGCCATTTGAACAGCATAATGCGGCAGCGCACCGACGCCTTCCTTATCGCCGAGGACAGCTCCATAATAGAGGGAGTAACCAAGCCCGCGGCAAAGGGCGGGTTCGGCTTCGGCTTAAAGTGGAATATGGGCTGGATGAACGACACCCTGACCTATATCAAAAAGGACCCCATATTCCGCCCCTATCACCACTGGCTTTTGACGCACACGTTCGAGTATATCTTTAACGAAAACTACATGCTCGTGCTGTCCCACGACGAGGTGGTGTACGGCAAGGGCAGCATGTACAATAAATTCCCCGGCAACAAGATGGACAAGCTCGGCAGCTTAAAGGCCCTCTACACCATGATGATGGGCCACCCGGGCAAAAAATTGCTGTTCATGGGGCAGGACTTCGCGCAGATAAACGAGTGGAACTTCCGCACGGGGTTGGATTGGTATCTCGCCGACGACGAGGGCCACCGCGACGTGATGAACTGCTACCGCACCCTTCTGCATATCTACCGCGAACGCCCCGTTTTGCATAACGACTGCGGCGGACCCAAGACCTTCGAGTGGATAAATTCGGGCGACTTCAACCGCAACATCTTCACGTTCATAAGGCGCAACCCGTGGAACTACAACAACGCGCTGATATTCGTCATAAATTTTGCGCCCGTCGACAGGTGGGATATGGGCGTGGGCGCGCCGATTGCTGGCACGTACAAGCGGATATTCTCCACCTATCCCGACGGCAACCCGCTGGAAATCGAGGCCAAAGAGGAGCTCTGCGACGGCAGGCCCTTTAAACTCACGTTCGACTTGCGGCCCTTCGAGGCGGCCATCTTCGAGGTGCCCTACGTTGAGAGCACGCCCGAGGAGCAGAAGATCGAAAAGTCCGTCCGCCGCTCCATAAAGCTGAGGCACACTAAGGCGAAGAATGATAGTTCGCACGTGCCCCAAATCCCGCCGTATAAAGGGTAGTTCACAAAAATTTTCGTGCGGTTGCGCACACTCAAATTTTTCGTGATTTTTAGGGCTGCTCGCCCTCTTTGCGCTATAATTAAGGGCGCACATATGATATGATGGCGCAAATTCACCTCGCTCAGGCAAAAGTGTTTGCAAATTGGGACGAGCGAGGCATTTCATAGCACAGCACAGTGCGCTGTGCGTGCCGAAGCGAGATGAGTGAGCGCATACGTCCCGCGCGAACGGTGACCGAGCCAACGGTTTTTCCTTGCCGTTGGCGAGAGGGCTGGCGCAAAAGCGTGGTTTTGCTTGCAACATAATTATTTAAAAAAAACGCAAAGCCCATTAAGCCGTGTCATTTTGTGCGAGCGAAGAGACGCCCTGCCGAGGGTTTCCCTTTGGGAAACGGCAGAGCGTGAGCGTAGCGGTAAGCGAAATAATCCCCCCGTGGGCTGGTCGAGGTTTGATGAAACGGCTTTCCCCTTGGCTCCCTTTAGTAGGACGAGCGAGGCATTTCATAGCACAGCACAGTGCGCTGTGCGTGCCGAGCGAGATGAGTGAGCGCATACGTCCCGCGCGAACGGTGACCGAACACGGCGTTGTCCTTACGCCGTGTGAGAAAGCTGTCACCGATAGGTGACTGAGGGGATTGTCAATTCCCGGTTGATAAGCGATAATGTAAGTCAAGCGGTACGGTAATTAAGATACTCGGCTGCAGCGACACGCTGCTTTTGTCCCGCCCACCCCCCCAATAATGTTAAAAACGCCAATAAAGCGATAATGCAATAAAGATACTAAGCTCAAGCGGAACGCTTGCGGCGGGCCGAATGGCCCGCCGCCTGTTTGTTGCAAACGGTGTTGTAGCGTTCAGCGGAATGAATGGCTAACGCGTTTTGAGGCTGTAACGCTCGGTTCGCCCAAAAAAAATACGTTAAGAAACTGCGCTCAAGCGTTACGCCTGTTTGATTGGAGCACCCGCCGTTCTTCCGAAAAAATTTTTAAGAAACTGCGCTCAAGCGTTACGCTTGCTTGACCTTGTAAAAAATATGTAGTATAATTCCTACATAATCGATAGGTATTATTATGATAAAAGATATGCAGGCCGAAATTTTGCGGCTGAAAAAGGAACGCGACGTGTGCATTTTGGCTCACAGCTACATGTCCGAAGAGGTGTGCGAGGTGGCCGACTTCGTGGGCGACAGCTATGCTCTTGCGGTTAAGGCCAAAACCGCCCCGCAGTCAACCGTTCTGATGTGCGGCGTGCGGTTTATGGCGGAGACGGTCAAAATTCTCTCGCCGCAAAAAAAGGTGATTTTGTCCAACCCTTTGGCGGGCTGCCCGATGGCCGAGCAGATGGACAGGGACGTGATAGCCGAGGTTAAAAAAATGTACCCGGGCTATGCCGTCGTGGCGTACATCAACACCACTGCGGAGCTTAAAACCATAGCCGACTACTGCGTGACGAGCTCCAGCGCGCTCAAAATCTGCCGCGCCATTCCCGAAAAGAACATACTGTTTATTCCCGACATAAATTTGGGCACGTACATAAAAAACCAACTGCCCGAAAAGAATTTCAAGCTGCTTTCGGGCGGCTGCCCCACCCACGCGCGGATTGAAAAGAGCGACGTGCTCGCCGCGAAAAAACTGCACTCCGACGCGCTGTTTTTGGTGCACCCGGAGTGCCGTCCCGAGGTGGCGGAGCTCGCCGACTACGTCGGTTCCACGTCGGGGATAATGGACTTCGCTGAAAAGTCCGCCGCCAAAGAATTCATAATCGGCACCGAAAATTCCATCGTGCAGCACCTGCAATACAGGTGCCCCGCCAAAAAGTTTTATCCGCTCTCCAAGGACATGGTGTGCCACAACATGAAGCTCACCACCCTGCCCGAAGTCTACGCCTGTCTTACGGGCAACGGCGGCGAGGAGATAGAAATAAGCGAAGAGACGCGCGTTGCGGCGGCGGTGTGTATCGAGCGGATGATAGCATACGGCGGATAAAAGGTTTCACAAAAATTTTCGTGTGGTTGCGCACACTCAAATTTTTCGTGAGTTTGTGGGGCTCTGCCCCACTTGCCGCGATTTTTAGGGCGCACATATTATATAATCGCGACAATTCACCCCGCTCAGGCAAAAGTGTTTGCAAATTGGGTCTTGCGGCGCAGGGGAACCCTGCTTGCAACGTAAATTATTTTAAAAAATTTAACCGTCTGCAGGACTTCGTAAGGGCACCACTCCGTGGCTTCTTCCCCTTGGGGGGAAGCTCCCGCGTAGCGGGTGATGGGAGGGGATTGTTACCTTAAACTAAAATATCAAATAATTATTCCTTTTTAAATTTTGTCCCGCCCACCCCCCCAATATTGTTAACACAGTTCACAAAAATCTCGCGCCGTTGCGGGCGCTGCGATTTTTCGTGAGTTTGGGCGGCCAGCTTCTCACACGGCGTAAGGGCAACGCCGTGTTCGGTCACCGCTCGCGCTTTGCGCTATACGCTCGCTCATCTCGCTCGGCACGCACAGCGCACTGTGCTGTGCTATGAAATGCCTCACTCGTCCTTGCCGCCATTTTAAGGGCGCACATATTATATAATCGCGGCAATTCCCACTGCTGAGGCAAAAGTGTTTGCAAATTGGGTCTTGCTGCGCAGGGAAACCCTGCTTGCAACATAATTATTTTAAAAAAATTAACCGCCTGCAGACTTCGTAAGGGCACGCCTCCCCGTGGCTCCCTTTAGTAAGGGGAGCTGTCACCGATAGGTGACTGAGGGGATTGTCATTCAAGTTTTAAGTGCGGCAATTTCAATCAGGCGGTAACGCAATAAAGACACTATGCTCAAGCGTTATGCTTGCCCCCCTCAGTCCGCTGCGCGTCCAGCTCCCCCCACAACGTGGGGGCAGCCAAGATGGGATGGTGGTCGGCGACGGAAGAGGGCAAGGGAAAGCGGCGGCCCGCCGCATGTTTGTTGCAAACGGTATGTAGCGCTCAGCGGAATGTATGGCTAACGCTTTTTGAGGTTGTAACGCTCGTTTCGCCCAAAAAGCAACGTGACGTTGCATCCATGTATTTATACTGCAATTACGAAGTTGCAACCGCACGAAAATTATTGTGAACATTTTTAAAATAATAAAAGTCGCTGCGCGACAGATTCTTCGTCGGGTTGCACCCGACTCAGAATGACAGGAGGGGGGAAGTCGCGCAACCGCACGAAAATTTTTGTGAACTAAAATAATAAACGGCGCAAGCAAGCTACGATTGCGCCAGCGCACCACATTTGCGCACACCTGCGCCTGAGCGAGGTGAATGCCTGCGATTATATAATCGCGGGCCCTTAATAAATCGCAGGCAGAGGAGCGGAGCTCCTAAAAATCACGAAAAAGCGCAGGCACGGCCTGCCGAGCTTTTTGTGAACGGAGAATTTTCTATGATGATAACCACAAAGGGCAGGAATGCCTTAAAAGTAATGGTAGATTTGGCGCGGCACGAGGGCGAGGGCTACATATCCCTTGCCGATGTGGCCGCGCGCCAAAATGAAAGTTTAAAATATCTCGAGGCTTCGGCAAAACAGCTGTCCGCCGCGGGGCTGGTGGTGTCCGCAAGGGGCAAAAACGGCGGCTACAAACTCGCCCGCCCCGCCACGGACTACACTGCGGCCGAAATTCTACTTTCGGGCGAAGGCACCCTCGCGCCCGTCAGCTGCCTCGAAGCCGGTTCAGCGCCCTGCCAAAACGCAGGCACGTGCGCCACTTTGCCCCTGTTTAAAGAGTTGGACGAAGTGATTATGACCTTTTTAAAGTCCAAAAAGCTGAGCGATCTGATATAATTTACGATTTTAAAAAATACAGACTAATTCCTATTGACATTATAGGAATTTAAAATTATAATATAGGCATACTTAAAAGAAGGGAAAAAATTTTGGCAAAGATTATCTACGCAGACAATGCGGCCACGACCGCGATGAGCGACAGGGCCATAGCGGCCATGACGCCCTATTTCAAAGAAGTTTACGGCAACCCGTCCTCGCTGCACACGGTGGGGCAGGTGGCCAAGGAGGCGCTCGACGCCGCGCGCGAACAAATGGCAAAGTGTTTGAATTGCGAGCCGAGGGAAATTTACTTCACTTCGGGCGGCAGCGAGGCGGACAACCAGTGCATCCGTTCGGCGGCCTTGCAGGGCGCGAAAAAGGGCAAAAAACACATCATATCCACGGCGTTTGAGCACCACGCGGTGCTGCACACTCTGAAAAAGTTGGAGACCGAGGGCTTCGAGGTGACCTATCTCGACGTTCACGCCGACGGGCTTGTAACGGTGGAGGAGGTAAAGGCGGCAATCCGTCCCGACACCGCGCTCGTCACGGTGATGTACGCCAACAACGAGGTGGGCACAATCCAGCCGATAGCCGAAATCGGCGCGGTCTGCCGCGAGGCCAAGGTTGTATTCCACACCGACGCGGTACAGGCGGTGGGCCACATTCCCGTGGACGTAAAGGCGGACAACATCGACATGCTCTCGCTTTCCGCCCACAAATTCCACGGACCCAAGGGCGTGGGCGCGCTCTACTGCAAAAAGGGACTGCCCCTTCTGACCTTCATCGAGGGCGGCGCGCAGGAGCGCGGCAAGCGTGCGGGCACCGAAAACCTTGCGGGAGTTGCGGGCATGGCGGCCGCGCTTGCGGAGGCGTGCGAAAATCTCCGTAAAAACGGGGAATACTTGACGCGTCTGCGCGAAAAACTGATAGACGGGCTGCTCAAAATCCCCCATTCCAAACTGAACGGCGACAGGAAAGCGCGGCTACCCGGCAACGTGAATATGTGCTTTGAGGGCATCGAGGGGGAGAGCCTTTTGCTGCTTTTGGACGCAAAGGGCATCTGCGCCTCGTCGGGGTCGGCGTGCACTTCGGGCTCTCTGGACCCCTCGCACGTGCTGCTTGCGCTGGGCCTCCCGCACGAAGTGGCGCACGGCTCGCTCCGCCTGTCCCTTTCCGAGGCGAACACCGAGGAGGACATAGACTACATCATAGCCGAAGTCCCCAAGGTTGTGGAATATTTAAGGAGCATTTCCCCCGTCTGGGAGGACCTTGAAAAGGGCATACGCAGGCACTTAATTTAAACTACGGACATAAAAAAGGAGAACATATATGGCACTTTACAGCGAAAAAGTTATGGATCATTTCACCAATCCCCGCAACGTGGGCAAGATTGACGACGCCGACGGCATAGGGGAAGTGGGCAACGCCAAGTGCGGCGACATAATGAAGATATATCTGAAGATAGAAAACGATATAATAGTTGACGTAAAGTTCAACACGTTCGGCTGCGGCAGCGCGATAGCTTCCTCTTCCATGGCGACCGAGATGATAAAGGGCAAGCCCCTCTCGCAGGCGCTGGAGCTTACTAACAAGGCCGTTGCCGAGGCGTTGGACGGCCTGCCCGCCCACAAGATGCACTGCTCGGTGCTGGCCGAGGAGGCAATCCGCGCGGCGATAAAGGACTATTACGACAGGCACGGCATCGCCTACGACAAATCGCAGTTCCCCGATCCCTCCGAGGAGGAAGAACACCCCCACGACGAGCAATAAAAAGGGGACGTAGTTGCGTTATTACCACTTGACTTGTAAAAAAGCCGTGATATAATATTATTGTTATATTATATTCAGGGAGCGGTTATATGAAAAAACCGAGAGTATTATTTCCCTTTACGGAGGCGGGCCTGGGGCATATAGTGCCCTTGAGGAGCATAGCCGACGAGTTTGAAAGGCTCTACGGCGACAAGGTAGAGGTGGTCCGTTGCAACTTTTTTACCGAAACCGACAACAAAAATCTTAAAATATTCGGCGAGCGGCTCTGCTCGCAGGTGCAAACGCAAAACAAGCACACGTCCTATGGATTTTTTTCCACGCTCAACATGGAATTCTGGCGCATACACCTCTCCACGTGGGCCACGATGACCTTTTTGCGGATGGGCTCCAGGAGGCCGGGAATCAGGCTGATGGACAAATACGCGCCCGACCTTGTTTTCAGCACCCACTGGGCAACCAATTACTACGCAAAGAAGTGCAAGTGCAAGCCCCTCACGGTTATGTATTGCCCCGATACGGACGTAAACCCGCTGTTCAGCTACGACGCGGACATAGTTATGGTTTCCACGCCCACGGGCTACAAAAAGGCGCTCAAAAAACACCCCATACGCTTCAACGAAAACAACTTGAAGCAGGTGCCTTTTCTTATCAGGGAGGAGGCCTACAACGTTCCCGCAGACAAGCGCGCGCTGCGCTTAAAATTGGGGCTGGACCCCGACAAATTCACCGTGGTGCTTGCCGAGGGCGGCTACGGCATAGGCAAGATGGAGGAGATCTGCAACATAGTTTTGCAGCGGGGGTTGCCCGTGAACCTCGTGCCCGTGTGCGGCCGCAACGCCGAACTTTATAAAAAATTCAGCGGCCTGAAGGGGCAGGGCGAAACCAACTTCCGCCCGATGGGAATGATAGACAACATGCTCGAAGTCGTCGCCTCGGCCGACGTCTTTTGCGGCAAGAGCGGGGCGAACATGTGCGCCGAAGTGTGCTTTTTCGGCGTCCCCATGATAATAACCAAATACGCCACCACGATAGAGGAAAAAATAGGCAGATACTACATAGAGTACGTCGGCAACGCGCTCAAAATATTCAAGCCGTCCCAGGTTGCAGACAAGCTGGAAGAGTTCATAAAGAACCCCGCGCTGCTCGAACCGTACAAGAGCGCGGCTGCGGCGCAACGGGTCAATTTCGGCGCCACGGAGAGCGCAAAACTCGTGTTCGGGCTGCTCTGCGAAAAGTTCCCCCAACTCAAGGAATAACCCTTACGCGGCTATATCATAATAGAGGACAAACCTGCATACTTTACTTTGAGGTAGAGTATGCAGAATTTTTGTTTTGAGGACGCGGAGAGCTGCCTGAAAAAGCTGAAAACAACCCGCGGCGGGCTGACTTCCGCCGAGGCCGCGGAGCGCGTCAAAGCGTACGGCAAAAACGCCATCGAGAACGGAAAGAGCGCGGGCGTGGTGCGGCTTTTCTTGTCGCAGTTTTCCGATTTTATGACTATCCTTTTGATTGTCGCGGCGGTCATATCGGGGATAATCGCGGCCGTAACCCGCGACAAATCCAACCTCACCGACACGATTATAATTTTGGCGATCATATTTTTGAACGCGGCGGTGGGCACCGTGCAGCAATTCCGCGCGGACAGGGCCATAGAGAATTTAAAAAAGCTGTCTGCAAACACCTGCAGGGTGAGGCGGGGCGGCGCGGAAAGCGTCATTCCCTGCGCGGAGCTGACCGTGGGCGACATAGTGCTTTTGGAGGAGGGCAACGTGGTGCCCGCCGATTGCAGGATAATAGAGGAGCACGGCCTCAGGTGCGACGAGTCCGCGCTGACGGGCGAAAGCGTGGCCGTGGAAAAGAGCGCGGCGCGCATACGCGGCAACAAGGTCAGTTTGGGAGGCATGACAAACACGCTGTTCGGCTCCACGTTCGTCGTGGGCGGCAACTGCACGGCGGTGGTCACGGCGGTGGGTATGGGCACGGAAATGGGCAAAATAGCCGCCATGTTAAAGGACGAAAAGGCGGTCGCGACCCCCCTCGAAAAGAGCCTTTCCAAGCTCGGAAAAGCCATTACGTGTTTAGTTTTGGCCGTTACCGCGCTGATATTTATAATAGGCGTGGCCGTCCGCGGGGACAGCGTTATAGATAGCTTTATGACGGCCGTATCCTTGGCCGTGGCCGCCATTCCCGAGGGCCTTCCCGCCGTCGTGACGATAATCATGTCCATGGGCGTGCAAAAGATGGCGGCGCGGCACGTCGTTATAAGGAAATTGAAGTCGGTGGAAACGTTGGGCTGCTGCAACGTCATTTGCACCGACAAGACGGGCACCCTCACCCAAAACAAGCTGAAAGTCGAGCAGGTGTTCGTCTTTCCCTCCCAAAGCGGGGAGTCCTCCAAAAAACTTCTCGCCTGCATGCGCGCCTGCGTGACGGTAAAGGGGCAGAGGGGGAACTATTTGGGCGACCCCACCGAGATCGCCCTTATCAACTACGCCGACTCGCAAAATTTCAAATTCGGCTATAAAAAATCGGGCGAACTGCCCTTCACTTCCGAGCGCAAGATGATGTCCTGCGCGGTGGAGGCGGAGGGCGAAAAGCTGCAGTTCACAAAGGGCGCGCCCGACTTTTTGATTGAAAAATGTGCATACGTGTTGAGTTTTTCGGGCGTGAGGCCGATAACCGCGGAGGACCGCGCCGAGATTTTGCGGCAAAACGACGAAATGACTACAAAAGCCCTCAGGGTGCTGGGCTTCGCTTACAGGCCCCTCGGCGGCGGGCTTAAAGAGAGCGGATTGATATTTATAGGGCTGGCGGGCATGTACGACGGCCTTAAAAAGGGCGTAAAGGAGGCGGTGGAGGAGTGCCGCACGGCGGGCATAAAGACCGTGATGATAACCGGCGACCACGTGCAGACGGCCCTGTCCATAGCCAAGACGCTTAATATAGCGCAGGACGCCGGGGAAGTGGTTACGGGCGAAACGCTGGACGGCCTCAGGGGCGAGGAGCGCGACAGGCGGATTTTGAACGCCGCGGTGTTTGCCCGCGTTTCCCCCAAGCACAAAAATATAATAGTCAAGTGCCTTAAAAAACACGGCCGCGTGGTGGCTATGACGGGCGACGGGATAAACGACGCCCCCGGCATAAAGAGCGCGGACATAGGCGTGTGCATGGGCGACGGCACCGACGTCACCAAAAACGCCTCGGACATGGTCATAACGGACAACAACTTTGCAACCATAGTGTGCGCCGTGCGTGAGGGCCGCAGAATCTCCCAAAACATAAAAAAGACGATACAGTTCTTTATTTCCACCAACCTTGCCGAAGTTCTGGCAATCTTTATAGCCTCCGTTTTCTTTTTTAAATTCGATTTTTTGCTCTCCACGCAGCTTTTGTGGCTCAACCTCATAACGGACAGCTTCCCCGTCCTCGCTCTCGGCGCGGAGAAGGAGGACCGCGGCATAATGAACCGTCCGCCCGAACGTCCCGGCGAGGGCATATTTTCCAAAACGGCGGTGGCGGGAGTGGCCGCGGGAGGGGGATACATAACGGCGGTAACGGTGGGCGCGTTCGCCCTTTCGCTTGCGCTGTGGGGCAATGCCGTTGCAACCACCGTAACCTTTTTAACGCTCTCCTTTGCGGAGCTTTTCCACGCTTTCAACATCCGTTCGGAGCGTTCCTCGGCCTTTTTAGAAATGTTTTCCAACAAAATTCTGCTGGCCACCGTCGCCGCGGGGATTGCTATAAACGTCATTTTGTGCGCAACGCCCCTGTCCTCCGCGTTCGGGCTGGTCAACTTGGGCGCCGCGCAGTGGCTAACCGTGTTCGCCGCCTCGCTGTCGGTAATCCCCGCCATGGAACTGTATAAGTTAGTCCTCCGCAGCGTTTCCGCCAAAAAGGCCGCGCCCGTCCTCGGCTCCGCCCGCTTGCGGAAAACGACAGAACGATAGGAATTGCATCGCAATTTAAAATAATTGCAAAGCAAGTTAAGCCGTGTCATTTTGAGCGTGAGCGAAGCGGTAAGCGAAATAATCCCCATGTGGGCTGGTCGAGGCTGTTTGGAATGGCAACCCAATCTTGCCCTCTTCCGTGTCAACGGGGGAGGGTGCCCTGAAAGGGCGGGTGGGAGAAGCGCAATACATATATTTATTTCTGGGCGAAACGAGCGTTACAACCTCAACTTGCGTTAGCCATACATTCCGCTGAGCGCTACAAACCGTTTCAAAAAGGTTCACAAAAAAGCAGACGTTCGACGATGTCTGCTTTTTTCGTGAGTTTGAGGGCTGCTCGCCCTCTTTGCGCCATAATTAAGGGCGCACCATAATATAATGGCGCAAATTCACCCCGCTCAGGCGCAAGTGTGCGCAAATTGGGTGCGCCGGCGCAGGGAAACCCTGCTTGCGCCGTAAATTATTTTAGAATAATTATAATAAACATTAAAGTTCAACAAACAAAAAAGGGCGGAGGCCAAAAGCCTCCGCCCCAAATGGAACATTTATATATCTTTATTTTTGTAACTTGTTATTTTTTAAATCCTGTTCAAGCAGTTTAAAAAAACCGTCCCTATCCTCCTGGGAGGCGTTTTCAAGAGCCTCGAAAAACTCGTCGATTTTTTTATCCAAATCCGTGTCGGAGTCTTTGGGTATTTTAGTTCCGCATTCGGGACAAAAATTCGCGTCGCCCACAGCCTTTTTACATTTCGGACAATCAGCCATACAGTATTTCCCCCTAAAAAATTTATACAATTTAAGCCGTTCGGTATAATCAGTATAGCATATTTCAAAGTATAAAGCAATGTTTTTATAAATAATTTTTCGCCGTTTCCGCAGAGCGGCGGTTCGCACAAAAAATGACGGAGGCCCCAAAGTCTCCGTCCGTTCTTGTTAGAGAGTAGCAGTAAAATAAATCGAATTTTTTATTAGAAATTTACTTTACAAAAGGATTAGGATAGTCTTTCGGGATATGATAAGGACTGCCTTTTTTATCTTGCGTTATCCTTTTATCGCTCGTTTTTCTACACCAATCCGCAACTTTTCTTTGGGATACGCCCCAAAGTTCAGCAGCTTCTTTTGTTCCCATATCTGCCATATCCCTCTCCTTTTTACTTATATTGTAGTAATTGCAATGCTTATTGATTGAGTTGTATTTTTTATTTCGATTGTTTTACCCTCCGACATGCGAGAGGACAGTGACATCGCAAGAGAAGAATAAGAATTCATATTTGTGTTTGGTTTAGTTTTATTTTTTAAGTCTTGTAATGTTTGATATAGAGTATCACCGAATATGTGCTTTATTACTTTTTCTCCGTCTTCTGTTAAGTTCCTTATATCGCTTCGAGTCTGTATATCATATTCCACAACATTTGATTGTGCAATTACTCTATACTTACCCACAGGGATATCGTTAAAAGTTTTCTTCCCGTCCGTGTCCGTTTTCCCTAAATAAATTCCATATGAACTAAAATCATGGTCGTCATATATCGTGAAATCGTCAGGAAAACTTTGCAAATTTTCAGGTATTATAACTATGCGTGCGTTTTTATCGGCAAGTGTAGATGCGTTATAACCATTTCTGTAAGTAACATCAATTGTTAAATTACCTAATTCCTGTTTGACTGTAACGGTACAGGAAGCAACTAGATTGTTTTGAGTTTTAGCTTGAATCAGCGCTGTACCGTTTGCAATAGCGGTAACATTACCTGTCGTGTCTACGGAAGCAATGGCTGTATTTACTGAAAGCCATTCGACTTTATTATTATCATTTAGTGGAGAAACAGTGGCATAAAGCTGATGGCTTTCTCCTATCGACATAGTAATATTGGTTTCAGAAAGAGTAATACTTGTTGGTTCAATATTGTTGTTTGTGTTGTTGTTTGTGTTGTTGTCTGCTTTGTTGCACGCCGATAATAAAAAAATGGCAGTAATGCAGACAAAACATAACAGTAAAATTAATTGTTTAAATTTTGTTTTTTTCATAATGTTGCTCCTTTGAATAAAAGATTCATCATTATCATACACTAACCGACAGTTAGTTGTCAAGTAAAATCTAACTGATAGTTATAAAATTTCAATAGGGAGGTTATTATGGATTTAATAAAACAAAGATTGAGCCAGGAACTTAAAGCAAGTAACCTTACTACTATTGAAATTGCAAGAAGGGTGGGTATCTCCCCCGAAATGGTTACGCAGTATTCAACTACAAAAAAATTGCCTAAGCTGGATACTTTTGCGCGTATATGCAAGGAACTTGATTTATCTGCAAATTATATTTTAGGGCTTGAAGATTAAAAGACGGACATTGATTTAACGTCCGTCTTTTAAATGACGATAGTCCGCCGTTTCCGCAGAGCGGCAGGGAAAGGCTACACTGTTATGCTTTCCCCGTCCTGCAGCACATGCACGGCCCCGTCCGTTCCAAGGCTGTAAAACGCCTCGGGATATTCGGAATGTATGGGAATTATTGTCTTTGCCCCAGTTATGGCGCACACCCGACGTATTTGGTCTGCGCTTGCGTGGCCCGAAGTGTGCAGATATCTCAGGCTGCTGCCGTTTGCAACCGCCTCGTTTACAAAGGAACTTTTATATTCGTCATAGGCGGGGTGGGACTTGTTCAGATAGCCCGTCCACATGGAATAGATAAGGACGTTGTCTGAAAAGGCGTTTAAAGCCTGCCTGGTTATGCGGTTTGTGCGGCCTATAAAGCAAAAGCCGCGCTCCGCCATCGCGCCGTGCAGATTTTTGCCGTACGCATAAACTTTACCGCGCCCGAAATCATAAAAAGAGGACTTGGCGTTTTGCGAAACGACGCGCAAAATCTTCGATTGGTAGTCGTCCTCGCACACGATAAACATTCGGTTTTCGGCTGCGGCCGCCCAAAAGAATTCGGCAATCGTGTCGATATTCGTCGAACTGCAAAGCACAAAAACGCTCTTGTTGTCATGCAAAATTTTTTGGGCCCGCTGCCCGAGCTGTCTCTCCGTCAAAATTGTTTCGCCGCGGCGGCTCATCATTGTTCCCTCAATAATGAGTGCGTCTATATCCCGCGCATATTTTTTGAACACTTCGGGCATTTTTCGTCCGCGCGCGCCGTGCATGCGAAAATCGCCCGTATGCAGCGCCCGCTTGCCCCCCGATTCAACCAAAAACATATAGGCGTCGAACGCAGAGTGATCTATGGCGTACGGCGTTATTTTCATGTCGGCTATACAAATGGGTTTGCCCGCTTCGTAGGTTTTAAAAGTTTCTACGCGCCCGAAATCCGTCCCGTTTTGTGCGTGAGCCGCCCGCTGCACAAGCGAGTATATCCGTTTGGCCGCGCTCCCCATATATATGGGCACGGACGGCAAAATCCTGTTATACATTCCCGCATGGTCGCCGTGATAGTGGGTGATAAACACGCCCCCGCACTGCGCATTTCCGCAGGTTACGCCCTCTATTTCAAGCGGGGCGTTCCCGTCAAAAGGAGGCAATTCTTCGCCCGCGTCTATTATTATCCGCGCGTCCTCAGTTTTTATTTCTGTAACGCAGCCGCCTATCCTGTGCGTCCCCCTGTAAATTTTAATCTGCATGTCAGCGCAAAGCCTCCCAGATTTCCCGCAGGGAGGGTTCGCCCGCCGTCCACATCACGTTCCCCCTGCCGAGGCTATTTTCGATTATATCGATTGTGCGGACTGCGTTTACGTCCGTTTGATAGACGAGCAGTTTTACGGGCTCCGCTATGCTCAACGGGGGCTTGAACTCCGTGCCGAACAGCCTGTTTACTATATCCGTATAGCGGCAGTACTGTTCAACTATCGTGCCGCGTTGCGCGGCAACGGAGGAGGTGTAGCTCTTCACCTGTCCGATAACTTCGGGAGTGCGGCCCTCCGCGCATTTAACGCGCCTGTCCGAAAATACTTTGCCCTCCGCAAACATCAGCTCGCGTGTGATGGTGTTAAACAGCAGCAGGTCGCATTTTTGTACGTCCCGTCCGTTTAAATTTACCTCTATATCCAGCACAACTACGTCCGAACCCTGCCCTGCGCCGTAGGTGTGGCGGTATAGACCGTCCAAAAGCCGCCTTTCGGCCGCTCCGCCCTTTTGGTTGGTGAATTTGTTTGCGTTTTCGGCTTTGGCCCTTTCGTATGGGTCGGCAATTTCCGCGCCGCGGCTATATATGGAGTAGCGGGGGTCGCGCACAAACCTGCCGTTTGCAAATTTGTACAGCCGCCCGCCCTTGTAATAAAAGTGGAGCTCGTTCATGCGGACGGCCGGGAAAACTTCGCCCGCCAACACGTCCGCCTTTAACCGCCCGAACAGTTCCGCGTTTTGCCCGGTGGTCATCCGTTTGATTTTGTCGTCCCCGAATTTTCTTAAAAATCCCATAACGTCCCCTCCGTATTGCCGTTTATATTCAATATGATGGTAACTTATTTCAATCAAAAAGTCAACAGACGGAGGCAAAAGCGCCTCCGTCTGTTCTGTGGTGGAGATAGTCGGGGTCGAACCGGCGACCTCTTGAATGCCATTCAAGCGCTCTACCAACTGAGCTATATCCCCAAGTATAGATAAAATATTAAGTTTTCCGTTTCAAACGAGTGAATGTCATTGCGGCTTGTCGTAGGAACTCCTCCAAGCCGAATGCAGTTTTGGCGGCAAGCGCCAAACGTCGCCCTTCGGGCTCGCGCAAGCGCTACCAACTGCGCTACAACCCCATATGCATTAAATTTTATATTTTTGAACTGCGCAAAAGCAAGTTAAGTGCAAGCGCAATAAAGAAACTGAGGTCAAGCGTTACGCTTGCAACTGAGCTATATCCCCAAAATGTCAAAACGTATTAAGTTTTTTGCAAATTTTTTCAGTTTAATGGGCGGCTGTTTTGTCATTAAATGCAATTTATGCGCCTCGACCAAGCGGACCGCCTATCACCAACGTACCATATTGTACCACATTAAAACGTTCAAGTCAATAGCGGAGGGGTAAATTTTTCAGAAGCGCGCAGGGTATTTTTATTTTGCGCCTTAGCGTATTCGGCGCGGCGAAAAAATACAAAAACCGCATAATCGGGCGCGGCAGGTATGCTTTTATGTTATGATACTCATATGCAATCGGTATTTTACAAAACGGGCGGCGCGTGCTACCATAAATCTATAAACGCGTAGGAGGACGCTATGAATATCTGGCACGACATTGACGAAACAAGGATAACGGAAAACAAGTTCGAGGCGCTTGTGGAGATACCCAAGGGCAGCAAAACCAAGTACGAGCTCGACAAAGAGACGGGGCTTTTAAGGCTGGACAGAGTTTTATACACCTCAACCGTCTACCCTGCAAACTACGGGTTTATCCCGCGCACTCTGGCCGACGACGGCGACCCTTTGGACGTGCTGGTGCTGTGCAACGAGCCTATATTTTCGATGACGTTGGTCACCTGTTCGCCGATAGGCGTCATAAAAATGGTGGACGGCGGGGAAATGGACGAAAAGATTATCGCCGTGCCCCTCAACGACCCGAATTACAAGCATTTTTACGATATCAAGGAATTGCCCCGCCACATTTTCGATGAAATGATGCACTTTTTCGAGGTGTATAAGATGCTCGAACACAAGCAGACGACCGTCAAGGAAATCTGCCACAAGTACGACGCGTTGGAGATAATCCGCAAGTGCATCGGAATGTATAGGGAAAAATACGGCAAATAAAACAGGCGCAGCAAAGGCTATTTTTTCAACTCCGAATTTATCATGCGCACAAGCTCTCTCGACGCGCTCGTAAGCGGGTGGTGGGGGTCGGTGATAAGGCAGATATGCCTTGCGGGCAATTCGTTGGTGAGGTTTACTTTAAATATCTCCCCGCGCCCTATCGCCTCCTCGGCCATGCTCTGCGGCACAAACCCGAGTCCGAAGTCGTGCCGCACCATCTGCACGATGAGGTGCGCGCTGTCGGGCTCTATCTCGGGGGTGAACGCCAAATTGTGTTCCGCAAAAATATTGTCTATAAATTCCCTCAGCTGCATGCCCTCCTCGAGGCAAATCAGCGGATACTTGGATAAATCTTCAAGCGAAAGAGTTTTCCCCCTCAGCTTTGAAAAGCGGTTGCCCGCAATCAAAATATCGTTGAACTTACTTATTTTTACAATCGAAAACTGTTTGCTTATTTTAAACGGCGTCGTCACGAAGGACATATCCACGATGCCGTTTTTCAGTTTTTCTATGGCCTTGTCGGAGGAGCTTGTGGTGATTTTGAATTTGACTTTGGGGTGCTTTTCGCGGAAGTCGTTCAAAATGTCGAACAGATATCCGTACAGCGCCGTAATGGTGGAGCCGATATAAATCGTGCCGCCTTCGGTGCTCACCGAGCCCATCACCTCGTCTTCGGCTTTCAATAGTTGGGAATAGGCTATGCTTGCGTATTCGTACAGGATTTTGCCCTCCTGCGTAAACTCCACGCCCGACTTGGTGCGGACGAGCAACCTGCAGCCCAATTCCTGTTCTAAATTTTGTATCGCGCGGGAAACGGCGGGCTGGCTGGAATACAGTTCCGCCGCCGCTTTGGTTATGTTTTTGTGCTTTCCCACATAGTAAAATATCTTACAGTATTCGTAATTCATAGGTCCTCCCCGCAGTTATGCATTTTTGTTATGGGTAGTATGACATATTATCATTTTACATTATAACAAAAGCGTTGTATAATGTAAACACTGAAAGCAAATAAAATATTTTGAAATTTATTATCATTTTTATACGGAGGTATCTGATAATGGATTATAGAGCGGAATCACTTAAAAAACACGGGGAATGGAGGGGCAAGATAGAGACCAAAGTTAGGGTTCCCGTCTGCAGCCGCGAGGACTTGTCGCTTGCCTACACGCCGGGCGTTGCCGAGCCCTGCATGGCCATACACGAGGACGTTGAAAAGAGTTTCGATCTGACCCGCCGCTGGAACACGGTGCCCGTCATCACGGACGGAACGGCGGTTTTGGGTTTGGGCAATATCGGCCCCGAGGCGGGCATGCCCGTAATGGAGGGCAAGTGCGCGCTCTTCAAGGAATTCGGCGACGTGGACGCTTTCCCCATCTGCATAGGGTCGAGAGATACCGAGGATATCATAAAGACCATAAAACTTATAGCGGGCTCCTTCGGCGGAATAAATTTGGAGGACATCTCCGCTCCCCGCTGTTTTGAAATAGAGACCCGCCTCAAACAGGAGCTGGATATACCCGTCTTTCACGACGACCAGCACGGCACGGCGATAGTCACTGCGGCCGCGCTGTTAAACGCGCTGAAATTGGCGGACAAAAAGATAGACCAAATCAAAGTCGTAATAAACGGCCCCGGGTCGGCGGGGATAGCGATAGCAAAATTCCTTTTGGCGTTCGGCGTAAAGGATATCAAGATGTGCGGCCCCAACGGACTTCTGTGCGACGGCGACAACATTGAAAACCCCGCAAAGAGGGAGATCGCCAAACTTACCAACCTTTCCAAAATGCACGGCACGCTTGCCGACGGACTGAAGGGCGCGGACGTTCTCATCGGCGTTTCGGTTGCTAACTGCGTAACCAAGGAGATGGTTGCCTCGATGGCCGAAAAGTCCATAGTATTCGTGTGCGCAAATCCCGTTCCCGAAATCAACCCCGACGACGCAAAGGAAGCGGGCGCGTACATAGTGGGCACGGGCTCGTCCGAGTACGCAAACCAGATAAACAACGTGCTCGTGTTCCCCGGGCTGTTCCGCGGCGCGCTGGACGTAAGGGCAAACACCGTAAATTTGGAGATGATGATGGCCGCGGCGAGGGGCATTGCAAGTTGCGTGTCCGACAGCGAGCTCTCCCGCGAGTACATATTGCCCAAGGCGTGGGATAAGCGCGCGCACGAGGCCGTTGCAAAGGCGGTCGCCGAGGCGGCAATAAACACGGGCGTCTCCAAATTATACAAAAAATAAAGACGAACAAATCTCAAAAATCCCGCGAAAATTTTTATACCGCGGATATAAAAAGAGCAGAGCGCATGCATATGCGCTCTGCCTGAAACATTGCTATTATGAAAAATTTTAAAAAAATTACAGTCGTCATACTTTCCGCGGCGCTCCTGTGCGCCGTCCTGCTGTCCGCCTGCACAAAGGACGAAGGATTGCCTTATTGGAATCTTTCTTCAACCGTCGCCGCCCGCTTTTCGGATAACGGCAACTATGGGTTTATTCTTACGGTGGAAGGAAGCGGCGAAGTGAGGGACTACCCGTCGGTTAAGGACGCCCCGTGGTACGCAAAATCGGGCAGGGTCACCGAAATAATTATCGGCGGGGGCATTACCTATATAGGCGACAACGCCTTTGCGCAGACGGCGGTAAAGACCGTAACTTTGCCCGCAAGCGTCACGGCGATAGGCAGAAACGTGTTCCCCGAAAACTGCATAGTGTATTCAAATTCCCGCGTGGAGGCCGCCGACGGCAGGCAGATAATTCCCGCCGGGGAGGCGGAGCCCCAAAGCTATAAGATACTTTTTATAGGCAACAGCTACACCTATTATAACGACATGCCCGAAAAGATCTTTGCTCCCCTCGCGCGCGCGGCGGGCGCGGACGTGACCGTCGAAAGCATAACCACGGGCGCGCAAAACATGAGCAACTGGGCAAACCCCGCCCACGAAGACGGGGCAAGGGTGGAGGCGGCTTTGACGGCGGCAAACGACTACGATATCGTCGTGTTGCAGGAGCAAAGTTTCAGGCCGCTGAGCAACTACAGCGGATTCTTGTCGGGCGTTCAGACTCTCGCGGCAAGGATAAGGGCAACGCAGACCGACTGCAAGGTGTTTTTGTACGAAACGTGGGGCAATCCCGCCCGCGCGGGCGACTACGGCGGCACCGTTCCCGCAATGGAAGCAAAGCTGCGCACGGCTTACGAAAACGCGGCGGCGGAAGCGGGCGCAAGCGTGTCCTACGTCGGCAAGGCTTTCACTTACGTTTACGAAACGTATAATCTTGCAAGCGAGGGCAAATCTTCGCCCATGTGGCTGTATCGGGAGGACGACACCCACCCCTTATACATGGGGTCCTATCTCGCCGCGTGCGTGCATATGGCCTCGCTGCTGGGTATCGACCCCGAAACGGTTGACTACGACGGGGATTTAAACGCCCAAACGGCCGCAACCTTAAAGGAAGTTGCGCACCGCACGGTGTTTGGCGATAAATAGGGAATAACGTCTTATATTTAAGACCGAAATTATAAATTTGATGAGGAGGATAAAATGAAAAAGCACATTGTAGCCGTATTATTGGTGATAGTAATGTGTATCGCGGCGGTTTCGGGCTGTTCGTTTATGAAGTCCTTTGAGCGCGACGTTCAGGTGACGCTTATGGTCAACGGCGAAAACCGCGGCGTATATACCGTGAACATTTTCAACAATGCGGTTGTGGAAGCGCCGTCGGCGGCAGACGCGCCGCAGGGCACAAAATTCTACGGCTGGACGGCACAGGAAAACTGGGAAGAGCTGGATAGGGACCAGATTGTGATCGCGGGCAACGCGGGGCTCATCCGCTACGACGACGTAAAGGACTACGTCAAGGGCGACGGGTGGAGCGTTACTCTGTACGCCGCTTTCCTTCCGCCTATTCCCAGGGATTTGGTAGTGGCGTGGTATTCCAAAACCGCTACGAGCGGCCTTACCGAAGAGTACATGGCCACATTCACCGCGGATATGTACGCTTTCCTTGAAACAAGGGACTATAACCCCGAAGAAATGGATATCGTAATCCGCGCGTACGACGGAAACGTCGGCCCGTCCTGCACAAACATCTTGTCCGACGGCGACGTGAACATAATGGTCGGCTGGGGAGGAAATTCCAATTTGAACTCAACAGGCGGCATGGAAGGTAAGTATATCGATAATAATGCGGTTGCTTCTTTGGGTTCAAAGGATAACCGCTATGCTGCAAGGCTGGACGACAAATACCTCACAAGACTGGTGTACACGTGGATTTTGAACACCTACGGCGGGCAGCAGCTCGAATATCCCGAACCGGGCGAAGTAATTCCCGAGCCTGAACCCGAGCCCGAACCCGAGCCCGAGCCCTCCGATTTGCCCACGTACACCGTCGGCGCAGATGAACAGTTCACGTTAAATATCGCTTGGTATGCAAAGACAGGTACTTCCGGCATAGCTCAGACGGATATGGACAGTTTAAAGACCAAGCTGGAAGCCGACCTCCAGACTATGGGTTTCACCCTTGCAAATATCACGCTCACAATCACAGGCTATGAAGGCGATGTCGCCGAGTCGTGCGCGGCAATCAAGGCGGCAGGAAACGTAGATATTATGGTGGGCTGGAGTGGAAACAGTAATTTAAGCGATAAAGCCGGATGGGTCGAAGGAACGGACTTCCTTAAAAACGTCGGCGGAGTAAAAGTAGGTAGCACTGCGCGTTATGTTGCAAAACTTAACGAAAACTTCCTTACAAACGTTGTATTTGCATGGATACAGAACACCTACGGTACAGCCGTCGATTATCCCGAGGGCTACGGCTGGGAGCCTTCTACACCGGAACCCGAACCCACCGACGAAGTCAAACTTGTGATAGGTTGGTATTCAAAGACTTCAACTTCCGGTTTGACCGAAGAAATTATGAATAACTTCAAGGCCGCATTAAATACTTATCTCACTTCGCAGGGATACGACCTTACAAAAGTGACGATTGATATACGCGACATTGGCAGCGGCGGTGTTGCCGACGTCGGTGCAGCCGTAAACGCTGCGGGCGATTACGATATGATTTTCGGCTTGGGCGTAAATATAACTTCCCAAGGTAAAATCGCTGTAAAAGATGGCTATCGTTTGGACAATGTTCTTATGGGCAGTGCAAATAAACGCACAATAGCAATCACCGAAAGCTCAAAAAATAGCGACTTGGCCATAACCGTATACAATTGGCTCAAAGGCGAAAACAGCGACGGTTGGTTGTACACTGAAGACGCCAAAGAAGTCGGCATATATATGGCGGCATAAAGGGGGTAAAATATGTACTTAAAGAGTAAACTTTTAAAGGCTGCGGCCATATGCCTGTACGTTTTTACGGCGCTATGGTTCGTGGCGGCGGCGTGCTTCTACGCACTGGGAAATTATTGGTATATAGGCTTTGCGATATTTGCTCTCATAAGCCTCTACGACGGGTTTGTCATAACCTCCGTAAGGGAAAAGATGACGGCGGTCAAACTTGAAAAGGGCGAACAAATCAAGCTGCTGGTCTGCTGGATTTTAAGTATCGTCTGCCTGCCCGCGTTCGTTTTGTGCTGCATAGCGTACTTCCGCAATACCGAGGACGAACTTGTGGTAATAAGGCAAAACATCGCGCCCGAAAAGCCTGCAAAAACGGCAAAAAAGACTCCTTTTTACAGGACGAAGAGCTTTATAACGATGTGCGTTGCGTTCGGCATGATTATCGTTGCAAGTTTTTCGGCAATGTGCTTTGAAACGACGGGCTTTTCGGTAAAGGTTTCCGATTTCACCCTGACGAGCGACATGACCCACTACTATAACAACGGCGAGATAAACGGCGAGGCGTACACCTTCGACGGCGACACAACCTATTCGGTTACAATGTACGTTCCCAAAACGGCGACGGAAGAAAATCCCGCGCCCGTAGTGTTCGTTCTCCCCGGGTTCACCCGCACCAAGGCGACGATGTCGCAGTACGCAATCGAGCTTTCAAGGCGGGGAGCGGTGGTATTCACCTCCGACCCGGGCGGACAGGGCGGCACGAACGAGCCCTCCACGTCGGGCGCGAACGGCCTCGAGTATCTCGTCCAATACGTCTACAACAACACCGACGACTTCAAATTCTGCGATAAAACCCGCTTCGGCGCGGTCGGCCACTCGGCGGGCGGCGGCAACGTGGTAACTCTCGCTTCGGACATGGCGGGAACGAGCTTCGAGACGAGCGTGATAAAATCTGCATACGTATCGGGATATATCAAACTTTCGTCCATCAACAAATATGCCAAACTTAACTGCAACGCCGCGCTTTCATACGCATACTACGACGAGGGCTCCTTCCGCTACCAGTCGGATATAGAGTCCTTCGAAGTGGCGAGCCTGCGCTTTATCAACGAAGTGAGCGGCAAAGACAACGGCTATACGTCCGTTGCGTTCGACCACGGCTACGGCGATATGTCAAACGGCACCTACAGAATAGTTCACCGCGAAAACATAAACCACTGCTTTGAAATGTACGACGGCGTAAGTATAGCCAACACTGTAGACTTCTTCAACGAGACTTTGAATATGGGTTCGGATATCGGCGGCGGCTCGCAGGTTTGGTTCGGCAAGGAATTTTCAAACGGCATCGCGCTTGCGGCGGCGTTCACCTTTGTGATAGCCCTGTGCGCCGTGCTTATGAATACCCCCGTGTTCCGTTCCCTCAAAGCTAAAAAGGCTGAGGAAACTTCGGACGACGAAATCAGGGAAGTTGTGCAGGAAGAGGAGAGCGGTAGCGCCCCCTTGAACACCGTGCAGGGCCGCGCGGCGGGATTGGTAAGGGAAAAGAAAACGGTCGCGCACAAGGTGATTTTCTGGACGTGCATGATAGTGACGGCCATCATCGCCTGCCTCGACTATATCCCGCTTGCAAATCTCTCCATAGAGATCTTCCCCACGGGAAATTCGGCAAGCGTATATACATACGTGTTCCCCGCAAGAATGGTCAACGCGATCCTTCTGTGGGCGGCGATAAACGGCGCGATAGGCCTTGTGATATTCTTCGGCACTACGCTTTTGGAAAACCTGTACGAATATATCATGTTCAAGGTAAAGGGAATCCAACCCGCGTACGATTGGGATAAATTCAAGGCGATAAAAATCACGGGCTACGGCGATTTGGACAAGGGCAATAAGAAAAGCGTTCTGCGCTACGTCGGCAGAGTTTTACTCAACGTGGGCAAGGCTATTTTGCTGGCGCTTGTAATGTTCGGGGCGTTCTATTTGCTCGTGCATCTAAGCTATTGGATATTCCACCAGGATTTCAGGTTTATGCTTGTATCCGCCGCGCCGATAAACGCAAGAATGTTTGTAACCGCGCTTGAATACTGGCCGATAATCTTCGTGTTCTACATCTCCAACTCGATCCGCGTGAATTGCAGCATCGGCAGGGAAGGCTGGAAGGAGTGGAAGGTGCTCCTCGTGGGTGCGCTTGCAAACAGTCTGGGCCTTGCGTTCATCCTGCTCATAAACTACGTATGTTTCTTCACTACGGGCTCCCCGTTCTACGGATATTGGGGCAACAACACGGAAGTTTGGCTGTACGTGAACATGGTGTTTGCGCTGGTGGTAATGATGTTCATTCTGCCCATATTCAACAGGTTGATATACAGAATTACGGGAAACGTATGGACAGGCGCAATCGTTTGGTGTATGATATTCGTGATGATGACGATATCGGCTTCCGTATCCTACATTCCCATGTAAGGTTATCGTAAGTATATTTAACTGTGTGCGGGGCTGTTTTTACGGGAACGGCCCCGTAATTTTAAGCCGGTTTCGGGCAAAAATAATAATAAGAAATAAAGGGAGGTCATTATGGGATTTTTAACAGGTAAAACGGCAATAGTTACGGGCGCGGGGCGCGCGGCGTTAAGCGACGGGCGTTGCGGCTCGATAGGCTACGGAATAGCAACCGCCTACGCTAAAGAGGGTGCAAACCTCGTCATCACGGGCAGGAACGTCAAAAAACTTGCCGACGCGAAAGAGGAGCTGGAGCGGCTCTACGGCGTAAAGGTGCTCACCGTCGCCGCAGACGTCAACGCGGGCGCGGACAACGAGGCGGTCGTGCAGAGCGTGGTTGACCAAACGGTAAAGACGTTCGGGCGGATAGACGTGCTTATAAACAACGCGCAGGCTTCGGCCTCGGGAGTGCCGCTGGCGGGGCACACAAAGGAACAGTTTGATCTGGCTGTATATTCGGGGCTGTACGCAACGTTCTACTATATGAAAGCGTGCTATCCGTATCTTAAACAGACGAAGGGCTCGGTGATAAATTTTGCTTCGGGCGCGGGGCTTTTCGGCAACTTCGGGCAGTGCGCGTACGCCGCTGCGAAGGAGGGCATACGCGGACTCACCCGCGTGGCGGCAACCGAATGGGCGCCCGACGGAATAAACGTCAACATAATCTGCCCGCTTGCATGGACGGCGCAGCTCGAAAAATTCCAACAGGACTACCCCGAAGCGTACAAGGCAAACGTCCACACTCCCCCCGCGGGGCACTTCGGCGACGCGGAGCTGGAAATTGGCCGCGTGTGCGTGCAGCTGGCCTCGCCCGACTTCAAGTATATGACGGGCGAAACCATAACCTTAGAGGGCGGCTTAGGCTTAAGGCCGTAAAAGCAAAAAAAGAGAAAACTAAAAGGCAAGCCTTGTCAGGCTTGCCTTATTTAATGGGGGGCAAATACCGCGCCTTAAGCCGGCGGCAGGGTTGCGGTAAAAACCGTCAGATTATCCCTGCGCTCGTACGTCAATTCCCCGTGCATAGTCTCAACCGCGTTTTTTGCCAAAAACAGGCCGAGGCCCGAATTGCTTTCCGAAGGGCTGCCCGACACGAACGGGTCAAATACGTTTTTGTCGGTCGTAATTCCCTGTCCGTCGTCCGTTATTTCAAGGCGGCATATTCCCTTGCGCTTTGTTGCGGTCACGGACAAATGCGAACAGTACGAGTGTTCTATTGCGTTCAATACAAGATTGAGTATCACGCTTTCCAAAGCAATTTTTTTGGCGTACACGTTCAACGTTTCGGGCGCCGTAACCGTGAGGATAATTCCGTTCGCCTCGCAGTCGGGTCGTAAATCGTTCGTTACACTTTGCACAATCTCGCCAAGATTTACCACTTCGGACTGCTCCGCAACGTAGTTTTGCTTGCCGTACTTTCCCAAATCGGCAAAGTCCTTTTTCAGTTCGGCGTTTTTTTGCAGCAGATAATCCACTTTTGAAAGCAGTTCGGGGGCGGTCAGGTTCTGGCGCAAGTCGGTCAAAGACTCGTTCATTCCGACAACGGCCCTTTTCATGTCGTGGCTGACGTACAGCAATATTTTATCCCGTTCGGCAAGGACGTTCTGCAAACTCTGCGTCTGCCGCTCAACTTCCCGTTCCAGATTGGTCGTAAGATAGCGATTGTGTATTTCGGCAGAGATAAATTCCCGCAGTCCCAACACAAACGTTATGCCAAGCTCCACTATATACAGCCAAAACGCGGGGGAAAACGTGATGAACGGAATGGACTGAAGCGCAAACAATGCCATAACGGTTGAAACTCCCGTGACTACGGTGTTCAAACGCAGCCCCACGGGATTATTTTTATATACGTCCCGTACGGTAAATGCAAACACAACGACAATGCAGATAAACGCCAAAGCCATATATGTGTAACATACTGCCGAATATGCTGATACGCTCGTGCAAAAAGACGATACAAACGCCAACACCGTTGCGACGGCTGCGATTGCGCTCGTCGGATATAAGACGGGTATTTTCCCGACTTTTTTGGGAAGATACAGCGCAGAGGCAAACAGCAGAAATCCCACCGAAAACCGCCGTATCGCCGAAAATAAATACGGAACGGTCGTAAAACCGAATAGCGCGTACGTTGAAAACAACGCCGAAAAAATCCCCGCGGCAAATAATAGTTGCGGAACGAAGGGGAAGGAGCGCTTTAAAATGCAAATCAAAACGAACATAAAAAAGGTAGTCGCCCCGATTATCGCCCCGACCAAAAGTATAGAGCGGTTCCTGTTTACGACATTGCGGACTGCCGAGTCCTCGCCGATTAAAACGGGGCCCAAAAATCCCACAAAGTTGTCGTTGTCCGATTCATAATGTATCGTCACTTTACATTCTATCGAATACTTACCGTTCGAAGAGATAGGGATATCTATAAACATCGGCTTTGTTGCCGTTTGGTGCGAAACGGAATCGTCAAATTCGGAGGGCGCTGAGTAATTGGTATAGTAGTTGATATTATATCTGTCGATCGAGCCGATATACTCTTCGTTTTCGTACTGCACGAACACGCTGCACGCGGAGAATATGGGAGGGAGGTACATCGTCAGGTGCCAGTTGCCGTCGGGCTTCAAAAGACGGTCCAAACTTTCGCGGTTTGACCATTCTTCCGCCGTCAGGGTGTCTATATAAAAGCGGTACGTCCCCCGTCTTGCGGGCTTCGAGCCGTCGTTTTCACCGGAGACGGTTTCATTTTGTCCCGCAAAGTCGTTGGGGAGATAGTTGACTGCCGTCATTTCCATAACGCCTTTTACATCAAAAATAGAGACGGTGTTTACGGAAGAGCCCGAAATATCTTTTTTCCGGATAGGCGTATCTTCTACGGCGTTACCTGCCGTAAAAAGCAAAATAAGCGAAAACGCCGCGCACAAAAGAAACACACCTACCAAAACAAGGACGTTTACTATATTTTTCTTCATAGCGCTTCCCCCGTAAAGCAGTATCCCTTGTTGAATTCGGTGCGGATTATATCGCTCGAGGGTATGGCGGCTTTCAGTTTTCTGCGGAGGGACGACAGGTGGGTGCGTATCGTCGTGGTGTGCAGGCTCGGCGCGCACCAGATGTTTTCATAAATCTCGTCTGCGGTAAAGTATCTGCCGCGGTTTTTCACCAAAAACAACAGGATATTGAATTCGGACGGAGTAAGCAAAACGGGCATGTTTTTATATTTTACGGTACGCGCGTTGGCGTCCACGGAAAACGCGCCGAAAGTTGCCACCGCGTCGGCTTTCGGCAAAAGCCGCATAGCGATGTGCGTCTCCAGAAGGCGCATGGAACAGGGCTTTACCACATAGTCGGCCGCGCCCGAGGTAAGTCCCGTAAAAATCGTGTCCTCGCCGTCCAAAGAGGACAAAATAATCACGGGAGGCAATTCGGGGAACACTTTAAAAAGTTCCGTTCCCATGCTGTTTTTGAGTATCAAATCCAGAATAACGGCGTCTATGTCGCCTGTTTTTGCCAAAATATCAACGGCTTCTTCCACGTCCGACGCCGTATAAACGGTGTTCGCGGGCGAAAAGTAGGCGGTCATTTCGCTTTTTAATTTTTCGTCGTCCTCTACAAACAACAGATTTCTTTCGCAAACGGTATAATTCATATACACTCCCGTAGCTATTATAACAAATAAAAAAGCTCCGCGCAAGCCGGAAAATAATATCTCCGCCCAACGCTCCCGTTAAGAATTGTTAATGTTATAATTTTCCCGCCTTTCGCCATTTATTATGCCCCCTCGGACAAAAAAACCGGCAGACGCATGTGATAGTCTGCCGTTTCCCGCAGGCGGGTTCTCACACGGCGTAAGGAACAACGCCGTGTTCGGTCATCGCTCGCGCCTTGCATTATGCGCTCACTCATCTCGCGCGGCAAAACAGTGGGTGTCCACTGTTTTGAAAACTCCGCGCTCGTCCTCCGGCAGGGCTTCGCAAACTTCGTTTGCTCGCGCGGATTCTCACGCGGCTTCGCCGTTTCGAATCACAATCAAAAAAAATCGTCGGGCGGAAAAAACTTCCGCCCGACGATTTTTGGTGGAGATAGTCGGATTCGAACCGGCGACCTATGCGTTGCGAACGCATCGCTCTACCAACTGAGCCATATCC